>DASXVG010000047.1:0-63993 GCA_036504355.1 Candidatus Limnocylindrales bacterium
TCGACGGCAATGTCGTTGATGTCGAGACCGTAGACGCATCGGCGAGCGATCTGGCGGCCCAGCAGGGCTGAGCGATCGATTTCTGGTTCTTCGACACCAACTCGCTGGAGGGCCGCAAGCGCGGCGTCACGGAGCTCCAGAAGCTCGCGTTCGACACCCGGGATGGCATTGCGCTCAAGGAACGCGCCGAACTTCGCCTCGATGTGCCCGATCGTTGCGACGATGAAGTGCCCGGAGCCCATCGCCAAGTCGGCGACTCTGAAGTCGAAGAAGAGCCGGGCGGCGCCAACCTGATCGCCACGCCCGATGACGTCTCTCACCTTCGCGAGGTGCGCGTCGAGCGCCGGATCGAGTGCCCGCTCGAGCAGATGCTCCACGGCGAAGGGCTTGGTGAAGTAGGAACCGGTCGCCTTTCGGTCGCCTGACTTCGTGTGGAAGTACGGATCGCCTGCCGATGCATCGACCTGCTCCCCTGCCCTCGCGGGGCGCCACGCGCCCGTGCCATCGACCGTGAGGTCCTCGGTGGCGAGCGACAGGCCGGATTCGAGGAGCCCTTCGTAGATCGTCCCGAAATCGCGGACGTCGAGCGAGCGGAAGTCGACCGGGCCGCGGTCGCCGTCCGCTCCGACATCGACCAGAAGCCCCGCGAGGGCCGGACCGACCGCGTCGTTGTGGAGCACCAGGTGGCCAAGGGCGGCGCCATCCGGGTGGAGCTCAGGATCTGAGCCGAAGAGGCCACCGTTGTAAGCCGGTACACCCCATGCCTCGTCCCCAGCGTCGATGACACGCCAGACCTGCGCGAGCCCGTCCCAAAGCGAGGTGCTCCGCGGATCATTCGGCGCCTTAGGATGCTCCGCGAGATCCCGCGCAAGCTCCTTCAATGAGGCCCGGGTGTAGCGCTCGTTGCGGTGGAGCGGTAGAAGCCGCGTGTCCTCGGCGTACGCCTGGAACAGGAGCCGGAAGAGAATGCGGAGCGTCAGTCGGTGGGCGAGGACGAGGCGTCCCTCGTCGAGCGGTCCGTCGGCTGCGAGAGCCCTAGCGATCGCGGTGGAGAGGGCTGGCACCACTGTGTCGTAGACGCGGTCGCGGAGCCGCTCGCCGAGCGAGACCGCGTAGTCGCGACTCGCGTCGAGGATCTCGTCGACCGACCCACCCGGGGCCAGGGCGCGGGCGCCGAATGCAAGCTCGAGGTATCCGGCGTGTTCGTCATCGAGCAATGCGAGATCCAGGCCGAAGTACGTCTGGGTCGCGCCGCGCCGGCCGACGCCCACGTTCGGGGCCGTTGGGTACAGCCGGAGCTGGGGTCCCCGGGCCACCACCAGCCAGCGCACGTTGTTGCGGCGTGCGATCTCGAGCCCGTGGTAGATCGGTGACTTCCCGAAGCGGGCGCTCTCGGAGTCGAACGACTCCTCATCGCGGAGAAGGATCGCGACTGCCATCGGCGGCTCCTCGCCGACAGTCAGGAGGAGGGCGTTGCCGGCGATCGTGTGGCTGTCGAACCCGAGCCCTCGCACGAGGTCGGCGCCGCGTGGGTTCGTCGCCATCAGGGCGCGGCTTCGGGCGCCGGCGGCCGTCCAGTCCGGGCGGCGGGGCACGCCCCATGTCAGCTCGCGGATCGCGAACAGGCCTTGGGAGTCGAAGCCGGGGATCTCGGCCGTCTCGAGGGCGTCGCGGGCCTGGAGGATCCGAGCGCGGGCGGCAGTCGCCGTTGGCTCAAGGAGCGCCGCCTGGAGGAGTCGGGCAGCCTGGCCTGCGGGGAGAGGCCCGAGTACCGGCGCTGTCGCCACGGGCCCGAGGATCCAGGCTCGTCCCGCGGTGTCGTGGACGGCAACGCAGAGGGGGATCGCCCGCGACTTGAGCCGCCCCGCGTGGAGTGACCGGAGCGCCTCCTGCGTCGGCGCAGTCCCGCCCGCCCAGGACGCGACGGCGACCTCGAAGCCGAGACCGTGAGGGTCGGCGCCGATCCACACGCGATCGGTCGTCGCGTTCTTCGGGGCCTTCGCGGGCGCCTCCCAAGGGACGGGTGGCTTGGGAGCGCGGATGGTGGTCAGCGGGGAGGGAGCGGTCGTCACTTGCCCGACCCGAATGCGCGCTGAGCGATGGTGAGGGCGCCTGACCAGGCGAGCAGGGCGTCGAGTGGCGTCGGCTTCCAGCCGTCCTCGCCATGGCTCGACTTGCTCGACCTCCGGTAGAGCGACCGTGCGAGGTGCAGGTCCGTCTCCGAGAGATTGCCGCTCGCCGCGGAGCGGCCCCACAAGTAGTTCACGAGATCCGCGAAACCCGATCCATCCGGCCCAGGCCCACCCTCGCTGTCGACCACGAGCCGGAGCACTCGCTCTAGGGCGCTGCGTGACGCGCTGACGGAGCCGCTAGGTGCCGACTTCCACGACTTCGAGGCCTGGGCGAGGAGGTCCGCGACCTCGGGTGGAAGCTGGTTCGTATCGTGCTTCGGCATCGGTGCCAGGGCGACGGTGGCGAGACCGGCTACCTGCGTGGCGACTGAGCGCCACGACTGGAGCTGACGCTCTCCCTGGGCAGCTTGGGCGAGGGCTGCGTCTCGCTCTGCTCGCAGCGTCTCGATCTGGGTCGTAAGACTGGCGAGCTGGTCGGTGATCTGGCCGATCCTCGCGTCGTCCGTCCGCTCCGGTGCCGCCTTTGCTTCCCCGATTGCCTTGGCGATCTCTCTTCCGATGCTGACGGCGATCTCAGCTGCGGAAGGGCCCGCAGGGGTAGGCGGCGGAACCGGCCGGGGAGTCGCTCGCGGAGCAGAGCGGGGTCGTGCCGGGGTCGGCTTGGCTGCCGGGGTTCGCACAGCGGCCTTCGAGGAGGTTGTCGGTCGCTTCTTCGCTTTCGTGCCGGGCGACTTCGCATCGGCTGCCGCAGCGCGCGATGTCTGCTTCACGGCTGGCTTCCGCGTCCGCGACGCCGATGGCGACGTGGTCCTCACCTTCGACGAGCTTGGACGTCGTGCCGGATTTGCGGTTCCAGCCATCGCGTCGCTGATGGCCCCTACCCAGGAGCGGGCGACCTGGACGGCTCGGTCGTCCAGAGGCGGGGCACTTGCCGCAACGGCCTTTCGAGCGGCCTCGACCTGGGTCGGCGTGAAGGTCTTGCGGCCGCTCTTCTCGCTCTCAACGACGAGGACACCACCAGCGGCCTGGGCGCGGAACTTCGTGCCCCGCGCCTTGGTGTACAGCGTCTTGCCTGATCCGAGGTACGCGGCGATGTCGTCGAAGTCGCTCATGCCGGGACGCCCCAAGGTCGACGTCGCAAGATCATCCGTACTCCACCCCAACAGGGCCGCGTCGTGGGGGACGCGCTGCGATCTGATCATCGAGGGTAGCGGATCGGCGCCCGCGCCTAGGGTGTCGTGCGCAGGTAGGCGTGCCGGACTGAGCACGGGTCGGCAGCGTCACAGCCAGGACCGTATGAACGTCGCCATCGACTCGTGGAGGCTAGTAACAGGTGACCGCTGGCGCGCGCGAGCCGGACGCCATTCGCGCGACCCTAGCTGCCCCGGCACCGAAGGCGCCCCGTGAGCGCAAGGGGGGACCCCGCATCCAGCTCTACCAAGGTGATGTTGAGGCGCAGTCCGTCTTCCTCCCAGCTGACAGTCCCGCTACCCATGTCGGGATCCTCAGCGTTCCAGACGTATTGCCGACCGCCGTTCTCGGGGCCCAGACTGGCGATCGCCCCGGCAGCAATCGGACCCGGTCCATCATCGTCAAGCACCGTCAGGGCGAACGGCGGATCGTTGCCCGGGAGGCTCAGTGCGACCATCGAGACGGCGGCCTCGGTCGTGTAGCCCTCCGGGAAGCACACAGTGTCGCCCGTTTCAGGTGCCATCCCGAGGAGCGTTTGGTCCAGGTCGCCGGACATGACGAGGTCGTAGGCGATGGCTGGGCCACCGGCTGGAGAGGCCACCGGTGTGCTCTCCGGCGACGATGGCTGAGGCGATACCAGTCGCGTAGTTGGCGACGGCGTTGCGAGAGGACTGCTGGACGAAGGAGTGACCGATTCGCCAACGCCGGTCGGCCCCGGACTGACGCCGGCCGCCGTCAGATCCGCCCCAGGCACGGGCGCCACCCACAGCACCACTGCGACAACGACCACGATCGCTCCTACGAGGATCGATCGCCGATGGGCGGTGACGGCATCCCACACGGCCGACTGCATCGTTCGGATCCGAGTGGCGATCCCGTCGCTGGGATGACTGGCGGCCTCCGTAGGGCGGGATCCAGCGTCAGGTGACGGTGGTGTCTGCGCGGCCGGGCGCGCGTGTGGCGGGGGCGCTGTCTGCTGTGAAGGGGGCGTCTCCCGGGCTCGGGCTCCACTTTGCTGTGCGTCGAGGTGACGCACGATTATCTGAGCGCGGAGGACCAGTTCCGGCCGGTCCTTGATTGCCCGGACGATCCAGCGGAGGTAGCTCGGCTCGACGGCGGCGATATCTCTGAGCGTGTGGCCGCGAAACTTCCCGAATCCGATTACATACCCGAACGCCTCATCCAGCGAGGGCTGGGGCCTCGCGCCGGCTGTGCCGCCCGGCCTCGCGCCGGCTGTGCCGCCCGGCCTCGCGCCGGCTGTGCCGCCCGGCCTCGCGCCGGCTGTGCCGCCCGGCCTCGCGCCGGCTGTGCCGCCCGGCCTCGCGCCGGCTGTGCCGCCCGGCCTCGTGCCGGCTGTGCCGCCCGGCCTCGTGCCGGTCCTTGGAAGATGAGCCCTGTCCCACGCCCGCCGAGCTTCCGGGTCGCGTAGCAGCTCGTACGCCCCGTTGATGCGCGCCATTTCCGTGACAGCACCGGATGACTTGTCGACGTCCGGGTGGTGGAGCTTGGCGAGTCGTCGGTAGGCCTTCTTGATCGCCGCCGCCGAGGCATCCCGAGAGATCCCGAGCGCCGCGTAAGGGTCCCCTGTGAAGCCCGCCGCCATCGTCTCCCCCTGTTCCGACGCTCGTCTCGATCGTAGCCCTCAGGCACACGGTCAGACAGCGCGCCTCGTCGGGCGGAGGTTCAGACGGCGCGCGACAGGTACGACGACAAGGCCGTCCTTACACCCCTTCATCTCACTTCACGACCACGAAGGCGTCGAGGTCGACCCGCGGCCGGCCGCTGGTGCCCCGTACGACGAGCTTGATCGTGCGGGTTCCCGACGTGGACCAGGTCTTCTGCCAGGCGACGACGCGGTACTGCGAGGAGCTGCGGTACGTGTCGACGGTCGTCTGGTAGACCCCGTTGACGTAGATCTTGACCTTGCCCCGCGATACCGACTTCGAGGTCACGAGCGCGATCGAGCGGCCGGTGAACATGTAGCTGACCGAGCGGCCGGCCGTCTTCGCATAGCGGACCGAGCCGCCCGAGTACGAGCTCGACCGCCCCAGCGCCCAGGTGGTCGCGTACCTGACCGCGCTGCTCCACTGCTGCGTCAGGCGCGGCGAGATCGTGGACCCGTACGTCCAGGCACCCCCGTTGCCGGCCTTGTCGACCGCCCGGACCCGGTGGCGCACGGTGCCCGAGGAGGCTGCCGTCACGCTCGCTGACTTCGCGGTGAGCGAGGTGGAGACGCTCGTCCACGATCCGCCGTTCGTGCTGCGGGCGAGCTCGTAGCGGGCGATCCCCGATCCCCCGCTGTTGTCGCTGCCGGACCATGTCAGCGCGAGCGGGATCGAGGATCCCGACAGGGCCGAACCGGCGCGCGGTTTTACCGACAGTGACGAGGTCGAGGGTGCCTTGCGATCGATGGTCCAGGTAAGCGTCTCGGACGCCGTAGTGTCGCGACCATCGCTGTCGACGATGGCTCCACCTGCGATCGCCACGCTCAGCGACCCGTCGACGCCGCCCTCAACGTCGAACGCGTACGGGCCTGATCCTGAGCCGATGAGGCCATTCACGGCCCATCCGGTCGCGTCGCCGCCGATGACCACGTCTTGCGAGTCAAAGATGGAGTCTTGCCCCGGACTCTCGCTGAACGTCGCCGTGCAACCGATGGAGGCGAGCTTCGTCGGGCCGTCGTCAGGCGTGCACGCAAGAGTCGCCGTGGGCGCAGGTCGCTCGACCACCACGGATGGACTCGTATAGGTCGCGATGCCGGCGGCTCGATCAGTCAGTGTGAGGGCCAGACGGTAGCAGTGCCTGTCCTGGACCGTGACACTGCCATCGCTCGTGGACGCCGACCCGGCGCTGGAGTCATCGGTCGAGCCGCTATCACCAGATCCGGCGAACGTGGTGACGACAGCTCCATCCGTGATCCTGCGGATCTTGTTGTTACTGCCATCCCCCACGAAGAGGTCGCCGGCGTTGTCCATGACCAAGCCGATCGGGCGGCTGAGCGATGCCGCCGTCCCCGAGGCGTCAGTCGCACCCGCCGAACCCGACCCCGCAAACGTGGTGACGACACCCTCAGGCGTGATCTTGCGGATCTTGTTGTTCAGGACGTCGGTCACGTACAGGTTGCCGAGGCCATCAAAAGTCAGGCTCTGCGGGCTCTTGAACGAAGCTGCGACCCCCGCGGCGTCCGTCGCACCCGCCGCCCCCGATCCAACGAAGGTGGTGACGACAGCCTCAGGCGTGATCTTGCGGATCTTGTTGTTGGCGCTGTCTCCGACGAAGAGGTTGCCGCTGCCGTCGAACGCAAGACCGGCTGGGACGTAGAACGAGGCAGCTGCACCAGTGGCGTCAGTCGCTCCTTCGACCCCTGATCCGGCAAACGTTGTCACGACCGCGTCTGGCGTGATCTTGCGGATCTTGTCGCCGCTCCCGTCGGACACGAACAGGTTTCCGACCGCGTCGAACTCAAGGCCCACCGGCACGTTGAATGAAGCATCGGTGCCAGTGCCGTCGATCGAGGCGCCGGTCCCGGAACCGGCAAACGTGCTCACTACACCGTCCGACGAGATCTTTCGAATCTTGTTGTTGTAGGCGTCGGCGACGTACAGGTCGCCTCCGTGGTAGGCCAGGTCCTGTGGATAGGCGAACGACGCCTCTGGCCCCGGGCCATCGAGGGCGCCGCTGGCGCCGGAGCCTGCGAAGGTGCTGACCAGCCCGGCTGGCGTGATCTTCCGTATCTTCCGGTTCCCGGAGTCGGCGACATACAGATTGCCGGCCTCGTCATATGCCATACCGAGGGGATCGAAGAACGTGGCTTGATCGACTGTCTGGACAATCGGTGATCCTTCCGCCTCGAAGGTCCCACAGGTGCCGTCGACGAGCGGTGCGCTCCACCACTGCGCTTGCCGAGACGCAACTGGCCGGTTCTCCGTCCACGTCGCTGAGAATGGATCCGTCGACGCCAGCGCTGTCGGCTCGGCCGGATATGTCCAGGTCGCCTCAGGAACCGCGGCGCTGGCGCTCGCCTGAGTAGCCGAGTGATTCGCCGCTGGCGACGCCACAAGTGCAAGTGACACGAGGGCAACTACGAGCGTCATCGACGAGCGCCGTGGTGGCACAAGTCGCAGCAGCGACGACATACGGCGGTCTTCCTACACGGGGGCGTATCGGCTCGAGCCTGCTCGCGGCGCCGGGCACCGTCAAAGGCCCAAACTGACCCGTCCGACGGGTACTTCTGGTTCGCGGCTTGCTTCACCGTTGTGGCCACCGGCCGACATGCAGACCCGTGCCCTGACCCCCTAGCGCGATCTGCGCCGCTTGTCACCCGGCCCCTCATGGTCGAGGCGGGGAGTGCCAACCCTGGCGACTGCTGGATCGCGGACCGGCGTCCTCGAAGGTCAGATCGCGACTGGCTCGCCGCCCGCCTGCTCCCTCTCCGTCGAGTCGCCATCAACGACGGAGCCACGATCCAACGCCGCCTCGACCTCGCGCCGGAAGCACTGGGGACACAGGAGGCAGCCCTTGGCGAGGCGCAAGCCCTCGAGATACTCGAGGGTGGCGCGGCCGTTCTCGAGTGCGCGGATCCTTGCGACCGAGCAGTCGCCGAGGATTGCGGCCTGGTCGCGCGTGAGGCCGGCGGCCCGACGAAGCGTGGCAAGCAGGCGCCCGAGCTCGTTCACGCCTTGGGCTCCGACAGTCCCCGAAGTGCTTGCTCGAGGTCTGCGCCGGACAGCGTGAGGTCCTCCGCCGCGATGAGCAGGTCGGCGAACGCCTCGAGCTGGCCCACGCGCGGCGCCAGGACCTCCAGGGCCGCTGTCATGGCTGCGATCGCTTCGTTGTGGACGTCCGCCCACACCATGGTCCGCATGGCGTCCGAGCCACGATCCGAGTTGTCGCCCCGCTCAAGCACGCTGGTGTCGACGGGACCAACCGTGCCCGACCCGCCGAGCTGGGTGACCAGCCGCTGGAGGAGCTCGGTGGCTTCGCGCAGATCGCTGCCCGAGCCGACGGACGTCGCGGTCGGCCCGTACACGAGCTCCTCGGCGACCATGCCGGCGACACTCCACGCGACGCGATCCCGGATCAACTTGCAGTCGAGGTCCAGCTGCTCGACAACGGCATCGTCAAGCGACGTCCGGCCGCCCTCGAGGCCCGCCTCCTTCACGGTGACCGAGGCGAGCGAGTCGGGACCCCAGGTCGCCATGGCGAAGATGGCGTGCCCCGCCTCATGGATCGCCGCGCGCCGGATCTGCGCAGGGCGACGCGGAGGCCGCTCCTCGACGCGGTTGCGCCGCAGGATCGCCTCGTCGAGGAGGTCCTGCCGGAGGGCATCCGTGCCATCGACCAGTGACAGCCCGAGCGCCACCATGACGATCGACGCGATATCAGCCCCGGTCATCCCGACCGAGCGATCCGTTGCCTTGTCGAGATCAATCGTCCCTGCGGTGGGCACCTGGCCCGTATAGAGCTCCCACATCGCCCGGCGCTCGGCGCGATCGGGTGGCATCAGGGTGATGTGCGTGGTGAGCCGACCGGCACGCAGGGCGGAATGGTCGAGCATGTACTCGGGCTCAGCCGTGAGGCACACCGTGATCGGCCCCGTGATCGGCGACACGCCATCGAGCGCCGAGCAGAAGGCGGCGACGGTCTTGCCCGCGGAGTCGCCCACGTGGCGTCGAGACCGCAGCAGGACGTCGGCCTCGTCCCACACGACGACGCACTGCTCCTCAGCGAGGGCCTCGTACACCCGCCGGACGAGGGTCGCGTCGGCCTCGGAGGCGGGGATGACGTAGACGGGACGCTCGACTTCGCCGCCCAGCGCCTTTGCCAGCAGCGTCTTGCCGGATCCGGCCGGTCCAGTGATGAGGACCCCCGCAACGAGCCGGATTCCGAGACGCTCCGCCACCGACTGGCGGCGCATCTGGGCCGCGACGATGTGCAGTTCCCGCTTCGCGGGCGCATGGCCCACGATGTCGTCCCAGCCCACTCGCGTGCCCGAGAACCGGCAGCGCTCGATGAGCTCCCGGACGGCCTCGGCGCCGTCGATCGCCGGGGTGCGCGTCACGTCTTCAGCCGTCACGCCCTGCTCCCCGTGGCATCGCCACCATCGATCGGCGCGGCGGCTGCGCGCTCAATCAGGCGCGCGAGGGTTGAGAGGCTCGACCCGAGCGCCGCAGCGAGCGGGATCGCGTCGGTGAACAGGAGGAGGCCATCGCCTTCCTCCAGGCCAGCCACGCGGCTCGGTCCAAGGCCGGATCGCCGCCCTGCCTCTTCGCATGTGAGGCCCGCGCCGAGCCGCAGAGCGCGGACCACCTCGCCAAGCAGCGCGTCGTGGTCGATCGGCAGCGTCGGCTGGAGCGTTGCCCAGGAGTACCGGGCAGGAGACGCGATGAGCGGTGGCGGCTCATGGCGGATGGACGTCGGCGTAGCGTGCGACCTTGTCGCGGGCCGCCGCGCGCAAACGCGGCGCCTTGGGTGCTCCTGCCGGATCGGCCGATCGCCATCGACCCCTGCCTTCATCGTGCTGCCTCCTGCTCGGGCTCCTGTGCAGGCGGCAGCCAACCATGACGACCGGGTGGCGTCGACACGGTCGTTCCGATCAGGCCCGTCATGCCCGTTGTTCCCGACCACGCGGCCGGCCAACCCCGCTTCGCTTGCTCTTCCGGCGGCGTTAGCCAGCATCAGCGGCATGGATGAATGGGTGTCGACCGAAGAAGCAGCTCGCGAGATTGGCGGCGTTACTGCGCGCTGGGTCCGAACGCAAATCGAGGAAGGCCGACTGATCAGCCGCGTGCTCCTGACCGGCGCGCGACCGACCTATCGCATCCATCGGGATGACCTCGCGGCGTTCCGTCGGTTGTACGTGCTCGACGACGCTCGTGAGCGCGATCGCTGAGCCCAGTCCGGCGCTGTCCAGGGGTCACGCGTCATGGTCACACGGGGCGGACAAGACCGGTGTCCGATATCGGGTCGCCGTCTCGGAACCTCCGACCTCGCGTGCGGCCGCTTCGGTCGACATCCGCTCGGCCATGTGATGACCGTACGCAAGGTGCGGAGCGACGGGGAGTCAACGTTCGCCGGACGACTCCCGGGATCGGAAACACGGGCAAGACGGGAGATGGCGGAGCAAACGCCATCGACGATGGCCCGCGGCTGTCGTTCGATGTGCTCGCCTTCTTCGTCATGTCGGTGAGAGATGCCAGGGGTACCTGATCGCATAGCGGGCCCACGACGCGGCCCCGCCAGGCAGTCCGTGGATGCGGACGTGCCCTTCAGACGTGTCACGCGCTCCATGCGCCTGCGGGCCACGTCGCGGCCATCAGTGGGCAGCTGGACAAGCCGGTCGCTTCGCCTGCGAGGTCTCGCTGCTTGGGCGGCGGGCGGCGGCGGCAGTACGCTGGTACTACGGCTCGTGCCCTGCGTCGCGGCATGTCAGGTTGGCCGCCCTCAGCGACCGCCTCGGGGAAAAGGCGTGGCCCATAGCCCTCGTTGCTGGGTCGCGGCCGCCGCCCGAGCCCTTCAGCCTGCTACAGCATGGACAGCACGCGACCACGCTCTGGCGTGGATTCAGGCTCGAACCTTCCCCGTTCCGTCCGATGGCATTCGGCCGCAACGAGGCGCGGAATCCGCTCCGCGATGTCCGACCGAAACGGCCCCACCGAGGGTGACGGGGCCCAACCAGGTTCACACGCTCCCGAGCGCGGGGGGTCAGAGGGCCCGCTTGGCCCTGACTGGCTCACCGAGTACGTCGTCCACCTCTGTCCAGCGTCGCCGTGGCGGCTGGTCGAGCCGCCAACCGCTATCGGCAAGCGCGTTGTCGACCTGCTGTTCGTCGATGACCTCGGTCGCGTTCGCGCAGACGTCCTGGTGGATGACATCGCCCTCTCGCTCCGGCGTTCGGCGGTCCGGGATCGCGTGCTGCGAGGGCTCGCGCTCGGCCGGGCACGGTGGCCGGGCCGGTTCCTGGCTGTCCGGCTCGTGTCTCCGCTCACTCGGGAAGCGCTCGAGGTCCGAGACCCGCTCGACCTGCTGGACGCCGCCATCCAGCGCTCCACAGGAGGTGACGATTGATCCCTGACGAGAAGCTGGACCTGGGGACCCGCGTGAATCGCCTGTGCGCTCTCGTCGCTCGCGAGGGCCAGGAACTCGACGAGGCGAAGATCGCGGACCTGACCTGGGCCGCGGCGACGGCAGACCTTCAAGACCGACCGACGGACAACAGGAACCGAGGGCGAGCGACCCGGCTGATGGTCGCGGCGTTCGCGGCCTCCTACGGCCGCTACATGCTGCCCACACGCGACTGGCGCCTCGTGGGCGTCGAGGAGGTTCTCGGACCCGGCGCGCGAGTCGATCAGCACTGGGTGCGCGTCGCCGATGGCGCGCACCTCTACGACGAGATCAAGACTGCCCTTCGACCGGGGAACCTCGGCCCCGGGCCGACACGTGACCAGCTCGACCGGTACGTCGAGGCAGGTGTCGGACGGTGGGGCTCGAAGTTCATCGGCGTCCGACTGCTCTACGTCGCCGCGCCGCGGCGCTCGCGACTCTTTCGCCCCGGCGGCCGATCCGTCCTGCTCGAGGACACCGAGCTCTGGTTCGAGGGCCGCCGAGGCTACGTCGGGGCGCGGCCGTGAGGATCCAAGTGCGAAGTGACGCCCAGTGGCCGTCCGGGGCGTCGAGCAAGCGGCACAATCACGACCGGTCAATGCGGTACGAGCAACTGCGCGGGTTCAAGCTGTCGCGCGAGATCCCGGCCAAGAGACCCCTAACCCGGGACGAGCGCGCGGAGTACGCGATCCTCATCGGACGGTCGGTCAAGCAGGTTGAACGCACCGAGAAGGAGTTCGAGAGTGGCCGACCGCCCAAGCCGGCCGTGGACGATCGCGTGTACACGCTCCTCGCCGCGAATCACGGCAACCGCTTGGCCACCCATGCCCAGCTGGGCGCCGAGTTCGGGAAGAGCTATGACGCCTTCTGTGACCGCCTGGCTCGCCACGGAGACCCTGCGGTACTGATCGCGGCACGCTACGGCAGCGAGGCGATCAAGTACTGGGTTCCGACGAAGATCCGCCCGATCACCGATCCACTCGAGCTGTACACGCAGGACACCGTGCACATCCCGATGCGAGCGCGCCTCGACACGGGCGGGAAGACCACCGAAGAGCTCCATCTGGAAGTCAGTTGGTCGCCCGGCGCGCGGATGCACCTCAATTGCGAGCTGTTCGTCGGCGTCCCGAACGCCCAACTCGCCGCCGCAGTCCTCGCTGGAACGCTCACGGGCGTGGGGAGCGGCGATCCGATCAACCCGAGGATCGGCGGGCTGTGCGACACGAACCTGACCGACCGCGCGAGCATCTACCTGTCCGAGCACTGGCGGCGGCTTCATACGGGGGCGAAGATCATCCCGGCGTACGGCAAGCCGCACGTACCCCAGGAGAAGGCGGACGAGGAGCGCTCGTTCCGCTCTATCCAGGAGGGCTTCCTGAGCCAGCTCGCGGGGTTCCTCGGGAGCCGCTTTCCCAGCGCGTGGGTCGGCGATCGACAGGGGTCGCCGGCACATCGAGTCGCCCGCGAAGAGCTGCCGACGGTGGCGGAGATCCGGCTCGCGATCTTCCTCTGGATGGACACCTTCCGCTCGACCCACATCCACCCCGTCTTCAAGACCACCAGCCTCGCGCGCTGGAACGCCGTCGCGGCACCCCGCGCCCGGTTCCTCGACCCGGCCCTCGCGTGGGACTTCGCGATCCCGGCAGGCACTCGCATCCGGCAGGGCGCCGGCCTGTTTCTCGATGGCTACCGAGAGCCGATCCCTGCCGATCCCGACCGACGCCTCGACGTTCGCGACGTCGTGTGCGTCCGCCATCTGCCGGGGCCACGCACGCTCGCCCTCTTTGGCGACGCTCGCGAGCGCTACATCGGCTATGCCCCGTTCCACGCCGATCTGACCGAACAGGAGCGCGTTGCCGCGGATGTCCGTAACGCCTTCATCGGCCGTGATGCTCGTCGAATCCTCAGGCTCGCGAAGGAAGAGGTGCGGAAGGGGTCACGCCTGGTGAATGACGCCCTCCCCACGCAGCCCGTCGACGACCACGCCGCGGAGCCCGCGGCTTCCGAACCAGTGGAACCCCCGGTCGGTCCGCGAAAGGAGGCCGCGGGCAAGCGATTGGCCAGTCGTTGCGCGGCTCTCAAGCTTGCCCGGGTCCGCGTCCGGTGATCGAGCAGCTCGCCGTGCCTCATGGCGTCCAGATCCTGGAGACCGAGGACCACCAGCTCGTCCTCGACTACGGCTTCCGGCTCCTTCGGACTCGCGGGACGATGCTCGTGTGGGGGCCGTACGGGACCGGCAAGACGGTCGCGCTTTATGCCCTCGTGGAATGTCTTGGTGATCAGGGGTTCTACATCCGGCTCGCGGACCGCGCCGCGGGGCACGAGGTCGCGGTCGCCCTATACCGAGAGCTCACCGGCACCGACACGTCGGCGCGTGGGATGAAGCTGCTGCTCAAGCTGCGCGACGAGATCATCGGCGAGCGAGCCTTCGTTCTCGTGATCGACGAGGC
This sequence comes from Candidatus Limnocylindrales bacterium, assembly GCA_036504355.1. Taxonomy (GTDB): domain Bacteria; phylum Chloroflexota; class Limnocylindria; order Limnocylindrales; family CSP1-4; genus CAIXZV01. The sequence continues at coordinate 13,877 of DASXVG010000047.1, forward strand.
GTACCTGATGAACCGCACCGCGCTTCGGCACCTCCGATGGCTGCACGACCACAAGGTGAACTGGGGGCTCGTCCTCGGCGCCATCGCGCCCGCGGCCCTCGAGAAGCTCACACCGGAGTTCGACACCCGGGCTTCCCTGCGCGTTGAGTTCTCGGTGCTCGGTGCAGACTGGCTCGACTGGATCGAGCGGTATCACGCGCTCTTCAAGACTGCGCCGCCGGAGTTCCTCTACTCGATCAACGCCGAGTACGCGGAGCACGTTCTTCGCCGCTGGGAGAACGTCCTGCTCGTCGCCCAGACGTACATGGAGGATGCGGGGGTCACGACGATCACCGAAGAGGTGGCCGCGGCAACGCTCGGCGCCCTCACCGGGAGTTGGCGGTGACCGTGTATCGAACGTGGGCGAACGGACCGGGCAGACCCAGTGGCGACCTCACGCCTGCTCCGGCCGGGTCGCGTTTGGCGACCGTCATCACGCCGCCCGCGCCAACGACCCTCGTCCCAGTCGTGTGGGCGATCCTCTCGGAACGTGGCGCGGACATCGGGACGAGCTCGGACGCCATTGCCGAGTCCGATGCACTCGAATTGCTCGTGGCGCGGCTGCGTTCCCAGGAGGTGAGCGATCTCGTCCTCTTCCACGCCGAGTGGTTGCCGCGAGTGCTCCTCGATCGCCTCGTGCCGGTGCTCGACATGGCCGTACCGCGCGTCTGGCTCGTCTACCCCGAACCGGCACATGGGAGCACGGCCGAAGTCGATGGCTGGGCCGTGGATGTTCCGTGGGCCGAGTTCGCCGCGAACGTGACGCCGGAGAGACGGGGTCCTGGGGACGTGAGCCACGACGAGGCGCTACCCCCCGCGCTGCGTGAAGTCGTTGTTCGGCAACAGGCGACGGGGCGCCTGTTCCTCCTGGCATGGGCAATCGCGCACGCCGAGCTCAGCCGAACCACGCGCCGGTCGCGAAGCATCTGCGCAATCGTCCGCAGCTGCGTCGACGACCTGCGGTTCGCGTCCGAATGGCAGGACAGCCTCCTCGGCTTGAGCCTGGCGCTTGCTTCGTACGGATACGCCGTGCTGGCCGATCCGGTCCGCTACCGAGGTATCTGCCATAGCCCTGAACGCGAGGCTGTGAGCTGGTCGTGCCTCGACGCGATCCTGGACCCATGGATCGCGGCGGCAACAACCCTACACATCGTCGGGCTTTCCGTCGGCGACATCGCGCGTCTGCGCATCTTGTCGGTCTCGCCCGATGGTTCAGGGGTCGTCGTCGGCGGATCGCTGCGCGTGATCCCAACGGGTGCCCGGGCGTACCTCCGCGCACAGCGGTACCACCGGCTCGCTCGAACGGCCGACCTGGCGGGTCTGTTCGCACCGCGGCGCGCCGGCGGCTTGTCGCCACGCTCTGTCGCCGCGGATATCTCCGTTGGGCTCGCTCAGCTTGGCCGACTCGCTCCCGCATCTTCCCTGGCTCGACCGGCCTCGCGAGACGAGAGTTGGCTCGCCGACCGCGGTGTACGGATCGAGGCGCGGCGCGTGCCGCTCGCCGCATCCAGCACCACACGGGTACGTCGTGGACCTGAGTCGCGCGACCCCGCCGCCACACGTGGGGGCATGCCGAAGGGTCGCCCAGGAGCGCCCTCCATAGCGTGACGCTCACGGGCAAGATTTACAGGGCGGAGATCAGGGCACTCTTGGCAACGCCGCGCGGGACGCTCGACGGCGCACGCCGCTCCACGCGCTGGAGGCGGTCCCAGGTTGCTGGTCAACCCTCGCGAGGGAACAGGCGGTGTCCGCGAGGGTACGGACCTCGGCTCGTCCTATTCGTCGTTGCTCGCTGCCCAAGCGCGTCGATCGGCCTCGCAAGCACATTCGGGACACATCGCGGGAGCCCGCGAGGCCACGAACGCGAAGCGGTGTGTGCATGCCTCGCAGATCGCCTCATCTGCGCTCGGTGCGGTGAGCCGGTCGATCTCGCTCTTCCGGTACTTCTCGTCGTCCGAATGGCGCCGGCACCAATCCGGGTAGACATGGAGATCACCCTGCGGCCGGCCCGTGATGATGACGTGGAACCAACGGATTACAGGTTGGCCGCAGTGCGGCTTCCCGGAGGAACTCTCGCGGCATCGTTCACGGAGGGTCACGCCGGACGGGGGCTGCGCCCTGCCCGCGAGGACATCCTCCCAGTGCCGATCCGCCTCGTGCCAGCGGCAGATGTCCGATCCGCGCTTGGTGACCCGTTGGCACCGAGCGCCGTCCCTGTCGAAGACTTGGCAGTTCCGGGGAGGCGCGGGCCGGTCGCGCACTACCGGCATGTCGTCGCGAGTCGCGACCCGGTCGAAGGCGTCATAGAGGCCGACTTCAGGATGCATCGCCACCCCGGTTGCTCGTGCCTCCTCGTACCGAGCGCGGTTTCGTCCCTTGGCGAGCCATCGGTTGAGGAGCGCTGGTGGCACTCCCGCCAGCCTGACCGCAGCGCGCCGATCGTGGCCCTCGAGGGTCAGCAGGAGGAACCGGGTGACGCGCGGGTCCATGCCAGTGTCGCGGCCCGGTGGGGTCATGCGCTATCGATGCCCATACGAGCTCCCGGACGAGACCCGGCGCAACGCCCCTCGGGGTCCAGCGTGGGCGGCGGGCCAAAGATGTAGATCGTCAGCGGTCCAGCGACCGCATTGCGTCGACGGCAGCCGAGGCGAACCCGACGCGCGTTCCGCCCTTGATGTGCGCCCCCGGGTGGTAGGTCGCCACCACCGAGACGCCGCGGACCCTGCCCGCGGCGATGACGGGCATCGACCCCGGCGTGAGCTCCTGAAGCCCGAGCAGCTCGCGGGCGTTCCACCACCAGTCCTTGCCCGAGACGAGCAGTAGGCGCTTGACCTCGAGCTCCTCGGCGACGGCCCAGAAGAGGTCCGCGACGAACGGCGTCTGGGCGGCGTGCAGGTCGCCGGTGGGCGTTCCATGCCGGTCTTGCCACCCGATCGGGTAGAGGTTCCACCAGGCGTAGCGCGACAGCCACGGGCCGCCCGCGTCGGGCTCGAGCTGCTCGGCGGCCCGCTGCGAGAAGGTCCAGAACGGCGTGCCCTTCCGGTTGCCGTGGCGCATCGCCTCGGTGATTGGCTCGCGCTCGCGGGTCGCCCACGCCTGCGTCCCGCGCAACACGCGCTCGCGGCCCACTTTCGTCTGCGCCTCGCCAATGGGCCAGACCGCGGTCGATTCGGGCGAGTCCCACCGCTCGAGCGCCTGGCCCGCGATCATGAGGCCCCGGTAGTTGGAGCCGACGAAGGGCCAGTGGGACGCAAGCGCCCTGTCGGGGCCGATGCGGGGGGCGGCGCCGCCGACGCCCTCGAGGAGGCGCAAGTAGGCTGCAGCCGCGCGACCGTCCAGGGGCGGTCGGGGCGGCCGGGGGACCGGAGATCGAAGCACGGCGCGATCGCCCCCCTTGCTTAGCGACGGACGTCGAGGAGGATCGCCTCGACGTAGCTCGAGTTGCGCGACGCCTCGTTGACCTCGCCTCGTCCTGCGCCCCCGAGCAGGGGAACGCTGCGCTCGAAGTCCGGGCGGGTGAGGTGGCGGGGGCGGCCGGTCGAATCGGGCGTGATCACCAGGACGTCGCCGGCGGCCAGCACTGTGAACCCGGCCCGGCGGGCGCGGGTCGCGAGCCGAGTTGGCACTCGATAGCGGCCCAGCAGCGAGGGCCAGTCCAATCCTGCCGTCATCCGATCCCTCGAGGGTAGAGGCGCGAGCCAACCGCCCGCAGTTGGACGGGCCGAAGGTACGTCAGGCCATGTAGCTCGCGTTCGAAGGTCGCGACGTCGACAGTCCACACCTCGTCGAACGAGAAGTCGGGCCGGTAGAGGACCCACACCAGGACATCGAACCCGAGGTTCCGCGGCTTCGAGATGATGGTGACGGTCGAGCCCGCTCTCCCGCTGGGCCGGTTCGCCTTGACCTGATACCGGATCCCCCGATGGACGAAGTCGGTGCCGGGCGTGACCGCGGAGCGGCCGACGCACGACGACGCGTACTCGTCGTCCGACAGCCCGAGGAGCATCGCGGCGTCGTACTCCGAGATCGCGCTCGTGATCGGCGGCGCGACTCCGTAGCGGTGCTCCCACTCGATGGCGAGCCCCGCGAGACGGGCGCGGATGTCGCTGCCGGCGGTGGCGGCGGGAGCCTCGGGTGCTGTCACGCCACCGATCGTGACCGGCTTGATGGCGATTGCGCAAGGACCGGATGGCCATCGCCATCGATCTCCCGTAGTCGCCGCCGCTTACCGGTCAGTGAGGTGCTTGTCGAATCCACCCGGCCACGTGAGGATGACGCCAGCGCGATCGCATACGCGGAGCCAGCGTCCGTCCGTAGGCTCGTGCTCGGCGATGAGTACCGGCTGAACCTGTGGCTCGCCGGCGTCGCGAAGCATCTCAGCGTAGTGGAGGGCTTGGCCGAGCCCGAGCCGGAGCTGCATCGCCTCGTTATTCACGGTCAAGCTCTTCACCTCGCCGACGAACATCCGCCCGCCTTCTCGCCAGGCGATGTCGTAGTTGGCGATGCCATCAGGCGAGAGCCCCAGAACGCCCCGGGTCGCCAGCCAGTCGAAGAGGGCGTTCTGCGTCCTGCGATGGCCCTTCAGGCCGCGATCGACCTCGTCAGGGTCGATTGCGAAGGGATCCCGCGGCTTCGAGCGAACGTTCTCATCGGGTCGTCGGTACGCGCCGCCGGCGGCGGCGGGACGACCCACTGCACCTGGTGAATCTGCCGTCGGCGAGGCTGCTAGTCGCGCCTCTCCCAGCACGAGGTCCCATCGCTCGTGGTACCGGTCCAGCCAGTCAGGCTCAAAACCGGGGACGGGAAACGAATAGGTGCGCATCACCTGTCGCATCGGGTTGTCCCGATGCGGATGCGAGCCTCGGCTGGGCGTATCCAGCCACGTGCCGTGCGAGGTGGCCAGTGCATCTGCCACAACCTGCGCTGGGAGCACGTAGACGGCAGGTTCATCCGGCTCAAGGTCCACGAGTGCATAGACGAGGTCGTCGTCGCGCACGTCCTCGTGCGAGGCCTGAAAGAGCCAGCCTCCGCGCGGTCCCGACTTCCGGTACTTGACCTTGACGCGCCGGCTCAGCTGACCCCCGGTGAGCACCAGAACGTCCGCATTCTTCGTCCGCGGTGGCGCGAGCTCTGCGGCGCTGCCAGCGCGACGGAGTCGGGCGAGGACGAGATCCACGGCCGCCGCCCTGTCGATTGCGACGCTGCTTGGGCTCATCGGGACGCTCCTCGACTCGGTGGCGCCGGCTGAGGATCCAGTCCGGGTCGCCCGGAAACCGGCGCATCACGCGCTCGAGGTTGGTCGGCTGTCAACCGGGCGTCGTGCGTAGCCTCGACGGCACCGGCCAGGAATGCCAGCCGATACCGGATCGCGAGCGGAAGCGTGGGGTCGTGGACACGATGGACCTCGTCGTCAGGCACCGCGACATCATGCCGCGAAGGGTCATGTCCCTCCACGCTATGATGCGACCCACGGGTCGGCGAGCGGCGAGGGCCAGCGTCGGCGACCCCTGGACGGGATCGCCCCTTCCGAGGTCGCCTGCCGCACCCGTCGTGGTGCGACGGTGCTCGCGATCGTGCAGCATGCCGGTCCAACGCCAGTCCGCGGGTGGGATGATGATCAGGTGGGGACGGCGGCGGATGCGATGGGCGGAACCGACGGCTGGCAGCAGCTGTTCGCGTCGATGGCAGACGCCTGGGCGGCCATCGGGCCGCGGACAGCACGCGCCGGGGACGCCAGCGGCTGGCCCGTCGTCTACGAGGCCATGCAGGCGCAGGAGGAGCGGCTACGGTCCGATGGCCGGTGGGTGTCCGGCGCGTCGGATCTCCTGCGCGTCGCACGAGTGGTCGACAGCGAGCTCGTGCACTCCAACGTCGTCGCCTGGCTCCTCGACCCGACGTCGCGCCACGGGCTCGGCGACCGTGTCCTGTCCGCGATTCTCGCCGCCGGTTGGCCCGACGAGCCGCAGCCGCCCACCAGCCGCGCCCGCGTCGACCGGGAGGTGCCACGCGAGCACCGGATCGCCGACGTCATCGTGACAGTCGGCCGGACGACCCTCGTGATCGAGAACAAGGTGTGGTCCGACGAGAGCGAGGCGCAATGCGAGGACCTCTACCAGCTCTGGTCCGACGGCGTCTCGGACGTACGGTTCCTCCTGCTCACGCTCGACGGCCACCCGCCCCGGCAGACGAAGAGCCGGGCGGCGGCTGAGGCTTGGCGGAGCCTCTCCTACCGCTCGCTCGCAGCGCTGGTGGCGCAGGTCTCCAAGGGCCAGGCGGCGACGCTGGCATCGCTCGCCGTGCTCCAGTACCTCGCCTCGCTCGACGCACTTGTCGGGCGAGCCGAGCAGTTCACGATCAGCAACGAGATGGGGGCATTCGATGACGGAGCAGCCTGAGCCCGCGAGCGCGCTGGACGACCCGCGCCTGCTCTTCTTCCTCGAGCACGAGGTGCAACTGCGCGACTGGGCCGCGCTCTCGTCCGAGGTCTTCGACGCCGTCGAGCAGACGCTCCAGAGGCTCGGGCTCGAGATCGCCGCCGACCCGCGAGTGGCAGGCCAAGACGTCCGCGTCGGCGAGCAGGTGAAGGGCGAGACCTTCCGGGCGCCCGTCCTCTACCGCGACGCATGGTGCCGGACGGCGCCGGGCATCCCCGATGTCGGGATCGCGCTCGGGTGGGACGGAAAGGTTGACCCGGCGGGGCTCTGGAAGGGCGCGTCACTCCCCTACGTCGGCGTTCGGACCGCGCACCAGACTGACGCCGGCACAGCGATCGAAGCCGCGTTCCGAGCGCGGTATAAGGCCGACCCCGCGGTGCTCACGCGCGACGGCGCCACCTACCGGAAGGGCGCGTACTGGCCCGTCTACCGGCACATCAAGTCACCGGACGCGTGGTGGACCGACATCCCGGCGTGGCGCCTGATGATCGCGGGCGCGCTCGTCGACGCCTGGGGTCACTGGGCCGTCCTCGTCGACGACGCGGTCGCCGCGCTCGGCTAGGCGATCGATGGAGGCAGTTCGGGCCCGGAGCCAGCCGACGGCGTGGCATGCGAAGGAGCCGGCAGCGTGACGGGACCCGTCAGGGCGCTCTCGTCCATGACGCCCGACGAGGTCCGGGACGCGCTCGCGCGCTTCCGCCCCGAGTACGTCACGGACTGGACCGAATGGGTCGCGACGCATAAATCCGATCGCCCCGCCACTCTCGGACTCATCCTGCGGCGCTGGCAGGCCACAAGGCCACACCCCATGCGCCGGACGCGGTCCGAGGGCCGGCACGCCGCCCCGTACCTGGAAGACCTGCTGGCCAGCGCAGCGGGGCCGGTCGAAGCGCTGCGGCCGCTCGGGCTGTCGTGGATCAACCTCCGCTCGGCCGAGCAGACCCGCGCGCTGCGCGACCTGTGGGCCGTGTTCGCCGGCCTCACGGTCACGGGCAGCGCGTCGTGCGTCGGCATCAGCAAGGCCGTGATGCTTGTCACCTACGGGCAGATAGGGCCGGCGCTGGACTCTCAGGTCCGCGGCCGCCTGAGGATCCGCCCGCCGCTCGATTCCGACCAGTGGATCGACGTCCTCGAGGAGGTTGGCGCCGACATCCGCGCCTTCGAGATGCTGCACGGGACCTTGCGCCGTGTAGCCCCACCGAAGTACGCCTCGCTCGCGGACGGCCGCCTCTACGACATGATCTTCGGACCGGGCGCGACCTGATCGACCGGCGGCGACCGGCCGCGGCGAGTTTCGGGCATCAATCGAGCCGGGGACCTGGCAGTACCTCTCACCGCACCGCAATGCCTGCGGCGGGAGCAGCTCGCAGAGCACGCGCTTGTCGGACACACGTGATGCTGCGACACGCTCGTTTCAGCCGCTGGTTGCCTCATCGCCGGCTGACCCAATGGCGGGCGGACGCGCGTGCTCGGCCAGGTCGAGCAGCCCCGTGAGCATCGCGACAGCACGCTGGAGCAGTTCGTCGCCCGCTTCGACCCCACGCTTCCCGCCAAGCACTCTGGTAAGCGTCTGGTCCCACTCGGAGCCCTTGCGGTGCGCCGCACCCTGGGAGCGGATCGCCTGCAGCCCCTTCAGGAACGTGATGTCACGTGACACCTCTTCATAGGCTTGCGCGGTCAGCCAACGCTCGAGCTTGCTGATCCCCCTCTCGTCCATGAGGCCGGGGCCGATCTCACGGACGAGTTCGCGCTCGTTGAGCGAATCTACGACGAGGCGGGTCAACACCAGGACGAGTTCCTCGAACTCCGTGTCGGCATCGTGCAGGGGACGCCTGACCCCCTCGAGCAGGCGCGCGTCCCCAGGCTCCGGCGGAAGGTAGAGTGGCCATCCGAAGACCTCCTGCCACCGCCGGACGACACGCCGGTACAGGGACCTGAACCGGAGGTCGGCTGACTGGGAGTCGGCGAACTGGCCAAGGAGTTGGCGCCGGATGGCGGATTCGCTCATCGGGCCGTCCGGCGGGATGTTGAAGGCCAGCCAGTAGGGACGTTCCTCCTCTGGCAAGTACTCGCCCAGGTCGCCGAGCCAGACGCTGACGATGTCCGCGGCGTCGTTATCGATACGCAGTCCCCATCGTGCAGCGCACCGCAGATATCCATCCTCCACAGTGAAGATGTCCGGGCGATCGTAGTACTTGGCGAGGACGTCCCGGCGGAAGTGAACGGGTGTGAGGTAGTCGGGCTGGCCCGGGTTCGCGCCGAATCCGTTCGCCAGGAGTCGGGGGTTGCAGGAAGCGCGGATCGGCTCGCCGCTCTCGGTGGCACCGATGATGAATGCCGGGTACTCCTCCGCATGCTCATCGAAGGGCCAGATCCCGCAGGACTCGATCGGGCCGGGTGCGATCACCCGCGTGCCGAGCAGGTGCGCCAGTCCATCGCCGGCGAAGACCCGGGCGTCGAAGCGGGCGCAGAGCACCTCCGTCTTCGACTCTGTATGGAGTGGGAGGCCATCTTCCGGGACGCCGTAAGCGCCCGCGTCAACAAAGAGAAGCAAGTCCATCTGGCGGGCAGCCAGATACTGGCGGACCAGCGCGGTACGGACCCAAGTGCCGGTGCCGTCAACCTGGGCGGCCTCGACCGCGTTGCCGGCGCCGTCAAAGGTGAACAGCCGGCCTCCGGTATCCGGCCAGAGGTTGTGGAACAGCCGGAACTCTTCGGTGAGCTCCTGATGCCCCGGACGCAGTCCGTCCCATGCGCGATCGAGCAAGATCGGCTCAACCGGCGCCGTCGGCAGCGTCACGTACCGCGCCACGCGCGCACCTGAGGCGCCCTCCTGGACGAAGCCGGGTCCGTGCATGCCGTGGGTGAGATCCCACTCGGGCGACGCGAGCGCCTCTGGCCGGTACGCGATCGGGGCGATCGCCGAGTGCACGCCTCCAGTGATTGATCCGCCGAACCTTAGCGAGAGGGGGATCCACCCGTCACCTCCCAATCGTTCGAACCAGGCGAGTACGCGCCCGTCGACGAGGTCGGCGACATCCGTCGGGACTGCCTGACGCAATCGGTCATCCATGCCATGAACCTGAAGAATCCTGCTTCACTTGCCTAGAAAGGCATGAGCCACGCCGGCGTGGCAGTGCCTGCCAAATGGTGGAGTCTGCGGATCTCGGCAATCACCACGTCGAGGGCCCATCCGGCCGCGAGGGTGTCGAGTGTGCTCGCGGTCGGCACCGGAGGATCGACCTGTGAGGGCGGTCGCACGCTCACGGGTCGGCTCGCGCCAGCGTGCAGGAGGCCGTTTCGATACTCGATCAACTTCAGCAGATCCGCCCAGCCGGGGCCGCTGAAGTCGGCAGGACCGGCGAGCCACGTCTGGTCTACCGCGGTCTTCACCGCATGCTTCCATCGGTCCGCAAGCGACCGGCGCCGGTTCGCTGCCGGGAAGCACTGCAGCAGCGCAGCTTCGTCGTCGGGAACGACGTGATCTCGAAACCACTCGTAGAGGTAGCTCTCTGCGAGGCACGCCGCCAGAACGATCTCGCGGCGACGCGCGTCTCGTCCCTCGACACTGCACTCACGAGCCGCGTCCCGATACCACGAGGGAGCGAACGTCTCCCGCTGCCAGATCGTGATCCATGCCGCCGCTGCCGCATGCTGGCTTGTCGTCACCGTGCCCTCCCCGGCGTCTCGGGTCCGCCTGCCCCGAATGTGCGACCGTCCGTACACCGCGTCGAGTTCTGCGGGTGGACACCGACGTCAATCATCGCTCACCACTCTGCTGAACGAACGCCCACGGTGTCTACATCACGCTCGCCCTCGCTGGGAACCGACGCCAGATGCGCGAATACCGCTCGGGCGCGGGCCGCGCAGGCAGGCTTCTCCCCACTGGAAGCGCTTGCCTCAACCTCCCGCTCTGCTCCGGTCGATCGCCCATACGCGGCCGGGGGCGGCGCCGAGTGGCGGATCGATCGCAGCGAGATACCCATCCCCCGGCGAGTCTCGCGCTCCTCGACGGCACGCCGCACGACGAGCTCTGGCGTGACCGCACGAACCTGTCCTCAAACCTGTCCCAGTGACGATCTCGTGCAAAGCAAACGACGACAGGGCGATCAACTCCCCTCGCCACCAGCCCGCATGGCGCAGGGACCAGGAGGCGCCGGCATGACCGACCGGGAGCGGGACGATCGGAGGATCGACACGGGGCGCCTGTCGCACGACGATGGCGTGGCCAAATGAGGTTGGAGGTGCTGATGCGCAGGAGGGTTGACCCGCTCATCCGCGAGCGTGTGAGGACACGCGCTACCGCGCTTGCCGGGGCGCTTGAGGGGTTGAGCGACTACGAGCGCATGGGCCTCGCGCGCGTGCTCGCCTCGCAGCCGCTCGCGACCGCCAGCGACTGGCGGTGGCTCCACCACCTCTCGTTCGAGGGCGCGTCCTGGCGGAACGACGACCCTGCCGAGGTCGCCGAGGGAACGCACTACGCCTGGGCCGCGGCCGTGCCAGCGGATCGGTCGGACTTCCAGGAGTTCTGCTTCCGGCACCTGCCCGAGGACGAGCGGTCGCGCGGTGAGTCCGCGATCATCGCGCTCGAATCGTGGGGCTGGATGCTCGGGGTCGCCGTGGCCCGGGGCGACGAGGTCCTCTTCGACCGCGTTGTGGGCATAGCCGGGTCGCCGGTGCTCGCGGCAGCACCCGATCCTGGCGGGCATCCCTGACCCGAGCACGACGCCGACGAGCTCGAGGAAGTCCGCTTGGCGGCCTAGCGCCCCTTCGACCCCTCGCGCGTCAGAGTCCGTGTCTCGGTCGTGCGGGGAGCGGGCCGGGAGACCGCCCCGCTGTCGGGCTCGCCCCGCGCCTGCGTGACGGTCGGTGACGGTCGTGAGGGCGGAGCCGGCGCCTTGGCCGGCTCCTTCTCAGCCATCGGACTGCACCGACCGCCGGCCCTTGGGATCCCGCTTCTGCGTGGTCGTGGGGGTCGGCCGTGACGGCTTCTTGGCCGGCTCGGACGCGGGCGTCGCCGCCTTGCGAGGGCTCATGCCTTCTTGATGGCGCCCGGGTCCTTCACCCACGGCGGCGTCTCGGTCCCGCCCTTGCGGAGCTCCACCGTAGGGCTCGGGCGCGAAGGCTTCGCGGGCTCAGTGGGTGCCGGCTGGCTGGGCTTCGACTGGTCGTTGCTCACGGCTTGCGCTCCCCGGGGTTCGTCTTGGGCGGGTTCTGGCCCGCAGTCGTCTTCTTGGTGGGCGACGGTCGGGACGGCGGCGTCGGTGCCCGCTTGACCATCTGTTCCCGGTCGTTCGTGGGCTGGTCCTTGCTCACCGGCCGGGCTCACGAAGCGGTGTGTCGCGCGTGGGCGGGCCCTGCTCGCCCTCACGGATGGTCCGGGTCGTCGTCGGCCGACTCGGCTTCGCAGGCCCGGGCTGCGTCTTCGGCTGCTGCTTGCTCCCCATCAGGCTGGCCCTCCCTGCTGTGCGATCGCCATGAGCCAGAACACGACGGCCGCGACCCCGAAGGTCGAGGCCAGGCCGAACAGGTCGTGCATCGCGTCGAGCTTGTCCTCGTTCTTCGGCAGGTCGTCGTACGCCACGTAGTAGGCGCGGGAGCGATGGATCTCCGCCAGCGTCGCCGGCGGATCCCCCTCGATGTAGGTCCCGAGCACCAGCTGGAGATCGACACCCCACCGCCAGCCGCGCTTGGCGCGCAAGAGGGCGACGAGCACCGCCGTCGAAGCGATAAAGAACACGGTCGCCAACACGCCGGCCACGTTGACCTGGTCGCGCACAGACGCCGACGCCATGAACGAAGCCGCGAGGACGAGACCGGAGAGGAGAACGCCGGCACGGGCGCGCACGTCGGCCAGCGTCTGCCGCTGCTGGTCGATCGCCCGCATGGCTTCCTCGTAGAACAGCGCGTAGGTGGCCGGGTCGCTGTGCTTGGCCTCGGACTCGAGCGCTTGGACCGCCTCGGTGCCCTTGTCCTCGTCGTCGCCCGCACGATCGACCGCGAACGCCACGAAGTGGGCCCCAGAGCCAGCCGATCGCCCTGATACCTCGCATGCCTAGACCCGGGCTTCGAGCAGGCCGAGCCGCTCGATGTCGGGCGCCCTGCCGTGGAACCGCTCACCCGTCACGTCATCTCCCCGGTGTGCGCCGGACGGTAACAGAGGCGTCCGATGGCTGTCTGCGCGAACCGCGCCAGACGCAGCAGAGCGCGGCGTCACCCTGGCTCGGGGCGGGCCGGCATGGCTCGGATCGTCACCTGCACGCGCCCGCAGGCCCAACTCGCCGAGCCGTGTTCCTTGATCGCGATGACGTCCCCGTTGGCGGCGGCCAAGTCGGCTCCATGACCAAGTTCCTTCGGGTCTATTGCCCACAGCCGTCCTGGCGCTCAGGACCTACGGCAATCGAGGACGGGGCGACACAATCCGCCAATCCGTAGAGTACGTCCATTGAGGTCGTGGACAGTCTCCCCGATCAACCGGAGTCAGGATTCCGCGATTTCACACTGATCTCGAGCCGCCGGCCGCGCCGATGGCGTCGGCTTCACGGGGACTGGCGACATCCATGGCGAACGGCAGACCCAGGTGGTTCACGCCGTCGTCGGCGAGGTCGGCCTCGTAGGTGCACAGGCACGGGCCGCCGGCCGCGCACCCGGTGCAGCAGTAGGTCTCGTCCATGCGGTAGACCGCCTGGCCGGTGATCGTGCCGTCGCACGAGGCGCAGTGTCCACGTCGGGGGCTGGCGAAGGTGTGCATCAGGATCCTCTCGAGTACATGGGGCAGCGGTGACGACCGGAGCGAGGGCACCGGTCAGGGGTAGAGGCCGCGGAGCCGGGTGGCCTCCGCGACGCGCTCCACGGCGATGGCATGGGCCGCAAGGCGCGGGGGGATCCGCTCGGCCGCAGCGCGTTGCCACACCGCGTCCGCGGCCGAGAGGATCTGGGTGCGGAGCCGTTGGTTGACCTCCTCGCGCGTCCACGCGAGGGCGGCCCGGTTCTGCGCCCACTCGAAATAGCTCACGATCACCCCGCCTGCGTTGCACAGGATGTCGGGGATGACGGTCACGCCCGCCTCGCGGAGGATCGGGTCGGCGGAGGGGTCGGTCGGGCCGTTGGCCCCCTCGGCGAGGATCCGGGCACGGATCCGGCCGGCGTTTGCGGCGGTGACCTGGCCTTCCATCGCGGCGAGGACGAGGACATCGACCTCGAGACCGAACAGCGTCTCGTTGTCGATCGGCTCGGTGCCCGGAGCGCCCGCCACCGTGCCCAGCTCGGCGAACCGCCGCGCAAGCGCGGCGACATCGAGGCCGGCCGCCGAACGCACGCCGCCACCGACGTCGGTGATGGCAACAACGCGTGCCCCGGCTTCGTGGAACAGGCGTGCAGCCGCCTCACCGACGTTGCCGAAGCCCTGGACGGCGACCGTTGACCCGGCCAGGCCGAAGCCCAGCCGGCCGGCGGCGTCCTCGACCGTGTACACGATCCCCTGCCCCGTCGCGTCGGCGCGACCCGCTGACCCGCCGATCGAGACGGGCTTGCCGGTGACGACGCCCGGGACCGAGTAGCCCCGGTGCATCGATACGGTGTCCATGAACCACGCCATGACCTGGGCGGTCGTCCCCGCATCGGGGGCCGCAATGTCCGAATCCGGCCCGATGATCGGCTCGAGCTCGGTCGCGAAGCGTCGCGTCACCGCTTCCAGCTCTTTCGCGCTCATGGCCCTCGGGTCGCAGGACACGCCGCCCTTGGCGCCGCCGAACGGCACGTCGACGAGCGCGCACTTCCAGGTCATCCACATCGCGAGGGCGCGGACGTCGTCGAGATCCGCCTGGGGGTGGTAGCGCAGGCCGCCCTTGGCCGGGCCGCGGGACACGTTGTGCTGGACCCGATAGCCGGTGTGGACGCGCACCGACCCGTCGTCGAGCTTGACCGGGAAGCGGACGACGAACTCGCGCTGGGGCACGCGCAGGACCTCGCGGAGGCCCGGGTCAAGGCCGAGGTACGCGGCGGCAGCGTCGAACTGCTCGAGGGCCGCCGAAAGCGCGCGAGCCCCTGGCGAGGCGGGAGCGCTCCGTGGGGCGTCGGCGGCCGCGATGGTGTCGGTTGTCATGCTGATCTCCGGGAGCGGGTGGGCGGTCACCACCGATCGTCGAGACTCCAGGGAAACGACGACGCGGACTGGGGTGAACGGGACATGAACACGGCGGCCCTCGCGTTCACGCTGCGTTCACGCGCGTTTCCCGACGGGTACCCGGGGTCGTCGCACGATCGACGGGGGCCAGCGGCCTGCCGCTGCCCTGCCCTGGGGCCGCTGCGGCATGCAGGCCGCGCGGCCCCGCCACGTGCTGGAGGTCGGGGAACCCGGACTATGCTGGGCCGCATGCCGCGCAGGACAGCCACCGCGAGCCGCATCGAGCCGGCGACCGCGGACGCGGCCGTGCCGGCCCGGGGCGCGGGCCACTCGCCGCTCCTCCACGCCGCCCTCGTCCTGGTGGGCACGTCCGTGACGACGATCGAGCTTCAGCATCGCTTCCAGGTCGCCGGCGCGGACCTCGCGGCCGGACTCGCCGGAGCCCTCCTCGCGGAGCTGGGCGACCTGGGACTGGTCAGGGCCGGCCGGCTCGGGCGCGGCGGTCGACGGTACGTGCGGACCTCGCTCGGCCGGCGAACCGTCGAGGGCGGCGTGCACGGCGAGGCGGCGGTGCCGCTCGAGGAGCTCGAGCGGCTGCGCACCGACCTGCTGTCCACGATCGCCCACGAGCTGCGAACACCGCTCACCGCCGTCCGCACGAGCGTCGGTCTCCTGCGCGACCCGGCATCGGAGCCGACGGCCGATCAGCACGAGGCGCTGCTCGCCTCCATCGAGCGCAACGCGGACCGGATGCAGCGGCTCGTCGGCGACATCCTCGAGCTGTCCCGGTTCCGGGCGGGTGGCGTCGCCCTGCAGCTCCGCCGGTTCGAGGCGACCGGCCTGGCGGAAACGGCCGCGGCCGTCGTCGGTCCGCTCGCCGCCCGTCGCGGACAGCGCATCGAGTTCGGGGGCGAGCCCGCCTCGAGCCACGGCGTCTATGGCGACCGGCGCCGCCTCGAGCAGGCGCTGATCAACCTCATCGCCAATGCGCAGCGGTTCTCGCCGGACGGGGCGGTCGTCCGCGTCCGGGTGCAGCGCCGGGGCGACCAGACCACGTGGGAGGTCGAGGACAACGGGCCCGGCATTCCCGAGGCCGACCGGGAACGGCTGTTCGAGCGCTTCTTCGTGGGCCGCAGCGACCGGTCGGGGCCTCGAGAGGGCGTCGGGCTCGGGCTGCCGACGGCGCTCGCCATCGCCCAGGCCCACGGCGGCACGATCGAGGTCGGCAGCACGGTGGGCGTCGGGAGCACGTTCCGCCTCGTCGTGCCCACCGGTGGCCCGGAGGAGGAGACGTGATGCGGATCCTCGTGGTGGACGACGAACCGGATCTCGTCGAGTCCGTCCGTCTGGGGTTCAACCTCCAGTGGCGCGAGGTCGAGGTCCTCGGTGCGCACGATGGCGAGACGGCGCTGGATATCGTCGAGCACCAGTCGCCGGACATCGTCCTGCTCGACATCGGACTGCCGGGGCGTGACGGGTTCGACGTGCTGCGCGAGCTGCGGGAGTTCTCGGACGTGCCGGTGGTCATGCTCACGGCGCGCGACGACGCGATGGACAAGGTGAAAGGCCTGGAGCTGGGCGCCGACGACTACGTCACCAAGCCGTTCAACCACCTCGAGCTGATGGCCCGCGTACGGGCGGTCCTGCGCCGCCACGACATGCCGGCGCCGGCCAGTCGCGCCCCGTCCTTCCGGTCGGGCGACCTGGAGGTGGACTTCGCCCGACAGGAGGCGCGGCTCCGCGGGGTGCGGATCGACCTCACGCCGACCGAGTACAAGCTGCTCTACCACCTGGTCCGGAACGCGGGGCACGTCCTGCAGCACGGCACGCTGCTCGCGAAGGTCTGGGGGCGGGAGTACATGGACGAAACGGACTACGTCCGCGTCTACATCCGGCGCCTGCGCGACAAGTTGGGCGACGACCCGGAGCATCCCCGGTACATCCAGACCGAGCGCCGGCTCGGCTATCGGTTCCTGCTGCCCGGTTAGGCGCCGAGGCCGACCTCGGCACGCTCGGGCGCGACGCCGTCGGGTCCGAGCTGCGTGCCGTGCGTGCCGGCGACCAGCCCGCCGATCTCGGCGAGCGTCCCGATCGCGGCGCGATGCCCGGTGCGGCGGACGAACGCGATCGCCGCCTCCGCCTTGGGACCCATCGAGCCCGCGGGCAGCGCCATCGCCGCGAGCGCGTCCGGCGTCGTCCGGCCGACCGGCGCCTGGTCGGGCGTGCCCCAGCCCGTGTAGACGGCGTCGACGTCGGTGGCCATCACGAACAGGTCGGCGTCGAGCTCCTCGGCGAGCAGCGCGCTCGCGCGGTCCTTGTCGATCACGACCTCCGCCCCGACGAGCGTCCGCGTCCCGGGCCGGTACGCGGTTGGGATCCCCCCGCCACCCGCGCAGATCACGACGCAGCCGCGCTCGAGGAGCCAGCGGATCGGCCGGATCTCGAAGATCCGGACCGGCACGGGCGAGGCGACGACACGCCGCCAGTGCTCGCCGTCGCGCTTGATCGCCCAGCCCTTCTCGGCGGCCAGGCGCTCTGCCTCCTCGCGCTCGTACACCGGCCCGATGAACTTGGTCGGGTCGGCGAAGGCCGGGTCCTCGGGGTCGACCTCGACCATCGTCAGCAGGCTCGCGAACGGCCGGTCGAACGGGAGCAGGTTGCCCAGCTCCTGCTCGATGAGATACCCGATCATGCCCTCGGTCTCGGCCCCGAGGATGTCCAGCGGATACGCCTCGACGTCGCGGTACGCGGCCGCCTGGAGCGCCAGCAGGCCCACCTGCGGCCCGTTCCCGTGCGAGATCACGAGCTCGTTCGCCTCCGCGATGGGGGCGAGCTTCGACGCCGCGAGTCGGACGTTCTCGCGCTGGTGGGTCGCGGTCATGGGCTCGCCGCGACGCAGGAGGGCATTGCCGCCGAGGGCGACGACGATGCGCATGGCGCTCAGGAGCCGGTCACGGGGTGGTGTGGGCGGGTCACGCGGCCGATTGTCGAGGCGGGTCTCCGGGCTGTCATGGTCCGTTGGTCACCCGCCCACCGGTCGGTTCGCCGCCGCGGCATCAGCACATCGTGGGGCGGTACGCTCGCGGAGTGTCCCGCCCGCCCGTGCTCACGACATCCGCGCTGAACCGCGCCACCCTCGCCCGCCAGCATCTGCTCGAGCGCGCGACGATCGATCCGGTCGCGGCCGCGGGCGAGGTCGGCGGACTCCAGGCGCAGGAGCCCGCGTCGCCGTTCATCGCGCTCTGGACGCGGCTCGCGGAGCTCGACGGCGGTGCCATCGGCCGGGCGTTCGCGGAGCGGCGTCTCGTCAAGGCGACCCTGATGCGCGGCACGCTCCACGCGGTTCCCGCCGCGGACTACCGGCAGCTCGCACCCGCCATGGCGCCGCTCATCGACGGCGCGATCATGCGCGCGACGCGCGGCGCGCGGCCCGACGACGCGGCCCTCGCCCGCTTTCGCGCGGCCGCGCTCGAGCTCGCGGCGACGCCGCGCCGCAACAGCGAGCTCCGCGACCTGCTCGCCGAGCTCGACGGGAGCGCGCCATCCGACGGCATGGCCGACGCCGGCGGGACGTGGTGGTGGATCCGGCGCCACGTCCCCCTCGTCCACGCGCCCGTCGATGCCCCGTGGTCGTTCGAGCGTCGCCCGTGGCTCGTCGCCGCGGACAGCTGGCTGGCGAGCGACGGCGGGTTCGCGGACGAGGCGGCCGGCACCGTCCACCTCCTGCGGCGCTACCTCGGTGCGTTCGGGCCGGCGACGATCGCAGACGCGGCCTCCTGGTCCCGGCTCCAGGTGGGCCGGCTTCGGCCGGCCCTCGCGGCCCTCGACGCCGCCGGCGAGCTCGTCCACCTCCGCGACGAGGGCGGCCGCGCGCTGGTGGACCTCGTGGGCGCGCCCCGCCCGGACTCGGGCGTGCCCGCGCCGCCGCGGCTCCTGCCGATGTGGGACAGCGTGCTGCTGGGTCACGCGGACCGGTCACGGATCATCGCGGACGCTCACCGGGCCCGGGTCGTCGCCACGAACGGCGACACGTACCCGGCGTTCCTCGTCGACGGACGTGTGGCGGGGCTGTGGTGGGCCGTCGCGTCGCATGGCCGGACGCGCGTCGAGCTGGAGCCGTTCGGCGAGCTCGCGACCCCGGTCCGGCACGCGCTCGAGCGCGAGGGGGAAGCCCTGGCCGCGTTCGTCGAGCCACGCGAGCCGGATGTCTACCGGCGCTATCGCGGCAGCCGTGACCGGCGCGCCACCGGGACCAATGGAGTACCCGCCCCCTGACCACTCGTACGTGGCGCGCCCGCGCACCGGGCCGCACGATGACGGCTCCGCCGGGGAAAGCGGAGAGGTCTCCCGATACGTCGTAGCGGGTCGCCTCGCCAAGGAGACAACACGAGGGTGGACGTCAGCGCCATTCCCGAGCCCGCCGGCTGGGAAGACCCGCTCACCGGCCTCGAGGGCCCCGACTTCTGGCAGCGCGTGCTGGTCGCCGAGATCGCTCGATCGGGGCGGTACAAGCGCAACCTCACGGTCGTGGTGGCCGAGCTCGAGGGCGTCCTCGACATGGCGGAGACCTGGGGCATCGAGGTCGGCCGGCACGCGATCCGCGAGGCGGCCCAGTGCCTCCGGCGGACGTCGCGGACCTCCGACTACTGCACCCGCATCGGGCTCACCCGGTTTGGCGTGATCCTGACCGAGACCGACGAGATCGCCGCGATCAACTACGTCGAGCGCGTCCGCGAGGCCGGACCACGGTCGATGCCGCGCGGCGGCGAGCACCTGCGCTTCAGCTTTGGCTGGGCGAGCCCCAAGGTGGGCGAGGCCCCCGAATCGGTCGTCCGCAGGGCCGACACGCGCCTCATGGCGGAGCTCCTCCGCTAGACGCCGCCCGCCCCCGCGACCTCGGGCACACTGGCAGGACCCACTCCCCTGCCCGCCTGCCCACTCCCGAGGTCCCGTGGACGCCTTCCTGCTCTCGTTCGGCGTGATCTTCATCGCCGAGCTCGGCGACAAGAGCCAGCTCATGGCGATGGCGTTCGCGGCCCGCTACCGCCCGCTCACGGTCCTCGCGGCGGTCTCGATCGCGACGCTCGTCGTCCACGCGGGCTCGGTCGTCGTGGGCTCGGTGTTCGCCCTCGCGCTCCCGCGCGACCTGATCAGCATCGTCGCCGGCATCGCCTTCCTCGTGTTCGCGGCATGGACGATCCGCGGCGACGAGCTGGGCGAGGACGACGAGGGACGCGCGGCGCGCGGCGGCCGCTGGGCGCTGCTCACCATCGGCACGGCATTCTTCCTCGCGGAGCTGGGCGACAAGACGATGCTCGCGACGATCACGCTCGCGACCACGAACGAGGCGGTCGGAACGTGGCTCGGGTCCACGGCGGGCATGGTGGCGGCAGATGCGCTCGCCATCGCGGTGGGCGCCGTCCTCGGGTCACGGCTGCCGGAGCGCGCGATCAAGGTCTTCGCCGCGCTCGCGTTCGTCGTGTTCGGCGTGATCCTCATCGCCGAGGGCCTCGGGGTCATCGGCTGAGGCACACTTCGGCCGTGATCCACCTGCGCGAAGCCCGGCTCGCTGCCGCTCCGGAGCGCTCCGCCTTCCCGTTCGACCTGCCGGCCGTCCGGTCGCTCCGGACACTGCGATTCGAGACGCCGGTCACCCTGCTCGTGGGCGAGAACGGCTCCGGCAAGTCGACGGTGCTCGAGGCGCTCGCGATCGCCGCCCGGGCCATCACCGCCGGCACCGCCGAGGCCGAGGACGACCCCACGCTCGAAGGCGTCCGTACGCTGGCCCGGGCGATGACGCTGACCTGGGCGAGACGCACCCACCGCGGGTTCTTCCTGCGCGCCGAGGACTTCTTCGGCTATGCGAAGCGGATGGCGACCCTGCGCGCGGACCTTGCTGCCGGGCTCGCCGCCGTCGACGCGGAGTACGCGGGACGTCCCGGGCTGGCGCACGATCTCGCGCGGACGCCGTGGTTGCGGGAGCTGGGCGAGCTGCAGCATCGCTATGGCGACGGCCTCGACGCGCAGAGCCACGGCGGGAGCTTCCTGCGCTTCTTCCAGGCCCGCCTGGTGCCAGGCGGGACGTACTTCCTGGACGAGCCCGAGGCGCCGCTCTCGCCCGCTCGCCAGCTGGGGTTCCTCGCGCTGCTCAAGGAGCTCGTCGAGGCGGACGGGCAGGCGGTCATCGCGACCCACTCCCCCATCCTGCTCGCGTTCCCGGGCGCCACGATCTGGTCGTTCGACGGCGACGCGATCGCGCCCGTGGCGTACCAGGACCTGGAGCACGTTCGCCTGACGCGGGACTTCCTGGCGAACCCGGAAGCGTTCCTGCGCCACCTGTGACCGCGGATCCGCCCACGGCCACGGCCGTCAGGCGCCGGCGGGTCCGCTCACGATCAGCCGATACACGCCGACCTCGAACGTGTCGTACTGCGCCGAGATGTCCGGCCAGAATGAGGCGGCCAGCGGCAGGGAGGGATCCTCGCGCTCCCACGTGCTCACGAACGCGATCTCGACCTCGCCTCCCAGGATCCGCCGCGCGACACAGGCCTCGAGCGCCAGCGCGTCGAGCTCCGTCACGCGTGACCGCAGCTCGCGCTGGATGTCGGCGTCGGCGCCCCGGGCCACGCGCCCGACCGTGAGCCGCAGGAACGCGGGCCGCGCGTCCGCACCCAGGTCGTGGACCTCGTCCAGCTCGAAGTACGCGACCGCGTCCAGGGCGGCGGAGCCCGACAGGTCCGCGAGGGTCCGGACGGCGTCGAGATCCCCGTCGTATGCCCGCAGGGCATCGTCCACGGTCGCCCAGCGGGTGAGGACGACGAGCTCGTGCGTGCCGTCCGCGTCCGGCCTCGTCGCGGCGTGATACCGCCTGAGCCCGGGGGCCGCTCCGGCGGCCGCTGCGAAGGGGCCCGTCAGCGCGCTGCGAAGGGCTTCCAGGTCGGTATCCGCCACGCGCCCGCGGACGATCCGCAGGATCATGCCCATCTGGCGAGCCCCTCAGGCGCGGCCCGGGCCCGGCCTGTCATGACCGGGCGTCGCTCCGACGGCGGACTGTAGCCCCCTCGACCGCCGCGCGGCAAGGACGGCATCGGTTCGGGTGCCTGCGTCCCCGGAGGTTCAGTGGGCGGCGAGTCGCTCCGCGAGGCTGCGCCCCGTCGGCGGCGTGCCGGTGCGCTCCGCGTTCGCGTCGAGCCGGCCGACGGCCCACTGCGCATAGCGCACGCCGATCCACCGGAGCGGCTCGATCTCCCAGTCGCGCGACCGGTGGTTCACGAGTGGGAGAGCGGTCAGGGGACTCGGGGTGCCGGTGATCAGGTCCGTCAGCACTCGCCCCGCAAGATTCGTCGTGGAGACGCCGTGCCCGATGTAGCCGCGCGCGGTCGCGATCCCCGTCCCCGGGTCGAACGCCATCGTCGGGTGCCAGTCGCGGGGCATCCCGAGGGGCCCGCCCCACTCGTGCGTGAACGAGATGTCGCGGAGCATCGGGAACCACTCCCGCACGAACCCCTTGAGGCGCTCGTGGGTGGGACCGTGGCGGTCGTACTCGGGGCGGATCGGGCTGCCGAAACGATACGGCGCCCCGCGGCCGCCGAACAGGATCCGGCCGTCCTCGGTCCGCGACAGGTAGTCGATCGACAGGCGGGTCGAGGCCACGACCTCGCGGTTCGCCCAGCCGATCTCCGCCCAGGCCGCATCGGAGACGGGCTCGGTGAGGACGATGAGCGACCACAGCGGCACGAGCTGGCGGTGGAGCTGCGGCAGCTCGGTGAGGTACGCCTCCCCGGCGAGCACGACCACCGGGGCCCGCACCTCTCCGCGGTCCGTGACCAGGGCCGCGCGTCCGGTCGCATCGCGGGGCCGGAACGCGGTCACCGCCGTGCCCTCGTGGATCGCGACGCCCAACCCTTCCACGCAGCGCGCGAGCCCGCGGACGAGCCGCCCCGGGTGCACGACCGCGGCCGCGTCCGTGTACAGGCCGCGGACCGCGCCCGCGATGCGCACCTTCGCCGCAGTCTCGGCCGCGTCGAGCAACCGGTACCGGTCGCCGAACCCGAACCGCGCGTACTCCCGGTACGCGTCCTCCAGGCTGGGGACGCCGTGCGGGCCGCGCGCGACGAGCAGCTCGCCGCCCTTGTGGAAGCCCGCGTCGATGCCCGCCTCCGCCACGGCCCGGCCCACCTCGTCGACCGCGTCGTACGTCGCCTGCTGCATCGCCCGGGCGCTCGCCTCCCCGTGAAGCCGCGCGAGCCGGCTCATCGAGATGTTGAGGTCCGGCGCGCACCACGCGCCATTGCGGCCGCTGGCGCCGAAGCCCGCGACCTCTCGCTCGAGGATCACGATCCCCAGGCCGGGGTCACGGCGGGCGAGGTAGAAGGCGGTCCACAGGCCCGTCAGCCCCGCGCCGAGGATCGCGACGTCGGCGTCGATGGAGCCGTCGAGCCCCGGGCGGGGTGTCAGGTCGTCGCCGGCGGTCGCGAGCCAGAACGAGACGTCACGGGGATCCATCGCCGCGATGGTAGCCAGCCCGGGCCCGGCCGCGCGACGCGTTCCCGGTCCGGCCGCGCATGGGCGCCCCGGTATGCTGGCCGGGCCACCGCAGCACGCGAGGAGGATCGGATGACGGCGCCGCTGGTCAGCGTCCTCGTCCCGGCGTGGAACAACGGCCGGTCCATCACGCGGGCGCTGGACTCCGTGCTCATGGACCCCGCGGCGAACATCCAGGTGGTCGTCGTCGACGACGCCTCCACTGACGACACGCCCGCCGTCGTCGAGGCCATCGCCGCCCGCGACCCGCGAGTCGAGCTCGTGCGCTCGGCGGTCAACGGGGGCCCGTCGGCGGCCCGCAACCTCGGTCTCCCACGCCTCCGCGGGGAATGGGTGACGTTCCTCGACGCCGACGACCGGCTGCTGCCGGGTGGTCTCGCCGCGCTCCTCGCTGCCGCGACGGGGACGGACGCGCTCGCGGTCGTCGGCCAGCGGGTCTGGTCGGACGGCACCGCGACCTGGATCACGCGCCTGTACGACCAGCCGGACATCACCGAGCCCGGCCGCAAGTCGCTCCTGCGCAACCCCGGCCTCATGTTCTATGCGAGCGCGACCGGCAAGCTGTTCCACCGGTCGCTCATCGGAGGCCTGCGGTTCGACGGACGGGTGCTGGGCGATCAGCCCTGGACGTTGCGGGCGCTCCTTCGTGCGGGCGACCGGATCGAGGTCATCGGCGACGTCGTGTACGAGTGGACCCGGCCGGGCGAGGGCAACCAGTTCTCCTCGATCACCGAACGCAAAAGGCAGTCGGCGGCATTCGCGGCAGAGGCCGTCGCGGTCGCGGTGGACGCGCTCGAGCAGGTGGCCGGTGAGGCGGGCCAGGTCCTCCCGGCTCCAGCCGACAGGCACGCGATCGCGGTGGGCTACGTGGACCGGCTCGTGCGCGCGGACTTCGCCGGGCCGGTCCGCCGGGCGCTTGACAGCCGCGACCCTGCCCTGCCCCTGCTGTTCGATGCCCTGGTCGCGTTCCTGGCGGCCGCCCCCCGCGAGGTCGTCGCCGACGTCCCCGCCGTGCTCGGCGGCCTCGTGGCGCCGGCGATGCGGCACTGGGACCGCGTGCCCGGGCCAACGAGGCAGCAGGTCGTGGAAATCGTCCACGCCCGGATCGTGGACATGCCCGGTACCCCCGGGGGTGCCTATGGGCGGCTCGGCCTGCTCAGGCTGGGAGTCGTGCGATGGGCCGTCCGGCGGCTCCCTCCCGGCGCCGGGCGGAGCGTGGTGGGAGGCCTGCTCGCCCTCGGCGGCTGGCTGGTTGCGCGACTCCGGTGGATGCTTCCCGCGCCGGCTCCGGACCGGCGGAACGAGACGCTCAGCTCGAGCCGTCCGCCGGCCTGAGCTCCCACAGACGGCTGCCCTCGCAGCTCGCGCCGTGGTCTCGGAATCGCCCCGGGAGCGATCCCGCAAGGCGGGCGTTCGCGTCGTCGACGCGGGTCACGAGCCACGTCGCCCCGAGGTCGTCCATCGCCGCGACCAGCGCCTCCGGCGAGGCAACGTCCTTGACGGTGTCGGTGAGGATCCGGTCGAGGCCGGGGCCGACGGCCGCGTGGAGGAGGTTGAATCCGCCGGGCGTGACCCGTGCCCCGGGCGGGATCTCGTTGAAAGCGACGCACGTCGCCCGGAGGCTGATCGCCTGGCGTGTCTCGTCGTCGGCGAGCAGGAAGCGCAGGTATGCCGGCGTGTTCGTCAGCTTCGCCACCTGGGGCCGGAGGTCGAGGTTCGGTCGAGCGTTGACGACCACGAGGCTGATCGCGGCGACCGCGACGAGGACGAGCCCGCCGGCCGTACGCCAGCGTGGCCGGAGCGCGTCGAGGACGATCGCCACGAGCGCGAGACCGACCGCGACGACGAACAGCGTCAGCCGCGCGTACCAGTTCATCGGCATGACGGCGAGGGTCACCGCCGCGGGCGCCACGACGAGTGCCAGCGCCATCCAGCGCCGCCGGACGACGAGGAGCCCGCCGCCGGCGATGGCCACGGCGAGGATGAGCGGCCACGCCCGCCCCAGCCCCCCGGGCCGGACGTTGTACGGATAGCGGAGCAGCTGCCAGTCCCATGTCCAGGACGCGACGAGCTTGCCCAGGTAGCTGCGGCCGTCGAGCTGCGCCGGTGACAGCTGGAAGTCCGCGAGCGTCGTCACGCCGTGCAACGGGCCGAGCGCGAACGGGTAGAGCGGGTTGCCGAACAGCAGGAGGTTCTTGAGGTACCAGGAGCCGCCCAACACCAGCATGGGGAGCGCCAGGACGACGAGCCGCCCAGCGGCCTCGCGACGCGCCCGCGGCGTGCCACGTGCGAGCTCGACGAGGAGTGCGACCCCGGCGACGGCGACGACCAGCCCGACAAGGAGGGCGTTGGATCCCTTCGTGCCCAGCGCGAGGCCGCTCGCGATCCCCAGGAGCAGGACGAGCGACAGGTCGCGCTCTGCGCGCACCACGCGGAGGCCCAGCCACCACGTGGCGACGACGGCGGCGACCGACGCGGCGTCCACGTAGGAGGTCCCGGCCAGGCCGACGAGCGCCGGCGTCATGCCGAACACGAGACCGGCGAGCGCCGCGGTTCGGCGGCTCGCGCCGACCGCGCGGGCCAACCCCGCGGTGACGACGATCGCGAGCGGGATCGGCAGCAGCGAGGTGAACCCGGCGAGCGAATCGTCACGGGTGAACGCCATGAGCCAGGTCGTGAGCAGCTCCCCTGCCGCGGGGTAGCCGGCCGTCCATGGCCGCTGGAGGACGGGCACGAGCGCGTCGTGCTGGAGCCACACGTCGACGAACACGAGGTGGTACGACCACCCGTCGTAGTCCACGATCGGCAGCCGGAGCGCGAGGAAGACGCGCCAGCACAGCGTTGCGGCGACGAGCGCCGCCGCGAGCAGGACCGGCGGCCATCGCAGGATGGGCACGATCGCCGCCCGAGCCCGCCGGGCCCGTTCGAGCGGGCTCCAGGAACCCCGTCGCTTGGCGACCAGCAGGCCAGCCGGGAGGAGCCAGGCGAGCGACGCGAGGAGCAACGGGATCGGTTCGAGCGTGGCGAACAGGATGCTGCAGACGCCGATCGTGAGGATCACCAGGGCGTAGGCCACGAGGCCGACAGCCGCGAGGAAGGTGAGCAGGCCCCTCGACGGCATCGCGCCGGCGAACACCGTCGCGGCGGCGACGACCGCGAGCGTGGCGATGACGAGGCCGATCACGATGCCCCCCGGTCGTCGAGGCCGACGCGGTCCGTCCCGTCGCCACCGTCGAGCCGCTCGCGCAGGCCCCGGGCGAACGCCCGGGAGATCAGGACGGGATCGCGCGCCGCGGCCGCGGCGCGCGCCGCTGCGCGAACGGCCGGCGCCAGCAGATCCCCGGCCTGGAGCAGCGCGCGCCGCAGGCTCTCGGGGTCCGACCGGTCGTATGTGCGCGCGTAGGACGGTTCGACGGCGTCCGCGAGGGGCCCCGGCGACGGCACGATGACCGGCAGGCCGAAGGTCAGGGCAAGCATGAGCACGCCGCTGTTGAGCGACCGCACGTAGGGCAGCACCGCCACGTCCGCCGCCTCGAGGAACAGGGCGAGCAGCTCGGGCGGCAGCTTGCGAGCGTGCAGGCTGACCGTCGGGTGGAGGGTCGCTCGCTCGAGCACGGCCGCGGTCGCCAGGTCGTCGGCCGGTGACCCGACGATCACGAGTCGGCGGAGCGGCGAGACGGGCAGCGACTCCCAGGCATCGAGCAGGTCGCCGATCCCCTTGTACGGCTGGATGGCGCCCGAGACGAGGAACACGAGCTCGTCGGGCTGGAACCCGAGCTCGTGGCGCGCCTGCGCCCGGCCGGCGACCACGGGGTACGCCCCGGCGTAGCTCGGGTGCGGGACGTGGAGGATGCGTTCGGCGGGCAGGCGGTACGTGGGCGCGACGTAGGCCGCGGTCTCGGCCGCCAGCACGTGCACGACGGAGGCGCGGTCCGCGATCGCCTGGTGGACGCGGGCGGCGGTCCGGTCCAGGCCTGCGACGTGGGGCAGGATGTTGTGGACGGTCCAGACGAGGCGGCCCCCATCGCCGAGGAACCGGTCGATGCGCGCGAGGAACGCATCGGCATCGGCCTCCGCCACGTCCGATCGCTCGGCGTCGGGCCTCGGATGATGCAGCCAGTGGAGGTGGAGCACGACGGGGACGCCGAGCGGGACGAGCCCGCCGAGCTCCTCGATCGCCTCCTCCGCGACGATGGGGATCGGGGCGATCCCCGCGTCCCAGGCTTCCCGGTACAGCAGCGCCTGGAACGGGTTGAGGCGTGCGACAGGGTGGTACCCGAGGAGGATGGGCCGATCCGTGGTGGCCTCGAGCGCGCGCAGCGCATCGGCCGCCTCGAGGATCGTCGTGCCCGGCGGCCGGTCCGGCGGGCGGAGCCTGCCCTGCATCAGCCTGACAGCCCGGCGGGCATGGGGCGACGGGCGAGCTCGCGATAGACGTCCGCGAGCAGGGTGCCGCTCGCGGCGTCGTCCATGTCGTCCGGGATGACGGCGACGCGGGTGGGATCGGCGCCCAGCCCGGCGAGCCGGGCGCTGATCGCATCCGAGCCGGCGATGACCGTGTCGGCCGCGAGCAGGCACCGGAGCTCCGCAGCGTGCCTGGGAGTCGGTCGCCCAGGGTCCGCGCCGTCCGTCTCGCCCGCCGGCAGCCGCGTCGGCTCGCACACCAGCGGCCGCCCGAGTGACCGGGCGACGGCACGGCCGACGAGCATCCGCTCCAGGGCGTCATCGCCGCCCGCACGGACGTGGACCACGTCGGGCGGAGCGGACCGTGCCAGCCGCACGGTGAGCCACGCCTCGTGGTTCAGCCGGCGGTCGACCGGGACGTCCGCGGGATACGCGGCCCCGAGCCGCGGTTCGCGGTACTCGAGTCCCGCGGCCTCCAGCGGATGGCTGCGCCCGCCCGTGTCGCCGGCCAGGGGGCCGACGACGGTCGTGTCGACCCCGGCGCTGCGTGACGCCAGCGCGCGTCGCGCGAGACGGTCCCAGCCGTCCTCGCCGCGGCCGGGCTCTCCGCCGACCAGGAGCAGCGCAGTCGTCCGTGCGGCGGCGGCAGGCGACCGCTGCGCTGCCACCCACGGCGTCCAGTCATCGGCGTTCACGACCACCTCGCCCATCGTGCGTCGGAGCGCCGAGGCCCGCTCTTCCGAGGGGCTCGCCGCCCACGTCCGGTAGTCCTGGCGTGCGCGCTCGACGACGTCACCCTGCCTGACGAGCACCTCGCGGCGCAGCGCTGCGACGCGAGGGCGCCCGGGGAGCGCCGCGTACACGACGTCTGCCCCGGCGCGCGCGGCCGCCAGGTCGCCGGCGGCGAGCGCGAGCTCCGATCGGCGGAGCAGGAGGGTATGGGCCGGGTCGTGGCCGGCAGCGAGCCGTGGGGCCAGCCGGATCCGGTCGGCGGCACGGAGGAACCGGACTCCTCGCTGCCCGTCGATCCGGAGTGCCGTGGCGAGCACGGCCGTCCGAACCGCGTCGAGGGCACGACGCCACGGCCGGCGGAACGCGGGTGCCGGCTGGCCGCCCTCGGGCCGCCGCCCGGTCACGGCCGGACCCCGAGGCCGTTCGATGTCGCGCTGGTTGCCGACGTGTCGCGCGGCGGTCGGTTGGCCACCAGGGTCAGCACCACGAACGTGTAGTCGAGCTCGAGGCGGGCCCAGTGCACGACCCGCTCCTCGCACGCGAGATCCGGCGCGGGGTGGGCGTCGAAGCCGAAGTCCCTGGCGGTCTCCACGAGCGCCTCGATCTCGCTCGAGGTGAACAGGTGGACCGGTACCCCGTAGGCGACCTTGCCCGCCGTATCGATCGGGTCCGCCCAGTAGTCGGTCGATGTGACGAGCAGCCCGCCCGGCTTCAGGAGTCGGCGTGCCTCGGCGAGGTACGCGGTCACCTCCACGCCGTGCTCGATCACGGACAGGCAGGCGATCGCGTCGAAGGTGCTGTCGGGGTATCGGGTGTGCTGGAGGTCCATGCGCTCCAGCCGGATCGGCCCCCGGAGCGACGGTTCGCCATGACCGAGGTCGATCCCGTTGAGATGCCGGTACCCGTACTGGTAGAGCCACACGAGGAGCGGGGAGTAGCTCGCGGCACCCATCTCCAGCACGCGAGCATCGCGATCCGTGCGCGACAGGATCTCGCCCAGGGCAACGAGGTGGTCCCAGTTCTTGGGCGCGTCCTGGTGGGGCACGAGGCCGAGACGCCGCAGCTCGGCGACCGCCTCGTCCACCTCTGCATGGGTGCGCAAGGCCCGGTTCCGCCAGCGTCGCCAGCCCTCGCCGGGGCGGATCGGCTGCAGCGACCCGCCGGCACGCTCGATCTGCAGCCGCAGCGCACGGTCTGCCGCGTCCGGGCCCCCGCGCAGCCGGCGCCGGATGCGGCGAAGGAGGCGCCTCATGCGGGGCCTCCGCCTGCGTCGAGCCAGCGGCCCACGATCGTCGCGATCCGTTCCCCCGCATGTCCGTCCCACAAGGGCGGCGGCTCGGACGGCGGGGCGACCCGGCCCGCGAGGATCTCGGCGATCCCCTCGCCTACCTCCTCTGGCCGGACGAGGCG
Organism: Candidatus Limnocylindrales bacterium; assembly: GCA_036504355.1. Classification (GTDB taxonomy): domain Bacteria; phylum Chloroflexota; class Limnocylindria; order Limnocylindrales; family CSP1-4; genus CAIXZV01. The sequence goes on from DASXVG010000047.1 coordinate 43,565, forward strand.
GTTCGTGCCGTGCGTGATCGTGATCGGCCGCTCGGTGTTGGGCCTCACGGTGAGGCACGGCACGCCGAGGACCGTCGTCTCCTCCTGGATGCCCCCGGAGTCCGTGACGACGGCCGCAGCACCCCGGACGAGCGACAGGAAGTCGACGTAGCCCAGCGGCTCGACCACCTGGAGACCGTCGATCGCGAGCAGCCCCGCCGACTCGAGCACCGCCCGGCCGCGAGGGTGGAGGGGCAGCACCATCGGCAGGCGCGCCGTCGAGTCCGCGAGCATCGCCACGATCGGGGCCGCGTTCGCCGGGTCATCGACGTTGGCCGGCCGGTGGATCGTCGCGACCCCGTAGCGCTCGGGCACCCCGAACCGCGCCCGGATCGTCGCGGGATCGAACCGGTTGAGGTTGACGAGTAGGGTGTCGATCATCGGGTTGCCGACGAAGTGCACGCGGTCGGGTGCGACACCTGCACGTGCCAGGTTGTCGACCCCCTCCGGGCTGGTGACGAACAGGAGGTCGGAGAGGACGTCGGTCACCCGGCGATTGATCTCCTCCGGCATCGTGTCGTCGAAGCTGCGCAGGCCGGCCTCCACGTGGGCGATCGGCAGGCCCGTCTTGGATGCCACGAGGGCGGCGGCGATCGTCGAGTTCACGTCGCCGTAGACGATCGCGAGCGCCGGTTGCACGTCCGCGAACGCATCCTCGAGGGCGACCAGGAGCGCCGCCGTCTGGCGGGCATGGCTGCCCGACCCGACGCCGAGGTTGCGGTCCGCGTGCGGCAGGCCGAGGTCCCGGAAGAACACCGCCGACATCGCGTCGTCGTAGTGCTGGCCCGTGTGGATGAGGCGCTGCTCGACACCGCGAGCGGCGAGCGCGCGCATCACGGGCGCGGCCTTCATGAAGTTGGGCCTCGCCCCAACAACGTGCGCGACGATCCGGTGCATTCGTCCTCGTGGTGGGCCCGCCCAAGGCGGGGGTCCGGGAGAGTATGCCCCGCCAGGCGACGATCCCGTGGGCCCGAACCGGGTGTGATAGGTTTCCGGCCATGCCTCCCCGATGCCCGTCGGCGGTGCCCGCATGGGACCGTCCGGCGGCCGCCGCCCGACGCGCGTGACCGCCCGTTCCGTCGCCGGCACCGCTCGGCGCGTTGCCCGGGACGTGGGCACCATCGTGGCCGGCACCCGGGCCGACGGGAGCGGTTGGTCGCCGGGGGCCGTGGCGCGTGACCTCGGGGACTACGCGCGCGTCGTGCGCCTGCTGGCCCGCGGGGACGGGCCCGGGGCGTCGGTCGCGGCAGACCGGCTGCTCGTCGTCCATCCTGGCGTTCGCATGGCGCTGCATGCGGCCGCGTTCCACAGCAGTCGGCGGGGCGAGCTGACCGCCTCGCTCGTGGCCACCCGGCGCCTTCGCGCCATGCACGAGACGCGGCGGCTCCGGGATCGTGAACAGGAGCTCGAGGACCGGCTGCTCGAGACCGATCCAGCGTGGCTGCCCCAGATCGACGGCCAGCCCTCGCCGACGCCGGTCAGGTCGCGCACCGCCGTCATGCACCTGCTCAAGACCTCGCTCCCGCAGCGTCAGAGCGGGTACACCATCCGGTCCGCGGCGACCCTCAGGGCACAGCGCTCGGTCGGGCTGGAGCCGTTCGCCGTCACGCCGTTCGGCTTCCCGCCGGCCACTCGGGGCGTCGTGCCCGCGACCGAGGAGATCGTCGAGGGGATCGTCCATCACCGGCTCCTGCCCGGCGTTGACCTCGCCGGCGTCACGGCAACCGAGCAGCTGTCCCGGACCGCCGCGCTGGCCGTGGAGGTGATGCGACACGAGGGCCCGGCGATCGTGCACGCACACTCGGGCCATCACGGCTACGACTACGGCCTCGTCGCGGCCGCCCTCAAGGCGCACACCGGACGGCCGTTCGTGTACGAGGTGCGCGGCTTCCTGGAGGCGAGCTGGACCTCGAACCAGCTGATCGCAGAACGCGCGGAGCAGGCGGAGCTCACCCTCCGGCGGCTCGCGACCGAGGCGCGGGTCATGGCGGCGGCGGACGGGATCGCGACGCTCGGCACCGCGATGCGCGACGAGCTCGTTGCGCGCGGGGTGCCCGCCGACAGGATCGAGCTCGTTCCGAACGGCATCGACCCCGAGGCGTTCACGCCGGCGCCGCGGGACACGGAGCTCGCGCGCTCCCTCGGTCTCGAGGGCCGCTGGGTGTTCGGGTACATCTCGAACCTGGACCACTTCCGCGAGGGGCAGGGGCTGCTGATCGATGCCGCAGGGCTGCTCGTGGCCGAGGGCCGGCAGGTAGCGTGCCTGATCGTCGGCGATGGGCTGCGCCGCCAGGAGCTCGAGGCGCAGGTCGCGCGACAGGGCCTCCGGTCGACGGTCGTGTTCACGGGACGCGTGCCGCACGACCGGGTGCGCGACCACTACCTGCTCCTCGACGCGTTCGTCGTCCCCCGCGTGGCGGACCGCGCCGCGCGGTTCACGACGCCGCTGAAGCCGTACGAGGCGATGGCGCTCGAGATCCCGCTCGTCGTCTCGGACCTGCCGGCCCTCGTGGAGATCGCCGCACCGGACGAGCGGGGGCTGGCCTTCCCCGCCGGCGACGCCGCCGCGCTCGCGGACCGGCTGCGAGTGCTCATGGACCACCCCGAGACGGCCCGCCGGATCGCGGTCGCCGGGCGCGAATGGGTGGTGGCGGAGCGGACGTGGAGCTCCAATGCCCGCCGCTACGCGGCCCTCTACGAACGCATCCTCGAGCGCTACCCCGATCCGCCCCCCGGCTGAGGCGGCCCGGGCTCCTCGACCAGGCGGTCAGCCTGCGCCGAGTGTCGGGCGCCCGGTCTCCTCGACCAGGCTGCGGTAGAGCTCGAGCAGCACGGGCTCCTCGGACTCCCAGTTGTACCGTCGGTCGGCGAGCTCGAGGATCCGGGCCCGCCTCGCGGCGCTCGCCTCCGGGATCTCGTCCAGGATCGCCCGGATCGCACGGGCGATCTCGTCGGGCGACCGGGGATCGCACACGAGACCGATACCCGCGTCGCGCACGATGGCGGCCATGCCCGGGAGGTCGGACGCGACGACGGGGACACCGGCGGTGATGCTCTCGAACAGCTTCTGCGGTGTCGTCAGCCGGTGGTTGAGCGAGGTCGGCTGGATGAGCATCACCGATACGTCGGCCGACGCGGTCCAGGCGAGGAGCTCGCTCGGAGGCACCGCGTCGAGCACGAACACCCGCCCGGCGTAGGGCGGCATCGCGGCCGCCTCGGCGAGCCGGTAGCGAAGCGCCCCGAACCCCAGCAGGCACAGGACCGCACCCGGCACGTCCAGGATGGCGTCCATGCACTGCTCGATGCCGCGGTCGGTCATCAGGCCACCCTGGTAGAGCACGATCCTCGTGGAGCGCGGCAGCCCGAGCGCCGTCCGGATCCGGTCGGGAGCCGGCTCGGGCGGGCGCCATCGTCGCGGGACGTTCATGACGACCGCCGGGCGCGGGATCCCGAAGCGCTCCTCCAGGACGGTCGCGTAGGCGTCGTTCACGGTGATGACGCGATCCGCGCGACGAGCCCATCGCCGCTCGAGCGCGGCGAGGATCGCCTTCCCCGGCCAGCCGGCGTCCGCCTGCGACCGCGCCTCCATGTAGATGTCGCGGCTGTCGTAGACCGTCCGCCCCCCGAAGCGCCTGCGCAGCCGGCCGAGCGCGGGCAGCGATCCTGCCCACATCCCGTGCCACGCGTCTGCCGGCTCCGCCACGCGCTCGAGCGCCGCCGCCCAGCCGAGGCCGTGGAGCGGGAACATGAGGATCATCCGTCGCCAGCGCCGCCAGGGACGCCGGATGCGCCGGCCGACGCCCCGGACCACGTACACGGGCAACGACGGTCGAACGTCCGCCGCGGCGACGTCGGGCGGCACCCCCTCGGCATCCGCCATGACGTCCATGGTCGGCAGCCGCTGCATCTCGCCGTCGAGGCGCGCTCGCGCTGCGCCGCGCAGGCCCGGGACGGCGAGCCGCCAGTCGAACGGCGCGCGGACGATGCGCAGGCCGTCGCGCTCCTCCCGGACGGGCAGCCCGGGATACCAGCGGGCGTAGACGACCACCTCGTAGCCCGCGGCCATGGCCGTGTGCGCCATGCGCAGGGTGCGCGCGTCGTACTCGCCGGTCCCGAATGTCAGGAACGCGACGCGACGGGGTCGTTCGCGGCCGGGCACGATCCGGGGCGTCAGGCCGTCCGGCCCCAGCCGGCGCCCAGGCGCAGCACCTGGCGCGGTTTCGTCTCGTGGCCCCGGGAGCTGTTCACCGTGTCCACGACGAGCTCCGCCGTCGCGTACACGTGCGCCCAGTCGATGGCGCTGTGAGGAGTGTGGACGAGGATCACGTCCGCCCAGTGGAGGAGGGAGTCGAGGCCGACGCCCGTGTGCGTCCGGCCGGACGCGTCGCGGTAGGCGGGCACGTGCGGATCGTGGTAGCGCAGGTCGGCCCCGCGCTCGGCGATCCCGGCCATGACGGCCGCGGCCGGCGAGTTGCGGTCGTCCTGGACGTCCGGCTTGAAGGCGACGCCGATGACCCCGACGCGGGCACCCTTGAGCGATCGGCCGCGCTCGTTCAGCGCCTCCGCCACGAGGTCCACCACGTGGCGCGGCATCCCGAAGTTGATGTCCCCGGCCAGCTCGATGAACCGCTCGGTGAAGTCGAACTCCCGAGCCCGCCAGGCGAGGTAGTACGGGTCGACCGGGATGCAGTGGCCGCCGACGCCCGGGCCAGGGGTGAACTTCATGAACCCGAACGGCTTGGTCGCCGCCGCGTCGATGACCTCCCAGACGTCGATGCCCATCCGCTCGCACAGGAGCGCGAGCTGGTTCACGAACGCGATGTTGACATTGCGGAACGTGTTCTCGAGCAGCTTCGCCATCTCGGCGGCGTCCGGCGACGACAGCTCGATGACCTTGTCGTTGACCTTCGAGAGCAGCGTCGCCGCGCGGCGGGTCGCGCCGGGCGTGGAACCGCCGACGAGGCGCGGGACGTCGCGCGAGGCGCTCGCGGGGTCGCCGGGGTTCACCCGCTCGGGCGCGAACGCGAGGTCGAAGTCCACGCCCGCCTTGAGCCCCGACTCCTCGATCCGCTCCCGGAACGGGCCCGTCGTGGTGCCGGGGAAGGTCGTGGACTGGAGGACGATGAGCTGCCCGGCCCGGATGCCGTCGCGGATGACCGACGCCGCGGAGAGCACCGGGCCGAGATCCGGATCCTTGGTGCCGGTGATCGGCGTGGGCACGCACACGAACACGGCATCCGCATCGTGCACGGCGGCCGGGTCGAGCGTCACCGAGAGGCGGCCGTCGAGCGCCGTCGCCAGTCGCTCGTCGGTGATGTCGTCGATCGGCGACGTGCGCGCGAGCAGCTGGCCGACTCGACGCTCGGAGGCGTCGACGCCGGTGACGTCCACGCCCGCCTCGGCGAACGCGATGGCGAGGGGCAGGCCTACGTAGCCGAGGCCGATGACGGCGATGCGGGAGTCTTCGGACATGCGGCCAAGGATAGTGGAGGTCGCGGGTGTGGCGCGGTCCGGGCGGCGCGCTGGTGCCGGCGACCTGTCCGTCGGTCGAGCCGGACGCGTGGGTCCGACCGCTCCCGCGGCACGGCCGGGCGTGGGCTCGGGTAGGGTTGTCTCCTCATCCCGAACCCCGAGGTATCCCGATGGAGTCCACGCCCGGCACGCTCGGTGAGCTGTTCCGTTCGCTCGGCCTGACCCTGACCATCCGCCCGCAGACGGAGGAGGTGGACGCGTGGGCCTGCACGCTGACCCGCCCCGACGGCACCGTATACGAGATCGACTCGGTGACCTTCTTCGACGTCGACCCGGACACGGGCGACGAGTGGGCCGTCGAGCCGAGCCCGTCGCGCGTCCTGTCCGTCCTCGCGGGTGGCGACATCGAGGGCGACGACGACGCGGACGACGCGGAGGCCGAGGCGGAGGCCGCGGCCCGGGCGTTCCTGGGCGAGGCGGGCTACGACCTCCTGCTCGAGCTGGACGCGGCCGGGGCCGAATAGCGCGCGCGGCCGAGGTCGCACGAACCTGCGCGACACGGCCCGATCAGGCGGACGGCTCGTCGGCGGCAGCGGCCAGCGCGGCGATCGCGAGCATGGGCACGACCCAGATCGCCAGCATCACGGCGACGAGGGCGGTGACGCACAGGGCGCCCAGCAGCAGCAGCTCCATCGCAGGCTCCGGTGGGCGACCGTCTGCCGCCGTCGGAGCAAGCGTCGCGGCACGCGGGCGCGCGGCAACCGGGCGTGCGACGGCTGGTGGCATGGACGTTCGACGATGCGGACCTAGCGGATGGGCTCCAGGTCCACGGTGCGCACGGTCCTCGCTCGGCCGGCCTCGGTGCGGACGGCGGCCGACGGGATTGCACCGCTCGCCATCCGCTCGATCACCGCGACCTCTCCGGCATAGAGGCCGGTGCCGAGGATGCGGACCTTGTCGCCGACGGCGAGGTCGTGGCGCCCCTCGAGGGCACCGAGGTTGATCGACGTTGCTCCGGGCCGGCCGGCGTTCTCGACGCCCGGCTGCGGCTTCGGTGCGGTCTTCTTCGGCGGGATGAAGACCTTGCGCTTCCGTGTGCCCATCAGCGAGCCTCCGACTGCGGGTCGTGGCCGGTGCTGGGGCCCTGCGCGATGCGCGCGCTCGTCGATCTGATCCTCACGGACACCTCGTTCTGCCGGGTCGGGCAACGACCCTCGGCGCGCGCAGTGTAGCGCCCGCGATCAAGCGACCCGTCCCGCATCGACGCGAGCCCACCCCGAATCTCCCCGCGCGGCGCTCAGGCGGCGGTGCCCGTCGCGGTCGCGAGCTCGTCGTTGGACGGCTCGATGAGGACCTGGCCTCCGGGCGTGACGATGATCGGGATGGCGCGGTACCCGGCCTCGTCGACGAGCTCCTGTGCTGCCGGGTCCGCGTCGAGGTCGACGTAGCGGTACGGGACGCCGGTCGCCTCGAGGAAGCGCTTCGCCCGCCGGCAGTCGCCGCACCAGTCGGCGCCGTACACCGTGACGATCGTCGGCGTCGGGAGGGCGGGCATGGGTGAATTCTCGGGTACCCCCGGGATCTGCGCCAGCGCGATGGGTCAGGCGGGCTGATCGAGCTCCAGGTGGCCGATCGTCTCGCGGAGCAGGCTCGCCGACCGCCGGAGGCCGGCCGCCTCGTCCGCGGACAGCCCCAGGGGCACGATCCGCTCGATCCCCCGCCGCCCGATCACGGCCGGCAGGCTGAGGTACACGTCGTCGATGCCGTAGTAGTCGCGGATGAGCGAGCTCACGGACAGCACCGTGTGCTGGTCGCGGAGGATCGCCTGGACGATGCGCACGAGGCCGGCGGCCACGGCGTAGTACGTGGCGCCCTTGCGCTCGATGATCTGGTAGGCCGCGTCGCGCGTGTCGGTGTAGATCGTCTCGAGGGCGTCCGCGTCGTGCCCGATCCCCGTTGACACGGCGAAGTCGCGCAGCGGCATGCCCGCGATGTTGGCGCTGGACCAGACGGGGACCTCGGAGTCGCCGTGCTCGCCTGCCATGTGCGCGTGGACGGAGCGGGGGTCCACGCCGTAGTGCTCCGCGAGGAGCATCCGGAAGCGGGCTGTGTCGAGGATCGTGCCGGAGCCGATCACCCGCTCCGACGGCAGGCCGCTGATCCGGTACGTGAGGTAGGTCAGCACGTCCACCGGGTTCGTGGCCACGACGATGATCCCGTCGGGGTTCGCCTCGGCGATCCGGGGCACGAGCTCGCGGAAGATCGCCGCGTTCTTGGCGACGAGGTCCAGGCGCGTCTCGCCGGGCTTCTGCCCGGCGCCGGCCGCGATGACCGTGACCGCGGCGCCCCTGCAGTCGGTGATCGGCCCAGCCCATACGCGGGCCGTCCGCGCGAACGGGACCGCGTGCATGAGGTCCATCGCCTCGCCCTCGGCCTTGCGCACGTTCGCGTCGATGAGCACGATCTCCGCGGCGAGGCCGGACAGGAGCAGCGCGAACGCGAACGTCGAGCCCACCGCGCCCGTGCCCACGACGGCGACGCGGGTGGGATGGGCCGGGGCGAGCGGATCGGGCGCCGGGGACGCGGTCATGGCTCAACCCTACCCTAACGGCGCGGCATCGTGGGCCGATCGGCCGGTGCGGGACTGGCCGGCGACCGGGCATCGTGGCCGCGATGACCGGACGCGCGCCCCGTCGCACCCACCACCCGCTGGCCCTGGCGCTCGGGCTCTACGTCGCATTCATGGCGCTCCACGTCGCCCTGGCCTGGGACGGCGGCGTGGTGCTGCGCACGATCGCGCCCGGCATCGGCGGCTGGCTGGGCCCGGCGACGTGGGCCGTGTATGGCGCGTTCACGCTCGTCGTGGTGGCGGTCACCGGCCGCTGGCGGCAGGTCGGGCTCCTGGCCCTGCCCCGGCCGGGCTGGCTGCGGCTCGTCGCCGTCCCGTTCGCCGCAGGGCTCCCGTTCCTGCTGTTCGGCTGGAACCTGGAGGCGGGTGCCGTCGTGCCGCTGCTCGTCGTCGGCGTCCCCCTGATCGCCCTGAACGAAGAGCTCATGTTCCGCGGGATCCTCCTCGACATCCTCGGTCCCCTGGGGCTACGCCGGGCGGTCGCCTGGACCGCGCTGCTGTTCGGCTGCTCGCACCTCGTCAACCTCGTCGCGGGCGCGTATCCGCCGTTCACCGCGATGCAGGTCGCCGCCACGACCGCGGGCGGCGTCGCGTTCGCCGCGATCCGGGTCCGGTCGGGCAGCCTGTGGCCGCTCCTGCTCCTGCACGTGGCGATCGACGTGGTCGCGATCGCCATGCTCACCGGACCCGCCACCTCGAGCCCGATCCTGCTCCCCGTCCTGTTCGGCTGGCTCGCCGCCAACCTGGCCCTGTGGCGCTACGGGTGGTGGGTGCTCAGGACGCAGGCAGCCGGCGACGAAGCGCCGCAGCCCGCGCCAAAGCCCGGCGGTGCTCCCGTGGGGTGAGCGCCACGCCCCCGAATCGGGCGAGGCCATAGTCGGCCGCCAGGAGCTCGAGCGCGAGGTCGCCCCGTCCGGCGGCGCGCAGTCGCGCGGCGTGCTCCGCCGGCGTCTCGCCGGGCTGGCGGCGGAGCGCCGGGTACGCCTCGAGGTCCTCCAGCAAGGCCCGGTACGCCGCGACCGCGTCCCTCGGCACCGCCCGCCGGGCGAACCGTCCACGACGCCGGGGGCCGGCGAGGGTGTCCCATTCGCCGCGGTCGATCTCACGGGTCTCCGGGATCTCGGGCTCCTCGTCGCGTGTTCGCCTGAGCCACAGCCTGGCGAGCACCAGGAGCGCGAGGACCGCGACCCCGAGCAGGATCCCCAGCACACCCAGGGCGATCGGCGTCCCGGCGGTCGCCGGCTCCGTGACCACGCCGCCCGCCGGGGATGTCGGCGGCGGTGTCGACTTGCCCGATGCGAACAGCTGGAGCACGGCCGCGACGGCCGCCGTGCCGACGATGCTCAGCAGGAGGATCGTGATGCTCCGCCGGTCGAAGCCCACGAAGAAGCCGACGACGATCAGCGGCGTCAGCAGCGCGCCGAGACCCATGACGATGAACGGGCCGGCCACGAGCGACACGACGAGGGCGAGGAGCGCGGTCGCCCCCAGCAGGACGAGCAGCAGCCCGAGCCACGCGGGGTTGCGGCGCCAGTCGACGCCTGCACCGGTGGCCACGGATCCGAGCCGCGCGAGCGCGAGCGCGGAAATGCCGGCAAGCAGGAACACGACGGCCTCGGCCTGCGCCTCGGCGAGGAACCGGCCGCGGTACGGCTCGCCGACCATCCCGCCGACGATGGCGATGGCCGCGAGCCCCGGGATCGCGATCCCCAGCATGTTGCCGATCCGATAGGGGTCGGCGGGAATGCGGGCGTGCGCGACCCCGCGCACGAACGCGAGGGCCCCGAACCAGCCCCCGATGTTCGCGGCGACGGCCGGCCCCAGCCCGCCGGCGCCCCGTGACTCGAGGATGGAACGGACCTCGGGATCGGTCAGCCAGCCGACTGCCCCGGTGGCGATCGCGAGACCAGCGATGACCGTCGGGATGCGCGCGGCGGCCATCCCGTCGAGGATCCGCGCGGCCAGCAGGCCCGCGCACGCCGCGACCACGAACCACGGGTATCCGACCACGGGCGGATGAAGCGTGAACGCCTGGAGCATCCCGGCAACGATCGCGACCCAAGCCGCCTCCGCGACGAGGGCGAGGATGGTCGGCAGGACCTCGAGGGCTCGACCGGCCCGGCGTGCGGCGGTCATGGCGCGATCACCAGCCGCTCTGCCGAGCGCCAGTGCGCGTCCATCACCGCCCGCCGGGCCGTGAACCCGAGCGCGCGCGCCTGGGCCGCACCGCGGTCGGCCGTGCGCCCGCAGGCAATGACGACGACGTGGGCGCCTCGGCGCTCGATCCCGCGCAGCGAGGCCGCCAGCGGTCGCGGATCCCGGGCCGTGAGCACGAGGACCGTCGACCCGGGCCGAGCGGAACGGGCGGCGACCGCGAGGAGGCGGTCGAACGGCATCGATGCGTGGGCGGACAGCCGGGCGAGCACGTCCAGCACGCGCTCCGCCTGCCCAGGCGACGCCGACGCGGGGACCCGCGCGATCCGCGTCTCGGCGCCGGTGTAGCCCGCCGCGAGGAACCCGAACGACACCCGTCGCCGGGCGAGCTGCCGCACGACGGACGCCGCGACGACGTACAGGTCCTCCACCTCGTCGTCGGTGAGGCCCAGTTCCCAGGCCGGCCCGTCCGAGGTCTGGACGTCGAGCGCGACCACGAGCTCGCGGTCTCGTGACGGCTCGAAGCGCTTGAGCATCGGCCGGTCGAGGCGGGCGCTGGTGCGGGCGTGGACCCGCCGCACGGGGTCGCCCGGGGCGTACGGCCGCACGCCGGCGAAGCGCGACGGGTCCTCGGCCAGGCCCTGGTGGGCGCGGTCGAGGTCGCCCCAGCGATCGCTGGGCGCGAGCTCGGTCGCCGGGATGACGCGCGGCCAGACGAGGAACGTGTCCATGGTCTCGCGCTCCTCGGTTGCCGCACGGCGCGCGAACGGGTCGCCGACCGAGAGCTCCACCGGCCCGAGCGTGTGGACGCCCCGCCGGTCCGCGCTGACGTGGAACCGGCGCACGACGCGCTCGTAGGGCCGGAGCGTCCACGCGTTGCGCAGCACGGCCGGCTTCGACTCGTCGCTGACGAGGTCGCGCTCCCGGATCTCGACGCCCGGGCTCGCGTCGTCGTCGGCACGAAGCCACGCGAGCGGCAGCCGCCGGTGGTTCCAGACCTCGATCGCGAGGGGCAGCTCGTCGCCGAAGGCCACGTGCGGGGCGCCGAGCTCACGCCGGTAGCGGATGCCCGCGAGCCCGTTGCGGGCCCACGCGGCGTGGACCACCTCGAGCAGCAGCGCGACGGTGCCCAGCAGGATCGCGATCGGGACGCCCAGCAGGCTCCCGAGCAGGACGAGGACGAGCGCCGCGAGAACGCGCGCCGCCACGGTCAGCCCCCGGCGCCGATGACCGGCGGGGCGGGCGTCGTGGCCAGCACCTCGGCGAGCGCACCCTGGGCCGTCGCGCCGCGGAGGCTGCGGTCGAGGTTGACGACGAGCCGGTGCTCGAGGACGGCCGGCGCCACGGCCTTGACGTCGTCGGGGAGGACGAAGGCGCGACCGGCGAGGGTCGCGGCGGCCTGCGCGGTCCGATACAGCGCGACCGTCGCCCTGGGGCTTGCCCCGAGCTCGATGTCCGGATGGCCTCGCGTGGCGCGGACGATGGCCACCACGTACGCCTCGACCTCGTCCGCCACGCGGATCGTCCGCACGAGGTCGCGCAGGTCGAGCAGGCGCTGGCGAGCGATGACGGGCTCGACGTCGTCCAGGGGGTCCGCAGCCCCCTGGTGGCGCCGGGCGATCCGCCCCTCGCCCGCGACGTCCGGGTACCCCATCCTTGCCCGCAGGAGGAACCGGTCCAGCTGCGCCTGGGGCAGCGTGAACGTCCCCTCGAACTCCACGGGGTTCTGGGTCGCCATGACGAGGAACGGGTCGGGCAGGCGGTGGGTCGTGCCCTCGACGCTCACCTGGCGCTCCTGCATCGCCTCCAGCATGGCGCTCTGGGTTCGGGGCGTCGCGCGGTTGATCTCGTCGACGAGGAGGAGGTTCGTGAACACGGGGCCCTCGACGAACCGGAGACCCGCGGGCTCGAACAGGCTGGCCCCGGTCACGTCCGACGGGAGGAGGTCCGGCGTGCCCTGGACGCGGGCCATCCGCAGGTCGAGGCTGCGCGCGATGGTCCGAGCGAGGAGCGTCTTGCCCGTTCCCGGGACGTCCTCCAGGAGGACATGCCCGTCGGCGAGGAGCGCGATCGCGACGAGGCGGACCGTGTCCTCCGCGCCCACGACCGCGCGCGCGACCGATGCCCGGAGGTCGTCCCACAGGCGGCGGCCCGCCGCGACCACGTCCGTCCGATCCGGCTCCGTCCCCCGCTGCGTCGTGGGTTCGAACTCGGCCTCCGTCACGCTGCCTCCATCGTGCACGTTCGTCGTGGGTCGTCGCCCGTGGTCGCCCTTCGTCGTCGTGGAAGCCTACTCGTCGGACGCCGTTCGGGTTCGGGCGGCGAGGTCATGGTTCCGTGTATCGTCGGGCCGGCGCCATTCCCACGTCTCGAGGTCCACCGTGTCGCTCCCGTCGCTCGCCCGGATCCCCGCCCCGCCCGATCCGATCCTCGGCCTCGCCGACGCATTCCGGGCGGACACCCGGGTGGACAAGGTCAACCTGTCGTCGGGCGTGTTCGTGGACGACACGGGCACGACGCCGGTCCTGCAGACGGTCATCGAGGCGGAGCGTCGGCTCGCCGCGGCCGCGGGGACCAAGCTCTACCGGCCGATCGACGGCGAGGTCGGGTACCGCGAGCAGGTCCGGGCCCTCGTCCTCGGAGCCGACCACGAGGCCGTGACGTCCGGTCGGGCGCTCGCCACGCAGACGCCCGGCGGGACCGGCGGGCTGCGCGTTGCCGCGGACCTCGTGCGGTCCACTGGCGGTGGCCAGACGATGTGGATGAGCGAGCCTACCTGGCCCAACCACCCCCAGATGTTCCACGCGGCCGGGTTCCGCGTGCGGACATACCCGTACACGGACACCACCGGGCGCCGGATCGACGAGGACGCGATGCTCGGTGCGCTGGCGGGCGCGTCGCCTGGTGATCTCGTGCTGCTCCATGGCGCATGCCACAACCCGACCGGCGTGGACCCGTCGCCGGACCTGTGGCGCCGCATCGGGAACGTCATCGAGGAGCGCCGGCTGCTGCCGCTCGTCGACCTCGCGTACCAGGGGTTCGGCGACGGGCTGCGCGAGGACGCGGCCGGCCTGCTGGAGCTCGTGCGGCCGGGTACGGAGCTCCTCGTCTCGACGTCGTTCTCGAAGACGTTCTCGCTGTATGCCGAGCGGGTCGGCGCGGTGATCGTGATCGCGTCGTCGGCCGCGGACGCGGTCGCGGTGCAGTCCCACGTGAAGGCAGCGGTCCGGGTCAACTACTCGAACCCGCCGGCGCATGGGGCCGACATCGTGCGCACGATTCTGGAGGACGCTGAGCTGCGGGCGCGCTGGGAGCTCGAGCTCGCCGCGATGCGCAACCGGATCAAGGACAACCGGCGACTGCTGGTCGCGGCTCTCGAGGCCCGCTCGATCCCCGGCGACTGGTCGTCGATCTCGACCCAGCGCGGCATGTTCGCGCTCCTCGGGCTGACGACACACCAGGTCGCCCGGCTGCGGGAGGATCACGGCGTCTACGTCGTGGGCCACGGCCGGATCAATGTCGCGGGCTTCACGCCCACCAACCTCGACCCCTTCGCCGACGCCCTCGCCGCCGTCCTCGCGACCAGCTGACCGGCGGCCCGCGACTCGAGATCCGTGTGGCGCGCGCACGTGACACGAGCCCCGTCCGACCGCCGGTTACCCAGCCGGCGCGGGGCCCTCGCGGAGGACGAACGAGCGAACGCGTGACCACGTCCTGCCGCGTTCCGCGGGTGTCGTGAGCGGGATCACGCCCAGGAGCATGGACAGCGACCCGTACCACAGGGCCGGCAGCGCGAGCATCGCGCCGACGGGGACCGTCCAGCGCTGGTTGCGCAGCGCGCCCCACACGATCAACGCCACGCCGATCGGCCCGCGTACCAGGAGCGGGATCGGGATCGACGCCCAGGTGCCGCCCTTGCCGCTGTTCGCCGCGAGCAGGTCGAGCCACGCGAACCAGTTGTTGGGCATGGCCACGAACGACACCAGCACCACCGCGGCCGTCACGCCGAGCGCGATCGCCAGCGACCGCCATTCGCGCCGGGCCGCGAACCACAGGAGGCCAACGCCAGGCGTGATCTTCGTGAGCAGCACGAACGACCACGCCCACGGCAGCCGGAACCCCCACACGATCGCGACCGTGAGCAGGAGCGATACGTTCCCGCCCGCGATCTCCATCGCCCCGACCACCATGCCCAGGAGGAACAGGTCCCGGCCGGTCAACACCCACACGGCGCCGATGAGGATGGCCGTCCACGCGGCCACGAACCAGGTCCACGGCAGCAGGTCGAGCGGGTATACGAGCATCGCGAACGCCGGCGAATAGGGGTACGCGCCGATCGTGTTCCAGGCTGTCCGTCCGGTGTACAGGTCCGCGAGGTCGAGCCCGTAGTAGCTCCGCGCGTCCTGCGCCGTGACGACCTTGCCGGCGAACGGATCGCTGACGTTGACCGTCGGGTCGGAGCCGGCGATGACGGCAATCCACACGACGACCGCCACCGCGATGTTGAGCCAGTCGCGGCGGCTGAGGGACCGGAGGACGGGGGGCATGCCGCCCATTGTGGGTCAGGCGGGGGTCCGCGGGCCGGGAATCGAAACGGCCGGCGAGTGCCGGCCGTTCGAACGCGTTCGCAGCGCGATGAGCGTTCTCGACGATTGCTCGCGGGATACCCCGCACCGAAGATCATCGCCCACCGGTCAATTGCCCCGGACCGCACCGCTCCCCAGCGATTCGGTGTCGGGACGCACCACCGGCCGGTGCGGCGCCGGGAACCCAGCGGCCCCAGGCGTCCGACGCTGCCGATGAGCCGCGAGATGCGTCGGCGTTCGGGGAGCCGTCACGGTCGCGAGGCCGCACAACGAGCCCGTACCATGGCCCGATGAAGATCGGCCTCGTGCTCCCCATGAGCGACGCGGACGGGCCCGGCGCCGGGGCGTGGCCGCGCCTCAAGAAGCTCGCCCGGCTCGCCGAGACGGGCGGCATCGACAGCCTGTGGCTCTACGACCACCTCGTGATGCGCTCCCCGGACGAGCCCGAGGCGGGTATCCACGAGGCGATGACGCTGCTTGCGGCCGTCGCCGGCGCGACCGAGCGGGCCGAGCTGGGCACGATCGTGCTCGGGTCCGCGTTCCGACCGCCGGCGCTCACCGCCAAGATGGCGGCGACGATCGACGAGATCGCCGGCGGACGCCTGATCCTGGGCCTCGGCGCCGGCTGGCACGAGCCCGAGTACACGGCCTTCGGCTATCCGTTCGACCACCGCGTCGGGCGGTTCGAGGAGGTTCTCCAGATCATCACGCCGCTCGTGCGCGGGGAGCGGGTGACGTTCCACGGCCGCTTCCACGACGTCGAGGACGCGGTCCTCATCCCGCCGCCGCCCCGACCGACCCGCCTGGCGGGCCGGATCCCGATCCTCGTCGCGGCGAAGGGCGAGCGGATGCTGCGGCTCACGGCTCGCTACGCGGATGCCTGGAATACCGCCTGGTACGGCTTCCCGAACGAGCGCTCGGCGTCACGCATCGCGGACGTGCGCGCCGCCTGCGTGGCCGAGGGGCGCGATCCGGCCACGCTCGAGCTGACCGTCGGCCTGACCATCGACACGGCATCGACGGACGCCGGCCGTCCCGGCGCCGCCGAGTCGCTGCCGCCCGACGAGCGTAAGATCGCTCGCGCCTTCGATGCCTGGCGCGACCTGGGCATCGGCACCGTCCAGGTCGACCTCCGGCCGGTCGACGAGCGCACGATCGAGCTCCTGCTCGGCGCACGGCGCCGGCACCTCGGCGGGTCCTGACCGTGGGCGAGGTCCGCGACGTCTCGCCGGCGGTCCTCCCGGAGCACGTGGCGGCCAACCGCGCCTCATGGGACGAGCACGCGCCGACGATGGTCGCCGCCGGCGAGCGCTCGTGGCTCCAGCAGCCGGGTGAGGAGACGTGGGGCATCTACGGCATCCCCGAGTCGGCAGTCCACCTGCTCCCCGACGACCTGGCGGGGCTCGATGCCATCGAGCTCGGCTGCGGGACGGGCTACGTCTCGGCATGGATGGCGCGCCGGGGCGCCCGGGCGGTGGGCATCGACAACTCGGCCAAGCAGCTGGAGACTGCGGCCCGCCTCCAGCGCGAGCACGGCATCGCGTTCCCGCTGCTCCTGGGCAGCGCGGAGGAGGTCCCCTACCCCGACGGCTCGTTCGACTTCGCGATCAGCGAGTACGGGGCCGTCCTGTGGGCGGACCCCGATCGCTGGGTCCCCGAGGCCGCTCGACTCCTCCGGCCAGGCGGCAGGCTCCACGTGCTCACCAGCAGCGTCATCGCCTTCCTCGCCTCGCCGTCCGACGCCGCCGCGCCGCTCGACGAGCGGCTCCACCGCCCCCAGTTCGGGATGAAGCGGGTGACCTGGGACGGCGAGGACGGTGTCGAGTTCCACCTCTCGCACGGCGACTGGATCCGCCTGTTCCGCTCGAGCGGGTTCGAGATCCTCGAGCTCCTCGAGCCGCAGGTCCCGGAGGCCGCCACGACGACCTACGGGTGGGCCCCCTACGACTGGGCCCGGCAGTGGCCCGTCGAGGAGATCTGGAAGGTCCGCCGCTCCGGCTGACGGGCGGACAGGGACGGTCAGCGTGTCGAACACACGCCGTTCGGCCTTGCGACGGCAGCGTCCGTCCGCCCACCATGGCACGCGGTGCCGACCGATGGGCGCACCGAGGAGGGTGGGTTCCCGATGTCCGCGGTCGTGCTCAGCGCACGCGACCTGCGCAAGCGCTACGGGTCGCTTGAGGCCGTCCGGGGCGTCAGCCTCGAGATCCACGAGGGCGAGACGTACGGCCTGCTGGGCCCCAACGGCGCGGGCAAGACGACCACGATCTCCATGATCTGCGGGCTGTTGACGCGCGACGCGGGCGAGGTCCGGGTCGACGGCAGGCCGATCGATGTGGGCGCCGTGGCCGCCAAGGCGGGCATCGGCTACGTCCCGCAGGAGCTCGCGATCTACCCGGACCTGTCCGCGCGCGAGAACCTCGAGTTCTTCGGTCGCCTGTACGGGCTCGGCGGAACCGGGCTCCGCACACGCGTCGGCGAGGTGCTCGCGCTGATCGGGCTCGCCGATCGGGCGAAGGACCGCACCGCCACCTTCAGCGGTGGCATGCAGCGGCGCCTGAACATCGGGATCGGACTCCTCCATCGGCCCCGTCTCCTGCTCCTCGACGAGCCGACGGTGGGCGTCGACCCACAGAGTCGGAACGCGATCCTGGAGTCGATCGCTGCCCTCGGCCGGGAGGGGATGGCGATCCTGTACACGACCCACTACATGGAGGAAGCCGAGCGGCTGTGCGACCGGGTCGGGATCATCGACGCCGGCGAGATCCGGGCTGAGGGGACGCGCCGCGAGCTCGTGGCACTCATCGGCGGGCAGGACCAGGTCAGGCTGGCCGTGATCGGCAACGTGGAGGCGGCGGTCGGGGCGGTCGGGGCGGTCGGCGGCGTGTCGAAGGCCGCCGCGAAGGACGGCCAGCTCGAGATCGTGGTCGCGGACGCCCATCGCGTGCTGCCCCGGCTGCTCGACGCCGTCGAGGCCGCGGGCGCCAGCGTACGCGGGGTCGAGCTCGAGTCGCCCGACCTCGAGGCCGTGTTCCTCCACCTCACCGGACGCGCCCTCCGGGACACGTCGGAGTAGCCGTCCGTGCGCGTCGCGCTGCTCATCGCGGCGAAGGACCTGCGCCAGCGGCTGCGGGACCGTTCCGCGTTGCTCATCGCGGTCGTGGCCCCGCTCGGGCTCGCGGTGATCTTCAGCCAGCTGCTCGGCAATTCGACCGAGTTCTCGACCCGCTGGGTCGTTGCCGACATGGACGGCGGGCGACTCGCCCTGGTCCTGCGGGACGAGGTCATCGGTTCCATGGCCAGGGCCGACGTCGCCGCGATCACCGTCGTCGCCACCGAGGGCGAGGCCAGGTCCGCGGTCGCGGACGGCGCCCAGGACGTGGCATTCCTCATCCCGACCGGGTTCACGCACTCCATCGAGCGTGGGACGCCCGCGAGGCTCGAGGTCGTGGGCGCGCGGGGCAGCACCCTCAGCACGGAGATCGCCCGCTCGCTCGCGCAGCGGTTCGGTGACAGCGTTGTCGCCGTCCAGCTCGCGGTCGCGACGGTTCGCGACCTGTCGGGCCCGTCCCTGCCACCCGACGAGGAGGCCCGCATCGTCGGCGTCGCCGCCCAGGCGCCGCCCCCGGTCGCCCTGGTCGACGAGGTCACGGCGCTCCGCCAGCTCAGCCTGCCGAGCTACTTCAGCGCCTCGATGGCGATCCTGTTCCTGTTCTTCTCGGCGCAGGTGGGCATGGTCAGCATCTTCGAGGAGCGGCGGCTGGGAACCCTTGCCCGGATGGTCGCCGGACCGATCCGGCCCGCGATGATCCTGTTGGGCAAGACCCTCGGCGCCTTCGTGATGGGCGTCGTGGCGATGGCGGTGATCATCGTCGCCACGACGCTGCTCATCGGAGCGGACTGGGGGCCGCCGGTCGGCGTGGCCATGATCGCCGTCGCCGGGGTCGTCTCGGCGATCGGGATCGCAACCCTCGTGACCTCGTTCGCCAACAACGCCGAGTCCGCGGGCGCCGCCAGCTCTGCGGTCGCGATCACGCTTGCGGTCCTGGGTGGAACGTTCTCGCCCACGGCCCAGGCGCCCGAGGTCATGGCGACGCTCGCGCTGTTCACGCCCCACGGCTGGTTCATGCGCGGGCTGGGCGACATGCACGGCGCCGGGTCGTCGGTCGCCGACGGCTTGCCTGCGGTCGCGGTCCTGCTCGCGATCGGCCTCGTCACCGGTGGCCTCGGGCTGCTGCGGGCCAGGCGCCTCGTGGTGCCCGGATGATCAACCTGGGCAAGGCGCTCGAGATCGCACGGGTCAACCTGCTTCGACAGGTCCGCAACCGACGCGCCCTGTTCTTCCTGCTCGTCCTGCCCAGCATCATCATCGTCGCGCTGGGGCTGCAGTTCGGCGGCGTCTCGAGAGCGCGCCTCGGCGTCGTCGCCCCGGCGGGCGACGCTGGTGCCACGGCACTCGTGGCCGCCCTGGCCGAGGATGGAGCGCGGTTCGAGATCCGGGCGCTCGGGGATGAGGCAACGCTCCAGACCCAGGTCGAGCGCGGCATGCTCGAGGCGGGCATCGTCGTCCCCGACGGGTTCGAGGCGCAGCTCGAGCGGACCGGGACGGCGCACGTGACGTACCTCGGGACGCCCGATGCGCTGACGCTCGGGCTGCGCGCGCCCGTCGAGGCCGCGGTCGCCCGCGTCGGAGCGATCGCAACTGCCGCGCGGGTCACGGTGGCCGAAGGGGTCGGCTCGTGGTCCGACGCCTCGGCTGCCGCCGCGTCCGGCTACCGCTCGGTGCCCGGTGTGACCGTCAACGTCACCCAGGTCGGCGAGCCTGGACTGTTCGCAGGGTTCTCACAGTTCACGTTCGGCGCCACGACCCAGCTCGTGCTGTTCATGTTCCTGACGTCCCTGACCGCCGCCGCCGGGCTGGTCCTCACCAAGCAGCTCGGCGTCTCGCGACGCATGGTGTCGACGCCCACGTCTGTCGGGACGATCGTCGCCGGGGAGGCCCTCGGACGACTTGCGGTTGTCCTGCTCCAGGCCGCATACATCGTTCTCGTCACCGCGGTCGTGTTCAACGTCTCGTGGGGCAACCCGGTCGCGACGGGTGCGGTGATCCTCCTGTTCGGGGTCGTGGCGGCCGGCGTCGCGCTGCTCGTGGGAGCCATCTCGCGCACCCCGGACCAGGCGAGCTCGATCGGCGTCTTCCTCGGGCTCGGACTCGGGGCGCTCGGCGGCTGCATGGTCCCGATCCAGACCATGCCGGAGTCGATGCAGCAGTTCGCGAAGCTCATCCCGCACTCGTGGGCGATGCTCGCGCTGCAGACGCTCATTCGCGACGGGGGCGGCATCGACAGCGTCGCGACCAACCTCGTCGTGCTTGCCGCGTTCGGCGCTGTCGTGATGACCGTCGCCGCGTGGCGATTCCGCAAGGCCATCGGCGGCTAGGTCCGCCCTGCGCGCCCGAGCCCGCGACGGCGGGCAGCCACCAGAACCCGCATGTGCCGATGGTTCGATGACCATCGAATTGTTCGACGGCGGTCGAACCATGCCGCGCC
>DASXVG010000048.1:0-36090 GCA_036504355.1 Candidatus Limnocylindrales bacterium
CGCCGCCTCACCGGCCGCGGCCAGCAGCGCGTCCATCGCCGTCTCGTCGCCGCCGGCGTACTCGCCGCCGCCGTGCAGCGCGAGCAACCCGGTCACCGGGCGTCGTTCCCGCCAGGCTCGTCGTCGCGCTCGGGCGAGTCGCCGTCGGGCAGTCCGTCGGGTGGCCGGGGCGTGACGTCGATCACCGGTCGCGGCGGCTCCCCGGGACCGCGGAGCACGCGGGTCAGCCGTTCGGGTCCGGCCACGAACGGCGCGACGTAGGCGAGCACGAGGATCGGGAGCAGGAACCGGGTCGCGATCGGTGCCCGGACGGCGAGGAAGATCGCGCCCGCGTAGAGGACCCATGCCGTGGCCAGCCACCGCTGCGGCCAGCCGGCGACACGCAACCGCCAGACAGGGATCAGCCCGATGAGGGCCGCGACGAGCACGATCAGCAGCAGGACGGGCGACATGGCACCGATCATAGGCGCTCGTGACGCTCGGCCCGCGGGACGCGCCTCCCGGCGGCGCGACCCCACCCGTCCGATAGGATGGCGGCCCTCCACCACGAGAGACACCACCCCACGTGACGAACCGCGCCCGCACCTGGCTCACCCAGTGGGGCCCGATGGTGCCGCTGCTCATCGCCGAGGCGACCATCTGGGCCGGCTTCGGTGCGCTCCTCCCGATCCTTCCGATCTACTTCACCCAGCACGGCGTGTCGCTGCCCATGCTGGGTGTCGTGGTCGCGGCGTGGCCCGCGGCGCGCCTCGTTGGGGAGCCGCTGTTCGGGCGGATCGCGGACAGCGCGCCGCGACGCACGATGATGGTCATCGGGCTGCTCGGGGCGGCGGTGTTCGCCGTCGCGCCGCTGTTCGTCGTGGACCTTGGCGTCGCGGCGCTCATCGTCACGCGCATCGGCGCCGGGCTGTGTGCCGCCGCGTACGACCCGGCCGCGCGCGGCTACCTCGTCGACGCCAATCCGCCCGAGCGCCAGGGCGAGACGTTCGGACTCTACGGCGCCGCGCAGATGGGCGGTCTGATGCTCGGCCCGGCGATCGGCGGCGTCGCCGCCGGCCTGACGGGCAACCCCACGACGCCGTTCTGGCTCGCGTCGATCTTCGTGTTCGCCGCCGGCGTCCTCGTCTGGGCGCGGGTGCGCGAGATCCCGCACGCGGGACGCGCGACCTCGGTCGACGTCCCAGACGGCACGACCCCGCCCGCACCGGACACCAGCCGCCCGTCGCGTCTGCGTAACCGGCTGCTGGTCGCCGCGATCGTCCTCGGTGTCGGCAGCTACTTCGCCGGCGGCACGTACGAGGTCGTCTGGAGCCTGTACCTGACCTCGCTCGGCGCGAGCCTCGGGATGATCGGCCTGACGTTCTTCACGTTCGCCCTCCCGATCCTGCTGCTGTCCCCGGTGATGGGCCGGTTCATCGACCGGGAGGGCGGGTTCCGCGCACTCGTGCTGGGCATGATCGGGATCGGCGTGTGCGGAGCGCTGTACGCGCTCGTACCCAGCGTGTGGTTCGTCATCGTCCTCGGCCTCGTCGAGGGCGCCGCGTTTGCGGTCGCCCAGCCCGCGCAGTTCCTGCTCGTCGCGCGATCGTCGCCGGCGGGTCGCTCGTCCACCGCCCAGGGCCTGTTCGGCGCCGCGGGCACGATCGGGACGATCACGGCCTCGCTCAGCGCCGGGTTCCTCGCGGAGATCGACCTGCGGCTCCCGTTCATCGTGACCGGCGTCGTGACGGTGGTTGCGCTCGCTGCAGGGTTCGCCATCGGCAGGCAGCGCCTGTACGACGCGCTGCAGCCCGACCACGCGGCGCTCGCCGCCGCGTCGACGCACGACCGGGCGTCGGTCGCCGCCTTTGACGGATCCGGGGATCGACGATAGCCTAGGCAGTCGCGGGGTGGAGCAGCGGCAGCTCGTCGGGCTCATAACCCGAAGGTCGGAGGTTCGAATCCTTCCCCCGCAACCAACTCGCTTCACCTGAACCCCGGGACTCGACCACCCCGGGGTTCTTCTTTGCCCGCCGACCCCGACGATGGCCCGCCGATAGTCAGGTCAGGCGGCCGAGATGGTCGCGACGGGCGCGCTCGGGCCTGCCGGCCTTCGCGCGGCGATGGCTCGCACGACGAGCGCCGCGACGACGATCGCTCCCCCGGCGGCAACGAGCGCGACGATCGGCGTGTCCCGCTCCTTCACGACGATCCCGACGTACGCCCAGACGATCACCAGCCCGTAGGCTGCGTCCCGGAAGCGGTGGACGAAGCGGGTGGCGATCGCGAGCCCGAGGAGGAGCACCGCCGCGGCGATGATCGGTGAAGCCCCGGCGGGCGCGACGATCCCGAGCGCCGCGCCGGCCTGGGCGATGTTCGCGATCGTCGCAATCGTGATCCAGCCGAGGTACACCGAGAACGGGACGCGCACGAGCCAGAACGCCATCCCGTGGATGGCATCGCGTCGTTCCCACAGTCGCAGGTGGATCGCGATCAGCGTCACCAGCAGCGCCAGCATCACCGGGATGGTCAGCGCGAACACCTCGTACTGGAACAGGAGCACCCAGGTCGCGTTGAGCGCCCCGGTGATGGCCGGCAGCCAGCCCAGGGAGCGGAGCGTCGCGTCATCGCGGTTCCGGGGGAGGGCCTGCCACACCGTGTACGCGGCCAGCAGCAGGTAGATGACGCCCCAGATCGCGAACACGTATCCCGCCGGGATCACGTAGACGTGGAAGCGGTCGCTGATCTCGGCGGTGCGCTGGCCGTTGATCGGCACGGCGTTCGCGGCGACGTTGATCGTGAGCGTGAGCAGGAAGGCCAGCACGGTGGCGACCCGGCGGCGGATGTCGGAGCGCATGGAAACCTCTCGGGATCGGGTGATGACTTCCGTTCGGCGGCGGCGGCCGCGCGGATCCTTGACACGATCCCCAAGATCGAACGCCCGACAGGAGTGCTCATGATCTTCCTGTCCGGGCCGCCGGACGAGGTGGCGGGGGCGATCCCGGAGGCCGAGACGATGCTGTCGACGCTTGTCGTGGGCCAGCGCTGACGGCCGGCGGGGCGCGTCCCGCTCAGTCCCAGCGGAAGCGGCGGGCGGCGAGGACCCCGAACACGATCGCCCACAGGGCAAGGGCGATCATCGGCTCCGTCGCGTCGGCCGCCTTCGTGCCCAGGCCGACGGCAAGCGACTGGGTGAGGGCCGCCGGTGGCAGGACGGCAGCGAGGGCGGCGATCCCGCCGGGCAGCCGCTCGAGCGGCAGGACGATGCCTCCGATCACCAGTGCCACGAGGAACAGCAGGTTCGCGAGGGCGAGGGTCGCCTCGGCACGGAGCGTCCCCGCCATGAGCAGGCCCAGCCCCGCGAACGCGATCGTTCCCAGGACGAGTGCGCCGAGCACGAGCGGGGTCGACGCGGTCGGCCCCGCGACGAACCCCAGGAGCCCCACCGCGATGCCGACGAGCAGCACGAGCTGGACGAGCTCGACGATGACTACCGATGCCGTCTTCGCTGCTACCACGACCGAGGACCCGGCCGGGCTCCCGCCGAGCCGCTTGATGACGCCATAGGCACGCTCGTAGCCTGTGGAGATCGCGAGCGACACGAGCGAGGCCGCGATGATGGCGAGGCTGATCGAGCCCGGCAGCAGCCGGTCGACGGGCTGGCCGTTCGCGGCGCCGCCCGTCGTGTCGAACGAGCTGAACACGAGCAGGACACCGGCCGGGATGACGAACGTGATGAGCAGGCCCTCGCCGCGCCGGAGCACCAGCCGGACCTCGTAGACGGCGAGCGCGAGCGCCATCCGGAGCCGGCTCGCCGGGCGGGCAGGCGCCCCGGCACCGATCGGGACGGGTGTCGTGCTCATCGCGGCCCCCGCCGTCCGCGTCGCCCGGTGACCGGCGCCTCGTCGTCCGTCGCGCCCTCCGCCTCGGCCGCCACATCCGTCCCGACCAGCTCGAGGTAGCGTTCCTCGAGGCTCGCGGCGCCCAGCCGGAGCTCGGTGATGAGGAGGCCGCGCGCCGCGCACCAGGTCGCGAGCGCCGCGACGAGGACCGGGTCGGGGGCGGCCTCGAGGCCCGTCAGCTCGTAGTGGCTGCCGGCGCCCGAGGCAACGACCGTCGCGCCGGGACCGTGCCCGTTGCCGAGGGCCGCGGCGAGTGCCACGGTGTCCGCCGCTTCGAGCGGCTGCGACACGCGGAAGCGGACTCGGGGCGCGCCGGCTCCGGTCAGCTCCGCTGGCGTCCCGTACGCGACGATGCGGCCGCGGTCCAGCACCGCGACGTGGTCCGCGAGGCGCTCGACGTCGCCCAGCTCGTGGGTCGTGAGCAGGATCGTCGTGCCGGCGGCGCGGAGGGCCGCGATGCGCTCGCGGGTCGCCTGCTTGGCCGCCGGGTCCATCCCCGCAGTCGGCTCGTCGAGGACGAGCAGCTCCGGCCGGCCGACGAGCGCGAGCGCGAGCCCGAGGCGCTGCCGCTCGCCGCCCGAGAGCCGCCGGTAGCGGGTCGTGGCGGCGCGGCCGAGATCAACCAGCTCGAGCAGCCGATCGGGGTCCTCGGGGTCGCGGTAGAACCGGGCGTACAGACGGAGCGCCTCGCGGGGCGTGGTCCTCGGGTCCACGCCGCCCTCCTGGAGCATGAGCCCGATCCGGGGCCGCAGGCGCCGGCCGTCGCGGACCGGGTCGAGGCCCAGGACCTGCACGGTCCCGGCGTCGGCGCGCCGGTAGCCCTCGAGGATCTCCACGGTCGTCGTCTTGCCGGCACCGTTCGGCCCGAGGAGCGCGAACAGCTCGCCGCGCATGACCTCGAACGAGACCCCTCCGAGGACCTGGCGCCCGCCGTACGCCTTGCGGAGATCGGTGGCACTGATCGCCGGGGCGACCGTCGCGGTCACGGCGCGATCTTCGCGTACTGGGTGTCGAAGTCCTCGCGAAGCACCTGGCCGATCTGGATCCCTCGCAGCACGCCGTCCTTGTCGATGAAGTACGTCTGGGGCGGGGCGACGACCCGGTACGCGGCCGCGATCGAGCCGTCCGGATCGATCAGCGACGGCCACGAGGCGCCGAAGTCCGTGAGGAACGCCTTCGCGAGCTCCGGCTGGTCCTTGTACAGGACGCCCACGATCCGGAGTCCGTCCTTCGGGCCCAGCGTCGCGAGCCGGTCCTTGAACAGCGGGAACTCCTCGCGGCACGGGACACACCACGATGCCCAGAAGTTCACGACGAGCGGGGTGCCGCGGTACTGCCCGAGGTCGAGCGGCGTCCCCTCGATCGTCGTCCCGCTGACGACCGGTGCGGGTTCACCCGTCCTCGCGCTGCCGCCCGAGCCGCCGCACGAGGCGATGACCAGGGACAGAGCCAGGAGGATGGAGGCCGGGGTTCGGTGTCGGACCAGGCGGAACGTGGCAGACCTACTGCGCGGTGATGGAACCCGTCATGTTCGGGTGGACCGTGCAGACGAAGGTGTAGCTGCCGGCCGCGAGCGCAGGCACATCGTAGACCACGGCATGGGGACCCGTGACGATCTCGCCGGTGAAGGCAACGGTGCCGCCCGCGTCCTTGATCACGACGTTGTGCGGGACCGGGTCCTGGTTGTCGAACGCCAGCGTGAACGCCTTCCCCGCCGGCACGCTGAGCGTCTTCGGGCTGAAGTCGATGTTGGCCGCCGCGAGCGTGACGTCTGCCGCGGGCAGGCTGGGGCCGGCGGAGGCGGCCGGAGGTGCGGCCCCGCCACCGCCCGGCGCGGGGCTCACCGCGACGCCCGCCTGGTCGCCGCCGGCGTTGGGCAGCACGCCTGAGGAGAACAGGACCGCGAATGCGACGAGGACCGCGATCGCGGCGAACGTCGCCTTCGGCCACGCCGGCGCGCCGCCCATGTCCAGGTGGCCCGTCCGGTCCGCCTCCTCCACGGCGTGGTACTCCTTGCGCGAGTCCCACAGCCAGCCGAGGAGCGTGATCACGAGGGCGACGAGCCCCAGGAACAGCGCCCATCCACCCACGACGAGCCCCGCCACGAGCATCGTCAACGAGATGGCGATGAGGATCGGGCGGAACGAGGGCGGCGGGATGTGGACGCCTTCGGGGGGTGTGCCGGCGGGGGCGGGGAGCATGCCCACGGCGACGGCCTCACCGCTCGCGGACGGGATGGCGTCGTAGTCGCGGAGCGCCTCGCGGCCCCAGTACAGGAGCGTGATCGTGAGGACGGCGAGGCCCACCAGCAGCCAGATTCCGCCGACGACCAGCCCGAACACGAGGGTCGCCGTCCCCGCGGCCGCGAGCAGCGGCGCAAACGAGGGGCCCGGCATGTGGATCCCCTCGGGCGTGACCGGTGGGAGGCGCCGCTTGCCGCGACGCGTCGGGCCCGCGGTCACGAACCGGTAGATCGTCCAGGTGACGTACAGGACGACCGGGATCGCGAGCAGAACGGGCAGCAGGGCGATCAGCGCCCCCCAGTCCGGGATGACGAACTGGGAGGTGAAGTGGATGAGGCTGCTCCAGAGCTCCTCGATCATCGGGCGCCGATCAGCGCTTCTGCATGCCCGCGAACAGGACGTAGGCCATGATCGACATGGCGGCGCCCAGCGCGATCAGCATCGTGATGCCGGCATAGTCGACGTGCTCGGGCTGGACCAGCGTCGGGAACACGAAGTAGAAGACCGCGATCACGATGAACACGATCCCGACGAGCCCTGCGCGACGAGGGTGCATGGCGTTCCTCCGTTCCGTCGACGCTACAGCAGGTAGAGGATCGAGAACAGGAGGATCCACACGACATCGACGAAGTGCCAGTAGAGCGAGGTCGCCTCGACCATGTCGTGGTGCTTCGCGCTGAACTGGCCGGCCATCCCGCGGTACAGCACGACCGACAGCATCAGGACGCCGCCGAAGACGTGGGCCCCGTGGAAGCCGGTGAGCGTGAAGTACGTCGTGCCGAAGGTGGTGGAGCCCATCGAGAGCCCCTCGTGGAACAGCACGGTGTAATCGTAGGCCTGCAGGAGCAGGAACGTGATGCCCAGGACCACGGTCACTGCCATGTTGCGCAGAAACGCCGTGCGGTTGTCCCTCCCGATCGCCCACACCGCGTACTGGCAGGTGAACGACGAGATCACGAGCAGGATCGTGGCCGGGAGGATGACGTTGAGTGCGCCGGACTCGGTCTGGAACTGGAACGGATTGAGGATGGTCTCGAACTGCTTCGGCGGCCACACGTGGGTGGCCACGTTGTTGATGACCTCGGTGTACTGGGCGCGGATGCTGAAGTAGGCGGCGAACAGGCCGGCGAAGAACATCACCTCGGACGTGATGAACAGGAGCATCCCCAGGACGGGGTTCCCGATGCCGCCCGAGCCGTGGGCGTCCGCGGCCGCGTGCGCGGGGGTGAGGGCGGTGGTGTCGGCTGCCATCGTCGTCGCTTCCCCTAGTGCGCGGCCGTCCGGCCGTGGCGGGCGTCGAACACGGGGCGCTCCGAACGGACCTCCGGCAGGTGGTCGAAGTTGTAGGGCGGCGGCGGCGACGAGGTCGCCCACTCGAGCGTGTTGGCCTCCCAGGGATCGTCGCCCGCAACCTTGCCGTTGCGCAGCGAGACGAGGACGTTCCAGAAGAACGGGAGCATCGAGATCGCGATCACGAACCCGCCGACGGTGGCCAGCAGGTTGAGCTCCGTCCAGCCCGACGTCGCCGCGTAGTCGGCGATCCGGCGGGGCATGCCCGCGAGACCCAGCTGGTGCATCGGGAAGAACGTCATGTTCATGCCGATGAACAGGAGCACGAACTGGACCTTGCCCAGGCCCTCGCCCAGCATCCGGCCGGTCATCTTGGGGAACCAGTAGTAGATCCCGGCGAACACGCCGAACACCGAGCCACCGAACAGGACGTAGTGGAGGTGGGCGACCACCCAGTACGTGTCGTGGAGGGCGAAGTCCACCGGCACGGCCGCCGAGAAGGCGCCGTTCAGCCCGCCGATGAGGAACAGGCTGAGGAAGCCCATCGCGAACAGCAGCGGGGTCTTGAACACGAGCTGGCCGCGCCACAGCGTCGCGATCCAGTTGAACATCTTGACGCCCGTGGGCACCGCGATGAGGAACGTCATGAGGCTGAAGAACGGCAGGAACACCGCGCCCGTCGTGAACATGTGGTGCGCCCAGACCGAGAAGCCCAGCGCCCCGATGCCGACGGTGGCAAACACGAACGCCTTGTAGCCGAACAGCGGCTTCCGCGAGAAGACCGGCAGGACCTCGCTGATGATCCCCATCGCCGGCAGCACCATGATGTACACCGCAGGGTGCGAATAGAACCAGAAGATGTTCTGGTACAGGACGGCGTTGCCGCCGTTGTTGGGATCGAAGAAATGGCCGCCGTAGTTGCGGTCGATGAACAGCATGATCAGCGCGCTCGTGAGCACCGGTGTCGCCATCAGGACCAGGACGCTCGTGACGAGGACGGTCCAGGTCAGGATCGACATCCGGAACAGCGTCACGCCCGGCGCACGCATCTTGAAGATCGTCACCAGGAAGTTGACGGCCCCCAGGATCGAGCTCGTCCCGATGAGCGTCAGGCCCACGATCCACAGGTCCGTGCCCGTTCCGCTGAACTTGGCGCCCGAGAGCGGCGGGTACTCGGTCCAGCCCGAGGCCGCCGACCCGCCCGAGACGAAGAACCCGGAGCCCATCAGCAGGCCACCCAGCGGCAGGAGCCACAGCGACAGCGCGTTGATCCGCGGAAACGCCATGTCCGGGGCCCCGATCTGGAGCGGGACGACGTAGTTCCCGAAGCCCGCGAGGATGGGGATGATGAACAGGAACAGCATGAACGAGGCGTGCATCGTGAACGCCTGGTTGTAGAACTCCTCGCTCACGACCTGCAGGCCGGGCTGTGCCAGCTCCGTCCGGACGACGAGCGCGAGGATGCCCCCGGCCACGAAGAACACGAACGAGTTGACGAGGTACATGATCCCGATCTTCTTGTGATCGGTCGTGGTCAGCCACTCGTACAGCGTGCTGCGGCTCCGGTACGCGGGAGCGGTGGGGTTGAGGGTCGTGGAGGCCATCCCAGCGTGCTCCCTTACTGAACCGTGAGCGTGCCGGTCATGTTCGGGTGGACCGTGCAGACGAAGGTGTAGGCGCCCGGCTTGAGGGGCGGCACGTTGTAGTTGATCTCGGCGACGCCGGTGATCGTGTCGCCGACGAAGGCGGCACCGCCCGACGCGTCCTTGATCTCGACGTTGTGGGGCACCTTGTCATCGTCGTTCTTGAAGTGGATCGTGAACGGCGCATTCGCCGGTGCTGTCAGCGCGTTGGTGCTGAACGCGACGTTGAGCGCGCCGAGCTCGACCACGGGCCCGGCGGCCGCTCCCGACGGCGACGGCGGCGGCGTGGCGTTGGCCTTCGCCACCTGGTCGGCGAGCCACGTGTCGAAGTCGCCCTTCGAGACCGCGTGGACCTCGAACAGCATCGACCCATGGAATGCCCCGCACAGCTCCGCGCACTGGCCGCGGTACGTGCCCGGCTCCTCGACCGTGAAGTTGAACGTGTTCGTCTTCCCCGGCACGACGTCCCGCTTGAACAGGAACTTCGGGACGTAGAAGGCGTGGATGACGTCGTCCGAGCGGAGGTCCACCAGGACCGGCTCGCCGACCGGGACCACCATGCCGCCCGTGTCGCCGACCGGGAGCGCCTGCGTGAACAGGGTCTTCCCGTCGGCGTCGAGGTAGTCGAACGACCACTGGAACCGGGCCGCGACGGCGCGCACGTGGACGTCGGACGGGACCTTCGCCTCGACGGTGTTGAGCGTCTGCCACGACAGGACGAACAGGAACAGGACGATTGCGGTGGGAATGACCGTCCAGATCACCTCGACGAGGTTGTTGCCGTGGGTCTGGGGCGGAAGCTCCGTGTCGCCCGGCTTGCGCCGGTAGCGGAACGCGGACCAGACGATCAGCCCCTCGACGATCAGGAAGATGACGACCGCGATGTAGAACACGATGTCGTACAGGTTCTGGACGCTGGTGGAGCGGTCCGTCACCCCGCCCTCGTTGTGGACGGGAAAGAAGCTGTTCCAGACGCCGGTCGGGGTTGCGCCAGAGGCCGCGAGCAGGAGGACGCTCACGGCGACGACGGCGGCAATGATCAGGCCGGCTACGAGGGGACCGGACCCGGTCCGTGACCGGGGAGGCATCGACATCGGGTTCCTCGAGTGTTGTCGACGGGCCGGGGACGCGACCGGTCAGCAATGAGGGCTCGCCGTCCGAGGACGCGCGCCACCCTCGAAGGGGGCGCCGGACGGCCGCATCATACCCGAGCCGGAGCGTGCTTGGGGTCCGAATGGTCCATCTTCCCCTGCCGAATGGCCCACAGGCCGCAACACGCCGAAACCGGCGACAATGCGACCGTGTTCCGGCTGCAGGTTTCGACCCGTCCCGGCGCCGCCGCCACGGCCCTCGCGCTTGGTCTGGGCGCGTCGCTGCCGCGCATCGTGCTCGCCCACGGCGGGTCTGTCCCGCCGGCCCCCGGGCCGGCCTCGTTCCTGCTCGACTGGTCGTTCGACCCGCTCGTGTGGCTGCTCGCCGTCGCGGTGCTGCTGCTGTGGCGCTACGGCAGCCGCAAGGTCGCACGCGAGCACCCGGGGCACCCCGTTGCGCGTCATCGCTCGGTGTCCTGGACGCTGGGGGTGCTGGCGATCGTGGTCGCCCTGGACTCCGGGATCGAGCGCTATGACACGACGCTGTTCAGCGTCCACATGGTCCAGCACCTGATGCTGACGCTCGTCGCGCCGCCGCTGCTCCTGTACGCGGGTCCGATCACGCTCGTCCTCCAGGCGTCATCGGCCGAGACCCGCAGGCGCTGGGTCCTGCCGGTCCTCCACTCGCGGGTGCTGCGGGTGGTGTCGTTCCCGGTCGTCGCGTGGATCCTGTTCGCCGCAGTGATGTGGGGCAGCCACTTCTCGCCGCTGTTCGATCTCTCGCTCGAGAACGAGTGGGTCCACCGCCTCGAGCATGCGCTGTTCCTGACCGCCGCGCTGCTGTTCTGGTGGCCCGTCGTGGGCCCGGACACGTCGCCGTGGCGGATGACGCCCGCGGTCAAGGTCCTGTACGCCGGTCTCCAGATGCCGCAGAACACGTTCCTCGCGCTCGCGATCTACATGGCCTCGACGCCGCTGTACGCGCATTACGTCACGACGGTCCGATCGTGGGGGCCGACGCCGCTCGAGGACCAGCAGGCGGCCGGCGGGATCATGTGGCTGGGGGGTGACTTCGCGTTCCTGACGATGGTGATCCTGCTGGTCTTCGCGTGGATGCGGCACGAGGACCGCCGGACGGTGGGGGAGGACCGGCGCCTGCAGGCCGAGCGGGCCGCGATCCGCGAGCGCGAGGTCGCCCTGGCGGCTCGCCTGGCCGCCGAGCGTGGCGACGGCGGGGAGTGATCCCTCCCGCGGCCGATCCTCAGCGCTCGGACGGGATCGGCGCCACCAGGTACTCGAGGTAGCGGTCCGGGTCCACGTTCCCGCCCGACACGACGCCAACGATGGGCCCATCGAGCCCGACGAGCCCGGCCTCGGCGGCGTGGAAGCGCATCGCCGCGATGGACAGCGCTCCCGATGGCTCGACGACGAGCCGCGCCTCCTCGGCGGCGAGCCGGACCGCGGCCGCGATCTCGGCCTCGGACACCGTGACGATCAGGTCGAGCTGGCGGCGAAGGTGCTCGAAGTTCAGCCGACCGATCGCCTGGGTCCGCGTCCCGTCCGCGATCGTCCGGCTGACGAGCGCCGCGTCCCAGCCGATGATCCGTCCCGCCTCGAGCGATGCCTTGGCGTCTGCGGCAAGGTCCGGCTCCACGCCGATGACCCGCGCGCGGGGCGCCAGCGCCCGGATCGCGGCCGCCACGCCCGATGCCAGCCCGCCCCCGCCCACCGGAACCAGCACCGCGGCAACCCCCGGCATGTCCTCCGCGATCTCGAGGCCCACCGTTCCCTGGCCGGCGACGATCCACGGGTCGTCGAACGGCGGAATGACGGTGAGCCCGCGCTCCGCGGCGATCCGTTCGGCGACGACCCGCCGCTCGTCTGACGCCGTCCCCACCACCACGATCTCGGCACCGTCCGCCTCGACCCGCGCACGCTTGATCGCGGGGGCGTCCGAGGGCATGACGATGACCGCGGGGACGCCGAACAGGCGCGCAGCGCGCGCGACCCCCTGGGCGTGGTTGCCCGACGAGTACGTGATCAGGCCTCGCGCACGTGCCGATGGCTCGAGGGCGGCCGCCGCGGTGTAGGCCCCGCGGATCTTGAACGCCCCGATGGGCTGGAGGCTCTCGGCCTTGAGCCACTCGTTGCGCGTCGGGGGGCCGAACGGGACGAGGGGCGTCCGGACGGCGACGCGGTGCAGCGTCGCGGCGGCGGCGCGGATCGCCGCAAGCCCGACGAGGGCCGGGGCGGGACGCGCCTCGGTCACCGGTGCTTCGCGGCCCGCTGGCAGTCGATGCACAGCGCGGCCCACGGCAGCGCGTCGAGCCGGGCCGCCCCAACGGGTTTGCCGCACACCGTGCACCCGCCGTAGGTGCCGGCCTCGAGCCGGGCGAGCGCTGCGTCGACCGCCTCGAGATGGAGCCGGTTGTGGTCCCGCAGGGCGAGATCCCGCTGCTGCTCGAAGACGTGGGTCGCCGACGCTGCCTGCGAGCCGTAGGTGATCTGGCCCGGCGCCAGGACCTCGGCGTCCGCGAGCTCGGCGACTGCGCGCTCGCGCTCGGCGAGCAGCGCGGCGCGGGGATCGAGGGAGGCGGCGGGTTCAGTCATCGACCCGATGCTACGCCGCGATGGGCGCCCGGGAAGGGCCGTTCGGCCGCTCGGACCCGGTCCGCGACGACCCGCATAAGGGGCGGATAAGCGACCGACGCCACACTGCGGCTCCGCACTCGATCGGGCACTCCTCGGACGGGATCGATCCCGCGGACCAGCGCCCGGCGTCCGGCCGGGTGGAGGACGGACCCGATGACAGCTCTCGCCAGGCGCGCCCGCACGGGCGCCACCTCGCTTGCCCCGCTCGCGCTCGCGGCGCTCGCGCTGTGCCTCGTCGTGGACCGCTCGATCCGCTGGTAGCGACCGCCGCGGCGGACATCCCAGGCACCGCCCGAACGGGTCAGCCGCGGGTCGCGCCCTCACCGTGCGTGATCCGGGTCGCCAGATAGACCGGGATGATCGACAGCAGGAGGACCAGCACTGCCGCCACGTTGACGAGCGGCAGCTGATTCGGCCGGGAGTAGTTGCTGAAGATCCAGATCGGGAGCGTCTGGATGCTCGCGCCCGCGGTGAAGTTGGTGACGATGATCTCGTCGAAGGACAGCGCGAACGCCAGCAGGGCCCCGGCGACGAGGGACGTCCGGATCGCCGGCATGGTGATCCGCCGGAAGGTGCGGAACGTGTCGGCGCCCAGGTCCGCGGACGCCTCCTCGAACGAGGCGGAGGTCCGCCGGAGACGCGCGATGACGTTGTTGTAGATGGTCACGATGCAGAACGTGGCATGGCCCACGATGATCGTGAGCAAGCCGAGCTCGGTGCCGATCGAGCGGAACGCCGTGCTGAGCGCGATCCCGGTCACGATCCCCGGGAGGGCGATCGGGAGGATGACCAGGAACGAGATCGTCTCGCGGCCGAAGAAGCGGTAGCGCTGCACGGCAAGCGCGATGAGGGTTCCCAGCACCAGCGCGATGATCGTGGCGCCGATCGCAGCCGCGACGGAGGCGGACAGTGCGTTGCGGATCCCGACGTCCGCGAACGCCTGGCGATACCAGTCGAGCGTGAGCCCGGAGATCGGCCAGGTCGCGACGCGGCTCGAGTTGAACGAGTACAGGACGATGATCGCGATCGGGATGTAGATGAAGGCCAGGATGGCGCCGCTCGCGAGACGCAGGGCGATCCGGGTGCCGCGGCCGAGCTGCATCAGAGGGCCTCGAAGGCGCCCAGCCGCCGGGCGACGAGCAGGTACACGATCATGATCACGATCGGCACCATCGCGTACGCGGCCGCGAGCGGCTGGTTGCCCGCGACGCCCAGGAAGTCGTAGATCACGTTGCCCATGAAGCGCGTGTTCGACACGAGCGTCGGGGTGATGTAGTCACCGAGGGTCAGGCTGAAGGTGAAGATCGAGCCGGCGATGATCGCGGGCAGGACGAGCGGCACGATGACCCGCCGAAACGTAGGCCAGGTCCGCGCCCCGAGATCGGACGAGGCCTCGATGAGCGACCCGGGCACGCGCTCCAGGCCCGCGTACAACGGGATGATCATGTACGGCAGCCAGAGGTAGGTCTCGACGAGCCACACCGCAACCTCGCCGAACCCGGGCCCGCGGATCCCGAAGGGCTCGAGCACCCCGTTGAGCACGCCGTCGGCGCTCAGGATGAGCCGCCATGCGTAGACCTTGACGAGGTAGCCGGACCACAGGGGCAGCAGGATCGACACGACGAGGGTCCCGCGCGTGCGGTCCGACGCCATCTTGGCCATGTAGAACGCGATCGGGAACGCGAGCGCGATCGTCGTCACGGTGACGAGCGCCGCCATGCCCACGGTCCGCAGGGCGATGGTCCGGTAGACCTCGGTCGTGAAGATCTCGGCGTAGTTCTCGAGTGACGGCTGGGTGACCAGGTTGCCGCTGAACGAGTCGACCGTCCAGAAGGACGTGATGAAGAACAGGATCAGCGAGCCCAGGTAGGCGACGACCATCCAGCCGAGCGGGGCCGCGAGCAGCCCGCCGAGTCGCACCCCCGGATGCCGGTGGAGGGCGACCGCGAGCCGCCGCGCGGGCGACGCCGGCGGGGCGGGGAGCGGGCCGAGGCTCGTGTCGTGGATGGTCATCGGGGTGCGTTCGGCCCCCGGCGGCTGCCGCCGGGGGCCATGGTTCGCTCCTCGGGATGCCGGCCTAGCTGCCGGTCACGTCCGTCCACGCCTTGGTCCAGGCGTCGAAGTCCGTGCACTTCACGTCGGTGCGACCGTCGAGGCAGGTCACGCTGGGCGTGTTCCAGTACCAGACGTCCTTGAAGTAGGCCTCGTCGTTGGCGTGGAACAGGGCGCAGTGGCCGGCGCTCTGCTTCTCGGCCTCGGCGCACGCCGCGTCGCTGACCGGTGCCTCGCCGAAGTAGACGGTGACATCAGCGTTCGCCTTGGGCGAGATGATGTAGTCCATCCACTTGTACATGCAGTTCGGGTGCTTGGCCTTGGACGAGACCATCCAGGTGTCGGACCAGCCGGTGGCGCCCTCCTTGGGCTTGGTCACCTCGACCTTCACGTTGCCGCCGGACGCGTTGATCGTGTTGGCCTGGTACTGCCACGCCGTGCCGATCGCCATGTCGCCGTTGGCGAACCCGTCGATCTCCTCCTGGGGGGTGCCCCAGTACTTGCTGACGAGGGCCTTCTGCTGCTTGAGCAGGTCGACGGCCGCAGCGAGCTGCTTCTCGTCGAGCGCGTACGGGTTCTTGATGCCGAGGTCGGGCTTGGTCGCCATCAGGTAGAGCGCCGCGTCCGCGACGTAGATCGCGTAGTTGTACGCGGTGACCTTGCCGGCATACGGGGAGTCGGCCGCGAACACGGTCGACCAGCTGTCCGGCGGTGTTGTGACGATGGCGGGGTTGTACATCAGGACGTTGGCCCCGCGGCCGTGCGGGACGCCGTAGCTCAGCCCGTCCACGGTGTTGTAGGACTGGTTCTTGAGGCCCGCGAACACGTCCTTGTAGTTCGGGATGAGGTCGAGGTTGACCGGGGAGACGTCGCCGCCCGCGATGAGCCGGAGGGTCGCGTCACCCGACGCCGACACGCCGTCGTACTCGCCGGTCTTCATGAGCTGGACCATGTTCGCGGAGTCCAGACCCACCTTGACGGTGACCTTGCACCCGCTCGCCTGCTCGAACGGCGTGACCCAGTCGTAGCCCGTGACATGCTCCCCGCCGGTGCCACCGACGACGTAGCCGGACCACGCGACGAGGTTGAGCGCGCCCTCCCCATCGCCCACCGCCGTTGGTACCGCGGGCTTCGGCGTTCCGGTCGAACCGCCGCCACAGGCCGAGACCGCGATCGCCGCGATCGCGCCCAGCACGAGCCATTGCTTGCGCATCGTGTCCGTGTCCTCCTCCGTGTCAGCGTCGGGCGGGGCTAGAGGGCCTCCGCGACCTCGCGCTGGTGCTGTCGTTTCCAGATCAGGCGGACAGCGCGCCCCTGCTGGGCGAGTGCCTCCGTGGAGGTCGTCGCCAGGTTCTGCTGGGTGACGACGAGCTCCTCGCCGGCATCGAGCGCCACGTGGTAGCGCGTGTCGGGACCGAGATAGACGACGCTCCGGATGCGACCGCTCGCCCCGTGCTCGTCGTCGCCGACGGGGGTCTCGGGATCGGTGATCCGGATCTTCTCGGGCCGGACCGTGAACAGGCTCGGGTCGCCGGTGATCGCCGTGGCGGCCGCGCCGCCGATGAGGTTGGAGGTGCCCACGAACCCGGCCACGAACTTCGTCGCCGGCCGCTCGTAGACCTCGGCGGGGGCGCCCACCTGCTCGATCCGGCCGCGGTTGAACACCGCGATCCGGTCGCTCATCGTGAGGGCCTCCTCCTGGTCGTGGGTCACGTAGATGAACGTGATGCCCACCTCGTGCTGGATCTGGTGGAGCTCCAGCTGCATCTCCTCGCGGAGCTTGAGATCGAGTGCCCCGAGCGGCTCGTCGAGGAGGAGCACCCGGGGGCGGTTCACGAGCGCGCGCGCGAGCGCGACGCGCTGCCGCTGCCCACCCGACAGCTGGCCGGGCTTGCGCCCGTCATAGCCCTCGAGGCGGACCATCCGGAGCGCATCGGCGACGCGCGTCTCACGTTCCGCCTTGGCCACTCTGCGCACGAGCAGGCCGTAGGCCACGTTCTCGGCGACCGTCATGTGCGGGAACAGCGCGTAGTCCTGGAACACGGTGTTCACGTCGCGCTCGAACGGCGCGAGCCGGGTCACGTCGTGGCCGTGCAGGAGCACCCGCCCCGCCGTCGGCAGCTCGAAGCCCGCGATCATGCGCAGCGTCGTCGTCTTGCCCGAGCCCGATGGGCCGAGCATCGAGAAGAACTCGCCGTCCGCGATCTCGAGGTCGACGCCTGCGACCGCGGTCACGTCCCCGAACCGCTTCTCCAGGCCTTCGAGCCTCACCGCCGGATGGGGGTCCCCCTCGTGGGCGTGGTCCTCCGCGTGGTCGTGGGCGTGGGCCTCGACGTGTCCGTGGGTGTGCGGCACCGGGTCCGCGGGGTGGGCGCTCACGAGCAGGGCGGGGCTCCTGTGCCGTGACGGACGGCTCGGGGTACGAGGCCGCGGGCCGCGTCCTCCTCCGACTGCGGCCCGTGCAGAAGTGGGCGCACGCTACGGGCCGAGCCGCGCGGGTGTCAAGGGCGATCCCACCACGCGAGGCTCGTCGGGCGATCTCGCGCATGATGTGCTCATGCAGCCGTCCCGTGCCGTCCCTGTCGCCGCGTCGCTCGTGGCGGTCGCCCTCGCGGTGGCGGCGTGTGGCACCGGTGGAGCAGTGGGCACCCCGGCCATCACCCCCGGCGTCGATGGGGCGCCTCGCGACGTGAACATCGTGATGCGCGACTACGGGTACGTCCCGGCCATCGTGGACCTCGTCCCGGGGGAGACCGTCACGCTCCACGTCATCAACGGCGGGCTCGAGATCCACGAGGCGGTGCTCGGCGACATCGACGCCCAGATGGGGTGGGAGGCTGCGGAGGCCGCGACGATCGACCACCCGCCCGGCCCGACGCCCGTCGTCGCGGAGCCCGCGGGCTTCGACGGGGTCCGGGTCGTCGTCGGATCCGGTCAGCGACAGGACATCACGTGGGTCGTCCCCCCGAACGCGGCGGGTGCGGCGAGCGGCTGGTTCGTGGGCTGCCACATCCCGGGCCACTGGCAGAAGGGGATGGTCGTCCCGGTCCGGTTCGTCGGGCCCGGCGGCGTGCCGCTCGGGACGGCGCCGGCGCTGCCGTCGAGCTCCCCAGCGCGCTGAGCACCCCACTCCGCGACAGGCCGTTCGGCCGGGCTCGATCGTGTCCTTCGTGCGCCCCCGCCACGGTGCTCGGTGGTATGGTTCTGGCGGCGCGCACGAGCCCGCGCGCCCCCGGCCGCTGAACTTCCAGGAGAGCTTCCGACCATGGCGTACGTCATCGCCGAACCCTGTGTCGACGTGATGGACCTCTCGTGCGTGTCCGTCTGCCCCGTGGACTGCATCCACTACGACGAGGGAACGGACCGGAAGCTGTTCATCGATCCCAACGAGTGCATCGACTGCGGCGCCTGCGAGCCGGAGTGCCCCGTGAACGCGATCTTCCCCGAGGAGAGCCTCCCCGCCGAGTGGGCCCGGTACACCCAGGCGGACGCGGTGTGGTTCACGGACAAGGCCGCGGGACGCGCGCTCGTCGACGAGCTCAAGCCCGCCTGATCCGCGCGGCCTCGCTCGGCCGCTCCCCGACGCAGCCCGACGGCCTCGCGAACGCGAGGCCGTTCGCATGTCCGGCGCTGCGCCACCCGTAGACTGGTTCCGTGCGCATCGTGTCCCTCCTCCCCTCGGCGACGGAGATCGTGTTCGCGCTCGGGCTCGGCGACGAGCTGGTGGGCGTGACCCACGAGTGCGACTACCCGCCCGAGGCGCGCTCCATTCCCGTCGTGACGAGGAGCGTTCACGATCTCATGGGCGCCTCCTCGCTGCACATCCACGAGCTGGTCGAGGAGTCGATGCGGACGCGCACGGCGCTGTACGAGCTCGACGAGGCAGCACTCGCCTCCGCGGCTCCGGATCTCATCCTGACCCAGGAGCTGTGCCGCGTGTGCGCGGTGGGCTACGAGCAGGTCAACGAGGTGGCGCGCCGGCTCGACGGCGAGGTCACCGTCCTCAGCCTGGAACCGGTCTCGATCGAGGGGATCTTCAACGCCATCCAGGCGGTCGGCGCGATGACCGAGGCGGAGGACGCGGCCCTGGACGTCGTCGAGGACCTCCGCGAGCGCCTGCGGCACGTGAACGAGATCGTCGGCGGCCGCCGTGACGGCGGCTTCCAGCCGCCACGCGTCGCGGCGATCGAGTGGCTCGACCCGCCGTTCGCGTGCGGGCACTGGGTGCCCGAGCAGGTCCGCCTGGCCGGTGGCTGGGAGCTCCTCGGCGCCGAGGGCGGGCGGAGCGTCGAGACGACGTGGGCCGCGGTCCGCGAGGTGGACCCCGAGATCATCGTGCTCATGCCCTGCGGCTTTGACCTCGCCCGCACGATCCGCGAGTGGGAGCGCCTTCCCCGCCCCGAGGGCTGGGATGAGCTGTCGGCGGTCCGTGGGCGCCGTGTGTTCGCGACGGACGGCTCGGCGTACTTCTCGCGGCCCGGCCCGCGGGTGATGGACGGGATCGAGCTGCTGGCCGAGCTCGTGGACCCCGCGGCGTTCGACGGCATGGCGCCGGACGGCAGCTGGGCCCGGCTGGGCTAGGTCGCGACGCAGATGCCCTTCCGCGACCGGTTCGACTGCCTGTGGTGCGGAACCTCGCACGCCGTCCGTACCTCGGATGACCTCGAGGGATGGGCACAGCTGTGCCCGAGCTGCCTCGGCAAGGCCGGGTCCAACCCGTTCCTGCGGACACGGCTGCGGACCGCCCTCGCCGAGCGGGGTCGAGGAGCGCGACCCATCGCCCCTGCCCCGGGAGCGTCGCCCGGGACGACCGCGTCGACCGGCACGGCGGCGATGGCCGTCGTTTCTCCATCGCACCTTTCCACGCTTCCGCGCGGGGACAGCCGAACCCCGCGGGTCGCCACGCTTCGTCCGCGGCCCGTGCACCCTGCATTCCCGGACGACTGGTTCCTCCGCCGCGGCGCGTACGAGCGGGGTGCGATCCACGACACCGCGTGGGCGGCGGAGCTCGACGTCGTCACCCGCTGGCTCGACGGGCTGCCGCTCGCGGGCCGGATCGACGAGCCGGCGGCCGGGACCGGGTTCTTCTCCCCGCTGCTCGCGGACAAGGGCGAGCTCCACGCGAGCGACGAGGACGGTGCGGCGCTCGACCTCGCGCGCGACCGGCTGGTCGCCCACCGGCTGCTCGCCCACCTCCACGTCGCGGACCCGTGGTCGCCGCCCGGGGACGGGCTCGCGGACGGGGTCGTGGCGAGCTTCCTCACCGGCCGCGTGCGTGGCGCGGGGCTGGACCGGGCGGTGGCCTCGCTCCACGAGCGGCTTCGAACGGGCGGTCGGCTTGCGCTCATCGACCTGCGGCCGGACGACGCCGGCGGCCCGCCGGCCGGGATCTCGTGGACGTGGCACGACCCGGCCGTCGTCGAGGCGTCCCTGGCACGCGCGGGGTTCTCGGCCATCGAGCTCACCCGGACCGGCCGGTACTTCCTCCTCGTGACCGGCGAGGCTGTCTGACGCCCTGAGGGCCGGAACCCCGGTGGTATCCTCCGGCGCGATGTCCTCCCTGACGAACCGCACGATCGCGACGGTCGGCTCCGGCGTGATGGCGGAGGCGATGATCGCCGGCTTCCTCCGGGCGAACCTCGTGGAACCGTCCCAGATCGTCGCGAGCCATCCCCGGGCGGAGCGTCGTGCCGCGCTCGAGGCGACGCACGGGATCCGCGTCGTCGCCTCCAACACGGAAGCGATCGATGGCGCGGACGTGATCGTGTTCGCGGTGAAGCCGCAGATGCTGGCGAAGGTCGGGCGCGAGATCGGACCGCACCTGCGGCCGGGGCAGCTCGTGCTCTCCGTGCTCGCCGGACCGACGACGAAGGCCCTGACCGCCGTCCTCGGCTACGACGAGGTCGTGCGCGCGATGCCCAACACGCCCGCCCGGATCGGCAACGGGATGACCGTCTGGTACGCGACGGCGGCGACGACGGCCGATCAGCGGGCGCAGGCGAAGGCCCTCCTCGGCGCCCTGGGCGCGGAGCTCGAGGTCGAGGACGAGAAGTGGGTCGCGATGGCGACCGCCGTCTCGGGCACGGGCCCGGCGTACGTGTTCCTCGTGATGGAGGCGCTCA
Source organism: Candidatus Limnocylindrales bacterium (assembly GCA_036504355.1). Taxonomy (GTDB): domain Bacteria; phylum Chloroflexota; class Limnocylindria; order Limnocylindrales; family CSP1-4; genus CAIXZV01. Next base: position 20,975 of record DASXVG010000048.1, read on the forward strand.
TCGACGCGGCCGTCCACATCGGCTTCCCGCGCCACGTCGCGCACGATCTCGTCATCGAGACGCTCGAGGGCAGCACGCGCTTCGCAAAGCAGTCAGGCGACCACCCCGCGGTGCTCCGGAACGCTGTCACCTCGCCCGCAGGCACGTCCGCGGCGGCGATCCACGAGCTGGAGTCCGGCCGCCTGCGCACGGTCCTGTCCGAGGCGGTCTGGGCCGCCTTCCGCCGGACCGTCGAGCTGGGCGACCAGATGGACGCGCAGCTCACGATGCCGAAGCCCCCGGGGGACGAGTAGCCCCGGGCGCAGCTCGCGCGATCCGCGAGCGCGGGCCCCGCGCGCCCACGCACTTCTCGGCCGGCGCTCCCGATCGCCCACGCACTCCGTCCACAAGTCCAGTCCCGCGGGCCCACGCGCCGGACATTCCGCGGTGGACTCTACGGTTTCGTCACGCAACGAAACATTCGGCTCCAGACTGAGCCATTCCGTGGGAGGGCCTCGTGACGGAACAGCCCATGCTGCTGGCGACTGAATCGTGGCGCCCCGGAACCGTAGAGTCCGTGGCGGAATAGCCGCACCGCGGACTGCGAACCGGCCGCGACCGCATGCCCGGGGACGCTCGCGCCGCGGGCCGAGGATCCCAGACCCGGGAACGCGCGCCGCGGGCCGATGGAGCGCGGGCCCACGCGGGCCGCTGGCCGCGAATCGCCAGCCACGGAACCCCGGGCCCCCACCCGGGCCACACGCCGCATGCGCCAGCCGCCGTCCGACGCGGGTCTACGCTCCCATCCGGCGCGTGGTGGACGCCGCCTGGAGCTGTGTCTCGAGCGTCGCGACCTTCGCCAGCAGCTGGTTGAGTGCCGCGTCCTGTGCCGCCAGGTGCTGCTGGATCTGCTCGGCCTCGTGGAACGTCGCCTCGGCGTCCGTGTAGGTCATCTCGGATCGGCGGTCCGCGGCCTGGCCGATGATGTTCTGGCCGACCATGATCACGCTCAGCATCACGAGCTGGATGAACGTCTGGCTGATCCACGTCACGAGCGCGAGCACGCTCCCGGACTCGAGCGCCGAGGGCAGCGCCACGAGCGCGAGGACGGCGAAGGCGTAGGCGCACCACATCGTCCCCACGACGCGAGTGAGCATGAGCGCCACCCGCCCGTTCAGGCCCGAGGCCATGCCGGCGACCGTCGGCGGGCCGGTCCGCTTGCGGGTTTCGATGCGCGGGCTGGGAGCGTGCTGGAAGCTGACCGCCATGGCGTCTCCACGTGGCTCGGCCCCCTGGGTCGGCGGGACCGGATGGCCCGGAATCTACCGGCCGAGCCTCCCTGTCGTGCCGGGGGCCTGACGCTATCCTCGCGCTCAGGCCCACCCCCCAGCCCCAGAAAGGCACCCATGCCCGACCGATCCGCCGCAAGCGAGCTCGCCGAGCGCGCCATGCGTTCCGCGCTCCTGGCGCTCTCCCATCGCAAGGCGCTCGGCCGGCTGGCGACCAGGCTCCCCGTGACCCGCCCGATGGTCCGCCGATTCGTCGCCGGCGAGACGATGGACGAGGCACTGCCCGCCATCGAACGGCTCCACGAGCAGGGGATGGGCACGACCGTCGACGTCCTCGGCGAGTCGGTCACCGCCGAGGCGGACGCCCGGGCGGCCTGCGCGCGCTACCTGGCGGTGCTCGATGCCCTGCCGGCGCATGGCCTCGACCGCAACGTGAGCCTCAAGCCCAGCCAGATGGGCGCGAAGATCGACGAGGAGCTCGCGCGCGAGAACATCGGCGCGGTGGTCGCGAAGGCCGTCGAGACCGGTGCGTTCGTCCGGATCGACATGGAGGATCACCCGTACACGGACCGGACGCTGGCCCTGTGGCGCGAGCTGCGCCCCGCGGATCGCTCCAACGGCGCGGACGTGGGTGTCGTGATCCAGGCGGCCCTGCGGCGGAGCGAGCGGGACGTCGAGGAGATCATCGCCGAGGGCGGTCGCGTCCGGCTGTGCAAGGGTGCCTACAAGGAGCCCGAGTCGGTGGCGTTCCAGGACAAGGCCGAGGTGGACGAGGCCTACGAGCAGCTGATGCTGCGGCTCCTCCGAGCCGGCACGTATCCGGCGATCGCTACCCACGATGCCAGGCTCATCAAGCGCGCCATCGACGTCGCCACGGACGAGGGGATCGCCCGGGACGCGTTCGAGTTCCAGATGCTCTACGGCGTGCGACGGGATCTCCAGGAGCAGCTCGCAGGCGCCGGCTGGCGCGTCCGCGTCTACGTCCCGTTCGGGGGCCAGTGGTACCCGTACTTCATGCGCCGCCTCGCCGAGCGGCCGGCCAACGTCTCGTTCCTGCTGCGCAACCTGTGGCGGGAGCGCGGCCGGGCCTGAACCGCCCGGTGCAGGAGCGCCGGTCCGGTAGCGCCGGGGACGACCGCCGGGGACGACCGGCCCGGGAATCACAAGAGCCGCCGGTGATCCCGGCGGCTCGTGGGCTCGTGACGGTGAGCGTGCCTGCGATTACCAGCGGATCGAGCGGTCCACCACGAAACCGGCGGCCAGCGCTGCCGACCCGAGGAACATGACGGCACGGGTCACGTACCACTTGAGGTTCGACTTCATCCCGGTCCCCTGAAAGCAGTGCCGACGAGGTGGGCCCCTCGCCTTGAGGACACAGAACGTAGTCCTCGGGCCGCGCAGGGGGTTATGACCCATTGGTACTGGGACCCGGTCGCCTTAAGTCGGTGGTGGTGCGCCGCCGCAACGTTCGCCGCACGCAGTCGACGCCTCAGCCGGAGCCCGAAGCTCCTCGAACGGGCAGACGGAACCAGAACGTCGAGCCCTCGCCCGGAACGGACGAGACGCCCATGACGCCGCCGTGCGCCTCCACGATCTGGCGCGAGATCGGCAGCCCGAGGCCGGTTCCCTTGGGGCCGTCGGGCACCGTGTCGGATGCCTGGCGGAAGGGCTCGAAGATGCGCTCGACGTCCCCGGGCGCGATGCCCCGGCCGGCGTCGGCGACGGCGACCCGGACCGCGTCGCCGTCGCGTCCGACCGCGACCTCGACCGTGCCCGCAGGCGTGAACTTGACCGCGTTCGACACGAGGTTGATGACAACCTGGACGAGGCGGTCGCGGTCGCCGTCGACGGCCGGCAGCCGGTCCTCGATCGTGATCTCGAGCGCGAGGCCGCTCACCTCGAACAGCGCCGCGGTCGACGCGAGGGCCTGGCGGACCACGTCCTCGACGGCGAGCGGCGCCATGTGCCACTCGAACCGCCCGGCCTCGATCTTCGCCAGGTCCAGCAGGTCGTTGATGAGCCCCGTGAGCCGCTCGCCTTCCGCGACGATGATCCCGAGGTTGTCCCCGACCTGGCGAACGGCACGATCGACCTTTGGGTCCTCGCGCGGCACGTGCGGGAACACGACCTCGTCGAGGCGCTTGCGGTTGAGCTTCGCGAACCCGACCACCGACGTGAGCGGCGTGCGCAGCTCATGGCTGACGTTGGCGAGGAACCGGCTCTTCGCCTCGTTCGCATCCTCGGCGATCGTGCGCGCCGCGTCCGCGGCCGCCATTGCATCCACGAGGTCGGCCGTCCGCTCTGCGACCCGCTGCTCGAGGGCCCGGTTCTGCGCTTCGAGGGCCGCGTACAGTCGGGCCGACTCCATGGCGCCCGCGAACAGCGACGCGACCGTGAACAGCAGCGGGCCGTCAGCGGGCCGGAGGTCGCCCCGCCGGTCGTCGACGAGCAGCACGCCGACGCAGCGGCCCTGCGTCACGAGCGGCGTCCCGACAAACCCGGTCGAGCCGAGCACCGCGGCGATCCGCCGGTTGTCCTCGTCGGGGTCGGCGTCCGCGTCGCGAAACCGGAGCGGCGCGTCGGCCCGGGCGAGCGCGGCCAGCGCCGACGTCGCATCCTCGAGCGGGACCCGGAGTCCCGCCACCAGCAGCCCGAGGCCGGGTGGCCCACCCGCCACCCTGCAGCCACCGAGCGAGCCCGAGGCCGGGTCGACGAACGCGATGAGCCCGCGTTCGAAGCCGAGGTTCCCGACGATCTCGCCCAGCCCGCGATCCACGAGCTCGTCGAGGTCGCGCGTGGATCCGAGCGCGATCCCGATGGCGTTGATCCCGGCGAGCTCCGCGAGCCGGTCGCGGAGGTCACGGGCGATGTCGGCGTCGCCGCGCTCGTGCTCGGACGTGCCAACGTGGTCGGACGTGCGGCCGGGCTCGTCGCGGGGCACGGGGGCGGCTCGGCGGGGTCGGAAGCTCAGCGCTCGGGACCGGTCGCGATCGCCCTGCCGATGGCGGGACCGGCGAGCGCGGCGATCGCCGTCACAACCTTGAGATCCGCGGCCCGGAACGCGCCGCCGGTCGCCGTCGCGCCCACGACGCCGATCGTCGCGTCGCCCGCACGGAGCGGCGCCGCCACGATGCTGCCGGCTCCCTGTTCGGCGGCGGTGGCGCGCTCGTCGGCGCGCGCGTCGTCGACGAGCTCCGCGATCCCCGCCGCGGCGATGCTTCCCACGATGCCTTCGCCGAGCCGCGAGCCGGCGGCCGGGAGCGTCCCCGCGTCCGAGGAAGCGCCCGGGGCCGCGACGAGCGACCCGTCCGCCCCCGCGAGGAGGAGGAACCCGTGCGCGTCGCCGGGCAGCCGGGAGAGCTCCGCGGTTGCCGTCGCGACGATCGACTCGAGGTCGGTGTCGCCGCCGATCGCCGCCGCGAGGTCGTAGATGAGGGACAGCTCGCGGTAGCGCTCGAGCGCCTCGTTGGCGAGGCTGCGCTTGTCACGCTCCCGGGCGGCCGCGTACGCAAGGACCGCCGCGACACCGCGTGCTGCGCGTCCGCCCTCGACGGTGCCCAGCGTCTCGCCGTCCACGGTGACCTCGTGGATGCCCGCGCCCGCGCCCGCGCCGGTGCGCTCGAGCACGACCTCGCCCGCCGCGTCCCGGATCGTGACGGCGGCGTCGGTCCCCGCGAGCAGCGAGGAGACCATCGGCGCCACGTGGCGGTGGCGGACGATCAGGCGTCGAAGCTCGCTCATGCGTCGCCCAGGACCTCGCGGGCGATCGCGAGCAGCTCGTCCGGGTCGAACGGCTTCGTGAGGTAGCGGTTCGCGCCGGCCGCCAGGCCCTCCTCGCGGTCGTGCGCCTGGCCCTTCGCGGTGAGCAGCACGATGTGGACGTCCGCAAGCCCCAGCTCGCCGCGGACGGCGCGCGCGACCTCGAGCCCGTTCTGCCGGGGCATCATCACGTCGAGGAACACGAGGTCCGGCCGCTGGGCCTCGATGGCCGCAAGCGCCTCCTCGCCGTCGGACGCGGTGTACAGCTCGACGCCCTCGTCGAGGAGCTCCTCCAGCGTCTGCTCGATCAGCAGCCGGATGTGCTGCTCGTCGTCGACGATGAGAACGCTCCGGGACATGGAACCTCCGCGTGGGGCGTGGGCGCTCAACGATGCCCGAACGCGCACCCGGCTGCAAGGCGGGGCCGCGCGGTGCGTATGCTGCGGCCATGACCGTGGCCGCCCCCGTTCCAGCCCCGGCGCCCGCGCCGCTGCCCGCGCTTCCCGCCGGCCTCGACACCCCGGCGCTCGTCGTGTTCGTGGACCGGCTGTGGGCCAACATCACCCGGCTCCAGGCGGATCTCGACGCCCGCGGGGTCTCTCTCCGGCCGCACGTCAAGACCCACAAGAGCGTGCGCATCGCCCGGATGCAGCTCGATGCGGGCGCGCTGGGGCTCACGGTCGGCACCCTGGGCGAGGCCGAGGTCATGGCGTCGGCCGGGTTGCGTGACCTGTTCCTCGCCTATCCCCTGTGGGCCGAGGGCGCCAAGGCGCAGCGACTTCGCGCGCTCCACGACACGGCCGACCTGCGCATCGGCGTCGAGTCCGTCCCCGCCGCCCATCGGCTCGCGGCGGCCGTCGCCGGATCGCGTCGCCCGCTGCACGTCGCGATCGAGGTGGACTCTGGGCTGCACCGGACCGGGGTTGCCACGCCCGACGAGGCGGTCACGGTCGCCCGCGCGGCGGCAGTCGCCGGCCTCGTCGTCGACGGCGTGTTCACCCACGGCGGCCACAGCTATCGGCCCGGCGCCGCCGGGGCGGTCGCGCTCGACGAGGTGTCCGCGCTCGAGCAGGCCGCGGGAGCCCTCGAGGCCGCCGGGTTCGAGGTCACCCTCGTCTCCGCTGGCGCGACGCCGACGAGGACCCTCTCCGCCGCGGGCCGTGTCACCGAGATCCGGGCCGGGACGTACGCGCTCGGGGACCGGCAGCAGGTCGCGCTCGGCGCGATGGCCCCGGACCAGCCGGCCGCTGTCGTGGCGTCGACCGTCGTCGCGGCGAAGGTCGGGCGAGCGGTGCTCGACGCGGGGGCGAAGGCGTTGACGAAGGATCTCCCGGCGTTCCTCGAGGGATATGGCGCACTCCCGGCCTGGCCGGGCGCGGTCATCGACCGGCTCAACGACTACCACGGCCTGGTGTCGCTCCCGGCGGGCGGCGCACAGCCGCGGATCGGCGACGTCGTCGGCATCGTGCCCAACCACGTCTGTCCCGTCGTCGACCTCGTCTCATCGTTCGTCGCGCTCGGCGACGACGGGCGCGTGGATCACTGGGCGGTGGACGCGCGCGGCCGCAGCGGGTGACCGTGCCCTCGGGCATCATCGGCCGATGAGCACCTCCAGCCTGCCACCCGCCCCGCCCCTCCCGCCCCGTGGCGACCTGCGCCGGCGCGTGCTCGCCGGGGAGCCCACGATCGGGGCGTTCATCAACCTCGGCTCGGCGGCGTCCGCGGAGCTCGTGGCCCGCGCCGGGTACGACTGGCTGATCGTCGATCTCGAGCACGGCATGGGCTCCATCTCGGAGCTCCACGCGCAGCTGCTTGCGATCCAGGGCACGCCCACTGCGGCGATCGTGCGGGTCCCGTCGGTGGAGCGGCTGCGGATCGACCGGGCTCTCGACCTCGGTGCGGACGGGATCATGCTCCCGCAGGTCGGGTCCGCGGACGAGGCCCGGAGCGGCGTGTCGTGGCTGCGCTACCCGCCGGGCGGCGTGCGGGGCGTGGCGCTGGTCACCAGGGGGGCCGGGTTCGGGGAGCGGTCGCACGCGGAGGTCGCGAACCTCGTGAACCCGGCGATCCTCGGGGTGTTCCAGGTCGAGTCGCTCGCGGCCGTCGAGGCGGCGGACGAGGCCGCGGCGATCGACGGCGTCGACGTCCTGTTCGTCGGGCCCGCGGACCTGTCGCACGCGATGGGCATCCCGGGGCAGATCGAGCACCCGGCGTTCCTCGCGGCGCTGGATCGCGTGGTCGGGGCCTGTCGCGCCAGCGGGAAGAGCGCCGGGATCCTGCTCGGCGACGGCGCGGCCACTGCCGCGGCCAGGGCGCGTGGATTCACGTTCATCGGCGTCGGGTCCGACGTGTCGTTCGTGCTCGCGGGCGCGCGTCGCCAGCTGGCCGACGCTCGCGCCGCGCTGGGCTGAGCGTCGCTTCCGGCTACTCCTCGCCGAGCCGCACGACCGGCTGGGGGAGCGGTGGCTCCTCGTTCGTCGCCTCCGCGCCGGCACCCGGCCGCCCCCGCCTCGCCCTCGTCTGCGACAGGATCACCCCGCCCAGGATGAGCGCGCCTCCGGCAAGCTGGATCGGCCCGAGGCGCTCGTCCAGCAGGATCGACGCCGCGACGATCGTCCACAGTGGCTCGACCGTCGAGACCAGCGATGCCTGGGCCGCGCCGATCCGCTGCGCGCCCGCGTAGAACGCCTGGACCGGTACGAAGCCTGCGACGACGGCGACGCCCACGATCCCCGGCCACGCCTCACCCGGGATGTCCGCCGGCAGTGCCGGATGCCCGATGGCCAGGCACACGAGCCAGTAGACCGCCGCGGTCGAACTCAGCATCACCGCCCCGATGACCGACGCGTTCGCGCCGTCCTCGGCTTCGGCGCCCACGCGGTCGCTCCGCTCGCCGGAATGGCGGGCGGCGAGGATGATCCATACCGAGTACAGCAGCGGCGACGCGATGATCAGGGCGAGGCCCTGGGCCGGCGGCCCGGATCCGGGCTGGATCCCGCCGACGGCGAGCACGACACCCGCGAACGCCATCGCGAGCGCCGACCACGCCCGCTTCCCCTCGAGCGGCCTGCCGAACAGCAGGGCGAGGACCGCCACGACCGGCGGGTAGACGTAGACGATGAGGGCGGCGAGGCCCAGGTCGACGGTGGTGATGCCCGCGTAGTACGTCGCGGTGTTGAGGACGTAGAAGGCGCCGAGGCCGACCGTCGCGAGAAGCGTCCGGCGGGGGAGCGCCAGGAGCGCCCGGCGGGCCGTCGGACGGGCGAGGAGCACGAGCCAGGCGAGCGCGCCGGCGATGCCGAACCGCCAGGCCATGAGCGTCAGCCAGTCGACGCCGGTCGCGTAGACGGGTCGCGCGAACAGGCCGCCGGAGCCGAAGGCGACGGCGCTGATGACGATGAGGGCGACGCCGGTGGCGCGGGCTCGGTCCACGAGGCTCGAGGGTACCGGGTGGCCGTGGCGGCGGCCCGGCCGCCGCCGTCCCTACCGCATGCCCGGCCGGCCGCGCAAGGGTCCCGGGACCCTGCCGTTTGCCCCGTTTCCCACCCGAAACCCGGTCGCAACGCACGAACCGCCCCATCGGGCGCCTGCGCGTACACTGGGTTCGTGGCCGAACTGACCGAGCGCGCCGTCGCCGCGCGCGTCCCCGCCCTGGCGTCACAGCCGCTCATGGCCGTGGGTCGCCGGGAGCCCGTGACCGTGGGCCCCGGGACCACCGTCGCCGCGTGTCTCCGCGCGATCCAGCGCACCGGCACGGGCGACTCCGTGTTCGTCACCGACGGCGACGGGCGACTGGCCGGCGTTCTCACGGAGCGTGACATCTTCGGGCGCCTCATCGGCCCGGACGTCGCCGCCGTCGTGGACGTGGACGCACCCGTGGAGCGGTACATGACGACCGAGCCCCGGACGCTCCGGCTGGAGCAGACCGTTGCCGACGCCATCGCGCTGATGCAGTCGGGCAAGTTCCGCAACGTCCCGGTGGTGGACGACGACCGGCGGCTGGTCGGCGTCGTGCGCCAGGTGGACATCCTCAAGTTCCTCGCGGAGTCCTTCCCCGAGGAGCTCCTCAACCTCCCACCCAGACCCCATCAGCGCATGGAGCAGGCCGAAGGCGGATGACGACGACACACGAACGGATCGAGCACGACGTCCAGGAGCTCGATCGGGTCACGATCCGCTTCGCCGGCGACTCCGGCGACGGCATGCAGCTGACCGGCACCCAGTTCACCCGGACGGCCGCGGTCTTCGGCAACGACATCAGCACGTTCCCCGACTATCCCGCCGAGATCCGCGCCCCCGCCGGCTCGCTGCCGGGCGTGTCCGGGTTCCAGATCAGCTTCTCGGCGTCGGACATCCACACGCCGGGTGACGCGCCGGACGTGCTCGTGGCGATGAACCCTGCCGCACTCAAGACGAACATCGGCGACCTGCCCGCGGGCGGTGCCCTGATCGTCAACAGCGACGCGTTCACGCCGCAGAACCTGAGCAAGGCGGCGTACGCCTCCAACCCGCTCTCCGACGGCTCGCTCAAGCACGTGACGGTGTTCGAGGTCCCGATCAGCGGCCTCAACGCCCGCGCGCTCGAAGGCCTGGACATGACCTCGAAGCAGGTCGACCTGTCCAAGAACATCTTCGCGCTGGGCCTGATGTTCTGGCTCTACGAGCGGTCGATGGAGCCCACCCTCGCCTGGATCGACCAGAAGTTCGGCGGGCGGCCGGTCGTCGCGGAGGCGAACAAGCGGGCGCTCAAGGCCGGCTACGCCTTCGGCGAGACCACCGAGATGTTCCATACGACCTACCGCGTCGCGAAGGCGAAGCTGGACCCCGGCACGTATCGCAACATCACCGGCAACGAGGCGACGGGCCTCGGCTTCCTCACGGCGTCGAAGCTCGCGAAGCGGCAGCTGTTCTACGGCTCCTACCCGATCACGCCGGCCTCCGACATCCTCCACCAGCTGTCGGGCTACAAGCACTTCGGCGTCAGGGCATTCCAGGCCGAGGACGAGATCGCGGCCATCGGCGCAGCCATCGGGGCGGCGTACGGCGGGGCGCTCGCGCTCACCGGGACATCCGGTCCCGGGGTCGCCCTCAAGCAGGAGGCGATGGGCCTCGCGGTGATGACCGAGCTCCCGCTCGTGATCGTCAACGTCCAGCGTGCGGGCCCGTCCACGGGCATGCCCACCAAGGTGGAGCAGGCCGACCTGTTCCAGGCGATGTTCGGCCGCAACGGCGAGAGCCCGATGCCCATCGTGGCCCCGGCCACGCCCGGCGAATGCTTCTCGCTCGCGATCGAGGCCTCCCGGATCGCCCTGAAGTACATGACCCCGATCATGTACCTGTCGGACGCGTTCATCGCCAACGGCGCGGAGCCGTGGAAGGTCCCGTCGCTCGACGACCTCCCGGACATCTCGGTCGACAATGCCGTGAAGGGCGAGGGCACGTTCCTCCCGTACTCGCGCGACCCCGAGACGCTGGGCCGGCCGTGGGCGGTCCCCGGCACGCCGGGCCTCGAGCATCGCATCGGCGGCCTCGAGAAGGCGGACGGGCTGGGCAACGTGAGCTACGACCCCGACAACCACCACCGGATGACGCTGCTGCGCGCCCGGAAGGTCGCGGGCATCGCGCGTGACATCCCGCCGCTGGACGTCTACGGCCCGGAGGACGGCGACCTGCTCATCCTCGGCTGGGGCAGCACCTACGGCGTGATCCGGAGCGCCGTGGAGCGGCTCCAGGCAGAAGGCCGCTCCGTCGCGCACGCGCACCTGCGCTACCTCAACCCGTTCCCGGCCAACACCGGCGACGTGCTCAAGCGGTACCGGACCGTGCTCGTCCCAGAGCTCAACCTTGGCCAGCTCGCGTTCCTCCTCCGCGGCACGTACCTCGTGGACGCGGTGGGCTACAACCGGGTGAAGGGCAAGCCATTCCGCATCTCCGAGATCGTCGACGAGGCGAACCGCCTGCTCGACGGGCAGGGCTGATCGACATGACCGACCAAGCGACGTCCCCCCTCGACGGCACCGCGCCGATCAAGCTCACCCGGAAGGACTTCGTGTCCGACCAGGAAGTCCGCTGGTGCCCCGGCTGCGGCGACTACTCGATCCTCGCGCAGACCCAGAAGGTGATGCCCGACTTCGGCGTGCCGAAGGAGAGCATCGTGTTCATCTCAGGTATCGGCTGCTCGGGCCGGCTGCCGTACTACATGAACACGTACGGGTTCCACACGATCCACGGTCGCGCGCCGACGATCGCGACGGGGCTCAAGGCCTCCCGCCCGGAGCTCATGGTGTGGGTCGTCACCGGTGACGGCGACGCGCTGTCGATCGGCGGCAACCACCTCCTGCACTCGATGCGCAGGAACGTGGACTTCACGATGCTCATGCACAACAACCGCATCTACGGCCTGACCAAGGGCCAGACCTCGCCGACCTCGGAGTTCGGCAAGCGGACGAAGTCGACGCCGCTCGGGTCCGTCGACCGGCCGATCATGCCGCTCACGATCGCGCTCGCCGCCGAGGCGACGTTCGTCGCGCGCACGGTCGACACCCACACGGAGCACATCCAGGGGACGCTCGAGGCGGCCGGACGTCACCGCGGCAGCTCGTTCGTCGAGATCCTCCAGAACTGCAACATCTTCAACGACGGCGCCTGGCGCGACTTCACCGAGCGCGAGGTCCGCGATGACCGGATGCTCGTCCTGGAGCATGGCAAGCCGATGATCTTCGGCAAGGACCGCGACAGGGGCATCCGGCTCAACGGCCTCCACCCCGAGGTCGTCACCATCGGCGAGAACGGCGTCACCGATTCCGACCTCCTCGTCCACGACGCGCACGCCGAGGACCCGTATCTCGCGCTGATCCTGTCGCGGATGTTCTGGCCGGAGTTCCCCGTCCCCGTGGGCGTCCTCCGGGACGTCCAGAAGCCCACCCACTCGGACCTGATGGATGCCCAGATCGAGCAGGCGATCGAGAAGTCGGGCGAGGGCAACCTCGCCAGGGCGCTCGTCTCCGGCGAGACCTGGACGGTCGAGTAGCCGGGGGATCGCGATGCTCTGCCCCGTCTGCCGCCACGACAACTTCGAGGGCGAGGACCACTGCAGCAACTGCGGCGCGGACCTCACCACCTCTGACGTCCCGCAGCCCGCGCTCGAGTTCCACGACACGATCCTCGGTGACCACCTGGCGGCGCTTGGCTTCGGCCAGCCGCACACGGTCGAGCCCGGGGTGCCGGTGGCAGAGGCGATCCGGACGATGCACGAGGCGGGCACCGACTGCCTGCTCGTGTGCGACGCCGGCCGGCTCGTCGGGATCTTCACGGATCGCGACGCAGTGGTGAAGGTCGCCGGCAAGCGCCTCGACGCGTTCGACGTCCGGGACTTCATGACGCCCGATCCCGTCGTCCTCCGGCGCGAGGACACGCTCGCGGTCGCGGTCCACAAGATGGCAGTCGGCGAGTTCCGGCACATCCCGGTCGTCGAGGACGATGGCACGCCGATCGGCGTCGTCGCCGCCGCGGACGTGTTCCGCCACATCGCCGCCGCGCTGGGTTGAGCGACGCTCGTCCCACGGCCGTCGTCCGTCCGCGGGTCGTCGTCCTCGCGGACGACCTCATCTGGGCCACGCGCCTCCTGGACGGCGTTCGCCGCGCAGGCGGTGACGCCGTCCCCGTGCGGACGTCCAGCGCCTTCGACGCAGCGCTGGCCGACGCCGACGCGGCGCTCGTGGACCTGACCGCACGCGCGTACGACGGGCTCGACGCCCTGGCGCGAGCCGCCGCGGCCGGCGTGCCCGCGATCGCCGTGGGGCAGCACGACGACCTGCCGCTGCGACGGGCGGCGAAGGCGGCGGGCGCGACCCGCGTCCACGCGTACCGGGCGCTGTTCGAGCACGGCGACCGCGAGCTGGCGACATGGCTGACGGCGCTGCGCGCCGCGAAGGAGGTCGAGCGATGAGCGGGATCCCGGCGACGCGCTACGGCGAGCGCCTGGCGGCGGCACGACGGGAGGCGGCGGCGGCCGGCCTCGACGCGTTGTGCATCGGCGTCGGGGCGGATCTCCGATATCTCACGGGCTACGAGGCGATGCCCCTGGAGCGGCTCACGATGCTGCTCGTGCCGGCCGCCGACGCGGCGCCGCTCACGCTGATCGCGCCGCGGCTCGAGGCGACGCCCGCCCGGACGTGTCCGGCAGCGCAGGCCGGCGCGGTCGAGGTCGTCACCTGGGAGGAGACCGAGGATCCGATAGCGCTGGTCGCCGCGCGGCTCGGGGACGCGCTCGGGCGCGACGCCGTCGACCTGCGCGCGGTCGCCGTCAACGACACGCTGCGTGCCTCGTTCGTGCTCGGCCTCCAGCGCGTGCTGACGAGCGCCTCGTTCGTGCTCGCCTCGACCGTCCTGCGCCGCCTGCGGATGGTCAAGGACGCCGACGAGGTCGCCCTCCTGAGGTCGGCCGCCCACGCGGCGGATCGGGTTGTGCTCGCCATCGCCGCGGGCCCGCTCGTCGGACGGACCGAGGCCGACGTCGCACGGGAGGTCCGCGACAGGCTCCTCGCCGAGGGCCACGAGTACGCCGAGTTCTGGATCGTCGCGTCGGGGCCCAACAGCGCGTCGCCGCACCACGATCCCGGCGAGCGGGTCATCCAGCCGGCTGAGCCCATCGTCATCGACATCGGCGGCACGGTGGGCGGCTACGGCTCGGACATCACGCGCACGCTCTGGGTGACGGGCGGCGACCCCACGAAGGGCCCGGACGCCGACTTCCGCCGGCTGTACGATGTCCTCCAGCGGGCCCAGGCCGAGGCAACGGCGGCGGTCCGGCCGGGTGTCACGTGCGAGCAGATCGACGGCGTCGCCCGCGGGATCATCAACGACGCGGGCTTCGGGCCGAGCTTCTTCCACCGGACGGGCCACGGGATCGGGCTCGAGGGACACGAGGAGCCGTATCTCGTCGCCGGCAACCCGGAGCCGCTGGCCGCCGGTTACGCGTTCAGCGTCGAGCCGGGGATCTATCTCGAGGGCCGCCATGGCGCCCGGATCGAGGACATCGTCGTCTGCGGCGACGACGGGCCGGACACGCTCAACGAGGCCACCCGTGACCTCCTCGTCGTCGCCGGCTGAGTGGTCACGCCCCGCTCGCCGGGGCGGTTCCGCTCGGCCGGGGGTATGATCCGCCGATCCCCGGTCGCCTGCCCGGCGCCGGTATCCGAGAGCCCTGCAATGACGCACCTTCTCGCGGGAGACCCCTCCCGCTCCGTCGGCCGATGAGCCGGCGCGGCCGTCACGGCCGACATCAGCACCCCGGTCCGGCGCGCCCCGGCGGGCCAATTCCGGAGCGGTCGAACGGCGCCGCAGACGCCCGTCCCGGCGAGGCACGGACGATCTCTCCCGTCGACACGATCGCGCTCGATGGTGTGGACCGCTTCGCCGTACCCGGACGGGTCGACGACGCACCGCCCCAGCGGCCAGCGCCCGTGACCGTGCCGGCCGAGCGCCCGCGCCCCGATCCCGCCCCGCGCCCGGTCGAGTCCGCCCGGCCCGTCGCCGTCGTCGCTGCTCCGCCGGTCTCGGACGCGGCAGATGCCCGGCCCACCTGCACCACCGCCCAGCTGCGTCGGTTCATCAAGAGCCGGCCGTGGGTGCCGATGCATGAGCTCCGCCGCCGGTTCGGCATCTGGGGCGGGGACGATGACGTCTCGCCGGTTCGCGTGGGTGAGCACACGCTGTTCATCGGGCTGCCCGCCGCCGAGAGCGCGATGATGGCGGAGCTCATGTCGGGCGGCGACGTGGGCTACGAGCTGTCGCTGGACCCCGTGACCCCGATCGTCGTCGGCGTCTACCCGATGCGGCCCGTCCCCCGGTCCTGATCGTCCGAGCGCCAGCCGGCGCCAGGCGTGCACGTCCCCGGTGTCGTCTGGACGACACGTTTCATGTGGTGCGTCCTGTCCACACGACGTAACGCGCCCGACCTTGACACGCGATCGGCAAACTGACACCTTGTTGTGACATTCGAACCACTGGCGGCAGGACCTTTGTACCTGTTCTGACGGTGGCCGATGTCGCCACTACATCCCCTTCGCCGGGAGGGCTGGCGGTCAA
>DASXVG010000049.1:0-6962 GCA_036504355.1 Candidatus Limnocylindrales bacterium
GACCAGACTCGAAAGTCGGTCGGTTGCACTACTCGCTCCACCTCCACCCTAAGTGCCCAATTCAGGTGGTGGTATCAGCGCGTCCGAGCGTTTCCTTGATGCACCGTACGTTCGTACTAGTGCGGGGCGTACTCTAGGTTCCGTCGTCTGCACCGGTCAATACGCAACCCTACCTATGCCCACTGGTACAGTGTGCGCCGCGTTGCGCTTGGACAACGGTTCCCTAGAGATCGTCGAATGACGGCGGCTCGACACCAAGCCCCTCTCTCAGAACGGCCGAGTAGTGCGCGTATTGCTCCGCTGCGGCAGCGCGGTGGCCGCTCACCTTGTACGCACGCAAGAGGAGTAGCTCGACGGAGTCGGCGTCGGGGTCGACATGCAGGAGCGACCTCGCAACTCTGATTACCGCCTCGGTATCCCCGATCTCCAGAGCTGAGTTGAGGCTGGCTTCGACGAACGCCAAGACCGCTGCGTGGAGGGTCTCGCGGTATGGCGCTGCCCACTCCTCGTACGCGAAGTCCAGCGCGTAGCGACCCTTGTACATACGCAGTAATTCCTCGGCGTCGTCGGCCGAGGGACGCTGTGCTCGGCCCAGCACCTCCCAAACGCGCCGGCTCGTCGTGTCGATCAGATCGGGATCAAGTCTGACGATCTCGCCGTCAAAGCCCACGTAGCCAGCGCTGAGGCCCTCGCGGTAGTCCGGTTCGAATACGCGACGGAGGTAGAAGATCGTCTGATGCAGGGAGTTACCTGCAGTGTCTGGGCCTAGGTCGGACCACAATGCTTCTAGCGCCTCATCGCGCGTGGCAGAGAACCCTGGACGGGAGCTGAGATAGCACAGGAGGCCGACCACCTTGCGCCGGAGGCGACCTCGTAAGCGGTCGTTGTCCAGGTAGATCGAGACCGAGCCGAGGTCGTCGACCAAGATCGTCGGAGCGAGGCGGCGCGTCGCGGAGATGGCGTACGTCCGGAGGGCCTTGTTGCTCTTGGCTGCTTCACGTAGCCGCGCCGCGTCGTCGGCGGTGGCGAGGTCAGCCAGAAGGGCCGCAGCCGCTTCGATCGCTCCCCCCGCGCTCACTGCGAGCCAGAGGGCAGACCGCCAACGGTCGGGTCGAAGGGTCGCCTCCTTACGAACGACCGAGAGCGCGGCGCCACTGATCAGAGGGAGCGACCTCGTGATCTCCTCGGCGAGCATCGAAAGGAGGTAGGTGCCCGCAGGAGGGACGGCATCGATCGCCCCGCTCAGACCTTTGCCAGCATGAACACACCGAAGAATGTGCGCTGCTTGGATGCCGATAGGTGCTCGCTGGACGCGCCCGAGGCGCTCGAGTTCGTCTATCGCCGCGCCTGTGAGGTCCTCATTCCTGGCGACGGCGACCCGTGCCCTGAGCAGTTGGACTCGGAGGCGCCCTGCGACGTCCCGATAGAACCCGGCTTCCAGGCCTGCCGCGATGCGAGCGGCTGCATCGACATCGTGCCTTCTGAGCGCAATCCCAGCGAGGGGGAGAGCCTGGACTGAGGCAAACTCTGGCCTCGCAGCCGCCCCCCGGCCTGCTAAGACCGACTCTGCACGGACGATGTCGCCGAAATCAACGTGAAGGGATCCTCCTTCGATTGCCGCTTCGTCGCGTGCGACTTCGGATGGGTTCTCGAGGGCCTGACGGATCAGCTCCTCGGCCTCACTCCAACGGCCGAGCCGGGCCAGTGCGTGAGCCCGGGCCATCATCGCGCCGACCCTGTAGACGCTCTTGGCCGACTTCCCGAATTCGGCCTCCGCAGTCCCGGCAGAGGTGTATGCCTCTTCCGACCGGCCGAGCCACAGCAGGACCCAAGCCCGGTTCAATCGACTGACTGCCGCGTATCGAGCGTGCCCGCGGGCGCTCTGGTCGATCGCCAGCCGTTCGAGAAGCTCAGACACGACCTCGAGGTTTCCCTCGACCTGGGACTCAGCCACCGCGATGGCAGCTTGTGCGAGTGCAGCTTGAGCACCCGGGAGCGAGCCCCGCAGCGCTACCTCCGCGAGCGGCACGAAGTCCTCGCCATAGCCGAGGATGCTTCGGAGGAACGCAACATTGAGGAGCGCCACCGAGGAGAAGCCAACGTCAGCGGCGGCCGAGGCGGCGGCAGCCAACTCTAGAGCGCGCTCGTAGTGGCCCCGATCGAGTTCGATCCTCGATCGTAGAAGTAGCGCGGCGGGTCGATCGGGCGAGCCCGCGGTCCCATCTAGGAACTGCGCGGCGAGCTCAAATGTGCCAGTTGCGAGGATCTCCGGCACCGCCGAGTCGACCACACGAACCGTCTCAGCCGGCTCGCTCGCTTCGCGAAAGTGCCATGCAGCTCCGAGCCAGTCCCTAGGCTCCAGGAACAGCGCGACGATCTTGTGCATCGAGCGGACTTGGGCTTCGCCGACTTCCTCGCGGAGGCGGGCGACGAGGAAGTCGCGGACGAGGGGGTGGAAACGGTGCGGGGACTCGCGGTCGGGACGGGTCAGGAGCCCCAGGGTCTCGGCCTCGGTGATCAGCGGTGCGAGATCGGCCGCAGGTCGGCCATCCACCAGCGCGCCGGTCTCCGCGTCGACGGCGACGAGGACCGAGACCCGCGTGAGGAAGCGCTGCAGGGACGGCGACAACGTCTCGAGGACCTCCTCCGCGAGGAAGTCGTAGAGGTCGCCGCGTGTGGCGCTCAGCTGGGCGACGAGCGCGCGAGCCTCGGGCGCGTTCTTGTCCTCCAGGCTTGTGCGCACGAGCGTGAGGAGCGCCGCCCAGCCCTCGGTGCGCTTGATGAGCTCCGCGACGATGTCGGGCTCGAGCGGCCGGTGGTAGGCCTCGCGGAACAGCCGGTCCGTCTCGGGGACGTCGAAGCACAGGTCCTCGCCCTCGATCCGGCTCAGGCCACCGCGGGCCCGCAGTCGACCGAGCGGCACGTGTGGCGCCGCCCTCGAGGCGATGACGATCGAGAACCCCGTCCCGGTCCGCTCGATCAGGGCGCGGAGGATCGCGTCCGTCTCGGGCGATCCGTCGATCGCGTGCTGGTCGTCGAAGATCAGGGTCAGCCCGTCCGGGAGCGACGCCGCGAACGCTCCGTACTCACGCACGAGCGACGCGACGATGTCCTCCTGGGTCGGGCCACCGACACCGAGCGACAGAATCAGCTCGAGCGAGTCGGCGCCGAAGTCCGGGTCGAGCTCGCGGCCCGAGGCGACGAGATGGCGCAGGAACACGAGCCAGTCCCTGTCGTCGGGCTCGAGCCGGTACCAGGCGATCCGGCGGGCCGTGCGCGAGGCCCAGTCGGCGAGGAGCGTGGTCTTGCCGAAGCCCGCCTCCGCGACGATGAGCCCCACGCGACCCGCGGCCGCCCGGTCCAGCCACTCGGTGAGGCGCGGCCGTGACAGGGTGTCCGACCGCAGGACCGGCGGGTGGATCTTCGCGCCCGTGATCGGGAACGGGTACAGGCTCATGAGTCCGGCACGCAGGCCGCGACCAGGCCGACCCGGTCCGACGCCGATGAGCCCATGCCCCTCCGCTCCCCAGTGCGGCGCCTCGATCCCACTCCCCGGTCGTGGCGTCTCGCTGGGCGCGAATGATACGGATCGTGCGTCGGCGGAGTCGACGTGGTTGCGGACCGGCGCGGGTGGTGGCGGCGGCAACGACTGCGCAGGGGCGCCCGTGGGGTCAGACGAAGCCGGCACCGATCCCGCTGCAGCGGGATGTCGCCGGGCGGGATCGGGACGGGACGTCGTGGACGAGGGCATGGGCGGCAGGATGCCGCCGCAGGCTCACCGCGGACTTATCTGGGACGGCCCTCGCGATCGCCCCGGCGGGCGACGGCTACCCCTCGTACTCAAACCCGATCTTGAGCTCGACCAGGTATTCCACGATCTCGCCGTCCTCGATCTTGGCCGTCGACTTCACGACCTCGATCGTGCGGATGTTGCGCACGGTCTTCGACGCGGTGGCGACCGCCTGGCGGGCGGCATCGGACCAGGATCGGGGACTCGACCCGACCATCTCGCGGATGATGATCACGCCCACTGGCTCCTCCTCGTTGTGTCGGCGGGGCCAGCATAGGGCAGCCCGGGACGGCCGCCGGGCAGGCGTGACATCCTCGGGCGAACGGAACGCGCCCCCGGGTGCCCGGAGACGCGTCTCGGTGGCGCTGGGTGAGGTCAGGCCGTGACGGCGATGCCGGCCTTCACCTTGTCGAAGCAGGTGCTGCAGTAGACGGGGCGATCGTTCCGCGGCTGGAATGGGACCATCGCCTGGCCGCCACAGCTGTTGCAGACCGCGGCGTGGTACTCCCGTGCGCCGCCGGGGGCGGCGCTCCTCGCGGTCTTGGCCGCCGCGCGGCAGGTCGTGCAACGCTGCGGATCGTTGGTGAGCCCCTTGCTCGCGAAGAACGCCTGCTCGCCGGACGAGAACACGAATGGCTCGCCGCAGTCGCGACAGGTCAGCGACCGATCCTGGAACACCCCTCGATTTCCTCCATGGTGGCGCGGGTTGAGCTCCGGTCCGGCGACGGGGACCGGCACCGGCGTCGCAGGAGGATCGGCGCGCGGAGCTGGGCGGGCAGTGCTCGGAACTCTTGGGCGGACAATACGCCCCGGCGTCAAGCGCTCGATCCCGCTCGACCTTGTTGCGATCCGGTGACGCCAGCGGCCGGCGAAGGGGCCGCGGAACCCCGTTGCACCGGCCGGCGTCGGAGGTGCATGTCGTCCCGTGCCGCCGCCATCGCCATTGCCATCGTCGCTCTTGCCGCCGCAGCCTGTACCGGCGCTGGCGGAACAACCGCCGGGGGCGCGACCCCCGAACCCACGACGGCGCCCAGTCCGTCGATCGACGGCCTCGCGCACCCGACCGGCGCCGGCGAGATCGTCCTCCGGTTCGACGAGTCCGGCGGCTTCGTCCCGCCCGAGTTCCTCGCCGCGCACGTGCCGCAGTTCACGCTCTATGGCGATGGGACCGTGGTGTTCGTCCAGTCGTCGTCGGTGCCGCCGAGCCGGGCCGAAGGGATCACGACCGGCCAGTCGGTCCGGACCGCCAGGCTGACCGAGGACCAGGTGCAGGCGCTGCTCGAGTTCGCGATCCGCGACGGCGGCCTCGGGACCGCGCGGGCCGAGTACCAGAACCCGCTCGTGGCCGATGCGCCGACCGCCGTGTTCACCCTCAACGCAGACGGCGCCTCCAGGACCGTGAGCGTCGTGGCACTGGGGATGGAGGACCAGGAGGTCACCGCCGACACGGCGACCAAGCAGGCGCTCGCCAGGCTCGGCAGCCGCCTCCGCGACTTCGACGCCGGTGGCACGCTCCAGAGCGCGACGTACGAGGCCGCCGCCTACCGGGGCGTCCTCCAGGCGCAGGACGGGGTGCAGGGGGTCGCGATCCGCGACTGGCCGTGGACGGATCTCGCACCCGCGGATTTCAGGATGCCCAGCGACCCGAATGTCCTCCAGCAGGGCAAGGCGACGCTCACGCCCCAGCAGGCGGCGACGCTCGGGGTCGAGGGGTTCGAGAGCGGTCTCGCCTCGGGCGTGTTCCTCCGCGACACTGCGGGGAAGGTGTACTCGTTCGTGCTCCGGCCCCTGCTCCCGGACGAGCGCGCGTAGCCACCGCAGGATCAGCCGACGTCCGCGAACCGCTCCCCCGCGTAGTTCACGAACCGCGTCTGCGCCTTCTTGAACCACAGGTCGATCTCGCCCGTGGGGCCGTTGCGGTGCTTCGCGAGCTTGAGCTTCACGACCTCGCCATCGGTGACCTGGTCGTCCGAGCCGCGCTCTTTCTCGCGCCACAGGAACATCACGAGGTCTGCGTCCTGCTCGATCGAGCCGGACTCGCGCAGGTCCGAGAGCCGGGGCTCCTTCGACTCGCGCATCTCCGGCTGGCGCGACAGCTGGGACAGCGCGATCACCGGGACCTTGAGCTCGCGGGCGAGCGCCTTGAGCCCGCGCGAGATCTCCGCGACCTCCTGGACGCGGTTGGCGTCCCGGGTGGTGGTCGAGGACTGCATGAGCTGGAGGTAGTCGACGATCACGAGATCCAGGCCGGACTCCGCCTGGAGCCGGCGTGCCTTCGTGCGCAGCTCCATCGTCGTGATGTTGGGCGTGTCGTCGATGTAGACGGGTGCCTCCGACAGGGCGTTCATCGCCGGCGCGATGCGCGCGAAGTCCAGCTCCTCGAGGAACCCGGTCCGGAGCCGCTGCGAGTCGATGTTCGCGACGGATGACAGCAGGCGCAGCACGAGCTGTTCCTTGCTCATCTCGAGGCTGAAGATCCCGACGCTCTTCTTGTCCTTGACCGCCGCGTGCTCCGCGATGTTGAGCGCGAAGCTCGTCTTGCCGACCGAGGGACGGGCCGCGAGGATCACGAGGTCGCTCTTCTGGAGGCCCGTCGTCAGCGCGTCGAGGTCCTGGAACCCGCTCCGGATGCCGCTGATCTCGCCACGGTGCGCGTGGAGATAGTCCAGCCGGTCGTACGCGTCATGGAGCAACGTCTTGAGCGGGGAGAAGCCGGCCGCGACGCGGCGCTGGCTGACCGAGAACAGCTCGGCCTCCGCGCGGTCGATGGCCTCCGCGACCTCGGCGGGGTCCTCGTAGCCGATGCCCGCGATCTTGCCCGCGGCCCCGATGAGGTTCCGGAGCAGGGCCTTGCGCTCGACGATCCGCGCGTACTGCGTGGCGTGAACCGCCGTTGGCGTGGCATTCGAGAGCGTCCCCAGGTACGCCCGGCCGCCGACCGCCTCGAGGTCTCCTCCGCGCTCGAGCGCCTCCGCCACGGTGACGATGTCGATGGGCTCGCGGCGTTCGAACAGGTCGAGGATGACGGCGTAGACCTTGCCGTGGGCCTGGCGGTAGAAGTCGTCCGCCTTGAGGAACTCGGCGACCTCGATGACCGCGTCCCGGTCGATCAGGATCGACCCGAGCACGGACTGCTCGGCCTCGATGGATTGCGGCGGCAGACGATCGATCA
>DASXVG010000050.1:0-57931 GCA_036504355.1 Candidatus Limnocylindrales bacterium
CCGACCCGCTCGCCGAGCCCGACCCGCTCGCCGAGCCCGAACCGCTCGCCGAGCCCGAACCGTTCGCCGAGCCCGACCCGCTCGCCGAGCCCGAACCGATCGCCGAGCCCGAACCGATCGCCGAGCCAGCGCTTGAAGCCGGGCAGGCCGTCACGCCCGAATTCGAGCATGTGGCGGCAGCCGAACCCGAAGTCGTTGTCGACTGGGCTCCCGAGGCCATGGAGGCTGAGGTCTTCGAGCCGGGACCCGAGGCCGAGCCTGTTCCCGAGCGCGAGATCGTTGGTGATGGTCTCCCCGAGCTCACCGCGGCGCCCGAAGTCGAACGAGCAGCCGAGGT
Organism: Candidatus Limnocylindrales bacterium; assembly: GCA_036504355.1. Classification (GTDB taxonomy): domain Bacteria; phylum Chloroflexota; class Limnocylindria; order Limnocylindrales; family CSP1-4; genus CAIXZV01. Next base: position 338 of record DASXVG010000050.1, read on the forward strand.
GCTCGAGGTCGCAGCGCCGCCCGTCGCGGGACTCGAACCCGAACCAGAGCCGGTGCTCGAGGCTGAGCCTGTCCCCGAACCTGAACCGGATGCCGAGGCGCACGTCGATGGCGTGGTCGAGCCCGAGTCCTGGCCGTCACTGCGGACGGCGGTCGATCTCGACGACTTGCCCCTTGCGCTCACGCAACCTGGCGTCGATGAGACCGGCCCGGCGACCTTGGTCGACGAGCTGCCTCTGCAGGAGGTCGAGGTCGTCGAGGGACCGACCACAGAGGCGGGGTCCGAAGGGAAGCCCAAGCGACGTCGTCGAGCGGGCACCTTCCAGCCGTCGCCCGCGCCGGTCGCGGAGCCGACTGGGTCGACCGTGGTCCCGTGGCCTGAAGCCGACCTCGGGGTGGTTCCCGTCGCCGAGCCCGAGCCGATCGCCGAGCCCGAGCCGATCGCCGAGCCCGAAGCCGTCGCCGCGCCCGAACCGATCGCCGCGCCCGAAGCCGTCGCCGCGCCCGAACCGGTCGCCGCGCCCGAACCCGTCGCCGCGCCCGAACCCGTCGCCGCGCCCGAACCGGTCGCCGCGCCCGAACCCGTCGCCGCGCCCGAACCGGTCGCCGCGCCCGAACCGGTCGCCGAGCCCGAAGCCGTCGCGCAGCCGGCGATCGTGCCGTTGCCGCAGACAATCATCGCCGCGACCGTGGACGTCGGCGCCAACAGCTCGCACCTGCTCGTCGCCGCGGTTACCGGTCACCGGATCGAGCCCCTCCTGGACGAGTCGGCGTTCTTCGGCCTGGGCGACCGCGTCGCCGCAAACGGCTACATCGGGAGTGATGCGCGAGCGGAGATCGTCGCCAACCTCGCCGAGTACGCGCAGAAGGCCCGGGCCCTGGGAGCGACGTCGGTCACCTTCGTCGGGACCGAGCCGCTGCGACGCGCCGCCGATGCGACCCCGCTGGTCTACGAGGTCCAGGACCGCGCCGGCGCACCGCTGCACGTCCTCGACCACGACGAGGAGGCCCGGCTGGTGCTCCTCGGGGTCACGTCCGGCAAGCCCGTCACATCGGAGCTGCTCGTCGTCGACATCGGTGGAGGCAGCTCCGAGATCGTCATCGTCGGGCCGAACCGGGCGATTGTCGCGAGCGGCCTCCGTGTCGGCAGCGCCTCACTCACGCAGGAGCATTCGAAGGCTGACCCGCCGACCCTCAAGGAAATCGACGCGATGCGCGCCGGGGCGAAGGCGGCCGTCGCGAACGCGCCCGACGCTTCGCCGGCGGAGATCATCGCAGTGGGGGGCACGGCCTCGAACCTGCTCAAGCTCCTGCCGGCGACGGCGATCGATCGGCTTCTGACCCGCCGCAGGATCACCGTCGCGCTCGCGATGCTCACCGTTCAGCGCAGCACCGAGGCCGCCGAGCGCCACCTCCTCCGCCCGCAGCGCGCCCGCGTGCTGCCGGCCGGGGCCCTGATCGTGGACGCCATCCTCCAGCGCTACGGGATGGACCGCCTCCGCGTCTCCGACGAGGGCATCAGGGAGGGGATGGTCCTCGCGGCTGCGACGGCCGGCCCCGAGTGGCGGGACCGCCTGTCGACGCTCGTGAGCGGCTGGCCGGACGAGGGCGAGACGCCCGAAGGCTGACGCACGCCGATCGAGCCGGCGGATGCCGCCGCCGGGCCGGCCGCTACAGCCCTGCGACCAGTCGGCCGAGCGCGCGACGGAACCCGAGGCTGGCGACGCCGCGCCACGCCGGCCCGACGGTCCGGCGGAGCCGAGCCAGCTCCCGTTCCCGATCCACGAGGTAGCGCCCGATGGCAGCGCTCTGCGCCTCGGTGAGGTCGCCCGCGTGCTCAACGAGGAATGCGCGGGCGAGCCCAGCCGCAACGTCCGCGTCGTGCATCCAACCGAGGTGGTCCTGCAGTGCCACGACGCGCTCGATGACGGGCGCCGACTCGGGCCCGAGCGCCTCGCGCACGAACTCGATCGTGTAGCGCAGCCACTTCGCGGCGATTCGCAGGTCGTGGAGGGTCGTCACATCGGCCCATCGCATGACGGGCTCGTACGCGCGGACGCCCTCGTAGGCCGTCCAGATCCGCGATGGCATCGAGTCGCGCACACGGTGCGGCTCCACCGGCCCCACCGACCGGACGCCGATCCCCTCGGCCTGGACGAACGCAATGTATTCGTCGACCCAGCGCTGGTAGCGCTGGGAGTCCAGCTCCTTGATCAGCACCGTCCGCGCGGCGTCTCGCTGGGTGCGCCACTTCGCCACGAGCGGTTCGAAGGCGTCGCGTTCCGCCGGCGGCAGCTCCTGCTGGTAGGCCTCGCCGGCCTCGATGAGCACGTCGAGATCGCGAACCGCCCCGAGGTCTCGGGCGACCTCCTTGAGCCGGCGCTGGTGCCGACCGGTCCGCTTCTGGTCGAACGCGTCGCCGAACACGCGCCAGGCGGCCCGCTGTCGCCGCGTCGCGACGCGCATGCCATGGAGCTCCTCGTTCTCCTTGCCCTCGCGGGTGCCGGGCTCGCGGGCGACCATGCGCGCGAGGTGGAACCGGAGGACCTTGCGGCCGGCCTCCGCCAGGTGGTCATCGGTCATGACGCCGGGCGTCTTGCCGGCGGTCAGGCGTGGCTCCCGTTTGGGCTGGGTCTCGGCCGAAGCGGCTTCGTGGGGCCGGGCGGCAGCAGCGTCGGAGGTGTCGACGGCGCTCTGCGCGAAGGCAGGGGCCATGACGACCGGCGATGGCTGTGCGGCGACAGGCTCGAGCGCGTCCACCGCGAACGGGTCCGCGTCCCCGTCGATCGCGAGCAGCGGGTCGTCAGCCGCGTCCGTCTCGAGGTCGACCTCGGCATCGTCGTCGCCGCCGTCGCGCTCCAGCTCCTCCTCGGCGGTGTCGAGCCCGGCGTTCAGCTCGTCCTCGATCGACGGTGCCCCGTGCGCGACCAGACCCCCGTCGGCCCCAGCGACGGCGTCCGCAGCGACGTTGTCGGCCTCCATCGTCCTGCCTCGACCCGCGTGGAGGCGCCCGTCCGGCGCGGTCGCCCGCGCGCGGCGGACGGCGTCCAGCGCGCGGTCAAGCTTGGATGTCGCCGTCGGCACGAGCTCCTCGATCCCGCCCAACACGTCGGCCAGCGGGCCGAGGATGGCCTCGTCGCCCTCGCGCAGCTCGGCCTCGAGCTCGGCGAAGCGCTCGATGACTCGCCCGTCGGCGACGACCTCGACGTGGTCGAGCGACAGCTCCACGGTCGCCCCGTCCGCCCCGAACAACCGCTTGCGGCGTAGCTGACGCACGGTGACCAGCTCCACGACGGCCCGATCGCCCACGATCTCGATGACCAGGTCCCGCGCCGCGCTCTGCGGCCACGCGGTGGGTGGCCGCGACGGATCGGCGGGGCCCTCGAGCTCTTCGCGCCGGTGGGCCGCCCCGCCATCGTCCATGCGCCGGAGGCCCTTGAGGGTGATCAGCGTCCCCGCGTCCGTCGTGCGGAGACGGCCCGCGTATCCGGCCGCCGCCAGCGACGCATCAGGCGTGTCGAGGTAGCGGTCCTCGTTGCGCATGTCCGTCGCCGGCCCGAGCGCACGCAGGCCCGCGAGCTCGTCCGCCGCGAGCAGGCGCTCCCCGGGAGCTACGCTGCTCATCCGGTACTTGAGCTCGACCTCCACCGGGGTCGGAGCCAGCCCTTCGGTCACGCGCGCGGATCCATCGATCCGGCGCCCGCGCCGGGCCGGTGCGGCAGGTCGATGAGGGCGGCCGCGGTCGCGGCGTCCTCCTTGAGCACGGCGAACGTGTCGACCGACCCGTCGACGGACTGGATGACCTCGGTCCGCAGCCAGGCGCCGTCAGGCTGGAGCTGCCACGATCGGCGGTCGTCCGCGAGCATCACCTCGATGATCCGGGCGAGCCTCGCCTGGGCCTCGTGATCCTCGACCGGTGTCACGACCTCCACCCGGCGGTCCAGGTTTCGTTCCATCAGGTCCGCCGACCCGATGTACCACTCGGGCCGCCCGCCGTTGCCGAACATGAAGATGCGCGAGTGCTCCAGGAACTCGCCGACGACCGATCGCACCCGGATGTGCTCGGACACGCCCGGCAGGCCGGGGAGGAGGCAGCAGGCGCCACGCACGATGCAGTCGATGTCCACGCCGGCCTTCGAGGCCTCGTACAGCGCCTCGATGATCTGCGTGTCGACGAGCGAATTGACCTTGAGCACGATCCGCCCGGAGCCACCGGCCCGAGCGAGCACGGCCTCGCGGTCGATGAGCTCGAGGATCCGGCCGCGGAGCGTCATCGGCGCGACGAGCAGCCGCCGGAACACGCGCTGGCGCGACAGGCCGGTGAGGATGTTGAACAGGTCCGTGACGTCCGCCCCGAGCTCCTCGCGGCACGAGAGCAGGCCCAGGTCCACGTACAGCCGCGCGGTCTTGGAGTTGTAGTTGCCGGTGCCGATGTGGAGATACCGGCGCAGCCCGGACCCCTCGCGCCGGACGACGAGCGCCACCTTCGAGTGCGTCTTGAGACCCACCAGGCCGTACACGACGTGCGCGCCCGCCTGCTCGAGCCGGCGGGCCCAGACGATGTTGTTCTCCTCGTCGAAGCGTGCCTTGATCTCGACGAGGACGACCACCTGCTTTCCCTGCTCGGCGGCCCGAATGAGCGCACGCACGATGGGCGAGTCGCCGGATGTCCGGTACAGGGTCTGCTTGATCGTCAGGACATCCGGGTCGTCGGCGGCCTGGCTGATGAATCGCTCCACCGACGCCGTGAAGGACTCGTACGGGTGGTGGAGGAAGATGTCGCCCTGGCGCATCTGCGCGAAGACGTCGACCGGCTCGTCCTCGTCTGGCGGCAGGAGGCGGGGCGGGACCACTGGCATGTACGTGGGGGCCTTGAGGTCCGCGCGGTCGAGGTCAACCAGCTGCCACAGGGCCGTGAGGTCCATCATCCCGGCGACCTCGAACGAGTCCTCCTCGCGCACGTTGATGCCCTTGATCAGGATCTGCCGCGTGACCTCCGGCATCGACCGCTCCACCTCGAGCCGGACCGCCTCGCCGAACCGCCGGCGCCGGACCTCCTCCTCGATGGCGAGCAACAGGTCGTCGGCCTCGTCCTCCTCGATCGCGATGTCGGCGTCGCGGGTGACGCGGAACAGGTGCGTCTCCACGATCTCCATGCCCCGGAACAGCTCGTCCAGGTTCGCTTCGATGACCTGGTCGAGCAGCACGAACTTGTCGCGGCCGACTGGAAACAGGCGCGGGAGCAGGGGAGGGATCTTGACCCGGGCGAAGCGCTTCTCACCCGCTTCCGGATCCAGGAGGCCCACCGCGATGGACAGGCTGAGGGTGCTGATGTACGGGAACGGGTGCCCCGGGTCGACGGCCAAGGGCGTCAGGACCGGGAAGATCTCGTCGTGGAAGCGGCGCCGAAGCGTCTCGTGGTGCTCCGGGACCTCGTCGTAGTCGAGGATCTCCACGCCCTCGGCGGCGAGCTCGGCGCGGATGGACATCCAGATGGCTGCGTGGTCGGCGACGAGCTCCCGCACGCGGATCCGGATCTCGGCGAGCTGCTCGGCGGCCGTCAGCCCATCGGGCGCGTGGTGGGCGGAGCTCGCCTGGGCCTGGCGGCGGAGCCCGGACACGCGAACCTGGAAGAACTCGTCCAGGTTGGACGCGAAGATGGCGAGGAACTTCACTCGCTCGAGGAGCGGGTTGCGGACGTCACGCGCCTCGTGGAGGACGCGTGCGTTGAACTCGATCCAGGACAGCTCGCGGTTGAGGATCGGCCCGCGCTGGTCCCGCGGAAGACGGCGGCGCGATCTGCCGGCGGCTCGCGGTCCAGGAGCGGGTCGGACGGTTGCCATGGATCCTCAGCGTTATACCCGGACCCGGCGAAACGACCCGCCACGGGGCCGCCACCCGTTCCCGGCGGGGCCACCGAGAATACCACTCGGGCCCGGCAGCCCCTGCTGGGGAAGGCGCTGCCTCAGCGCCCCGTGGCAAACCGGGCCTGTCCGCCTTCGACGTGCACCCAGATCAGCGCGGCGCCAGGCCACGGAGCTGTGCCGGTCAGGGCCTCGACGGCGTCGTCCGGATGCGCCGGGTACGCGACGCGAAGCTGCCGTGCGAAGGTGTCCGCGATCCGACGCGTCGCCCGGGTGCGGCGGACAATGAGTGCGCTGCTGATCGTCCCGGTCTCGCCGAGGTGGTCCCAGCCCACCCAGCTTGGCAGCGACTCCGCTTTCGACAGTTGCCAGCCGATCAGCTGCTCCAGCCGTCGCAGCTCCGACTGCAGCTCGTGCGCGACCGCGATGCGCTCGCGCGGGTCGTGGACGACCAGGTCGATCCGTCCTCGCGCCGGCCGGTGAACATGTACCTCGGTGAACGCCTTCCAACGTGGGTGCCGCGCGCCGAGGAGGAGGTCGAGCATCGGCGCGGCATGGCGATCGCGGATGGTGGGCCCGGTATTCGGGTGGAGGCGGACGGCGAGATCCGCGCGAAGAATGAGGCCAATGCGGACGAGTGTCTCCGTCGATGGATGAGCGTCGCCGTCCTCGATGCGACCGAGGTAGGTGTCGTCGATGCCCGCCGCTCTCGCGAGGCGGACCCGTGACGGTCCCGCATCAGACCTGAGGCGCGCGATGGCCTCGCCGAGGTCGTGGTTCGCCTTGTCGACGAGTCGGCGGACGGCAGTCTCGAACTGTTGGGAAGGCATGCGGCCAGTAGAGCGGACCCCGCTCACCAGTGACTTGGCGGCGGCTCACCCACGGATGCGGTGAGGGCTCGGGTCAGCTGTCCGCCTCGGGATCCGGGTCATCGCCGGCCTCGCGTCCGTGTTCCGACTCCCTGTCGGCATCGCGACACGCGCAGGGGGTCTGCGGACCTCGCCCCCGTCCAAAGTCCGCATGGCAGTCGGATCCCCGACCGGCAGGCAGCCAGTGTTCCGACTCGGCGCCGGAGCAGCAGCCGAACGACGGACCTACAGCCCGCGAGGCGCGCAGTACGAACTACTGCCTCGCACGCAGTGCGGCGTGGCGATCGGGGCGCGCGAACGGAACTGGAGGAGGATCAGCCGAGGGGCACGTACCGCCGCTCGCCGGTTGCGGGGTCCACCCAGACCTGCATCGGGACGCCCGTGGTCGGGTCCACGAACCGCTCCACGGTGGGGCGGAACCGGGGATCGGGCTGGTGCGGCTCGCCGCCGCCGGGGCCATGGGCGTCACCCGTCCGCTCCGCGTGGAGCGACCGGTAGCGCGTTCGCTCCAGGGCGACCGCCGCGATGATGATCGCCCCGGGCACGAAGAGGGAAAGGGCGGAGACCATGTCCCCGCCCGGCCCCGTGAGCGCCGCGACGCCGATCCCCCCGAGGATCAGCAACAGCCCGAACCCCCCGATGAGGACGCGGGCGATCGCAACACCCATCGCTCGGTCCGCTAGTCGATCGGCTGGGCGCCCGGCGCGGGCGGCGGGACGGTCGGTGCCGTGGCAGCCGCGTCGGCGACAACGACGACCGCGGTCCCGTAGGCAACGATCTCGGACATCGTCCCGGCCAGCTCCGAGCTGTCGAAGCGCATCGAGATCACGGCGTTCGCCCCCACGAGCGAAGCGTTCTGGACCATCCGGTCGATCGCCTGGCGGCGGGTGTCCTCGAGCAGGCTCGTGTACTCGTGGATCTCGCCGCCCGCGATCGAGCGCAGGCCTGCCATGAGGTTGCCTCCGAGGCCGCGGCTCCGGACGACGAGCCCGAACACCTGTCCCTTGGTCTCCGAGACGCGGTAGCCCGCGATGTACGGCGCGGTCGCGATGATCATCGATCCCCTCCATGCCAGTGGCGATCGCCGGCCCCAGTGGCCTGCGGTCCGGCTGAGGACGCGTGCGCCTCGTGGCGGCGGGCGCGCTCCTGCGAGCACGTGTCGCAGGGGCACCGGTCGCGGAGGAGCATGTACGTGTGATAGCCCGTATGGTGGCCGTCGCCCCACAGCGGCTGCAGCGCGTAGTTGCCGACGATCGAGAGGTCCACGAGCCGCGTCTGCTCTGCCGTCAGCGTGGGGTTCGTGTCCAGCCAGCCGGGCATCCCCGCCTCGCCACGGCAGTACGCGCACGGGCACAGCCAACGGAGCATCGGCGCGTCGTAGGCCGTGTGGTGGCCGTCGGCCCATTCGACGCGCAGGGTGCCCTCCGCGCGGTTGGCGTCGATCCGAAGGGGCGTTGTCCGGGTGTCGTCCTGCACGCATGGATCGTACTCCCGGTCGGCACGCTGCCACGATCGAGGCGCCCCGACCCGGACCTTCATCGCACGCCGGTTGCGGACCTTCATCGAATGGCCGATCGGGCACGGGCCGGTATGCTCGGCCGCGAATGACCCTCGTCGTGGACCACCTGTACAAGCGGTTCGGGCACGTCGTCGCCCTCGACGATCTCGCGTTCGAGGTCGCCCCGGGCCAGGTGTTCGGCTTCCTCGGCGCGAACGGCGCCGGCAAGACCACGACGATGCGGATCACCCTCGGCGTGCTGGAGCCGGACGCCGGCCAGGTCACGTGGCGCGGGATCGAGAGCCATCGGCTGCCGCGCTCGACGTGGGGCTATCTGCCCGAGGAGCGAGGGCTCTACCCGAGGATGCGGGTGATGGACCAGCTCGTGTTCTTCGCGGGCCTTCACGGCGTGCCGGCGAGTCGCGCACGGCGGGAGGCGACGGCCTGGCTCCGCCGCTTCCGTGCCGACGACCTGGCGGATCGCAAGGCCGAGCAGCTCTCGAAGGGCAACCAGCAGAAGATCCAGTTCATCGCCGCGGTCCTCCACGACCCCCAGGTCCTGCTCATGGACGAGCCGTTCACGGGCCTCGACCCGGTCAACGTGATGCTCCTCCGCGAGGCGTTCCTCGAGCTCCGCGACCGCGGCCGGACCGTCGTGTTCTCGACCCACCAGATGGAGGTCGCCGAGGCGCTGTGCGAGTCCGTCGCGATCGTCGACCGCGGCCGGATGGTGGTGGGCGGCACGCTGCGGGACGTCCGTCGTGCGTCCGGCCGGCGCCTGGTCCGGATCTCCGTGGCGGCGGACCACCGGCTGCCGTGGCTCTCGGCGGTGGCCGGCGCGCGGATCATCCAGGCCGGCGTCGAGCGGTCGTCCGTCGAGCTCGACCCCGGCACCGAACCCGAGGACGTGCTCGCCGCCGCGGTCAATGCCGGCGCCCGGGTCCTCCACTTCGAGGTCGCCGACCCCACTCTCGAGCAGATCTTCATCGACCACGTGGGGCGGACGCCCGATGAGGACATGCGCCTCGCCCCCGCCGGTGTGGATGGCGGTGTCGAGCCCCAGGCCGAGGACGCCGCGTGAGCGCCCCGACGCCGGCGCCGGTCGATCGCCCGCCCGTCGGCCGGACCGCCGGCTCGGGCGGCGTCGGGAACGCCGTGCTCGTCGCCCGCCGCGAGTACATCGAGCGGGTGCGATCACGCGCGTTCCTGTTCTCGACCGTGCTCCTCGCGGGCCTGGCGATCGTCGTGTCGCTGATCCCGCTCGGCGTCCGGCTCGTCGACCGGGCGACCGTCACGCGGGTCGTCGTGGTCGCTCCCGATCCGGCGCTCGCCCAGCGCGCCATCTCCACGATGGACACCTTCCTCAACACGAACGGCGCCACGGCCGACAAGGGCACGCCGACGTTCACCTTCGAGCGCCTGGACGATGCCGGCGCGGCCCGGGCCCTCGTGCGCGACGGCGCGGTCGCCGGCGCGATGCTCATCGACCGGGGGAGCGACGGCGGGCTCGACTTCACGGTGCTCAGCGTCGGCGGGCTGTCGCCGGACCGAGCACAGCTGCTGCAGGTCGGGGCGTTCGCCGTCGGGATCCTCGACTGGACGGCGTCGCAGCCGCCATCGACGAGCCCGTTCGTGATCCCCGGCTTCGAGGTCAGCGATCCGAACATCGCGGTCGGCGGAGGCGACGCCACGGGCGGTGGGACGATCGACGCGGCCGAGTACGCGAGCCGGCGGATCGTCGGCATCGTGTTCGTCGTCCTCTCGTTCCTCACGCTCGTGTTCTACGGGCTGTGGGTCGCGTCGGGCGTCGTGGCCGAGAAGGCGGGGCGCGTGATGGAGCTGCTGATCTCCGCCGCGACCGCGCCGCAGCTCGTCGTGGGGAAGATCGTCGGGATCGGGCTCGCGGGGCTGACGCAGGTGTCGCTGGTGCTCCTGCCGGCGCTCGCGGCGCTGTTCGCGTCGGGCGCGATCGGCGACCAGGTGCTGGGGCCGGACGCCAACGCGGGCACGTCGCTGGCGGGGCTGTCGCCGGGGCTCCTCGCGGCGTTCCTCGTGTACTTCGTGCTCGGGTTCGCGCTGTACGCGGCGTTGTACGCGGGGGCGGGCTCGCTCCTGTCGCGTGCGGAGGATCTCCAGATCGTGGCGTTGCCCCTCTCGATCCCCGCGATCATGGGCTACTTCCCCGCAGTCCTCGCGCTCTCCGGGGGTGCGAGCGGGTTCATCCGGGTCGCGTCGTACGTGCCCCTGTGGAGCCCATTCGTGATGCTCGCGCGGCTCTCGATCGGGCGCGTGGAGCCATGGGAGGTCGCCCTCTCGCTGGGGCTGCTGGCCGTCACCGTGCCGCTCGTGACGCTCCTCGCGATCCGCGTCTACCGGGCGGGCGTCCTGCTCTACGGCCAGCCGCCCACGATCCGCACCTTCCTGCGCGCGGTCCGCGGCTAGGTCCAGGTCGCGTCGGGGTCGTCCTCGAGCGGCAGCCGTCGGAACAGGGCGAGCACAGGGCCGGTGCCGCTCGCCGCCGTCGCATCGTCGGCGTCGGTCGCGGGCGCCACCGCCATCGTGCTCCCGGGCTCGGCCGCCGCGATCGACCGCCACAGCCGGCTGCGCACGCCCGGGAGGTATGGCGACGTGCGCCGGCGCGCGAGGATGCCCGCGATCCCCTGGGCCGACACCGCATCGTGGAGGGCTCGCCCCTCGCCCGCGATCGCGGGCACGACCACGACCTCGTCGCCGGGGCGGAGGACCCGCTTGAGGGCCGCGCGGCGCTTCTCGAGCGGCATCCGGAGCAGCCACACGCCGTCGAGGTGGAGCAGGTCGAACACGAGCAGCGCCACGGGTCGTCCCGGGTGCCCGTTGAGCCGCGCGCGCAGCGCGTCGTCGTCCGCGCGGCCCGCGCCGTCGACCACGACCAGCTCGGCGTCCAGGACGGCGGACCGGGCGCTGACGCGGACCGCGACCCCCGCGAGCTCGGGCAGCCGCGGCGCGAGGTCGAGGCCCGTCGGATCCACGATGCGCACGTCGCCCGTGCCCGGCACCTCGGCCGGCCCGACGAACGCGAGGACGCGGTGACCGCCCCAGGTCGGCTCGAACAGGTGGTCCGGGGAGTCGAACGCATCGGGGCGCGGGACCGGCCACATCGGGGCGATGGCACCGGGGCCGGGGAGCGCCGGGTCGAGCCGGAGGGTGAGCTGCTCGTCGGCGGCCATGGCCACACGATGGTAGCCCCCCGACCCGCCGGGGATAGACTGGCGGGACCCGCCGGCGCTCATCCAGCCGCGCCGGAACCCCATGCGTCCGAGACCCTCCCGGAGGAGCCCGTGCCTCGACCCGCGCGCCCTGACGACCTCTACCGCCTCGCCGTCCCCCACGACCCGCAGCTGTCGCCGGACGGCACCCGGGTGGTGTTCACCGTCAAGCGGACCTCGGTCGGCAAGGACGGCTATCGCCTCTCGATCTGGACGGCACCGGTGGACGGGAGCGCCCCGGCCCGCCAGCTGACGCTGGGGACGCGGACCGATCACACGCCCCGGATCTCGCCCGACGGGACGACGCTCGCGTTCATCAGCGACCGGCGCCTGTACGCGGAGGAGGAGCCCCGCAAACCGAAGGAGGCGAAGGAGCGCGACGACTGCTTCCAGGTCCACCTCCTGCCGCTCGCCGGAGGCGAGGCGCGCCGCCTGACCGACCTGCCCAGGGGCGTGACGGGCGTCGAGTGGTCACCGGACGGGTCGACCCTGGTCGTCCTGAGCTCGTCGCTGGGGGCGACCGAGGACGAGGACCGGCGCAAGCGTGGGCGGCTCCCGAAGCCCAAGCCCGGCGAGACGCCATTGTCCGACTACCGGTTCATCGACCGCCTCGGCTACCAGTACAACGGCACGGGCTTCATCGACGACAGGGACACGCACCTGTGGCTGGTTGAAGTCGCGACGGGCGACGCCCGGCCGCTCGTGGTGGGTCCCACCCCAGAGAGCGATCCCGCGTGGTCGCCGGACGGGACGCGGATCGCCTTCTCTGCGAACCGCGGCCGGTACCCCGACCTCGCGGAGCGCCGCGGGATCTACGTCGCCGAGGTCGCGACCGGCCAGGTCTCCGCCATCGCCAACGGCTCCGACTCCGTCTTCGTGCGCCCGACGTGGACGCGCGACGGCGAGTCGGTCCTCGCGTTCGGCGACCGCTGGCCGCGGGTGGGCTATCGGACGGGCATCTGGCGGTTCGCCGCGGACGGGTCCGAGCGGGGCAAGGGCGCGGGCACCGACCTGCTCGCCCGCAGCGAGCTCAAGCCCGACGCGGCGATGAACAGCGACATCACGCTGGGCGAAGGGCCGCGCCTGGTCCCCACGGCGGACGGCAGGGCCATCCTGTTCACGGCTCCCATCGACGGCTCCTACGAGCTGTGGCGGGTCGCGCTCGATGGCGCCGGTGAGCCGCTGCGGCTCACGACCGACGAGCACTACCTCTCGGGCTGGGACGCGGTCCCGGGCCCCCGCGGTGGCGATCGCGTGGTCGCGATCCGCTCGGCCGGCGCGATCCTCCCCGAGGTCGTGACGTTCGACGTCACGAAGGGCGGCTCGACCGGCACCGTCCGGACGCTCAGCGGCCTCAACGACGAGCTGGCAGCGGAGCTCGCGCTCGTGCAGCCCGTCGAGCGCCGCTGGCAGAGCGATGGCCGCGAGATCCAGGGCTGGCTCCTGCCCGCCGGGAAGGGCCCCCAGCCGCTGGCGCTCGAGATCCACGGCGGGCCGCACACCCTGTACGGCTGGTCGCCGGTCCTCGAGTGGCAGGTCCTCGCGGGGGCGGGCGTGTCGGTGCTCGCCTCGAACCCGCGCGGCTCCGAGGGCTACGGCGAGGCGTTCAACGTCGCCAACCTCGGCGACTGGGGCGACGGCCCCATGGACGACGTCATCGCGGGCGTGGACCAGGCCATCGTGGACGGCGTCGCCGACCCGGACCGGCTCGGCGTCACCGGTGGCTCGTACGGCGGCTACCTGACGAACTGGATCGTGGGCAAGACCCGACGGTTCAAGGCGGCGATCACCTGTCGATCGTGCGTGGACATGCGCACGCTGTTCCTCACCGGCGACATCTCGGGCGGCGAGTGGGCGTCCATCGAGTTCGGGAAGAACCCGTGGGACGACGACGCGTACTTCTACGAGATCTCGCCCCTGCGGCTCGCGAAGGACATGCACACGCCGCTGCTCATCCAGCACAGCGAGCGCGACCTGCGCACGACGGTCGGCCAGGCGGAGGCGCTGTTCTCCGTCTTGCGGTCGCTCAAGCGCCCGGTCCGCTTCATGCGCGTGCCGGACGAGTCGCACGAGCTGACGCGCTCGGGGTCGCCGTACCGGCGCGCCGAGAACCTCGTCCAGGTCCGGGACTGGTTCGACCACTTCCTGGTCAAGGGCGCGACCCGGATGCCCGCACCGCCGAGGAACCGCGCCGGGCGCTGAGGTCAGCCTCGCCATCACGGTGGACCGCCCGGCGGCCTGTCCGGCGTGCCTGCGCCATCGGTTCCGGGTTGTAGACTCGGGGCATGGCCACCTCCGTCGCGCGTGACAGCGCCACCCGCGAGCGCGCCCACGAGCTCATCCGCGCCTACGACGGCCGCGCGGGGAGCCTGGGCACGCTGCTCGGCCGGGTCACGCCCGTGGACCAGGTTGGCGTGCAGGAGCGCGTGGCGTCGCTCTCGAAGCGCTCGATCAAGAAGGCGTCCAAGCTGTGGGCGCTCGACCTGACGATCCGGATGATCGATCTCACGACGCTCGAGGGGAAGGACACGCCGGGCAAGGTCCGCGCGCTGTGCCAGAAGGGAATGCGCCCGCTCCCGGGCGACCCGTCGATTCCGCATGTCGCCGCGATCTGCATCTACCCGAGCCACGTCGCCGAGGCCAAGGCGGCCCTCGAGGGCTCCGGGGTGAAGGTCGCCTCGGTCGCCACGGCGTTCCCGTCCGGCCAGTCGTTCCTCGACATCAAGCTCGCCGAGGTGCGCGCGGCGGTCGCCGCGGGCGCCGACGAGATCGACATGGTCATCGACCGGGGCGCGTTCCACTCCGGCGAGTACCAGGCGGTGTTCGAGGAGATCGTGGCGATCAAGGAGGCGTGCGGCGAGGCGCACCTCAAGGTCATCCTCGAGACCGGCGAGCTGGGCACGTTCGACAACGTCCGCCGGGCGTCGGTCCTCGCGATGGCGGCCGGCGCGGACTTCATCAAGACCTCGACCGGCAAGATCACGCCCGCCGCGACGCTCCCCGTGACGCTCGTGATGCTCGAGGCGATCCGCGACTTCGAGCGCGTCACCGGCAAGCAGATCGGCATGAAGCCCGCGGGCGGGATCCGGACGGCGAAGGAGGCGATCGCCTACCTCGTGGTGCTGTACGAGACCCTGGGCCCGCGCTGGATGACGCCCGACTGGTTCCGCTTCGGGGCCAGCTCGCTGCTCAACGACGTGCTGATGCAGCTCGAGAAGGAGCGGACGGGCACGTACCAGCGGCCCGACCACTTCACGCTCGACTGAGGGCCGCGGGCGCCCCCGGCCGCCAGCCGGGGTCGCACAGGTGGGGCAGCAGCCTCGCGCTCGCGTCCGGCCGCCGAGGATGCAACCGGTGGCCTCCCCGCCGACGCCAACCCATCGAACGCGACAGATGGTCGTGACGGTCGGAGCGACGCCGTGGACCAGCACCCCAAGTGGCCACCTCGACCCGGAGAGAGCTCCCGGCCATCGCGGGGTCGCACGCGGACTCGAGCGCGCACGATCCTCGCGGTCCTCACCCCGGCGCTCGTCGCCGGCTGCCTCGGGGCCGGGGGACCTGCGGTCACCAAGAGCCCGGGCCCGACGATGCCGCCGCCTGTCTCGACGCCGACGCGCCCATCGGCCACGACTGCGCCCGTTGGCGCCATCACCGCGTCGGCCGTCATCGAGAACATCGGCGCGAAGGGCGCGATCGCGATTGCGGCGGGGCCCGACGCGGTCTGGATCGGCGGAGATCGCGAGGTCATCCGGGTCGATCCGGCGGACAACTCGACGACAACCATCCCCGTCCCGATCGACGACGGCAGCTGGACGGGCATGGTCGTCGTCGGCGAGGAGCTCTGGGCGTCGGACTACTACGGCAACGCCGTCGTCCACGTGGACCTTCCATCGGGCGCGACGACCCGGATCGACACCCCCACGCCCACGAGTCCCGTGCTCACGGCGTTCGGCCTGTGGGTCGCCCCGGAGCACGGTGGCACGCTCACCAGGATCGACCGGGCGACACGCTCGATCGACCTCGAGGTGCCGGCCGCGGGCCTCCGCAAGTTCCCCGCCGCGGTCGGCAAGGAGCTGTGGTTCGGTGGCATCCGCGACGGCCTGCCGCTGGCGGTCCGACTCGACCCGGCGTCCGGCGAGACGATCGGGGACATCGTCCTGCCCAAGGACACCGGCTGCTACTTCAGAGTCGGCGACGGCGGGCTCGTGTGGACGATGGGCGGGTGTGGCGGCGCGGCGCGCAATGCCATGGCGGTGATCGATCCCGTCACTGGCTCCGTGACGCTCGCGAACACGCCCAAGGCGTTCCTCGGGGACATCGTCGCGATCGATGGCACGACGTGGATGCTGCGGAGCCCGGCAGCAGGCAAGTCAGGGGTGATCGTTGCCTATGCCTCGAACGGCACCGTCGACCGCGTGCTCGACCTCCCGGTCGACCTGGACCCGGACTGGGCGATCGTCGCGTTTGGCTCGCTGTGGGTGCCGGCGGACCAGCGCGGGCGCGTGTACCGGTTCCCCGTCGACGCGCTGGCCCCGTGAACGCTACCGGGTATCCGGACGACCGAGGACGAGCGCCGCGTTGAGCCCGCCGAAGCCGAACGACGTCGAGAGGATCCGGTCGTAGGTGCCCTCGCGGCCCGCGCGCAGGAGGTTCGGGAGGAGGGCCGCCAGCTCGGGCTCGGGCGCCTCGAGGTTCACCGTCGCCGGGACCCAGCCGTCGGCGACCGCCAGGCTCGCCATCGCGGCCTCGATCGCGCCCGTCGCGCCGAGCGGATGACCGGTGAGCGCCTTCGTCGCGGAGACGGGCACCATCGCGGCGCGTGCGCCCAGACCCGCGGCGATCGCCCGAGCTTCGGCGATGTCGCCGATCGGGGTGGAGCTCGCATGGGCGCTGACCCAGTCGATCTCGTCCGGTGCCACGCGAGCGTCGGCGAGCGCGAGCGTCACCGCGCGACCTGCTTCGCGGCCGTCGGCCCGGGGCTGGACCATGTGGTGGGCATCGGATGTCGCGGCGTAGCCCATGACTTCCGCGTAGATGTGGGCACCGCGCGCGACCGCAAGCTCGAGCGCCTCGATGACGAGCAGCGCGGCACCCTCGCCCATGACGAACCCGTCGCGGGCGCCGTCCATCGGGCGCGAGGCGTGGGCCGGGTCGTCGTTGTAGCCGTGACCCAGGGCGCGAATGAGGTCGAACGCGCCAAACGCGAGCGGCGACAGCGGCACCTCCACCCCGCCCGCGATCGCGGCGTCGATCTCCCCCGCCCGGATCGCCTTCGCGGCCTCCCCGATCGCGACGGCCCCGCTCGCGCACGAGTTGGCGGTGGAGAGGATCGGCCCGCGCACGTCGAGCGCGATGCCCAGGTTGGCGGGGGCCGCGCCGCCGAACACGGCGAGCGCGAGGGTGGGAGAGACGGACCGCAGTCCGCGCTCGAGGTACTTCTCGTGCTGTGATTCCGCGAACGCGATCCCGCCCAGGGCGGACCCGAGGTAGATGCCGATCCGGTCGCCGTCGGCCGCGCCGGCGGCGCCCGGGACGAGGCCGGCGTCCGACATCGCCATCCGCCCCGCCGCGAGCCCGAACTGGCTGAATCGGTCCATCGCCCGTGCCGCGCGCGCGTCCATGAAGTCGAGCGGGTCGAAGTCGTCCACCTGGGCCGCGACCTGCGAGCGGAACGGCGACGGATCGAAGCGGTCGATGCGCCTGACCGGGCTTGTCGCCGCCCTGAGGCCTGCCCGGAATGCCGGCAGCCCGATGCCGACCGCAGAGATCACGCCGATGCCGGTGACGACGGCTCGGCGCCGGGACGCGGGTGCGTGGATCGTCATGTCAGGTCTTCGCCTGGTCGGGCGCACCCGGATCATCGAGGGCCTCGGCCAGTGCGCGGAACGTCGCCAGCGTGCGCCCCGCGATGGGCCGCGTGAAGACCGCATCGACGAGCGACGCGAACCCGGGGATCGACGGCGCGAAGTCGTGGGCGATCTCCACGCGTGTCCCGTCGCGGCCGTCCGAGTCACGCCGCGGCTCGATCGTCCAGGTCACGTCCATGCCCTTGGTCGCCCCCGCAACGTGGACGAACCGCAGGCGGCGGGTCCCCGGCTCGTGCCACGTCCGGCTCCGCCACGCCACGGGCAGCCCGATGCCGAGCACCGGCACGAAAGGGCGCCGTGCGACGAACTCGCACACGAGGATGCCGTCTGCGTCCGTGCGGACGACCGCTGATCGCGCGTAGTGGGGCAGGAGCCGCTCCCAGCGGGTCACGTCACGCGCCAGCCGGTACACGAGGTCGGGAGATGCGGCGATGTCGATGCCGATGACCGAGTGCATCACGGGCGCAGCAGCTCGGCGAGGAACCGCGGATCGAGAGCGCGGGACGCGGGAACGAGGTCGCCCATCACGAGGCCCATCGTCGCACGGACGGAAGCCCGCCGGGCAAGGCGGCGTCCCGCGTAGCCGAACACCCGCGGCCGCGCCAGGAAGCCCTGG
The DNA here is from genome assembly GCA_036504355.1 of Candidatus Limnocylindrales bacterium. Classification (GTDB taxonomy): domain Bacteria; phylum Chloroflexota; class Limnocylindria; order Limnocylindrales; family CSP1-4; genus CAIXZV01. Next base: position 18,296 of record DASXVG010000050.1, read on the forward strand.
ACAACGAGCGAGACGAGGTCCTTGGTGGCGAACCGGTCGGTCATCGCCCGGTCGTACGCGCCGAGCGCGCCCGCCTTGCCGCGCAGCTCGGCGTCGATGGCCTCCGCGGCGAGCCGCGCGCTCACGAGCGCCCGGTGCAGGCCCTCGCCGGTGAACGGGTCCAGGAACCCGGCCGCGTCCCCGACGACCGCCCAGCCCGGCCCCGATCGCCGGTGGACCCGGCTCCCGAGCGGGCTCGCGCCGGCGATCCGGTCGGTGATCGCGCCGGTTCGCCAGCGTTCCACGTCGTCGCCGAGCCGCGGGATCACGGCAAACGCGTCGGCCCCCACGGCGGCGGCGCCATCCCGGGCGAGCCGGTCGCGCCAGCGCCTGCCGGCGAGCACGATGCCGATGTTCATCCGTCCGCCGGGCACCGGCGCGATCCCGCAGTACGCGCCGCCTGGGAGCACCACCATCCGCGCATCCTTCACCGGATCGCCGGGCTCATCCACGACGTGCCAGCTGAGGCCGATGCGGTGCGCGAGGCGCGGCGGCCGGGTCATCCCCGCCTCCTCGGCGACGATGGACCGCGGCCCGTCCGCGCCGACCACGACCCGCGTTTCGACGACCTCCCCGTCCTCGCCCAGCGCCACCGAGGCGCCGTGGCGGTGGTCCGGGAGCTCCACGCCCGTCGCCGGGACGCCGCAGCGCACGTCCACGCCCACTGCGGCTGCGTGCTCGAGGAGCGCCGGATCCAGCGCCGCGCGGTCGAAGCCGACCGCGGTGTCGCCGGTCGTCTCGGCGCCGTAGGTCAGCCGGAACGACGTCCGGTCCCGGTCGGGGAGCTCCACGCGCATCGCGGGGATCGGGCGGGCGGCCCGCACCAGCGTCCCGGCGTCGAGGCCGGCGTGACGGAGCTCGCGGACCGCGGCCGGCGACGCGAACACGCCCCCGGCGCGCCAGCGCCACGCCGGCGCCCGCTCCACGAGGACCACCTCGTGACCGGCCCGCGCGAGGTACGAGGCGGTCACCGCGCCGGCAGGCCCACCTCCGATCACGACCACGTCGACGCGCCGCGTCACCTGGCCTCCGTCGCCGGAGCGTCCGTCTCCGGACTGTGCGCCCGCCGTCGTTCCAGCTCGCGCATCGGCACCGCCGCGATGGCGACACGGTGGCCTGCGAACGCGCCGACCTCCGCGACAGGACGCAGGGCCGCGCTCGCGAGCAGCGCCCGCAGCTCCATCCGGGTGTACGCGCGCCGGACGGAGAGCGGCCCATCGTGGCGCGTGTATCGGTTGCGAGTCGTGACGCCCACGAGCAGCCGCGCCCCAAGCCAGTGGTGCCGGGCGCGCACGAGATCGTTGACGATGACCCCGATCCGCGCGACCCGAGCCGCCTCGCGCAGGAAGGCCAGGGCCTCGGGCGGCTCGAGGTGGTGGAGGAGCAGCGAGGCATGCACCACGTCGAACGAGCGGTCGGGCCACGGGAGCGAGCGCCCGTCGGTGACCACAAGCTCGATTCCCTCGGTCGTCGCCAGCCGGCCCTCGATCGCGTGTGCCGCATCCAGCACCTCCACGCGCGTGTCCGCGCCCGTCACGCGCAGCGTGCGATGGCGGCCGCGCGCCGCCTCGAGCAGGGCGAGCGGGATGTCCGCGGCCCCGGTCCCCACGTCGAGCAGTGAATGGGGCACGGTCCGCCCGGCCAGGAGGCGGTCGAGCGCGCGCCGGGACGCAGCCGTGCCGCCGAGCCAGCGGTTGATCCGCGCGAGGTCACGCAGGTTGCCGCGGAGCGTGGCGGGGTCGTCGAGCGGCCCATCGAGGAGCTCGTGGGCGTCGGCGAGTCGTCGCATCGTCCGCAGCGTATCCGGCCGGTGGCCGTTGCGCCCCCGGGTCGTCAATCCGCCGAGCCGCGCACCATCGCCCGGGCCGCGAGCAGCAGGAGCCCGAGCAGCCACACCAGCGGTATCACCACGAGCGCAACCGCGATCCACGCGAGCCGGGGGTCGTCGGGCGCGGGGCACGGGTCCGCCCCGAAGAAGCACGCCTGTTGCGAGTCCACCAGGCTCGTCGTGGCGGCGACGGCGATCACGACCGCGACGAGGAACGAGCCGAGCGTCCACAGGAGCGCCGGGCGCGCGGCGCGCCAGCGGGCCCGGCGCCGTTCCCTGAGCGTCACCGTGGCGCGAACCCGAGGAGGACCACGCCCGCGATCGTCAGGACAGCGGCCGGGATCAGGAGCAGGAGCCGCCGGCGGCGGAGCCGCTCGATCGTGGGGTCCGGGTCGCGATGCAGGAGCCACGACGCGCCCGGGTCCCGATGCCCGTCGCGCGCCTCCAGCGCGTTGAGGTACACCTTCGCGGCGGTGCGATGGAGCACGACGAGCATCATCGCCGTCCCGAAGACCACCCAGCCGATCGCCTGCACCGCCGCAGGATACGACGGCTGGGCGCCCGTTCCCGGATGCCATAATGGCCCGGTGAGCAGCGATCGGTCGATGACGACGGCGGGCCGCAAGGCCCCCAGCTCCTGGGGTATGGGCGACGGCCAGGCGATCCCTTGGGAGTACGCGCCGGCCCCCGAGTCGCGCGACATCGTGCACCTGGAGGAGCAGTACGGCCTGTTCATCGATGGCCGGTTCCGCGACTCAGCGGACGGCGGATCGTTTCAGAGCATCGACCCGTCGACCGAGCTGCCGCTCGCCAGCGTGGCAAAGGCGACAGCGGCCGACATCGATCGGGCCGTGGCCGCGGCCGTGCGCGCGGGCCGCCGCTGGTGGACGGACATGCCGGGCAAGGAGCGCGCCAAGTATCTCTACCGGATCGCGCGGATCCTCCAGGAGCGCGCCCGCGAGTTCGCCGTCCTGGAGTCGATGGACTCGGGCAAGCCGATCAAGGAGAGCCGCGACGTCGACGTCCCGCTCGCGGCGGCGCACTTCTGGTACTACGCGGGCTGGGCCGACAAGCTGGAGTACGCGTTCCCGGGTCGCGTGGCGCGGCCGCTCGGCGTGGCGGCCCAGATCATCCCCTGGAACTTTCCGCTGCTCATGCTCGCGTGGAAGATCGCCCCCGCGCTCGCGGCGGGCAACACCGTCGTCCTCAAGCCCGCCTCCACGACCCCCCTGTCCGCGCTCCTGTTCGCGGACGTGTGCCGCCAGGCGGACCTGCCACCCGGCGTCGTCAACATCGTCACCGGGCCGGGCGAGATGGGCATGCACCTCGTGACCCACAAGGACGTCGCCAAGGTCGCCTTCACCGGGTCCACGGAGATCGGCAAGCGGATCCAGCGCGCGGTCGCCGGGACGGACAAGGCGCTGACGCTCGAGCTCGGCGGCAAGGCGGCCAACATCGTGTTCGAGGACGCGGCGCTCGACCAGGCGGTCGAGGGGATCGTCAACGGGATCTACTTCAACCAGGGCGAGGTGTGCTGCGCGGGCTCGCGACTGCTCGTCCAGGAGTCGGTCGCCGACGAGCTGGTCACCAGGCTCAAGGACCGCCTCTCGACGCTCCGCGTGGGCGACCCGCTGGACAAGAACACGGACGTCGGGGCGATCAACTCGAAGAGCCAGCTGGAGAAGATCACGGAGCTCGTCGCCGCAGGCGAGGCCGAGGGCGCGGAGCTGTACCAGCCCGCCTGCGAGCTCCCGGAGCGCGGGTACTTCTTCCGCCCCACGCTGTTCACGAACGTCGCCCAGAGCCACCGGATCGCGAAGGAGGAGATCTTCGGGCCGGTGCTCTCGGTGCTCACGTTCCGCACGCCCGACGAGGCGATCGAGAAGGCGAACAACACGGCGTACGGGCTATCCGCCGGGATCTGGACCGAGAAGGCGTCCAAGGTCCTCGCGATGGTCCAGGCCATGAAGGCGGGCGTCGTGTGGGCGAACACGTTCAACCGGTTCGATCCCACGTCGCCCTTCGGCGGCTACAAGGAGTCGGGCTTCGGGCGCGAGGGCGGCATGCACGGCCTCCACGCGTACGTCCGGCTGGAGGACCGCTGATGGCGCGGTCCCCGGAGACGCGGCTCCCGGTCCTCAAGACCTACAAGCTGTACGTCGGCGGGCAGTTCCCGCGGACGGAGAGCGGGCGCTCGTACCTCGTGCGCTCGGCGGACGGCGACGCGCTCGCGAACGCCTGTCGCGGGTCGCGCAAGGACATCCGGGACGCGGTCCGGATCGCGCGCGGCGCGGCGGCCGGCTGGGCCGGCCGGACGGCGATGAACCGGGGCCAGATCCTGTACCGGGTCGCAGAGCTCATTGAGGGCCGGTTCGACCAGTTCACGGGCGAGGTGGCGATCGCGGAGGGCCTCGAGCATCGCGCGGCGCGAGAGGTCGTAGGGCGGGCGATCGACCGCTGGGTCTGGTACGCGGGCTGGACGGACAAGATCGCGCAGATCCTGGGCTCCTCGAACCCGGTCGGCGCGCCGTACTTCAACTTCACGATCCCCGAGCCCACGGGCGTCGTCGGCGTCGTGGCGCCGGAGCGGAGCTCGCTGCTTGGGCTCGTCTCGCGGCTCGCGCCGGTCCTCGCGGGTGGCAACGTGGCTGTCGTCCTGGCGTCGGAGACCAGGCCGCTGCCGTCGATCACCCTCGCCGAGGTGCTCGCCACCTCCGACGTGCCGGCGGGTGTCGTCAACATCATCACCGGGTACCGGTCGGAGCTGGTGCCCGTGCTCGCCGCGCACGCGGACGTGGACGCCGTCGACGGGTGGGGCATCCCGGACGAGCTGCGAACCGCAGCCGAGCAGGCCGCCGCCGACTCGGTGAAGCGCGTGGCCAGGCGTCCGCGCGGCGTGACCGACGCCCGTTTCGACTGGCTCGACGACCGGGCCGCCGAGCGACCCGAGTGGATCGCCGCGTTCCTCGAGATGAAGACCGTCTGGCACCCGATCGGGCTCTGACGGCGTGATCGTCGTCGCGGGCGAGGCGCTGGTCGACCTCATCGTCCGCGCCGACGGCAGCATCGCCGCGATCCCGGGTGGCGGCCCGTACAACGCGGCGCGGGCGGTTGGGCGCCTCGGGGTCCCGGTCGCCTGGCTCGGGGGCCTCTCGTCCGACCGGTTCGGCCGAACGCTCGAGGCGGGGCTGGTCGCGGACGGGGTCTCGACCTCGCTCGTCCAGCGCACCGACGCTCCCACGACGCTGGCGCTCGCGGAGCTGGACGGCACGGGCGCTGCGTCGTATCGCTTCTACACCCAGGGGACCGCTGCGGCGGAGCTGCTTCCGGGGCCGTCGGCGGCGCTGCCGGCTGGAACGCGTGCCGTGCACGCAGGGACGCTGGGCTTCGTCCTGGAGCCGATGGCGACGACGCTCGAGGGGCTGATCGCGACGCTCCCCGAGGAGGTGCTCCTGCTGGTCGACCCCAACTGTCGTCCCTCGATCACCCGCGACGCCGACGGGTATCGCGCGCGGATGACCCGGATCCTGGAGCGTGCCGACATCGTCAAGGCAAGCACCGAGGACCTCGCGTTCCTCGTCCCCGGCGCGGACCCGACGAGCGCAGCTCGCTGGGTCGCTTCGCTCGGCGCCCGAGCCGTGGTCGTCACCGACGGCGGCGAGGCTGTCCGCGTCCGCGTGGGCGACGAGCGCACGCTGGTCCAGGTGCCGACCATCGAGGTGGTGGACACCGTCGGGGCAGGGGACACGTTCGGCGGTGCCGCGCTCGCGGCCCTCGTCCACGCCGGCGTCACCCGCACGACGCTGGACACCGCGGCCATCGTTCGGGCGACGCGGTTCGGCGTCCGGGCGGCCGCGTTCGCGTGCACCCGCGCGGGCGCGGACCCGCCGACGCTCGACGAGCTCGGGGGCTGGCCGGCCTGACACAGTTGTGAGACAACCGCGAGGGCCCCACGGTCCCCGACGGCACGCCCGACCAGTGGTTCGTGGTGCGATGGGTGGATGCACGACCTGGTCGGCGGGCGCTACCGCCTCGACGAGCGAATCGGCAGCGGCGGCATGGCCGAGGTGTGGCGGGCAACCGATGCCCGGACCGGCAGGACCGTCGCCGTCAAGCGCCTCCACCCGGGCCTCGCCCACGACCCTTCGAGCCGCGCGCGGTTCCGGCGCGAGGTCGAGGCCGCGCGGGCCGTGAGCCACCCGTCCGCGGTCGGCATCCTCGATGCCGGAGACGGGCCGGACGGCGCATGGCTGGCCATGGACTACCTCGCCGGTGGCTCGCTCGCCGATCGATTGCGCGGGGGTGCGATGGCGCCCGAAACCGTGACGTCGATCGGGGCGGACATCGCCGGCGCCCTGGCGGCGGTCCATGCTGCCGGGCTCGTCCACCGTGACGTCAAACCCTCGAACATCCTGCTCGACGTGGACGGCCGCGCGCGGCTCGCTGACTTCGGGATCGCGCGCGGCGAGGCAACCGAGGTGCTCGAGGACGTGACCGCGGCCGGCGACGTCGTCGGGACGCTCCGGTTCCTGCCGCCCGAGGTGCTCGAGGGTGGCGCCGCGACCCCGGCGTCGGACGTGTGGGCGCTTGGCGCCGTACTCTACGAGGCGGTCTCGGGACGGCCCCCGTTCGACGCCTCGTCGCCCGCATCCCTGGTCGCCTCCCAGCGATCGATGCCCGGCCTGCCCACGCACGACCCCCTGCTGTCGGGCCAGCTGCTGGCGATGCTCGACGCCGATCCTGCCGCGCGGCCCACGGCGGCCGAGGCGGCCCGCGCGCTGGCCGGAACCGCGAGCGGCGTCGACCACAGCCAGGACCGCACGGTCGTCATCCCGGCGCCCGCGCGGCGTGTCGCTCCCGCGAGGGCGATCGCGGTCGAGCCCGTTGAGCCCACACCCGTGGCGCGACCTCCTGCACCTGATGTGGACCCGACCGGTCGCCGGCTGGCTCCGGCGGCGATCCTCGTCGCCCTGCTCCTCGCGGTCGGCGTGCTCGCCGCCGTGAACGGGCCGTTCGCGAGCACCGGCACGGCGGGCACGTCGTCGCCGATGACGGGCGCGGACGCGATCGCCACGGCCGGCACCTCCCCGGGAGTGCCGGTCAGCCCGACGCCCACCCCGAGCGCAAGCGCCGGTGGCGCTTCGGCCGCACCCGCCGTGACCGGCGGGAAGGGCAAGGGCAAGGGCAAGCCGGACAAGCCCGGCAAGGGCAAGGGCGGGTAGTCGCACGCCACGCCGCGGCAGAGTGCTGAACATTCCGTATTGACTGAAAGTTCGGAACACGCATAGCATGCGAGCCATGCGAGACGCCGAACGGTCCTTTGTCGAGCGCTGGTCGCGCATCCTGGCGGCTGAAGGGCTTCCCCCTGTCGCCGGCCGCCTCTGGGCGTGGCTGCTGATCTGCGAGCCACGCGAACAGAGCGTCGAGGACATCGCGGAAGCCATCGGGGCGAGCCGCGGTGCGATCAGCGGCGCGGTCCGCTGGCTGGAGCCTTCGGGCCTCATCCAGCGCACCCGGCGACCGGGAGACCGGCGCGACTACTGGGGGGTGAGCGACGACAGCGCGGTACGCGCGATCGAGAACCGACAGCGGGCCCTCCGGCCGTCGCTCGACACCCTCGAGAGCGCAATGGCGTCGCTCCCGGACCGTGATCCGGCCTCGCTCCAGCGGCTGCGTGACGTCCACGAGCTGTACACCGTCATGGTCGACGTGGTGAACATCGCGGTCGGCCAGTTCAGGACCCGCCGAGCGGCGACCCCCGCCGGCGTCCCCGGGGGAAAGGACTGAGATGCCCGCCATCATCCGAACAGAGCGCCTCACGAAGAGCTACGGCTCCCACCGGGGCATCATCGACGTCGACCTCGAGGTCCAGGCCGGCGAGGTCTTCGGCTTCCTGGGCCCCAACGGTGCCGGCAAGACGACGACGATCCGCACCCTGCTCGACCTCATCCGGCCGACCTCCGGGCACGCGTTCGTGTTCGACGTCGAGACGACCGCCGACCCCGTCTCGATCCACCGGCGGATCGGCTACATCCCGGGCGAGTTCTCGCTCTACGACCGCCTCACGGGCGGCCAGACGCTCGCCTACTTCGCGAACCTGCGCGGCGGGGTGGACCGGTCCTACCAACAGCAGCTCGTCGAGCGGTTCGAGATCGATCCCGGCCGGAAGTTCAAGGAGCTGTCGAAGGGCAACAAGCAGAAGATCGGCCTGGTCATCGCCCTCCAGCACCGTCCCGAGCTCCTGATCCTGGACGAGCCGACGTCCGGCCTCGACCCGCTCGTCCAGCAGTCGTTCTACGCGCTCGTGCGCGAGGCGAAGGGTGAGGGCCGGACGGTGTTCCTGTCGAGCCACATCCTGTCCGAGGTCGAGCGCACCTGCGACCGCGTGGCGATCATCCGGGACGGCCGCCTGGCCAAGGTGGACAGCGTCGAGGGGCTGCGGGACCTCGCCCACCACGAGGTGGAGCTGCGGTTCATCGACGGCGTCCCCGCCGACGCGTTCACCGGGCTGCCGGGGGTGTCCGAGGTCAAGGTCGAGGACCACACCCTGCGGATGCGGGTGTCGGGCCCGATCACGCCCGTCGTCCAGGCCGCCGCACGCTACGAGCTGCTCGACTTCGTCAGCCGCGAGCCGACCCTCGAGGAGACGTTCCTGGCGCAGTACGGGACGGCCACCGAGGAGGTGGCCTCGTGACGGCGCACGCGGGTCCGGTCCCGTCCGCGGGACGGACCACGGTCTCGCCCTGGAGCCGGATCTATGGCTTCGGCACGGTCTACGCCAAGACGCTCCGCGACTCGCGCCTCGCCGTGCTCATCCTGTGCGGGCTCATCGGCGGCATGTTCCTCGCGACCGGGGCAGCCTTCGGCGGCGCGTACTCGACCCCCGAGTCGCGGCTCGAGCTCGCCACCCTGGTCAACCAGCTGCCGCCGGTGATGGCCGGTATCTACGGCCAGCCGTTCCCGCTCGCGATCGAGACCCTGCCCGGCTCCATCGCGTGGAAGGGCGGGCCGTCGCTCGCGCTCATCGCCGCGCTGTGGTCGATGATCGCGCTGTCGTCGACGCTCGCCACCGAGTCCCGGCGCGGCAGCCTGGAGTTCGTTGCGACGACCCCGCTCGGGATGCGCCGGATCGCCGTCGAGAAGCTGCTCGCCCACCTCACGGGGATGGCGATCGTCGTCCTCATCCTCACCCTCACCGCCATCGTCACCGGGCTCGCGTTCAACACGCTGCCGGGCGACGAGATCCCGCCCTCGGCCGCGTTCGGGTTCGCGATCTGGCTGGGTGTCATGGCGCTCGCGTCGGGCTCGGTCGCGTTCGCGCTCGCGCCGCTCGTCGGCCGAGGGGCGGCCACCGCCATCGCCGGTGCGGTCCTCCTCGGCGGCTACTTCGTCAACGGCTACCGGGGCGCGGTCCCCGCATTCGACGGGATCGCGAACATCACGTGGTGGGGGTGGACGGCCCGCTTCCATCCGCTCACCGGTGGTGGCGAGTGGATCGGGCTCGTCCCCGCGGCGCTTGTCGCGATCGTGCTGTTCGTGGTGGGCGTGGAGCTGTTCGCGCGGCGAGACCTCGGCGTCACGGCGCGCATCCCGTGGCCGCCGATGCCGGCCGCGCTGCTCGGGCTCCGCGGGCCGGCGAGCCGGTCCTTCGGCGAGCGGCTCCCGATCGCCGTCTCGTGGGGGGTCGGCATCGGCCTGTTCGCGTTTGTCCTCGGCGGGGCCGCAGCGTCGTTCACGGAGACGCTCGAGAAGCAGGCCCCCGAGGCGCTCCAGATCTTCAAGAGCCTGTTCCCCACGATCGACATCAACGGAGCAGGCGGATTCCTCGAGCTCACGTTCGTCATGTTCGGGTTCATCCTCGCGGGCTTCGCCGCGGCGACGATCGTCGGCGGCTGGGCCTCGGACGAGCAGAACGGTCGACTGGAGATGCTCCTGGCGGCGCCCGTATCCCGGTTCGCCTGGGCGGCGCGTGGCGGGCTCGGCGTCTTCGCCGCGATCGTCGTGATGACGCTCATCGTTGGCGCGGGTGTCGCCCTGGGATCGTCGATCACGGGTGGCGACGTGGTGACGCCGATCCTCGGCAGCGTCGTCATCGGCCTCTATGCCCTGGCGCTCGCGGGGATCGGGCTCGCCTTCGGCGGGCTCGTGACGACGTCGTTCGCGGGCGAGGTCGTCGCGATCGTCGTCATCGCGACCTTCCTCATCGATTTCCTGGTGCCCGCACTCGACCTGCCGGAGGTCGTCCGCCAGCTCGCGCTGACCTCGCACCTCGGTCAGCCAATGGTGGGGACCTGGGACTGGGTCGGGATGGGCGCATGCGTTGCCATCGCCGCCGTTGGGCTCCTGCTCGGCGCCTGGGGCCTGTCGAGGCGTGACATCGAGCGCTGACCACCGCTCCTCGCATGGGTCCACCGCCTAGACTCGGGCGGTGGATCCGGTCGCCCTCGCCGCCATCTCGCTTGCGGCGGTCCTCCACGCCGCGTGGAACATCCTGCTCAAGACCGCGGGCGACCCGCTCAGGATGGCGACGGCCGGGGTCATCGCCGCGAGCGCCATCCTCGTCCCACTGGTGGCCGCCGGCTGGTTCCTGGCTCGACCCTCGATCCCCGTCGGGGCGTGGGTCGTGGGCATCGTGTCGGGGGCGATCGAGGTCGCGTACTTCGTGTTCCTCGCGGCCGCGTTCCGGCGCGGCGACCTGTCGGTCGTGTACCCCCTCGCCCGGGGGTTCGCGCCGCTGCTCGCGGTCGGGATCGGTGTCCTCGTGCTCGGGGAGCGACTGTCGCCGGGGGCGTGGATCGGTGTCGGGCTGTTGCTGGCGGGGCTGCTCGTCGTCCAGCGACCGTGGCGGCTGGTGCGGACCGCTGCCGCGCGGGACGACCGCCTGGCGGCGGGATTCGCCCTGCTGACGGGCGCGATGATCGCGACATACTCGGCGCTCGACCGCGTCGGCGTCCAACTGGCACCAGCATGGTTCTACGCCGGAATCCTGTGGCCGGTGTGCGCGATCGGGCTCGCGGCGGTCGCATGGGTGCGTCCGCGGATGGCGGGTGGCCGGTACGCAGCCGGCGATGAGCCGCTGGACCGGCCGCGGGCGATCGTCGGCGGGCTGCTCACGTTCAGCGCGTACGGGCTCGTCCTCGCTGCGCTCAGCCGGGCGGCCCTCGCGATCGTCGCCCCGCTCCGCGAGTCCGCGGTCGTGCTCGCGTCGGCATGGGGCGTGGTGCGCCTGGGCGAGGCCGCGGACCGGCGCGAGGTCGCGTTCCGGCTCGCCGGCTCGGCCCTCGTGCTCGTCGGGGCGGTCGCGCTCGCGATCGCGCGCTGACGAGCCCACCCCGCCACGCACCGGCACGCATCCGCAAGGCGCGGCGGGACGAACCGTTCGACGGATCGGCTGTTCCGGGTTCACCATGGGGTGACGCACGAACCGCCGCCCGCTCGGTGCACGACATCGTCCGCGACAGGGACTGCCAGAGGATCACATGCCCCCGTTCAGACTCGGCTACAAGGCGTCCGCGGAGCAGTTCCCGCCGAGGCGGCTCCTGGACCTCGCGGTCGCGGCGGAGGCCGCGGGCTTCGACTCGGTCTGGACGAGCGACCACTTCCAGCCCTGGCGCCACACTGACGGCCACGCCCCCAACGCGCTCGTGTGGCTGGGCGCGGCGGCGGTCGCGACGACCCGGGTGACCCTGGGCACGTCGGTCCTCACGCCGTCGTTCCGGTACAACCCGGCGATCGTCGCCCAGGCGTTCTCGACGCTCGGCTGTCTCGCTCCCGGACGCGTGATCCTGGGCGTCGGGACGGGCGAATCGATGAACGAGGTCCCCGTGGGCGTCGACTGGCCCGAGCAGTCCGAGCGCTTCGCGCGGCTCCGCGAGGCGGTCCAGCTGATCCAGGCGCTGACCGCTCCGGGCGCCGAGATCGTCGACTTCGAGGGCACGTACTACCGCACGCACGAGGCCACGGTCTACGACAAGCCCGATGAGCAGCTGCCCGTGTACATCGCGGCCTCGGGTCCCGCGGCGGCCCGGCTGGCGGGGCGCCTGGGCGACGGCTTCATCTGCACCAGCGGCAAGGGCGCCGAGCTGTACACCGACACCCTCCTGCCCGCCCTCGCCGAGGGCGCGGAGAAGGCCGGGCGCGAAGCGTCGGCGATCGACCGGATGATCGAGATGAAGGTGTCCTTCGACCCCGACCTCGCACGGGCGATGGAGGACACGAAGGTCTGGGCCGCGCTCGCGCTCACCGGGGAGCAGAAGGCGAACATCCACGACCCGCGCGACATGGAGGTGGCGGCGCGGGAGGCGGAGCCGTACGCCCACCGGCGCTGGCTGGTGAGCGACGATGTCGATGCCCACCTCGAACAGCTCGCCCCGTACATCGTGGACTACGGCTTCACGCACCTCGTGTTCCACTTCCCGGGTCCCGACCAGGAGGCCGCGATCGCGCGCTACGGCGAGCAGATCCTGCCGCGGCTGCGGGAGCGCTTCGGGCGCTGACCGGTCAGGGCGTGTGCACCCACGCGACGGCGGTCATGTCTGCCATGACCCGCCTATCCGCGCGCATCGCCGTGATCGTGACCGTGACCGTCGAGTCACCGGTGCGCGTGATCGGCACCAGGATCGATCCAGTGCCTGCCGGCATCACGGTCTCGGGGAAAATGTTGGCCGCGTCACCGACCCGGGGGTGATCGAATCCGCTCCAGGCGAGGATCTGCCACCCGTCCTCGATGGTGAACGCCAGCGAGTCGCCGGGCGCGGCCTCGACAGGCGCGGCAGGCTCCGGGACCGGGCCGTCGAACTGCGCAGAGGTCGAGCACGTCCAGACGCCCCCGGGGAGCACGTCGGCCGGCCGTGACGCGCCAGCGCCGGCGGCGACCGTCAGCGTCGGTGGATCGACGGCGGGCGGCGCCGGGCACAGGGGCGCGGGCGGTTCGAAGGCGCCGGGCTCGCCGGTCGCGGCCGACCCGGCGGTCGGGGGCGCGACGGCGGTCGGCACCTGCGTTGGTGCGGCAGGGGAGGGCGCGAAGGGCGTGGCCGCTGCGGGCGTTGGCCGGGCGCTGCTGTCCGTCCGCGCCGGCGACGCCCCGCAGCCAGCTGCGGCAAGGCAGACGCTCACGGCCAGGGCGGCCCGGATGAGGCTCGGCGTGCGCATCGTGACGTGGAGACGCGCACAGGGTCCGGTTGTTGCGGCGTCTCGGGCGTCGACCGTCCGCCATAGCATCAGGGGATGCCGCGGATCCGCCTCCTCTACCTGCTCCACGGGTTCGCGGTCGCTGCGTTCGGCCCGTTCGCCTCGGTCATCCTGGCGGATCGCGGCTTCGCGCCCGCGGCGATCGGCCTCGTGTACGCGATCACGAGCCTCACGTACGTCGTCTCGGTCCCGGCGTGGGGCCACCTGGGCGATGTCGTGCTGGGACGGTCGCGAGCGCTCCGGCTCGCGCTGGTCGGCGCGGCGGCGATGCTGCTCCTGTTCGCGCTGCCACTCGCGCTGCCACTCATGGCGGTCGCGTACGTCGGGTACGCAGCCTGCTACGGGGCGGCCGGCCCGCTCTCCGACGCGCTGGCGGTGAACGCCCTGCGAGATCCGACGCGCCAGTACGGGCAGGTCCGGGCACTGCTCTCGGCATCGTTCACGGTCACGGCGATCGGGTTCGGCGTGCTGTATGGCATCGCGGGCTACTGGCCGGCCCCGTTCCTGTTCGTCGGCTTCGCGCTGGTCCTCGCCTGGCTTGGCGGAAGCATTCCCGACCTCAAGCGGGCAACGCTCGTCGTGTCCAGGCGGGGCGGGGCGATCCGCGAGGCGCTGGCCATCCAGCCGGCCATCGTCCGGGTGCTCGTTGCCGTGGGGATCGCGCACGTCGGGGTGTTCGCGGGGTTCTCGTTCCTCTCGCTGCGAGTCGTGGAGCTGGGCGGCGGACCGCCCCAGGTGGCGCTCTCGTCCGCGACGGCGGCGGCGGCGGAGGTCGTTGCGATGGTCGCGGCGGGCCGGATCGTGCGGAGGGTCGGGCTGCGCACGATGTTCGTCGGCACGAGCCTCCTGTCGGCGGTCGCGTTCGCGTCGTGGGTGGTGCTCACGACGCCCGAGGCCATCATCGTGTCGCGTGTCCTGTCGGGGACCGGGTACGCCGGCGTCTTCATCGCGGGGGTCACGTCGATGCAGCTGCTGCTCCCACCGCGGCTCCAGGGATCGGGCCAGGCGCTCGCGTCGATGACGACGGCGGGGATCGCGGCATTCGTCGCGAACGTCCTCGGGGGCGTGATCTACGGGGGTCCCGGCCACCAGGTCCTGTTCGGCGTCGGCGCCGCGTTCGCCGTCGTCGGGGCCGTGCTCGGCTGGCTGTGGCTGCCGCGCCGCGGCACGAAGCGCTTCACCGAGCCACCGGCCACCATCTCCGTGTCGACCGGCGCGTGACGATCACCACCCGGCACCTGGCGTTCGCGTCCGTCATCGGGCTCGCAACGGGCGTGCTGACGCAGGTCGGGCAAGGCGTCCTCCCCGATGGCTGGGGCCCGCTGGCGAACTCGATCACGCCGTGGCTCGGCGTCGCCTTCCTCGTCGGGTCGCGCGCGCCCACGCGCACGGCCGCGATCGCCGGCGGGGCGCTGACGCTCCTCGGAGCGCTCGTCGGCTACTACGCGCTCGTGGGTCTCCGGTTCGGCTACTGGCCCAGCCTCCGTGGTGCGGTGCTGGTGTGGGTCATCGGCGCGGCGATCGGCGGGCCGGTGTTCGGGCTCATCGGGCGCTGGTGGCGCGACGCGGACCCGCTGCACCGCGCGATCGGCCCCGCGCTCCTGGGCGCGGCCTCGATCGCCGAGGGTGCCAACCTCTCGCGCATCGAGACGGTCGCAACCGCGGCGCCCGCGTTCATCGCGGCGGGGCTCGTCCTGCCGATCCTGCTCGGGCGCTCGCGCGAGGACCGGCTCCGCGGGCTCGTCGCGCTCCTGCCCTGTCTCGCGCTCGGCGCGGCCGGGTTCGTCGCCACGCTGGGCCTGTATGACCTGCTGACACGCGTGTGACCGGGTGGCTCGAGCTCAGCCGCGGCCCTCGGCCCGGGCCACGTCCGCCCGCCGGTCGACGAGCCGCCGGAGCGCCGGCCCGCTGTTCACGAGCGCGATCCCGGCAATCACGAGCAGGGTGCCCAGGACGCGGTTGAGGGTCACCGGGTCGCCGAGCACGAAGGCACCCAGCGCGATCCCGATGACCGGGAGCAGGTACGCGACCATCGACGTCCGCGTCGCCCCCCAGCTCGCGAGGATCGTGAAGTAGCACAGGTACGCGAACCCGGAGCCCAGGATCCCCAGCCACGCGATCGCGAGGATGGCCTCGGGCGCCGGGCGCACGGTCTCGAATGGCCGGTCCACGACGAGCGCCAGGGGCACGATGACGCAGGCGGCGAGGAACACCTGGAACAGCGCCGGGATCCGCGGCGCAAGGCCGCGCACGTTCCGCTTCGCGTAGACGTTGCCGATGCCGTACGACAGGCTCGAGCCGAGCAGCATGAGCTCTCCGGTCAGGTCCGCGTCCGTGACGTTCACGAGGTCGGGCGCGACGAGCAGGATGACGCCCGCGAACCCGACCGCGAGGCCCGCGACCCTGGGCAACGTGATGCCCTCGTCGGGGAGGAACATCGGGGCGAGGATGATCACGAACAGCGGGACCGTCGCGTTCAGGATCGACGCGAGCGCGGAGTCGATCGACTGCTCGCCGTAGCCGATGAGCACGAACGGCACCACGATGTTGACGAGCGCCATCACGAGCAGGTGGCCGTACTGGCGGCGCGCACGGGGGAGCGGCTCGCGGGTGAGCAGCACCACCGACCACAGGAAGATCGACGCGAGGACGAGCCGGCCGGCGATGAGCGTGAACGGTGGGACCGTGTCGAGGGCGACCTTGATCCAGAAGTAGGACGAGCCCCACAGGAGCCCCAGGGCGAGGAACAGGGCCCATACGACCGTGTTCGAGGTGCGCTGCATCGGCGGATGATACGCGCCGGTTGGCCCAGACCGGTAGGCCAATCGGGCGTCGAGATCGGGGACCAGTTCGCGCCCCGGGGCTTGCGCCGCATCGTAGAATTCAACGCATGATGAATTCCGGTGCTGCCGTCCGGGCGGACGGCCTCGTCAAGCGGTTCGGGCCCGTCACGGCGGTGGACGGGATCTCGCTCGAGCTCGCGCCTGGGCGGATCTACGGCCTGCTGGGTCCGAACGGCTCCGGCAAGACGACGCTCATCCGGCTGCTCACCGGTATGACCCACCCCACCCAGGGCCACGCCGAGGTGCTGGGCGTCCGGATGCCGGACCGCGGCGTCCTCGCCCGGATCGGGTACATGACCCAGGGCGACGGCGTGTACCCGGCCCTCACCGCGGGCGAGAACGCGCGGTTCTTCGCCGCGGCGTACGGCGCCGACACCGGCGCGGCCGTGAACGAGGTGCTCGCGCTCGTGGACCTCGGAGACCGGGCGAAGACGGTCGCGGGGACGCTCAGCGGCGGGCAGCGGCGGCGGCTCTCGCTCGCGTGCGCCCTCGTCCACAAGCCGACGGTGCTGTTCCTCGACGAGCCCACCGTGGGCGTGGACCCGCTGCTGCGGGTCCAGTTCTGGACGCACTTCCGCGCGCTCGCGGATGCCGGGACGACGATCATCGTGTCCAGCCACGTCATGGACGAGGCGGACCGGTGCGACGAGCTCCTGTTCGTGCGGGCGGGCAAGGTCATCGCGCGCGGGACGGGCGGGACGCTGCGCGCGGGCGCCCGGACGGATGACCTCGAGGCCGCGTTCCTCCACTACGCCGGCGATGCGGAGGCCGTGGCGTGAGCGCCCGACGGCTCCGGGCGCTCATCCGCCGCGTCACCCAGGAGATCCGGCGCGACCGGCCCTCGCTCGCGCTGCTGTTCGTCGCGCCGATCGTCATCACCGGCCTCGTGACGTTCATCCTCCGCGCCGGCGAGACGCCGCTACCCAAGGTCGCGCTCGTCAACGAGCTGCCCGCGCCGATGGCGACCGTCGTGGGGAACGTGCTCACGACGGCGCTCGAGGGCGACGGGATCACGGTCACCGACGTCCCCGACGAGGCCGCTGCTCGCGCCGCGGTCGACGCACGGATGGACTCCGTTGCCCTGGTCCTGCCCGCGGACCTGGCGTCCGGCGGCACGATCACGTTCATCACCCTCGGCGTGGACCCCGCCTCCGACGGCGCCCAGCTGCAGCGGGTGTCGAAGGCCGTCGTAGGGGCGGCCGCGACCGCCGCGGGCACGACGGTGCCGGCGACCGCGCACGAGACGATCTACGGCGGCACCGGCGCCGACCCCATCGCGCCGTTCGCGCCCGCCATCGTCGCGTTCTTCGTCTACTTCTTCGTGTACGTCCTGACCGGCGTCTCGTTCCTCCGCGAGCGCACCGGCGGGACGCTCGAGCGGCTCATGGCCACGCCGGTCACGCGGGGCGAGATCGTCGCCGGATACACGATCGGGTTCGGGCTGTTCGCGACCGTCCAGGTGGCGCTGCTGCTGGCCTGGGCGCTGGGGACGGTCCACGTGCCGTCGATCGGGCCGTTGCCCGAGTTCTCGATCGGGCTGGGGATCAGCGTCGCGGGCAGCCCCCTGGTCGCGTTCCTCGTCGTCCTGCTGCTGGCGCTCGGGGCGGTCAGCCTCGGGATCTTTCTCTCGACCTTCGCGCGCACCGAGCTCCAGATCATCCAGTTCATCCCGATCGTGCTCGCGCCGCAGTTCCTGCTCTCGGGCGTGCTGTTCCCCGTCGATTCGCTCCCGGCCGTCCTCCAGCCGCTCGTGCGACTGATGCCTCTCGGCTACGCGGTGGACGCGCTGCGCGAGGTGTTCATCAGCGGATCGGGCCTGTCCGTCGGCGCGGTGCAGCTCGACCTCGCCGTCCTCGCGCTCATCGCGCTGTTCTTCGCCGTCATCGCGTCGCTCACGATCCGCCGGGACGTGGTGTGAGCACCGCCCGCGGGGCGGGCGGCAGCCGGCCGAGGGCAGGTCGTGGGCGGCGGCCCGGCGCGGTCGACACGCGGGCCAGGATCCTCGACGCCGCCCAGGTGGCGTTCGGCGAGCGGGGGTTCGACGGCGCCTCGATCCGGGACATCGCCTCGCGTGCCGGGGTGGACCCGGCGCTGGTGCACCACTACTTCGGGACGAAGCAGCGCCTGTTCATCGCCGCGATGCGCTTCCCCGTGGACGTGAGCGAGGTCGTGCCGCGGCTCCTGGCGGGCGGCGGGCCCGGGGTGGGGGAGCGGTTCGTGCGGTTCGTGGTGGAGCTGTGGGACCGGCCCGAGGTGCGGCCGATGCTGCTCGGCGTCGTACGGTCCGCATCCACGGACGAGGTCGCGGCCGGGATGATGCGCCAGCTCCTCGCCGAGGGTCCGCTCCTCGCGCTCGCGAGCGCCGTCCCCGGCGAGGATGCGAAGCTCCGTGCGACCCTCGCGGGCTCCCAGCTCATCGGGCTCGTCCTGGCCCGCTACATCGTGCGGGTGGAGCCCCTGGCGTCGATGACCCCGGACGACGTCGCGTCGGCCATCGGCCCGGTCATCGAGCGCTACCTGTTCGAGGGCTGAGCGCGCGGCAGGGTACGCTGCACGGTAGGCTTGACCGATGGCCGCCACCTCGCCCGCCGATCTCGCGCGCGACCCGCGCGCGCTCGTGGCGCGCCTCGCCGAGCTGGATCCGGCCGCCGCCGCGGACCCCGGCGCAATCCGCGTCGTGCACGCGCCCGGCCGGGTGAACCTCATCGGCGAGCACACCGACTACAACGAGGGGTTCGTCCTCCCGGTCGGGATCCAGCTGGGGATCGCGATCGCGCTGCTGCCGACCGACGACCGGCGGGTCGAGGTCACGCTCGCGGCGACCGGCGAGCGGGCCGGGTTCGACCTCGACGCCATCGGCCCCAAGACCGGGACCTGGATCGACTACCTCGCGGGCACTGCGTGGGCGCTCGCCGAGGCCGGTGTCGCGACCCGCGGGTTCCGGGGGCTCCTCGCCTCGGACCTGCCCCAGGGCTCCGGCCTGTCGAGCTCGGCCGCGCTCGAGCTCGCGTCGTCGTTCGCGCTCGTGGGCGGCGCGCTGCCGCCGCTCGACCTGATGACGCTCGCGCGGACCGCCCAGCGCGCCGAGAACCGGTACGTCGGGGTGAACTGCGGACTCATGGACCAGTTCGCGTCCGCGTTCGGCGAGGCGGGCAGCGCGCTGCTCCTCGACTGCCGCACGCTCGAGCACCGCGCGGTCCCGCTGCCGCTCGACGACGTCGCGCTCGTCGTGTGCCACTCGGGCTCGCCGCGCCGCCTCGAGACCTCGGCCTACAACGAGCGGCGGTCGCAGTGCGAGGCGGCGGTCGCCGCGATCGCCGAGTCCGAGCCCGGGGTGACTGCGCTGCGCGACGTGACGCCCGCGATGCTCGAGGGGGCCCGTGGGCGGCTCGACCCGCTCGTGTTCGCCCGGGCCGAGCACATCGTCCACGAGAACGAGCGAGTCGTCCGCACGGTCGAGGCCTTCGCCGGCGGCGACCTCGACGAGGTCGGCCGCCTGTTCTACGCGAGCCAGGCCTCGATGCGCGACCTGTTCGCGATCAGCAGCCCGGAGCTGGACACGCTCGTGGAGCTCGCCGCCGCCGTCCCCGGGGTGTACGGCGCGCGGCTCACCGGGGCGGGGTTCGGCGGTTGCACGGTGAACCTCGTCCGGCGCGACGCCGTCGACGCCCTGCGCGACGCGGTCCTCCGCGACTACGGGCCGCGGACCGGGCTCACCGCGCGCGTGTTCGAGGTCGTCCCGAGCCGCGGCGCGGCGGTGATCCATGACTGAGCAGCCCGCCCTGTTCAGCGAGCCCCATCGGCGGTACGACCCGCTGCGCGACGAGTGGATTCTCGTGTCGCCTGGGCGGACCAACCGCCCGTGGCAGGGCGGCGAGGAGCGGCCACAGGTCGAGCGACGGCCGGCCTTCGACCCGTCGTGCTACCTGTGTCCCGGGAACACGCGGGCCAATGGCGAGACGAACCCGGGCTACCCGGCCACCTACGTGTTCACGAACGACTTCGCGGCGCTTCGTCCCACGACCACCGATGCCGTGTTCGAGGACGGGCTCCTGCGCGCGGAAGGGGAGCAGGGGACCTGCCGGGTCATCTGCTTCTCGCCCCGTCACGACCTCACCCTCGCGGGCATGGCCACTGCCGACGTGCGCCGCGTCGTCGACCTGTGGGCGGAGCAGACCGCCGAGCTCGGGGGGCGCTACCGGTGGGTCCAGGTATTCGAGAACCGGGGCGAGGCGATGGGCGCCTCGAACCCGCACCCGCACGGCCAGGTCTGGGCGGGGACCGCGCTGCCGACGGGAGTCGCGCGCGAGGATGCGAGCCAGCGCACGTACGAGGCGCGCACCGGACGCCAGCTGCTGTCCGACGTGGTGCGCCAGGAGACCGGAGGCCCCCGGGTCGTCGAGGAGAACGACGAGTGGCTGGTCCTCGTCCCCTTCTGGGCGGTCTGGCCGTTCGAGGTGCTCGTGGTCCCGCGCCGGCCGTTCGCCCGCATGCCCGACCTCGACGACGGCGCGCGCGACGGCCTGGCCGCGATCCTGGGGGCCACGCTCCGCCGGTATGACGCCCTGTTCGGAGTTCCGTTCCCGTACTCGATGGGCTGGCACGGGGCGCCGTTCGGCGCCGGGACCGCGACGGACGCCTGGCGTCTCCACGGGCACGCTTACCCGCCGCTCCTGCGGTCCGCCACGGTGCGCAAGTTCATGGTGGGCTACGAGCTCCTCGCCGAGGCGCAGCGCGACGTCACGCCCGAGGACGCCGCTGAACGGCTGCGCGCGATCCGGCTGGAGGGGTAGGCGATGCGGATGTGGGGCGGCCGGTTCGACCACGGGCCCGATGCGCGGATGGCGGACTTCACCCGGTCGATCGACGTGGACGCCGCACTCGCCCTCGACGACATCGCGGGCTCGATCGCCCACGTGCGCGGGCTCGGGCGAGCTGGGCTCCTCACCGAGGACGAGGTCGCGACCCTCGAACGCGGACTCGTGTCGCTGCGCGCGGACGTGGAGGCGGGCGCCGTCGCGTGGGATCCGGCGCTCGAGGACGTCCACATGAACCTGGAGACCATGCTCACCGAGCGCGTGGGACCGGTGGGCGGCAAGCTCCACACGGGCCGCTCCCGCAACGACCAGGTGGCGACGGACCTGCGCCTGTGGACCCGCCGCGCGGTGGATCGCCTCGATGCCGGCCTGGTGGCCATGGAGCGCGCGCTGGTCGGCCTCGCGGAGCGCGACGGAGACGCGGTGCTGCCCGGCGCGACGCACATCCAGCCGGCCCAGCCCGTCCTCCTCGCGCACCACCTCCTCGCCTACGTCGAGATGCTCGAGCGCGATCGTGGCCGGCTCGCCGACGCCCGTGGCCGGGTCAACGTCTCGCCGCTCGGGGCGGGGGCGCTCGCCGGCGCCGGCTATCCGCTCGATCGTGCGGCCACGGCCGCGGAGCTCGGCTTCGAGGGCGTGTCGCGCAACTCGCTCGACGCCGTCTCCGACCGCGACTTCGTCGTCGAGGTGCTCGCCGCTGCGGCGCTGGCGATGGTCCACCTGTCGCGCCTCGCCGAGGAGATCACGTGGTGGTCGAACCCGCGGTTCGGGTTCGTGCGCGTGGCGGACGCGTTCTCGACCGGCTCGTCGATGATGCCCAACAAGAAGAACCCCGACCCTGCGGAGCTCGTGCGCGGCCGATCCGCTGGCGTCATCGGCGCACTCACGGCGATGCTCACGCTGCTCAAGGGGCTGCCACTCGCGTACCAGCGCGATCTCCAGGAGGACAAGCCCGCGTTCTTCGCCGCGGTCGCGACGCTCGACGCCTCGCTCGCCGTGATGAGCGGCGTCGTGGAGACGCTCGTGATCAACGAGGCGCGGATGCGCGAGGCGGCCGAGGAGGGCTACACGACCGCAACCGCGCTCGCGGACGAGCTGGTGCGGCGGGGGGTGCCGTTCCGTGCCGCACACCACATCGTCGGCGGACTCGTCGGCGGTGCCGAGGCGGAGGGGATCCCCACGCTCGCCGGTCTGCCCGACGAGGCGTTCCGGGCCGCGCTCGACGGCTCCGACGACGAGACGGCCCGGTCGCTGGCACGGCAACGCGGGATCGCCCCGGCGCTGCGCTCCGCCGCGACGATCGAGGGCTCGCTCGCGGGCGCAGACGTCATCGGCGGGACCGCGCCCATGCGCGTCGCGGAGCAGCTCGCCGCAGCCAAGGCGCGCCTCGGGGCCGGCTGACCCAGCGTCGACTGGCGCCGCTCCCTCCCGCGTCCGGCGGGCGCATCGGTCGCTCCCCGAGGCCATATCGGTCGATCGCCCGATGACGCTGGTGGCGCCGGCCGCGATTGTCACCTCGACGGCGCCGGCCCCGGCGCCACGAATCGAGGAGGTGGCAGATGGCCCAGTTCATGGATGTGCACAGCGGGTTCTTCGGCGTGACCGGGGACCAGCTCCGCGAGGCGCACGACCGCGACCTTGCGATCGAGCGCGACGAGGCGGTCCACTTCGAGCGTGCGTGGCTCGACCCGGAGGCGGGCAAGGTGTTCTGCCTCGCGACGGGCCCCACGAAGGAGGCGGTCCTGCGCATCCACGATCGCGCAGGCCACCCGACGCCCGAGATCTACGAGCTGACGGTCGAGGTCTAGGCGCCATTCGGCGTCCCAGGTTGACAAGGAGCACATCAATGCCGCGCGTCTCATCTCGTCCGCTGGGCCGGCTCGTCGTTGCCGGCGCACTCACCCTCGGCGCGCTCGCCGCGCCGGCGGCCGCCTCGGCAAGCGACCCGACCTGTGCCGATACGCTGGGGATCACCGTCCACGGCCAGCACATCGTCGGCATGTACGTCGTCGACATGAACCAGCTGTACCTGCCGTACTGGCCGCCCAAGGGCGGGGTCGGCCAGTACATCGCCGGCGAGGGTGCGAGCCTGCCCGGTGGCCCCGGTCCCGGCTTCCACTTCCCGAACGGCTTCGCTCCGGGCGCGTCGTTCTGCAACGACTCGAACTCGCCGGGCACGCACCTCTAGCGCCGGGCGACCGACGTCCCCACGGCTGACCCATCGATGGATGCCGGCGTGCTCCTCGCGCCGGCATCCATCACCCGACCGCACGGAGGTCGAGCCCCATGTATGCCACCGCGCCGGCGTCCGGCCGCGTGCTCCATACCATGCCCACGACCTGGTGGGCCGCCCTGTCCCTGGGTGCGGCAGCGATCCACTTCGCGGTCATCCCCGATCATCTCGAGGAGTGGTGGGCGTTCGGGCTGTGCTTCGCGGGCCTGGGCTGGTTCCAGGCCGTGTGGCCGATCATCTACCGCGACCGGCCGACCCGCCCCCTCGCGTCTCTGGCAGTCGCCGTGAACTTCGCGACGGTCATCGTGTGGGCCTGGAGTCGGACGGCCGGCCTGCCCGTGGGTCCCGAGCCCGGGATGCCCGAGGCGGTCGGTGCCGCCGATCTCGTGTCCACGCTGCTGGAGGTCGCGCTTGTCGCGGGCCTGCTCGGCACCCAGGTCGTCGCCACTTCGCAGTCCCGGGCGCCCGCGCGGGACGCAGCGATCGGACGGCGCGACCTCGCGATCTGGGCCCTGGTCGCGGGCCTGTCCACGGCGGCAATCGCCCTCGGCACCGCCTGAGCGTGAAGGCGGCCGGCGCGTCCGTGGCGGGCGCCTCCGGCGGTCAGCCTGTGCCGGCGCCGACGCCCATGGCCGCGACCCAGGCGGCGATCTCCGCGCGACGCGTAAACCCGAGCTTGGCCAGGATGTGCTCGATGTGCGCCCCGACGGTTCGCGGCGAAAGGCGGAGGTCCTCCGCGATCACCGCGTTCGTCAGGCCTTCGGCGACCAGGCGAGCGACCTCGAACTCGCGTGCGGTGAGCGGCCGCCACGGGTCCACCTCCGCGCCGCGGCTGCGGGCGATCGCGAGCAGCTCGTCGGCGCGGGTGCGCAGCGGGGTGCTCTCCAGCCGTTCGGCGAGCTCACGCACCTCGCGCAACGGCTCCAGGGCCTCGCCGTCGCGGTTCGAGCGGAGCAGGCAGGCGGCGAGGTCCAGCCTCGCCCACGAGGCCTCCCAGATCCGCCCGCGGGCGATCCAGCCGGCAAGTGCGGCCTCGAGGGACGCGCGCGCCGCGATCGTGGAGCCGGCGCTGGTCCGAATGAGGCCGTCGCCGTGGTCGAGTGCGTGGCCGGCCAGGGAGGTCCACCCCGCGAGCAGGCCGCGCAGGCGCTCCAGCCACGTCTCGGCGGCGTCCGGGCGGCGGGCGGCGAGGGCGGCACGGACCCCGGTGACCACGAACGGGACGAGCAGCGCACGCTCCTCGGTGGGCTCCGCCAGCTCGACCGCCGCCTGGCACCGCGCGAGTGCCTCGTCGGGCGATCCGTCCAGCAGGGCTGTCTCCGCGAGCCCCCACATCGCGGGCAGCACGAGCTCCACCTCCGCGCTCGGCAGCCCGATCTCGAGGGACTCCTGGAGCAGCGTGCGGGCTCGCTCGAGCTGTCCTCGTCCGAACGCGACGAACCCCAGCGTGTCGCGCGAGCCCTGCTTGCCGCGCCGGCTGCCGTTCTCCACCAGCTCGATCCCGGCCGTCGCCATCGCCTCGTCCCAGCGTCCGCCAGCCCAGTCGAGGTGCGACGACGCCGCCGCCATGACGTGGCGACAGTACGACTGCTCGATCTCTGCGGCGTAGCGCATGCCGTCGACGAGGCACTCGTGCGCGACCTCGTAGTCCATCACGCGGGCCGCCGTCGCGGTCGTCCACCGGAATGCCGTGACGCCCATGCTCTCCTGCTGCGCCGCGCGCGCACGGCGCGCGACGTCGATCATGGCGCCAAGCCCCTCGGTGACTCGACCGTCGTAGACACCGAGCGTGGACAGCAGGTAGTCGATGTCCCCGGTCTCGGGGTCGCTCGATGAACGTCGGAACGCGAGCGCCTCCTCGAACAGTGGCACCGCGGCCGTGTAGTGCCCGGAATCCGTGGCGAGGAGCGCCTGCATCGATCGAATCTCGGAGAGGACGAGGTCGCGGTCAGGGCTCGGCGGCAGGGTGAGCAGCTCCCCGTCTGCCTGCTCCAACAGCCGGCGGCGCTCCGCCGCGGGCCGGACATCGCGTCGCGCGTTCGCCGCCAGGAGCACGACCATGTCGGCCGCCTCGACGGCCATCCCGGCGTCGAGGTAGGCCTGTCGCGCCCTGCGGGCGGTCTCCTCGATGACCGGGACATCGTCGATTGCCAGCGCGGACTCGCAGTAGCCCGCGAACAGCTCGGCGGTCTCGGCCGCCGGGAGGCCCTCGGGGAGGTTGGCGGCCGCACGGGCGTACAGCTCGAAGGCCTCGCGGCGGCTCGACACCGCACTGGCCGCGCGGGCCCCGGCGAGCGCCGCCCGGTATGCCTCCTCGCGCCTGCCGGCCCGTTCGAAGTGAACCGAGGCGTGGATCGTCGACCCGTCGGCGAGCAGCTGGCCGAACTCTCCCGCACGCGCATGGAGCCGGCGCAGCTCGGTCGGCGGCACGGTGCCGTACACGGCGTCGCGCAGCAGCGCGTGGCGGAAGTCGTAGAACCCGCGGTCGAGGAAGTCGAACGGGAACAGGATCGACTGGTCGACGAGCTCCATGAGCGGCCCGTCGAGCTCCGCCAGCGGCCGGTCCATGCACCCCGCCAGGACCTCGGGGGTGAAGCAGCGTCCGATCACCGCGCCGGCACGGGCGACCTCGCGAGCATCCGGGGACAGTCGGGCGACGCGCGCCAGGACCGCATCCTCGATCGTGTCCGGCACATGGACGTCGCGGATCGCCCGCCCGTCGACCCGGGCCCGGTCGTCGAGCGCCGCGAGCAGCTCCTCGACGTGGAGCGGGATGCCGTCCGTCCGCTCGTAGACCGCGTTGACGACCTCCCTCGGCGCCGGGAGTCCCGTCGCAAGGATCAGGGTCACCACCAGCGCGGTCTCCTCGCGGGTCAGCGGCCGGAGCCGCGCCTCCTCGGCCAGCCGCTGGCTGAGCAGGCGCGAGCGCCACTCGCGATGGAGCGACGCCGTCGGCAGCTCGTCGAGGCGGTACGCGCCCACGACCAGCAGCTGTCGCGATCGCCCCAGCCGGGCCAGCTCCGCGATGACCTCGAGGCTCAGCTCGTCGGCCCACTGGAGGTCGTCGAACGCGAGCGCGGTGGGTCGGTCGATGTCGCGGATCAGCCGGTCGGCGATGTCGTGCACCACGACCTGTCGCGAACCCAGGTTGTCGCCGCCGCGGAGGCGCTGGGATTCCTCGAGCTCGGTGCCCAGCGACCCGAACGTCTCGATGCCCCGCATCGTCCGGGCGAGGTCGAGGATGGACGCGAGCGGGATCTGGCGGTCGTGGGGGCTGAGGTCGCCCCGTGCGACGCGGAACCCGGCCGCCTGCGCCTTGCGCAGGACGGCGGTCATCATCCGGGACTTGCCGATGCCCGCCTCGCCCGCGAGCAGCAGCATGTGGCCGTTGCCCGCGCCAGCCTCGGCCAGCCGGCGCTCCGCGAGCGCCAGCAGCTCGTCGCGACCGACGAGCAGGGGGCTCAGGACGGGACGCAGGACGGTCATCGTCGCGCGAGTGTACGACCGGCGCACAACAGGTCCATCGGTCATTCTCCCGACATGCCGTCGGGGCGGCGCCGTGATCGCCGCGACGCCGCTACAGCTCGAGCGTCGTCGCGACCGCGATGTCCCGCCCGAGCCTCAGGTCGGGTCGAAGGGCCCGATCGAGGATCAGCTCGAACCGGGCGGACACGCGCCCGTGCGGCAGGTCGACCGTCGGCGGGACGTCGGCACCCAGCACGCCCTCGATGTCAAAGGCCTGTCCAGGGGTGATCGTGGACGGACCCGCAACCGTCGCGGACCACGCGGTCAGCGTCTCCTTGAGGCCGCCGCCGACCGTCGCCTCGACGCGGACCTTGAGCTCGCCGCGGATGGATCGGACCGTGACGGGCGATGACGGCCGGAGCGTGATCCGTCCCGAGAACGGGGCACCAGCTGCGAGCGGGACCGGATCCAGCTCGGCCGTGCCCGGGAGATCGCCCGCGTCGTCGCCGTCCGCCGAGCCATACAGCGCGAACTGGGCGACCGGAACCACGCCGGCGCGCAGCAGGGCGACCGGCTGGTGGACGCGCACCGGGACCTCGATCCCGGCGTCGAACCCACCCTCGCGATCAAGCTTCACCTCGACGGTCCAGTCGATGCCGGCGTCCTGGGCGAGCACCGTCGGCGGCCCCAGCGGCGGCCCCGGAAGCTCGAACGGGAGCTCGCGCGTCTCGCCCGCGACGAGCGTGATCGGGCCGGTCAGCCGGACGGGTATCGCCGGCAGATCCTCGCGACCGGTGTGCACCGTCGTCGTCGTGGTCTCGCCGTTCGAGGTGGTGACCTCGTACCGCCAGTGCTCGACCCCGCGCAGGGTCACGACCACGCCACGCGCCTCCACCGCCTTGCGAGCCGTGGCGCGCAGGACGCCGCCGACGAGCCTCCCCGGCAGCAGGTCGTCGCGGTCGAGCGTGAGCGCCCAGTCCACCCCGCCGTTCGAGCCCGTCCAGGATCTCGCCATCGATCGCCTCCTGCCCAGGCGCCGCGCGGGTCGCCGGCACGGACCGAGCGTACTCCGGCCGGCGAGCGCGTTACCATCGCCGGTACCCCCAGGAGGCGCGATGCTCACGCTCGACACGATCCGCGAGGCCCCGAAAGCCCTGCTCCACGACCATCTCGACGGCGGCCTTCGGCCCGCGACGGTCATCGACCTGGCCCGTGACCACGGCTATCGCGACCTGCCCACCGAGGACGTGGACGAGCTGTCGGCGTGGTTTCGCCGCGGCGCGGATCGCAAGAGCCTCGAGCTCTACCTTGAGACGTTCCAGCACACGTATGGCGTCATGCAGCACTACGACGCGATCGTGCGCGTGGCGGCCGAGTGCGCCGAGGACCTCGCGGCGGACGGCGTCGCGTACGCGGAGGTCCGGTATGCGCCCGAGCTGTCCGTCGAGCAGGGCCTGACGCTGGACGAGGTCGTGAAGGCCAACCTCGAGGGGTTCCGGATCGGCGCGCAGCGCGCGGCAGCGGCGGGGCACCCGATCGTGATCCGGGCGCTGGTCACGGCGATGCGCCAGGCCGCTCGGTCCAAGGAGATCGCGGAGCTCGCGGTCCGGTGGCGCGACGAGGGCGTCGTGGGCTTCGACATCGCGGGCCCCGAGGCGGGCTACCGGCCCACGCGCCACCTCGACGCGTTCGAGCACATCCGCCACGAGAACTTCCACATCACGATCCATGCCGGCGAGTCGTTCGGGCTACCGTCGATCTGGGAGGCCCTCCAGATCTGTGGCGCGGAGCGCCTGGGGCACGGCGTGCGGATCGTGGACGACATCACGCTGCGCGAGGATGGCTCCGTGCACCTGGGCCGGCTCGCGGCGTTCGTGCGTGACTCGCGGATCCCGCTCGAGCTCTGCCCGACGTCCAACGTCCACACCGGCGGCGCGGCGTCGATCGCCGAGCACCCGATCGACCTCCTCCGGCGGCTCCGGTTCCGGGTGACGGTGAACACGGACAACCGCCTCATGAGCGGAGTGTCGCTCTCGACCGAGTTCAAGGCGCTCGACGAGGCGTTCGGGATCGGCCTGGGCGAGATGGAGTGGATGACGATCAACGCGCTCAAGAGTGCGTTCGTCCCGTTCGACGAGCGCCTGCGGCTGATCAACGAGGTCGTGAAGCCGGGCTTCGCGCGGCTCCGCGCCCGCGACGCGGCGGTCGTGGTCAGCGCGTAGGGTCCGATCGCTCGCGGCCGAGGTCACGCTCGCGCTCGCGAGTCTGGTAAAACTCTCGTCTCGCCACATTGACTCGCGCCGCCGCGATCGCCCGGGGGCGCCGCGCTGTCAGTCGATGCCGAGGGCGCCGGCGAGCTCCGGCGCCAGGGTCCAGTACCCTGCGACCACGGCCGCGCCGAGCCCGATGCGGCCCACCGCGGTCGTCCATCGTGCCGGCGCGGACGCCCCACCTGCGCGCTGCACCCACCACGCGAGGGTCGCCAGACCCGTGACCACGAGCGTGATCCCCAGCGGTCGCAGGTCGCCATCGAGATACTGCGGGACGACCATCACGGCAGCGAGCAGGATCCCGATCCCGGCGAGCGCCGCATACGCGATCGCCGGCGCGGACCCGGCCGAGTCCGGATATGGGAGCCGCCGGTCGAGCCACCCGTCGAGAACCGCCACGGCGAGTCCCGTGAGCGCGATCACGGCGATGAGGATCGCGATGATGACCGGGTCGTGCCCGAGGATCGCGAAGTCGGGGTTGCTGCCCCTGATGATCGCGAACGTGCCCAGCGCCACCGCGATCGGCATCGCCAGGACCGCACGGACGCGGGCGTCGCCCGGGATCCAGGGCCGGACGGTCACCCACACGATCCCCGATGCCGCGCCGGCGAAGAGGCCCATGAACACGACGAGCGCCAGCGTTCCCGCGAGCGTGATCGCACCGATCTGGTTGCCGTTCTCGGTGAATCGGCCGGTCGCCTCGGGCACGAGGAGGGCAGCGGCGCGCATCGCGACCCGCCCGCCGATCCCGCCGACGACGAGGCCCGCGACCAGTCCGGCGAGCCCGCCGCGGGCGATGTCACGCAGGAGCACGCCGGGCGGCCAGGCGGGCGCCGGGTCGATGGCGCCGGTCGCGATGGACGCGGTCTGGGCGTGGGTCGCCATGGCATGCCTCGGGGAGCGGAGGGGGCGGCGATGTATCGTGGCGCGATATAACGACGAGCGACGCCCCGGCGTCAAGTCCCCTGGGGAAATGCGAGCGCGCGGTGCGAACGTCGCCAGCTCGGGCCGACGGCCAGGAGCCGTCGCTTCGGCGCCCGCTAGGAGTGGACGGCCGGCAGCGCGACCATGAACCGCGAGCCGCCGTAGCCGTTGCGCTCGATCCAGACCCGGCCGCCCATCGCCTCCATCAGCCGGCGCGCGGCAAACAGCCCGATCCCCGACCCCCGCGACCGGGCGCGGTCAACGCGCACGTAGGGCTGGAACACGGCCTCCCAGTCCTCGATCGGGACGCCCGGGCCGTCGTCCGTGATGTACACTTGGATCTCGTCGACGGTTCGCCACACGCCGATCGACACGGCCTGCTCCGGCGGCGCGTACTTCGCCTCGTTGTCGAGCAGGTGCTCCAGGACCTGGCGAAAGCGCGGCTCGTCGCCCCGCGCGACCATCGCGTACGGCGGGGCATCCCACCGAACCGCGCGCGTCCGCAGCAGCAGCGCGAGCGTGCCCACGGTGTTGGTGATCGAGCCCACGACGTCGAACGGGTCCTGGCGCAGGCCCGTCAGGCCTTCGCCGCGCACCGAGGCGAGGATCGAGTCCACGAGCCGGTCCAGGCGCGTCACCTGGTCGGTCGCGCCTGCACGCCAGTTCTCGACGGCGTCCACGGCCGGTCCGGCCTGGTTCGCGGCCGCCGCGTCGGCGAGCAGGTCGACGTACGCCCGCACGACCGCGAGCGGCGTCCGCAGCTCGTGGGTCACCACCGCGAGCAGCTCCGCGCGCGCGGCATCGAGCTGCGACAGGCGGTCCAGCTGCGCCTCCGCCTCGGTCTGCATCCGGCCCTTCTCGACGATGCCCGCGAGCAGCGCCGCGATGGTCGACAGGAACTCCACGTCCTCCCGCGTGAACGACCGCAGCTCGACGGTCTGGACGTTGAGCACGCCCACCACCGCCTCGTTCCAGATGAGCGGCACGGAGAGCATCGCGTGGAGCCCGTGGATGTCGAACCCGCGGACCCACGAGAACCGAGGGTCGACAGTCACGTCGGGCGACTGGACCGGCGTGCGCCCCGCCGCCGCACGGCCGGTGATGCCCTCGCCCAGGGCGAGGCTGACCCGGCCCACCTGCTCGACGTCGAGCCCGTTGGTGGCCGCGAGCGTCAGCCGCTCCCCGTCGCGGTTGAGGAGGTAGAACGAGCAGACCTCCACGCCCAGCGCGAGCGTCGTGCGGTCGACGAGCGTGCGCATGAGCTCGTCCCAGTCGCGCGCCTGCGTCGCGAGCTGCGCGAACTCGTGCAGGAACGCGAGCTGCTCGACCCGCGCGGTGCGGGTCGAGCGGACGGTGCGACGGGGTGCGCGCTCGAGGACGGGCTTCGGCTTGGGCGTCGGCATCGCCCTCACGGTAGGGCATCCCGCCCGGGTCGCGCCGCCCCGGATCGGACCTCGATCAGCCGGCCCCCGCGCCCGCGCCCTCGGCGACGGTCGTCGGCAGGTCCGCGAGCAGCGGCTCGGTCCACGTCCACGCGGCCCCGTGGTGCTTGCCCACCGCGCCATGACGCGCGGCCTCCACGCGGAGCGGCAGCCCGAAGATCTCGATGAAGCCGACCGCGGACGCGTGGTCGAAGGCGTCGCCCTCGTCGTAGGTCGCGAGGCTCTTGTCATACAGGCTCAGCGGGCTCCGCCGGCCCACGACGCTCGCCCGCCCGTGATCGAGGCGCATCCGGACCTCGCCCGAGACGACGCGCTGCGACGACAGGGTGTAGGTCCGCAGGTCCCGCGACAGGGCGCTGAACCACAGGCCGTCGTAGACGATCTGGGCAAGCTCGTCGCCCACGAGGCGGTTGAACCGGAGCTGCTCCTTGGACAGGACGAGGCCCTCGAGGGCGTGGTGCGCGGCGTGCAGGATGACGGCCGCGGGCGCCTCGT
Source organism: Candidatus Limnocylindrales bacterium (assembly GCA_036504355.1). GTDB lineage: Bacteria > Chloroflexota > Limnocylindria > Limnocylindrales > CSP1-4 > CAIXZV01. Next base: position 49,842 of record DASXVG010000050.1, read on the forward strand.
AGATCTCGCGGCTCTTGATGCCCACGAGCCGGTCCTCGACGTGGTCGATGCGTCCGATGCCGTGCGCGCCGCCGAGGTCGTGGAGCTTCTCGACGAGGGCGACGCCGCCCAGCTGCTCGCCGTCGATCGACACGGGGATGCCGCCTTCGAAGGCGATGACGATGTCGACGGGATCCGGCGCGTCGGACGGCTTGACGGTCCAGGCGTACGCGTCGTCGGGCGGGGTGACCCACGGGTCCTCGAGCACGCCCGTCTCGCACGAGCGCCCCCACAGGTTGACGTCGATCGAGTAGGGCGACGACTTCGTGATCGGCAGCTCGATCCCGCGCGCGTTCGCGTAGTCGATCGACTGGTCTCGCGTCAGGCCCATGCCGACACGCATCGGGGCGACGACCTCCAGCCCGGGGTCCAGGGCGTGGACGGCGACGTCGAACCGGACCTGGTCGTTGCCCTTGCCAGTGCACCCATGGGCGACGGCGTCCGCGCCTTCCGCGTGCGCCACCTCGACGAGGAGCTGGGCGAGCAGCGGTCGCGCCAGGGCGGTCGCGAGCGGGTACGCGCCCTGGTACACGGCGCCGGCCTGGAGCGCACGCCAGACGTACTGGCTGATGAACGTGTCCTTGGCGTCGACGACATACGCCTTGGAGGCGCCGGCGCGCATCGCGCGGCGCTCGACGCCGTCGCGGATCGACCCGCCGCCGAGGTCGACGGTGAGCGTGACGACCTCGGCGCCGTACTGCTCCTTGAGCCATGCGACGGCGACGGACGTATCGAGACCGCCGGAATAGGCGAGCACGACCTTCTTCATCGGGCGAGAGCCTCCGTGGGGATCGTCGCCGGCTCTGCCGGCGCCTGGAGCGATTCGAACCGTGCGAGCCATCGTTCCAGGGCGGGCTCGTCGGGGAACAGGACGATGAGCGTGTTGTCGCCGGCGACCGTGCCCACCTGCTCGGTGAGCGTGGACTCGTCGATCGCCTGCGCGATGACGCTTGCCGTGCCGGGCTGCCCCGTGAGGACGAGGATCAGGCCGCTCCGCCCGATCGTCACCGGGACGTCCGAGAGGATGCGCCGCAGGCGCTCGTCCGACGGGGGACGTGCCTCTCGGCCGAGGACCTCCGGATGGACGTACGCCGAGTGGTCGCCGCGCATGACCTTGGCCAGGCCCAGCTCCGCGATGTCGCGGCTCACCGTCGCCTGGGTCACCTCGAAGCCGAGCGAGGACAGCGCCTCGACGAGCTCGACCTGGGAGCCGATCGGCCGCTCCGCGACGACACGCCGGATCGCCGCGTGGCGATCTCGCTTGAGGGACAGCATCGGTGCCGCTCCTACGCCGCGCCGGCGCGGGCGCGAGCCGAGACGCGGGTCCCGAAGGTCGGGTCCTCGAGCGAGCGCACCAGCGCGTCCGGGGCCGAGGCGTCCGCGATGATCGCCTCCGCGTCGTCCCACGCGAGCGCGGCCAGGGCCGCCCTGACCTTGGGGACCATGCCGCCGCTGATCGTGCCGTCGGCGATGAGCGCCTGGGCCTCGGCGACGGTGATCGAGTCGAGCTTGTGTCCGCTCGCGTCGCGCACCCCGTCGACGTCCGTCATCAGGACCAGCTGCCGGGCGCCGAGCCCTGCCGCGATCCCGGCCGCGGCGTCGTCGGCGTTGACGTTGCACACGACGCCGTCCTCGTCCCGGGCGAGCGGCGCCACGACCGGCACCTGGCTCGCGACGAGCAGGCTGTCGATGAGGTCGCGCCGGATCCCCGTGACCGTTGCCACGAGGCCGACGTCGGGCACCCGCTGGCCGATGAGCAGGCCGCCGTCCACGCCCGACAGCCCGACCGCGTCGCACCCGACGTCGCGCAGCGCCGCGACGAGCTCCGAGTTCACCACGCCCCGGAGGACGGCCGCGGCGACCTCGAGGGCCGCGGGATCGGTGACGCGGAGGCCGCCCTCGAAGCGCGTCGGGACGCCGAGCCGCTCGAGCCACTCGGTCATCCGCTTGCCGCCGCCGTGGACGAGCACGACGGGCCGCTTCCGGGCCACGGCGGCCACCTCGGCGAGGACCTGCTTCTGCTCGGCGAGCGTCGTGCCCCCGAGCTTGACGACGACGATCTCGCTCACGAGGTGTACTCCGAGTTCTCTCTCACGTAGGCCTCGGTCAGGTCACAGCCGAATGCCTCGCCGCTGCCGGTGCCGAGGCCCGCGTCCACGCGGATCAGCACCTCCGCCTCGCCCATCGCACCGCGGACCGTCGCCTTGTCGATGGCGACCGGGCCGCCACGCGCGCCGTCGTAGACGAGGTGGCTGGCGATCGCGATCCGCATCGCGGCGGGGTCGACCGCGGCGGGCGACCCGGCGCGAGCCCGGGCTGCCTCCGGGGAGAGGCCCGCGGCCTCGAGCGTCGCCGCCTCGGCGACGACCGCGTTGCCCGCGGCGCTGGCGATGCGGCCCCAGTTCGGGTCGCGGCCGTGGACCGCGGCCTTCACGAGCGAGCTCGCGACGACGGCCCGGGCGATCGCGCGGGCGTCGGCGTCGTCCACCGCCCCGGAGACCTGGCAGGTGATCAGCGCCGTCGCGCCCTCGCCGTCGGCGGCCTGCTGACGGGCGAGGTCCCGGGCGACGGCCTCGATCGCGGCGCCGAGCGCGGCCCGGGCCCCGGCGTCGGTCGTCGCGGACGCGCCGCCCGCGCGGCCCGAGGCCAGCAGGAACACCGAGTCGTTCGTGGAGGTGTCGCCGTCCACCGACAGCTGGTTCCAGGTCACCGCCGAGGCGCCGGCGAGCAGCGCCCGGAGGGTCTGCGGGTCCGCGGTCGCGTCCGTCAGCAGGACCGACAGCATCGTCGCCATCCGCGGGTGGATCATCCCGACGCCCTTTGCGATGCCCGTGATGGTGATCTCCACCTCGCCGCCCGCCACGCCGGGCGCCTTCACGGTGACCGAGGCGACCTTCGTCGTGGAGTCCGTGGTGCGCAGGGCGACGGCTGCCGCACTGAGCGCGTCGTCGGTCGCGGCCAGCCCGCCGCCGGCGACGCGGGCGACGATGTCGCGGACGCGATCGACCGGGAGCCGGGTGCCGATGACGCCGGTCGAGAGGTGGAGGACCTCGGCGGGGGAGCAGCCGACCGCGGCGGCGACGCCCTCGCCGATCGCGGCCTGGTCGGCGTCGCCGGCGGGCCCCGTCGCGGCGTTCGCGGACCCCGATGTCGCGATGACGGCCCGCGCGAACCCGGCGGCCGAGGCCGATCCGCCGGTCGCCTGGAGGTTCGCGCGCGACAGGCGCACGGGCGCCGCCGCGAAGCGGTTCGGGGTCGTGACAGCTGCCGCGGGGACGGGCTCGTCCGAGGCCACGACGAGCGCCAGGTCCGGGGTGCCGGACGCCTTGATGCCCGCCGTCGCCCCGGCCGCCGCGAACCCTGCCGGGATCCGGGCCACGCGCGCCACGGCGGGCCGGTCGGCCGCGAGCGGCGCGAGCAGGGGATCGGTGGCCAGCGACATCGGTTCGCCTCGGGTCGGGTGGTGGCCGCGTCAGGGCGCGAGCGGGAGCTGGAGCAGCCCCGCCGGCTCGGGCAGGCCATGGACGACGTTGAACGCCTGGATCGCCTGACCCGCCGCGCCCTTGACGAGGTTATCGAGGACGCCCAGGGCCAGGATCCGGCCATTCCGCTCGTCGACGCGGCACCAGACGCGGAACTCGTTGGAGCCGTAGACGTGCTTCGTCGCAGGCGGCGTGTCGACGACCGTGACGAACGCCTCGTCGGCGTAGGCGTCGCGGTAGATCGCGTCGAGCTCCGCCTGGGTCACCGGCCGCGTCGGGCGCACGTGACACGCGGACAGGATCCCGCGGGTCATGGGGACGAGGTGGGGGAGGAAGTCGACGCCGCGCACGCCCGGGTTCGAGCCCTCGCTACCGAGCGCGCCCAGCTCCTGCTCGATCTCGCCGATGTGGCGATGGGTGAAGATCCCGTACGCCTTGACGCTCTCGTTCACCTCGCCGAAGTGGAGGTCCGCCTTCGGGTCGCGGCCGGCGCCCGAGACGCCGCTCTTGGCGTCGACGACCAGGTCCGCGATGAGGCCCGCACGGGCGAGCGGCGCGAGCGCGAGGATCGTCGTCGTCGCGTAGCAGCCGGGCGAGCCGACGATGGCGCCCGGGGCCCTGCCGAGGGCTGCGAGCTCCGCGCGGTGGAGCTCCGGGAGGCCGTAGACGGCGGTCCGGAGCAGGTCTGCCCGCGGATGCTCGAAGTGGTACCAGCGGGGATAGTCCGCCGGGTCGTGGAGGCGGAAGTCGGGCCCGAGGTCGATGACGGTCTGCCCGCGATCGATGAACTCGTCGATCCGGCCCGCCACGGCGCCGTGGGGGAGGGCGAGGAAGACGGCCTCTGCGTCCTCGGGGACGGCATCGAAGACCTTGAGGTCACGCGTCGCGAGATGCGGGTGGATGCCGGCAATCGGATCGCCCTTCCGCTCGCGACCCACGAGGCCCACGATGCGGACGTGCGGATGGAGCGCCAGCAGCCGGATGAGCTCGGCGCCCACGTACCCGGTCGCGCCCACGATCGCCACCCGGAGGGGGTCGCCGACCAGCGCACGCTGTCCGATCGCCCGCGCGGTGCGCGGTTCGATGGACTCGTGATGACGGTCCGCCGCGATCGCCGCCTCCGTCTCGCCCGCGCTCACCGGCGCGCGACGCCGCTCGCGGGCGGCAGGCTCGAGGGGTCGGAGATCGGGCGGAACGTCGTCACGGGTGGACTATACATGGAACTGCATAGTCATGCAACGAGCAGGTCGACAGGCGAGCGAGGATGGTCAGCTTGGGCGTACGCCGGGCACGAGTGCAGACACGGTCATCACCGAGCGCCGATGTACTGGCGGGAGTCCAGCATAAGTCTCGCAGGTCCTGGCCGTCCCTCTGGTGCCTCTTCCGCAGGCTCCACGCCTTCCGCTTCGAGAGCCGCCCGAGCAGCGCCGCCGCCCCGGATGCCGTGATGTTGTGCACCAGCAGCCGCGTGAGCACCTGTGCGCTGCTGCTCCCACTCCTAGCAATGGACCCGCACATCTCCGGAGACTGACGAAGTCATTGAGCAGTTGGATCGGCAGATTCACTGAGCGAGAACACGAGCCCGATGCTTCCCTTGACACCGATGCCTACGATGTGCCGCATCAGAGTGCGGCATGGACCAAAGGGCTGGGGGGATGCGCCGTGCATGGTCGTGGATCCGCTCGTCAGAGTCGGCGGAGGCCACTCGCGGCCGTCGCCGCCGCAGGGATGCTGCTTGCGGGGCTCGTCCCCGTCGTCCGGGCCGCGAACCCAACTGCGCCAGATGGCCAAGAACTCGCGAACCTCGTCTTGGGTACCGATGTCGAGGAGGCCCGCTTGGCGCGGATCTTCCCGCCGTCTCCCATCATCGAGGCCACGAGCGCAGGCGCGATCGCGGCAGCCGTCGTCGTGCACACGGTCCACGTCAAGGTCGTCGGCGACGACGAGTTCCGTGGCTGGTACGGGTCCCCGCTATGGCAAGACAAGGCCGGCGCAGCCGTCGAGACCGCTGATAACGCGATGTCGACCTCGTTTGGGATCGACATGGTGATCGACTCGTACGCGAACTGGGACACCGCGCCCGACTCCGCTCGCTTCATTTGCAACGACCCGAGCTCGCTGCTCGACGAACTCAAGAAGGACTTCCCGTTGCCCTCAGGCTCGACCGACCTCGTGATCGGGTACACCCACAACCTGCTCCTGACGGGGCAGCGGAACGGGTGCTACTCGGCTAACCACCTCGTGGTGAGCTGGCCGGCTCCACCGAATCCGTGCGCGCGTCCAACATCTGGAGGCTGACCCAGCACGAGGTGAGCCACGCCTTCGGAGCACCCGACCGCTCGGGCGCCGCGCATCCCGACGACATCATGGAGACGATCGGCGTCCCGAACTTCTGGTGCGAGGCGATCGGATATCAGGACTATCAGATCGTCGCGCAACACGCGGGCACGTTCGACTGACCGTGCGCCGCTGGGTGGTGCCCGCGCTGGTCTCGGCGGTGCTCGCGGTCGTAGTCGGAACGCTACTGGCGGCTGCGACGAAGACGCGCGAGGAGATCGTCGCGACGGTCGATGTGACGCCGATCACGAGGGATGCGATGAACGGGTACGCGGCCGTCCTCGCCGACAAGGGGGTGAAGGCGACCTCGTCGGTCGTGCTCGAGTCGCTCATAAACCAGGCCCTCGTTGAGGCCGAGGCTCGCCGCGAGGGCGTCCACATCGACGACCGCGCCGTTGATGCGGCGGTCGCTCAGTGGGAGCGGCTCGGGGCCTCCCGGACGAGCCTAGACCGCAGCGGCGGCATCGCGGCCCTCCGCGAACGTGAGCGATTGTTCCTGCTCTTCGAGGCCGTGAAGCGGTCGGTCATCGCCGTGACCGTGACTGACGAGGAGGTGGTAGCGGCACAACGCCGGGATCCGCTCTACGCATCGCTTGCCGTCGGCGATATCTCGCCCGCGGCGCGCGGTGACCTACTCGCCTCGCGGCGCCAAGCGGCGTGGATCGCTTGGCTCGCCCGGCAGCGGGCCTGCAGCTCGATCACGATCATCGATCCGTCACTCACTCTTGCCGAACCCGGGCCGTGCCGATGACGCGCTTCGGCCCCCTCGTGGTCGCCGCGCTGCTGATCGCCGGGTGTGGCACGCCTGTCGCGAGCATCCTCGCGGCTCCGTCGCCGACCGACAGTGATGCGGGGCCGCTAGACACGGGGGTCCTGGAGATCAATACCGACCCTGCGTCGGTCCCATTCACCGTCATTACCTCCTATCGCCCGGTGCCGGCAGGTAGCACCGTGACGGGCGTCCGCATCGAGGCTGGGAGTTCCGTCGTGGACGAGCAAATGCTCCCGGCGGGAGCGTATGAGGTTCGGATCAACGAGCGTCCGTGCGGCGTGGCCGAGGTGCGTGCGGGCGCCACTACAACCATCACGATCGCGCCCACCGAGACCGGCTGCACGATCCGCCGCTGACCGGCGTCGTCCCCGGATGCGTGCGGCAGGGCACTCGGTTAGGAGTCTGGTGGTGGCGCCTACCAGACGCCGCGAGCGTGCAGGTGAGCCAACTCGACCTTGTCGTCCACAGCGGCGCAGGTGTCACTCAACGAGAGGCGGGGTCTCCATGTCGCGCTGAACGTCCAGGTCCCTGCGGTACCTGCCCCTCGTGGAGGTTTCATTTACCGGTCTGTCCGGCAGGGCACTTGGAATGGCGAGGGCCACGCCGGCGACTTTGCAGATCGGCGTTCCGTCTGCCCGAGCGGTCAGAACCGGTCGGTAGCAGCGCGCAGCGCGGCGGACCAGCCGCGCACCACAGGCGCGATCGTCTCGCGGTTCATGGGCTCCCTTGGCGCCCGGACGTAGACCGGCCCTCGCATCCGCGCCAGAGGTTCGTCGGCGACCTCGAAGCTCGCCTCCGGTCCGCCCAGCCGAGCGCGGCTCCCGGACGGCAACCGCCGTCAACTCGCCGCCGCGATCTTCAAGGAACGCGAAATCGGCGAGGATGAGGTCGGCCAATGCCGTCTACCGTGAACAGTCTCCGGAGACTTGGGCGCCGGAGACTACGCGAGCACCTCGGCCGACGCGTTCGGTCCGCGCACGACGCACTCCGCAACGGTGGTTGTCCCGTCCGGGGCCACGATCCGGTAGCCGTGGTGGATCTCGACCGTGCCAGCGGCGAGCATCGCCGACACCGGGCAGTACTTGAGCGCGGACAGCTCGACGGCCCGGTGGACCGCGTCCGTGGAGATGCCCTCGCCCTCGACCACGTGCGTGACATCGACCCGCGTGAACACCTGCGGGTAGGTCTCCTTCTGGTCGGCGGTCGTCTCCACGTGGTAGCCGGTGAACGGCACCCGCTTCTTGCGCAGGATCGACACGACGTCCATCCCGGTGCAGCCGGCGAGCGACGCGAGGATCGTCTCGATCGGGCTGGGCCCTCCGCCGCCCTCGTAGTCGTCCATGACGAGCGTCCGGCCGGCCGGGTTCACGGCCGTGAAGCGCATGTTGCCCTCGAGGGTCGCCGTGAGCTGCTTGACGGTCATGCGTTCCTCGCTGCGGTGATGGCGGGAGGGGGCTCGG
>DASXVG010000051.1:0-30883 GCA_036504355.1 Candidatus Limnocylindrales bacterium
GGCGGCGCGGAGATGATCATGCCCGGCGACAACGTCGAGATGACGGTCGAGCTGATCACCCCGATCGCCCTCGAGGTCGGCCAGCGCTTCGCCATCCGCGAGGGCGGCCGCACCGTCGGTGCCGGCGCCATCGTCAGCATCCTGCAGTAGGCGAACGAGATGGCGAAGCAGCGGATCCGGATCCGCCTCAAGGCCTACGACCACCGGCTGCTCGACCAGTCGGCAGCCCAGATCGTGGAGACGGCCCAGCGCACCGGCGCTGACGTCGTCGGCCCCGTGCCGCTGCCGACCCGGATCGAGAAGTTCACGGTCCTCCGGTCGCCGTTCATCGACAAGGACTCGCGGGAGCAGTTCGAGATCCGCACCCACAAGCGGCTCATCGACATCCTCGATCCGTCGTCGAAGACCGTCGACGCACTGATGCGGCTCTCGCTCGCGGCGGGCGTCGACATCGAAATCAAGATGTGACGCCGATGAGCATTGGATTGATCGGCCGCAAGGTCGGCATGACCCAGGTCTTCCAGCCGGACGGGACGATGGTCGCCGTCTCGGTGGTGGAGCTCGCCCCGAATACCGTGACCCGGCTGCGCACCGGGGAGCGCGACGGCTACACGGCCGTCCAGCTCGGCGCGGGGGAGCGGCGCAAGCTCACCAAGCCGCTCGCAGGCCAGCTCAAGGACCTCCCCCGGGTGCGCTACATCCGCGAGTTTCGGCTGGACAGCGTGGACGACTTCAACGTCGGGCAGCAGATCACGGTGGGCGACGTGTTCGCCGAGGGTGACATCGTCGACGTGACCGGCGTGTCGAAGGGCCAGGGCTTCGCGGGCACCGTGAAGCGCCACAACTTCAGCCGCGGTCCCAAGACCCACGGCTCCGACAACTACCGCAGGCCGGGCTCCATCGGCCCCGGCACCACCCCCGGACGTGTCTACAAGGGCCTCAAGATGGGCGGCCACATGGGGCACGAGCGGGTCACGATCAAGAAGCTGCGCGTCATCCGGGTCGACGCCGAGCGGAACCTGATCCTCGTCAGGGGATCGGTCCCCGGCGCACCCGGCGCGCTCACCTTCGTCCGGAAGGCCTGACGATGCCCCAGACCACACTCTTCGACCGCACCGGCGCCACCCTCGGGAGCGTCGACCTCGCCGAGGCGCTGTTCGCAGCCCCCGTGAACGAGGCCGTGCTCCACCAGGCGGTCGTCGCCCAGCTCGCCGGCCGCCGCACAGGCACGGCCGACACCAAGACCCGCGGCCAGGTCCGCGGCGGCGGCAAGAAGCCGTACCGCCAGAAGGGAACCGGCCGCGCCCGTCAGGGCTCGCGCACCGCGCCGCACTATCGCGGCGGTGGTGTCGTGTTCGGCCCGCACCCGCGCTCGTACGAGCAGAAGCTGCCCAAGAAGATGCGCCGCCTGGCGCTTCGCTCGGCGCTGACGGCGAAGTTCGGCGACGACGCGATCCGCGTCGTGGACCACTTCGGCATGGACGCGGAGCCTCGCACCAAGGCATTCGTCGCGATCCTCACTGCGCTCGGCGCCGGCGATGGCCACGGACGCCGCGTGCTTGTCGTGGCCCCGGCCAAGGACGAGCCGCTGCTCCGCTCCGCCGCCAACCTGCCGTCGGTCTCGGTGATCCTCGCCGACTCGCTGAACGTCGTCGACCTGCTCAACGCGGACGCCGTCGTCATCGAGCAGCCGGCCCTCGCCCGGATGGAGGAGGTGTACTCGTGACCGTCCTCACCGCCGCGGACATCATCCTCCGCCCCGTGATCTCGGAGAAGTCGATCGACGAGTCCGGCCGCGGGAAGTACACGTTCGCGGTTCACACCAAGGCGAACAAGATCCAGATCAAGGCCGCCGTCGAGGAGCTGTACAGCAAGGAGAAGGTGACCGTCGTCGCCGTCAACGTGCTGACCTCGAAGGGCAAGGAGAAGAAGCGGGGCACGAAGCGCGGCCGCGTCGTCGGGCACACGGCCGACTGGCGCAAGGCCATCGTGACCCTGGCCCCCGGCCAGAAGATCGAATTCTTCGAGGGGGTGTAGGAATGCCGCTCCGAAGCTACAAGGCGACCTCCCCGGGTCGCCGGTGGATGACCCGCTCGACCTTCGACGAGATCACCACCGACCAGCCGCACAAGCCGCTGCTGGAGCCGATGAAGCGCGGCTCCGGCCGCAACAACCAGGGTCGGCTCACCGTCCGCCATCGCGGCGGCGGCGAGAAGACCCATTACCGGCGGATCGACTTCAAGCGCGACAAGTTCGGCGTGCCCGCTCGTCTCGCGACGATCGAGTACGACCCGAACCGCTCCGCGCGGATCGGGCTGCTCCACTACCGGGACGGCGAGAAGCGCTACATGCTGATCCCGAACGGCCTCAAGGTCGGTGACATCGTGGTCTCCGGCCCGGCAGCCGAGGCCCGGGTGGGAAACGCGCTCCCGCTGGCGAACATCCCGCTGGGCACGACCATCCACAACATCGAGCTCGTCCCGGGCAAGGGTGGCCAGATCGTCCGGTCCGCCGGCACGTCCGCCCAGCTGCTCGCCAAGGAAGGCGACTTCGCCACCGTCCGCCTCCCGTCGGGCGAGATGCGCCGCGTGCCGCTCCGCTGCATCGCGACGATCGGCCAGGTCGGCAACCTCGATCACGAGAACCAGAGCCTCGGCAAGGCCGGGCGCGCCCGCCACATGGGCCAGCGCCCGGAGGTCCGGGGTGTCGCGATGACGCCGCGGGACCACCCGCACGGCGGGGGCGAGGGCAAGTCCCCGACGGGCATGCCCCCGAAGACGCCGTGGGGCAAGCCCGCGATGGGCTATCGGACGCGCCGTGGCAAGACCACGAGCCGCCTGATCGTCCGCAGCCGGCATCGCAAGGCATAGAGAGGAGCTAGAGCATGTCGCGATCGGTCAAGAAAGGACCGTTCGTCCAGCCCCGGCTTCTCGGCCGCGTGCAGGACATGAACAAGCGGAACGAGCGAAAGGTTCTCAAGACCTGGTCGCGCGCCTCCGTGATCTTCCCCGACTTCATCGGGCACACCATCGCCGTGTACAACGGCAAGAAGCATGTTCCGGTGTACGTCACCGAGAACATGGTCGGTCACCGACTCGGCGAGTTCGCGCCCACCCGCACCTATCGCGGGCACGGCAAGACCGCCGACCGGTCCGGCGGACTGCGGTAAGGGAGCGACATGCGCGTTTCCGCTACTGCCAAGTACCTGCGTGGCTCCACCCGGAAGGCCCGCCTCGTGACCGAGGCCATCAAGGGCAAGCCGGTGGAGGAGGCCACCGCGCTCCTGCGATTCATGCCGCAGGCGGCCGCGCGCGACGTCGCGCGCGTCCTGAAGAGCGCGACGGCCAACGCCGAGAACAACCTCAGTCGCTCCGCCGATGAGCTGTACATCGCGGACGCGATCGCGAACGAGGGCCCGACGATCAAGCGTTGGCGGCCTCGGGCCCAGGGCCGGGCGTTCCCGATCCACAAGCCCATGACGCACATCACCATCGTCGTCGCCGACCGGGAGGCCTAGGCATGGGACACAAGGTCCATCCGTACGGCTACCGCCTGGGCTACACCCGAACGTGGACTGCCAAGTGGTACGCCGACAAGGAGTACACCACCCTCCTCAAGGAGGACATCGCGATCCGGCAGCTGCTTGACCGGCGCCTCGCGAACGCCAGCGTGAGCGGCGTGGAGATCGAGCGTGGCATCAACCACGTGACGGTCGCGATCCACACCGCGAAGCCGGGCATCGTGATCGGTCGCGGCGGCCAGAACGTCGAGATCCTGCGCAAGGAGATCGGCGAGGTCACCAAGCGCAAGGTCAAGCTGGAGATCAAGGAGATCCGCCAGCCGGAGCTCGACGCCTACCTCGTCGCGCTCAACATCGCGCAGCAGCTGACCCGCCGCGTCGCCTACAAGAAGGCGATGAAGCAGTCGATCCAGCGCTCGATGAAGGCCGGCGCCAAGGGCGTCAAGATCGCCCTGGCGGGCCGCCTCGGCGGGTCCGAGATGGGCCGCCGCGAGTGGGACCGCGAAGGCCGGATCCCGCTCGGCACGCTGCGCGCCGACATCAGCTACGGCCAGGTGCACGCCGGTACGACCTACGGGCGCATCGGCGTCAAGGTGTGGATCTACCGGGGCGAGATCCCGGTGGAGAAGCGCCGCCGCGAGGCAGCAGCCGCCGTCAGCGCCGCCGCCAGCGCGTCGCAGGGGGTGTAGCGATGCTGATGCCCAAACGCGTCAAGCACCGCAAGGTGATGCGCGGCCGCATGTCCGGCATGGCGAAGGGTGGCCACACGGTCGCCTTCGGCGAGTACGGCCTGGCGACCCTCGAGCCGGCCTGGATCACGGCCCGGCAGATCGAGGCCGCCCGCCGCGCGATGACCCGCTCGGTCAAGCGCGGTGGCAAGATCTGGATCCGCGTGTTCCCGGACAAGCCGGCCACGAAGAAGCCCGCCGAGACCCGCATGGGTTCCGGCAAGGGCGCGCCGGATCACTGGGTCGCCGTCGTGCGCCCCGGACGGATCCTGTTCGAGATGGCGGGTGTCGAGCACGAAGCGGCCGTCGAGGCCATGCGGCTCGCCTCCCACAAGCTCCCGGTGGCGACTCGCGTCGTTCTCCGCGAGACGACGTCGAAGGAGGTCGCCGATGGAGATCGGTGAGGTCCGGAAGCTCACCGACCTGGAGCTCGAGGATCGCCTGAAGGAGGCCAAGCAGGACCTCTGGCAGGCCCGGTTCGCCCTCTCGACCAGGCAGTTGAAGGATTACAGCCAGATCCCGGCGACGCGACGGACGATCGCCCGGATCCTCACCGTCCAGCGCGAGCGGTCCACCGCCCCGCGCGCGGCGGAGTAGGAGCGTCGGGATGCCCACCGCAGGAGCCACCACCCCCGTGAAGGGACAGCGGAAGACCAAGGTCGGCCGCGTCGTCAGCGACAAGTCGGACAAGACGATCGTCGTGTCCGTCGAGCGCCTGACGCGCCACCGCCTGTACAAGCGCGTCATGAAGGCCTCGACGAAGTTCGCTGCCCACGACGAGCGCAACGAGGCGAAGATCGGCGACACCGTCCTCATCGAGGAGTCGCGTCCGCTCTCCGCCACCAAGCGCTGGCGCCTGGTGTCCGTCCTCTCCCGTGCGGGCGAGGAGCGTGCAGCAGAGACCATCGTGGCCGAGGAGCCCGAGACCACCGAGGCGATCCACGCCGCAGCGCACCCCGGCAAGCAGGCCGAGGGTGACGATGCCGGCGAGGCCGCCGAGGAGGGCAAGGCGTGATCCAGGCCTCTACCCGGCTGCGCGTCGCCGACAACACCGGCGCCCGCACGATCGAGTGCATCCGGATCATGGGTCGCTCGCGCAAGACCGTCGCCGGCATCGGTGACGTGATCATCGCGAGCGTCAAGACCGCGATCCCGAATGCCCCGGTCAAGAAGGGCGACGTCGTGCGCGCGGTGATCGTCCGCACGTCCAAGGAGATCGGCCGCCCCGACGGGAGCTACATCCGCTTCGACGAGAACGCGGCCGTCCTCATCAACAACCAGGGCAACCCGCGCGGCACCCGCATCTTCGGGCCCGTGGCGCGTGAGCTCCGGGATCGGAACTACATGAAGATCGTGTCCCTCGCGCCGGAGGTGCTGTGATGACCGAACGGTCGATCGAGCACCGGACGAAGGTGCCCGAGATCCGCAAGGGCGACACGGTCGTCGTGCTCGCCGGCAGGGATGCCGGCAAGCGGGGCGCCGTGGAGCAGGTCATCCGGCGGGACCCCTCGCCGACGGCCGCCCGCTCCGGCTATCGCCGGACGTCGGCCAAGGGCGGCGTGTTCGTCATCGTCCAGGGCCTGAACATCGTCCGCAAGCACACCAAGCCGCGCCAGCGCTCGGCCGGTGGGCCGGGGTCCATGCCGACCGTCGATCCGGGCGGCATCCTCGACCATGCCATGCCGCTCCCGGTCAGCCGGGTGATGGTTGTCTGCAACCACTGCGACCGCCCCACCCGGATCGCGCACCGGACGCTCGACAACGGCAATCGTGTCCGCGTGTGCAAGCACTGCGGCGAGCCGCTGGAGGTGAAGGCGTGAGCGGCCAGCTGAAGGACCGGTACGCCGCGGAGGCAGTGCCCGCGCTGCTCAAGCAGTTCGGCTACGGCAACGCGAACCAGGTGCCGCGTCTCGACAAGATCGTCGTCAACATCGGCCTCGGCGAGGCACTCACGAACGCCAAGGCCGTGGATGCCGCGATCGGCGACCTGCAGCTCATCACGGGCCAGAAGCCGATCGTCACCAAGGCCAAGCGTTCGATCGCCCAGTTCCGCGTCCGCACAGGCAACCCGATCGGCGTGAAGGTCACGCTGCGCGGGGAGCGCATGTGGGACTTCCTCGAGCGCCTCACGCGGCTCGCGCTTCCGCGCATCCGTGACTTCCGGGGCGTTCCGGGCAGGTCCTTCGACGGCCGGGGAAACTATTCCCTGGGCCTCCGGGAGCAGCTTGCCTTCCCGGAGATCGACTACGACAAGGTGGACCGTCTCCGCGGGCTGGAGATCAGCATCGTGACGACGGCGAAGACCGACGAGGAGTCCAAGCGCCTGCTTGAGCTGCTCGGCATGCCCTTCGCCGGCTAGGGCGCGGGGAGGAGTCCAGATGGCCAAGAAGTCCCTCATCGCGAAGGCAAAGCGCACGCCGGCGTTCCCGGTCCAGGCGTATCACCGGTGCTCGGTGTGCGGCCGGCCCCGCGCCTACATGCGCCGCTTCGCGCTCTGCCGCATCTGCTTCCGCGAGCGAGCGCTCGTCGGCGAGCTGCCCGGCGTCACGAAGTCGAGCTGGTAACAAGATGAACGTCTCCGACCCGATCGCGGACATGCTCACGCGTGTCCGCAACGCGTCCCGGGCACGCCACACGGAGGTCGTGGTCCCGGCCTCGCGCACGAAGCGCGAGATCGCCCGCATCCTCAAGGAGGAAGGCTTCATCGCCGACGTCCGCGAAGAGCGAGCGGGGCCGTCCCAGAACCTCCGGATCGAGCTCAAGTATGTCGACGGCAAGGTGCCGGTCGTCTCGGGCCTCAAGCGGATCAGCAAGCCGGGCCTGCGCGTGTACGCGCAGAAGACCGACATTCCGCGTGTGCTCGGCGGCCTCGGCATCGTGATCGTCTCCACGTCCAAGGGGATCATGACCGGGAGCCAGGCCAAGCAGGCCCAGCTCGGCGGCGAGATCCTCGCGTACATCTGGTAGGCGGCCATGTCCCGAATCGGTCGTCTCCCCATTCCCGTCCCCGCAGGCGTCGACGTCTCGCTGGACGGCCGCATCATCACGGTGAAGGGCCCCAGGGGCTCGCTCACCCGTGAGCTGCCGCCGCGCATCGAGGTCGCGCGCGAGGGCGACACGCTCCTGGCCACCCGACCGACGGAGAACAAGCTCGACAAGAGCCTCCACGGCCTGACCCGGACGCTCGTCAACAACATGGTCGTCGGCGTCACCGACGGGTACCGCAAGGGCCTCGAGATCGTCGGCGTGGGATACCGCGCGCAGAAGACGGGCGAGAAGCTCGTCCTCGCGCTCGGCTACAGCCACCCGATCGAGATCGACCCGCCGGCCGGCATCAGCTTCGAGGTCGAGACGCCCACCCGCCTGGCGGTCGTGGGGATCGACAAGGAGCTCGTTGGCCAGATCGCGGCCAAGGTCCGCGCGACCCGCAAGCCCGAGCCGTACAAGGGCAAGGGCGTCCGGTACGCCGGTGAGAAGGTCCGCCGCAAGGCAGGCAAGGCCGGCAAGATCGGCGGGAAGAAGTAGCCATGACGCAGAAGGTTGTCGCCAGCCGCACCGCGTCGCGCGTCAAGCGCCACGCCCGGCTTCGGCTCCGCCTGTCGGGGACGGAGGCGCGCCCGCGCCTCGCGGTCTTCCGCAGCCTGAACCACATCTACGCCCAGGTCATCGACGACACCAGCGGCACCACCGTGGCTGCCGCGTCCTCGCTCGAGTCGACGCTCAAGGCGCACACCGGCACGAAGACGGAAGACGCGAAGCGCGTCGGCCAGCTCGTCGCCGAGCGCGCCAAGGCGGCCGGCATCGACAAGGTGGTGTTCGACCGGGCGGGCTTCAAGTACCACGGGCGAGTCCGCTCGCTCGCCGAGGCGGCTCGCGAAGCCGGCCTCGACTTCTAGAGGACACGCCTGTGGCCCGCATCGACCCGAACAAGCTCGCGCTCGAGGAGCGCGTCGTCCAGATCAACCGCGTCGCCAAGGTCCACAAGGGTGGCCGCCGCTTCTCGTTCTCGGCGGTCATCGTCGTGGGCGACGGCAACGGCCACGTCGGCGTGGGCCTCGGCAAGGCCGGCGACGTCCCGGAGTCCATCCGGAAGGGCGTCGAGGACGCGAAGAAGCACATCGTCAAGATCCCGATGATCGGGACGACGATCCCGCACGAGGTCCGCGAGGAGTACTGCGCCGCGCGCGTGCTGCTCAAGCCCGCCTCCAAGGGGACCGGCGTCATCGCCGGCGGCGCCGTGCGTGCCGTCGTCGAGGCAGCGGGCGTGCGCGACATCCTGGCCAAGGTCCACGGCTCGACCAACCCGGTCAACGTGACCCGCGCCACCCTCAACGCGCTCATGGGCCTGCGCTCCGTGGAGGAGCTCAGCCGGCAGCGCGGCGTCAAGCTCCGACTCGTGGTCCCGGGCCAGCCCGCGGCCGCGCTCGGCGCGAACCGGGAGGTGGCAGATGCCCGGTAAGCTGCGCGTCACCCAGACCAGGAGCACGATCAGCCACATCGCCCGGAACCGGGCGACGATCCGCGCGCTGGGCCTCCACGGCATCGGCAGCTCGTCCGTCCTGCCGGACAACGAGGCCATCCGCGGCATGGTCCGCCAGGTCCGCTTCCTCGTGACCGTCGAGGAGCTGCCCGAGGGCGCGACGACCCCGGAGACCAAGTAGATGAAGATCCACGACCTGCACCCCGCCGAGGGGTCGGTCACCCGCAAGACCCGCGTCGGGCGCGGCATCGCGGCCGGCAAGGGCAAGACCGCGGGCCGCGGCACGAAGGGCCAGCGCTCGCGCGCCGGCGCGTCGATCCCGGCCTGGTTCGAGGGCGGCCAGACCCCCCTGCACATCCGGATCCCGAAGCTCCGCGGCTTCCGCAACATCAACGACATCCAGTACGAGGTCGTCAACGTCGGCGCGATCAGCGCGGCGATCGAGGCGGGCAGGCTGGAGGTCCAGAAGGGCGCCCCGGTCACGGTCAACGCCGACACGCTCAAGCAGGCTGGCCTCGTCCGTCGCGACCGGCTGCCGCTCAAGATCCTCGGCATGGGCGAGGTCACCACGACCCTGTTCGTGCTGGCCGACGCGTTCACGAAGAGCGCCCGCGAGAAGATCGAGGCCGCGGGCGGCACCGCCCAGGTCATCGAGATCCCCAGCGAGCCGATGGCCGCCCTGGGCGTCGAGGCGTCAGCCGACGAGTCCCCGGCAGCCGCGCCGGCCAAGGCCCAGCGGACACCCCGGGCTGCCACGGCCGACACCGCCGACGCCGTCGCGGAAGCGCCCGCTGCCGACGAGCCGGCGCCCGAGGCGGAGGACGCCGCGGTCGCCGACGAGGCAGAGGCGTCAGCCGGCGAGGCCGACGCTCCCGCAGACAACGGCTAGCGCGCCGTGTTCGAGGCACTGCTCAACGCGTTCCGCGCGCCGGACCTCAGGCGCCGGATCCTCTACGTCGCCGGGATCCTGGTCGTCTTCCGGCTGCTCGCCCACGTCCCGGTCCCGGGCGTCAACAGCGACCAGCTGCGGACATTCCTCCAGACGAACCAGATCTTCGGGCTGCTGGATCTGTTCTCCGGCGGCGGCCTGACGAACTTCTCGGTCGTCGCGCTGGGCGTGAACCCGTACATCAACGCCTCGATCATCATGCAGCTCATGACGGGCGTGGTCCCGTCGCTCCAGTCGCTGCAGCGGGAAGGCGAGTACGGGCGCCAGAAGATCAACCAGTACACCCGCTACCTGGCAGTGCCCATGGCGCTCCTCCAGGCGTATGGCTTCCTCGCGCTCCTGTCGAGCCAGAACGTGCTGTCGACGCCGTTCAACCTCGGCAGCTGGGAGACGCTGACCCAGATCGTGACCCTCACGGCCGGCTCGATCACCCTCATGTGGCTGGGCGAGCTGATCACGGAGAAGGGGATCGGCAACGGCATCAGCTTCATCATCTTCGCGGGCATCGTGAGCCGTGCGCCCGGGGCGCTCACCGGCTTTCTCAGCAACCCGGACCTCGCCCGCCTCGTGCTGTTCGGCATCCTGGGCGTCCTCGCCGTCGCGGTGATCATCTACATCCAGGAGGGCCAGCGCCGGATCCCGATCCAGTACGCCTCGCGGGTCCGGGGCCGGCGCATGTACCAGGGCGGCCAGACGTTCCTGCCGCTGCGAGTCAACCAGGCGGGTGTCATCCCGATCATCTTCGCGGTGAGCATCCTGCTGTTCCCGAGCCAGATCGCCAGCTACTTCGTCAACTCGCCGGGCCCCATCGGGGACATCGCGAAGGGCGTCGTGGCGTGGCTGGGCCAGGGATCCCCGCTGTACGTCCTCCTGTACTTCCTGCTGACCGTCGGCTTCACGTACTTCTACACGGCGTTCACGTTCAAACCGGACGAGACCGCCGAGCAGCTGCGCAAGAACGGCGGGTTCATCCCGGGCATCCGTCCGGGACGCCCGACGCAGGATTACCTCGCACGGGTGGTCACGCGGATCACCGTCGCCGGCGCCCTGTTCCTGGGCATCGTCGCGGCGCTGCCCCCGTTCATCGGCCTCGTCCAGCCGCAGTTCCAGAATCTCGCCCTGGGTGGCACGGGCATCCTGATCGTGGTCAGCGTCGTCGTGGAGACCATGAAGCAGCTCGAAGCCCAGCTCCTGATTCGCCAGTACGAGGGCTTCATTCGGTGAACGTGGTTGTTCTTCTCGGCGCCCCTGGTGCCGGGAAGGGCACCCAGGCACCCCTTCTCTCGGATCGGCTCGGCATCCCGGTGGTCGCCACCGGGGACCTGTTCCGGGCCGCCGTCCGCGACGGGACCACCCTGGGCATGGACGCGCGTCGCTACATGGACGCGGGGCAGCTCGTCCCCGACGAGATCACCGTCCGGTTGCTGCTCGATCGGCTGGGCCGCGCGGACGCCGGGCACGGCGTCATCCTCGACGGCTTCCCGCGGACCGCGGTGCAGGCCACGGCGCTCGACGAGGCGCTCGCTGATCGTGGCGAGCGCGTGACGGCGGCCGTGTTGATCGACATCCACGGCGACGAGCTGGTCCGGCGAATGTCCGGCCGCTGGATCTGCCGCGCCGCCGGGCATCCGTATCACGAGGTGTTCAGCCCGCCGCACGTGGCGGGGGTGTGTGACCTCGACGGCTCGGAGCTCTACCAGCGGGTGGACGACCAGCCCGCGACCATCCGCGCCCGGATGGCCCAGCAGCTGTCCGCCCTGTCGGACGTCATCGAGCATTACCGGTCGTCGGGAGTCCTCCACACCGTGGACGGCCTGTTGTCGATCAGCGGGGTGGCCGAGGCCATCGACGCCGCCCTGGCTGCGGCCGGCATCCGTCCCGCCACCGCGCCGTCGGAGCGCGCCGCCGGCTGATGGCGATCACCCGCAAGTCGCAGGCCGAGATCGCGAAGATGCGCTCGGCCGGCCGCATCGTGGCCGAGGTGCTGGCGCTCGTCGAGGGCGCCGTCCGCCCCGGCGCCTCGACAGCGGAGATCGACAGCCTGGCGGACCGCCACATCCGGGCGGCCGGAGGCATCCCGTCCTTCGTGGGCTACATCGGTGGCCGCCGCTACAACCCGGACGATCCGCGGGCGTATCGCTGGGCGACGTGCATCTCGCTCGATCACGAGATCGTGCACGGCATCCCGGGCGACCGGGAGCTGCGCGCGGGCCAGGTCGTGTCCGTGGACGTCGGCGTGATCTGGCAGGACTGGAACGGCGACGGCGCCCGCAGCTTCATCTGCGGGGGCCCCGATGCCGCGACGCCCGCCACCGCCGGGCTGGTCGAGGCGACACGGCTCGCGATGATGGCGGGCATCGGCGCCGCGCGCCCGGGCAACCACGTGGGCGACATCGGGATCGCCGTCGAGGAGATTGCCACCGAGCGCGGCTATGGCGTCGTGCGGGGCTACACGGGGCACGGCATCGGCCGCGACATGCACGAGGACCCGGCCGTCCCCAACTTCCGGACGCGCGACCGCGGCATCCGCCTCGAGCCGGGCCACTGCCTGGCCATCGAGCCCATGTTCACGCTGGGCCACGAGGAGACCGCGCTGATGCCCGACCGCTGGACCGTCGTCACGGTCGACGGGTCACTGGCGGCCCACTTCGAGCACACCATCGCCGTCACCGCGGAGGGTCCGGAGATCCTGACGAGGGTCTGACCGATCCGGGGTGTTGTCGGATCCAACGAGAGTTGATATCCTCACCGTTCGTGTGTCGGCCCAGCCGGGTCGGCACTCATTGCTGAGAGGACCAGGGAGCCAGGTTGGCGAAGAAGGACGCGATCGAAGTCGAAGGGACCGTTATCGAGCCGCTGCCGAACACGATGTTCGCGGTCGAGCTGGAGAACGGCCACCGCGTCCTCGCGCACATCAGCGGCAAGCTCCGGATGAACTTCATCCGCATCCTGCCCGGCGACCGCGTCCGCGTCGAGCTGTCTCCGTACGACCTCACTCGGGGTCGGATCACGTACCGCCTGAAGTAATCGAGGAACCCGGTGAAGGTCAGAGCATCCGTCAAGACGCGGTGCGACAACTGCAAGGTCATCCGGCGCCACGGCACCGTGATGGTGATCTGCGAAAACCCCAAGCACAAGCAGCGGCAGGGCTGACGCGATGGCACGCATTGCAGGCATCGACATCCCGCGCGAGAAGCGCGTCGAGATTGCCCTCACCTACATCTATGGGGTCGGGCTGTCCTCCAGCCAGAAGATCCTCAAGCAGACCAATGTCAATCCCGACACGCGCGTCCGGGACCTCACCGAAGACCAGGTCAACCGCCTTCGCGAGGTCATCGACCGCAGCCTCAAGGTCGAGGGCGACCTCCGTCGCGAGGTGGCGCTGAACATCAAGCGCCTCGTCGAGATCGGGTCGTACCGCGGCTCGCGGCACCGCCGCAACCTGCCGGTTCGGGGGCAGCGCACCAAGACCAACGCCCGCCAGCGCCGAGGACCCAAGAAGACGGTCGGCGCGCGGAAGAAGACGAAGTGACGAGGAACCCCTAAGGCATGGCCGATCGAAAGCGCGCCGTCAAGCAGCGGCGCCGGGAGCGCAAGAACGTCCCCCAGGGGCACGTCCATATCCTGGCAAGCTTCAACAACACGATCGTGACGATCACGGACCAGACCGGGGCCGTCATCTCGTGGGGTTCCGCTGGCATCGCCGGGTTCAAGGGCTCCCGGAAGAGCACGCCATATGCCGCCGCGCTGGCCGCGGACGGGGCCGCACGCCGTGCCATGGAGCACGGCATGCGCCAGGTCGAGGTCTACGTCAAGGGACCCGGCGCCGGCCGCGAGCAGGCGATCCGCTCCCTCCAGGCCGCGGGCCTCGAGGTCAGCGCGATCACCGACGTCACGCCCATCCCGCACAACGGATGCCGCCCGCCCAAGCGGCGCCGCGTCTGAGCACCGAGAGACCATGGCCCGATACACCGATGCCGTCTGCCGGCTCTGCCGCCGCGAGGGGCTGAAGCTCTTCCTCAAGGGCAGCCGCTGCTACACCAAGAAGTGCTCCTTCGAACGGCGTCCGACGCCGCCCGGACAGCATGGCGTCCGCCGCCGCAAGGTTGGCGACTATGGCCTCCAGCTTCGCGAGAAGCAGAAGGTCCGCCGCGTGTACGGCGTGCTCGAGAAGCAGTTCCGCAACTACTTCGTCGAGGCGTCCCGCCACTCCGGCGTGACCGGCGAGTACCTGCTCCGCTCGCTCGAGCAGCGCATGGACAACGTCGTCTACCGGATGGGCTTCGCACCCTCCCGCGCCGCCGCCCGCCAGATGGTCGCCCACGGCCACTTCGCGGTGAACGGGGTCCCGACGAACATCCCCTCCTACAGCCTCAAGATCGGCGACAAGGTCGAGGTGCGCCAGTCGCACCGCGAGCGCGAGCTGTTCAAGGTGGTCAAGGAGACGATCAAATCGCACCAGGCCCCGGACTGGCTGAGCCTCGACGCGGCGAACCTCGCCGGGTCGGTGATCGCCATGCCGCGCCGCGACCAGATGCCGCTCGACTTCAACGAGCAGCTCGTGGTCGAGTACTACTCGAGGTAGTCGCCCTTCATGATCGAACTCGAGACTCCCCAGATCGAGCCCGTCGCCGAGGCCGGCACGTACGCCAAGTACGAGGCCGGTCCGCTCCAGGCGGGCTATGGCGTCACCCTCGGGAATGCTCTTCGCCGCGTCCTCCTGTCGTCCCTCGAGGGGGCGGCCGTCACGTCGATCCAGATCCGTGACGTGTACCAGGAGTTCTCGACGATCCCGGGTGTCAAGGAGGACGTCACCCAGATCGTCCTCAACGTCAAGAAGCTCCGGCTCAAGAGCTTCGCGTCGCACCCGGTCCAGCTCCGCCTGATCAAGAGCGGCGCCGGCCCGGTCATCGCCGCGGACATCGCCGAGTCGGCAGACGTGGAGATCGTCAATCCCGAGCTCGTCCTGATGACGATCGACTCGGACGACGTGACGATCGAGATGGACCTCACGGTCGAGCGCGGTGTCGGCTACCTCGCCGCCGAGCGTGCCGAAGCCCTGCCCATCGGCGTCATCGCCGTCGACGCGATCTTCACCCCGGTCCGCAAGGTCAACTACTGGGTCGAGGGCATGCGTGTCGGTCAGATGACCAACTTCGACAAGCTCACGATCGAGATCGAGACGGACGGCACGATCACGCCCGAGGAGGCGCTCTCGCGCTCCGCGGACATCCTCGTGCGCCAGTTCCAGCCGTTCGTGACGATCGGCGTCCAGGCCGCCGCACCGGACCGCGCCGCCCCGGGTGCGCCGCAGCTCCCGCCCAACATGCTCGACATGCCGATCGAGGAGCTGGACCTGCCGATGCGGGCCTACAACTCGCTCAAGCGCAACAACATCGTCAAGGTCGGCCAGCTGCTCCAGCTCAAGGACGACGACCTGCTCCGGATGCGCAACTTCGGCAAGAAGTCGCTCGACGAGATGAAGGAGCGCCTGCGCATGCGGGGCTTCATCGTCCCGGAGACGGAGTCGGACGGCCTCGCCGAGGCCGAGGACGACGAACCCCTCGGCGACGAGGAGGAGTAAGCGATGTCCTCCCATCGGATCGACGGGCGCAAGCTCAGCCGCAAGCACGGCCCGCGCATGGCCCTGTACAAGAACCTCACCGTCTCCATCCTGCGCTACGAGCGAGTCCAGACGACGGAGGCGAAGGCCAAGGAGATCCGCGGCCAGGTGGAGCGCATGATCACGCTCGCCAAGCGCGGTGATCTGTCGGCCCGGCGGACGGTCGTCTCGGAGCTCCCGAACGAGCCGCTCGTCGTGACCAAGCTGTTCGAGGTCATTGCCCCCAAGTACGCCGACCGCCAGTCCGGGTTCACCCGCCTGGTGCACATCGGCCAGCGCAAGGGCGATGCCGCGGAGATCGTGCAGATCGAGCTGGTCTAGGCACGAGCCAACGCTCAGCCGCGCCGATGCGCAACGAACGCAGCGGCCGGATCAGCGGGGGTGACATGAGCGCTCGAGAGGGCGCGCCGAGGCGCTACCGCGCCCGGTGTGAATACGACGGAACGGACTTTGCCGGGTTCCAGCTCCAGCGGAACGCCCGGACGGTCCAGGGAGAGCTCGAGGCCGCGCTTGCCCGCCTCAACGGAGGCGAGCGGGTCGTGGTCGACGGGGCCGGGCGCACCGACGCCGGGGTCCACGCACTGGGGCAGGTGATCGCATTCACCACCCGCGGCGAGGTTCCCGTGGCGGTGCTCCAGCGGGCGATCAACGCCCTGCTCCCGCGGGATGTCGCGATCCGCGACACCCGGCGGGCACCTGACGGGTTCCACCCGCGCTATGCGGCGCGGTACAGGGAGTACCGCTACACCGTCTGGAACGGGCCGCGAAGCCCGCTCCGCGAGCGCCAGGCGCTCGGGGTGCGGAGACAGCTGAACATCGCCGCCATGGCGGACGCCGCGTCGGTCTTCGAGGGCCGCCACGACTTCACCGCCTTCGGGGGCGCGACGGACCGGAACCCGGTTCGGACCGTGCACTCGGTCCGGGTCCGGAGCGAGGGCCGCCTGGTGACGATCGACGTCCGGGCGGACTCCTTCATCCGGGGACAGGTCCGCCGGATGGTCGCCGGCCTCGTGGAGGTCGGCATGGACAGGATGGATGCAACGGGCCTCCGGGCGGCACTCGCCGGACGGGAGCCCGCACTCAACGGGGCAGCTGCCCCCGCGAAGGGACTCTGCCTCCGTCGCGTCGTCCTCGGACGACGAACGACGTGGGACGACAAGGAAGACGAGGAATGAGCGCGAAGACCTATACGCCTCGAGAGAGCGAGATCGAGCGACGCTGGTACGTCGTCGACGCGACGGACGAGACGCTCGGCCGCCTCGCGACGCGGATCGCGCACGTCCTCGAGGGGAAGCACAAGCCCACCTACGCCTCCCACATCGACACGGGCGACCATGTCATCGTGCTCAACGCGTCGCGGATCACCGTGACCCGGGACAAGCTCGAGAGCAAGGTCTATGCCCGCCACAGCGGCTATCCCGGCGGCTTCAAGGAGGAGACCCTGGGTCACCTGCTGAACCGCCGCCCGGAGGAGGTCATCCGCCGGACGGTCAAGGGGATGCTGCCGCACAACCGGCTCGGAACCCAGATGCTGCGCAAGCTGAAGGTCTATGCGGGGAACGAACACCCCCATCAGGCCCAGAAGCCCGAGCCGCTCGCCTAAGGAGCCCTGATGTCGACGCCTTCGTTCTATTGGGGCACCGGTCGCCGGAAGACGGCAGTTGCCCGCATCCGCCTCATCCCCGGCGAGGGCCAGATGGTCATCAACGGGAAGTCCCCCGAGGAGTTCTTCGGCGGGATCCTGCCCGAGGCCGAGCTCTGGATGCCGTTCCGCGTGACGGGCACCGAGGGCCGCTACAACACGCTCATCAAGGTCGAGGGTGGGGGTGTCACCGGCCAGTCCGGCGCGATCCGCCACGGCATCGCCCGCGCGCTGCTCCAGGTGGATCCGGACGCCAACCGCCTGCCGCTGCGCCAGGCCGGCCTCCTGACCCGCGACCCGCGGATGAAGGAGCGCAAGAAGTACGGGCTCAAGCGCGCGAGGAAGGCCCCGCAGTACACGAAGCGGTAGGCGCGGCCACCTGACGCCCGACGCGGGCGTTGCCGCCTGTACGATGAATGCCCGCGATCCGCGAGGACGCGGGCGTTCTGATTCACGGACATCGGGAGTCGCATGAGCAGCCTTCGGGGACGGGATCTCGTCAGCGCCGCCGATCTGTCCGCGGCGGAGATCGGGGCGCTGTTCGAGCGTGCTGCGACGCTCAAGGCGGAGTACGTCGCGGAGCGGCGGCACGCCGAGCCGCCGCTCGAGCGGCGGACGCTCGCGATGCTGTTCCAGAAGCCGTCGCTGCGGACCCGGGTGACGTTCGAGGCCGGGATGACCCAGCTCGGCGGCCACGCGATCTACCTCACCGAGGGGATCGTGCTCGGCGGGCGCGAGACCGTGGGCGATGTCGCCCGCAACCTCGAGCGGTTCGTGGACGGGATCATGGCCCGGACGGGGCCGCACGAGGTCGTGGTGGAGCTTGCCGCCCGGGCGTCGATCCCGGTCATCAACGGGCTCACGATCCGTGAGCACCCGTGCCAGGCGCTCGCCGACCTGTTCACGGTCACGGAGCTCGTCGGGACGGACCTCCGCGGCGTCCCGCTCGCGTTCGTGGGCGACGGCAACAACGTCTACCACTCGCTCGCGTTGATGGGCGCCACGCTGGGGATGGAGGTTCGCCTCGCCCACCCGGTCGGCTACGGGCCCAACGAGCGGATCGTCGCCCGGGCGCGCGAGCTCGCCGCGATCGCCGGCGGCAGGCTGGTGTTCGACGGCGACCCGCGAGCGGTCGTCGAGGGGGCCGCGATCGTCTACACGGACGCCTGGACGTCGATGGGCCAGGAGGCCGAGGCCGAGGAGCGGCGCGACGCCTTCGCGCCGTACCAGGTCAACCGGGACCTCCTGGCCGGTGCACCGGACGCGTTCGTGATGCACTGTCTCCCGGCGCACCGCGGCGAGGAGATCACGAACGACGTGATGGACGGACCGCGGAGCCGGGTCTTCGAGCAGTCTGAGAACCGGCTGCACGCGCAGAAGGCGCTGCTCGTCGAGCTGCTCGGCGGCGGCCGATGATCCCGGACGACGAGGGGAGCGAGTGAGCGGCGAAGCCCTGTACGAGCGCTACAAGGACGCGCTGAAGCGCGGACATGTCGCCTCGTTGCGCGGCCGGCTGGAGGAGGCGCTGACCGCGTACGCGGAGGCGGCCGCGATCGCGCCCGAGCGCTCCACGCCCCACACGAGCGCCGGCACGGCACTGATGCGCCGCAAGCGCCCCGCGGACGCGCTCCGCCACTACACGGCCGCGCTGAGCCTCTCGTCACGCGACGAGGCCGCGCTGCTGGGGCGCGCCCAGGCGCTCGCGGTCCTCGACCGGCGCCCGGAGGCGGCCGACGCGTTCGACGCGCTCGCGGAGCTGCGGGCGACCAACGGCAAGCTGGCCGACGCGGTCGACGCCGCTCGCCGCGGCCTCGAGCTCGCCGAGGGTCGCGAGCGACGGCGGACGCTCGAGCGGCTCATCGGGCGGCTCCGCGAGAGCGCGCCCGGAGAGCCGGGCCGGGTGGCGCTGGAGCGGGCGCTCCAGGTCCTCGACGGTCCCGCGGTCGCCGAGCCGGCGGTGCTCGAGCCGGCGCTCGCGGAGCCGGCGGCGCTCGAGTTCGTGGCCATCGACGAGCCGGCGACCGCGTCCGCCGCGGTGGACGATGCGCCCGCTCCCGCCGCCGCGCAACCCGAACCGGTCCGCAGCGCGCTGGATCGCGACCTCGCGCCGGACCTCGACGTCGCCGCCCTCGCGCGCGACGCGGATGAGGCCATCGCCGAGGGGGAAGCAGCCGTGGCGCTGGGCCTGCTGCTCGACCTCGCGGCCGCGCACCGCCGCGACGGGCAGATCGACGCTGCCCTCGACGCGTGCTACCTCGCGTTGTCGCTCCGTCCCGACGACGTCGGCCTCCACCTCGCCCTCGTCGAGCTGTATGACGGACGGGGGTGGGGCGCGCTGGCGACCGAGAAGCTCGACCTGCTGGACCGCCTGATCGCGCTCGACGCGGACGTCGGGGCTGCGAACCGCGTGGCCGCCGCCCGGGCCGCCCGGGGCTGACGGGGTGTCGGCGCGCTCGGCGGCGACCCCACCGGGTCGGCTGAGCGCGGGAGCCCCGGTGCTACACTCGGCCGAGGATGCTCCCGTTCGTCGAGTCGCTCGTCCGACAGATCACGCTGACGACCCTGCTCGACATCGCGATCACCGCCCTGTTCATCTACTGGCTGTTCAGCCTGATCCGGGGCACGCGGGCCGTCACCCTCGTCATCGGCGTCTCGATCCTGCTCGCGGTGTATGCGCTCGCGCAGTTCCTCCAGCTCCGGCTGTTCACGCAGCTGCTCCAGGCCGGCGCGGTGGTCGGGCTGTTCGCCCTCGTCGTGGTGTTCCAGCCGGAGCTGCGGCGCGCGCTGGAGCGGATCGGGCGGGTCGGCTCCCTGAGCTGGCTCCTGGCCCCGTCCGAGCAGCGCCGGAACGAGCATGTCGCGGCCGAGGTGGCCAAGGCCGCCGGGATCCTGTCGCGCGAGGGCCACGGCGCGCTCATCGTCCTCGAGCGGGAGACGGGCCTCGAGGAGATCGCCGAGTCGGGCGTGATGCTCCACTCGGACCTGTCGCACGAGCTGCTGACGACGATCTTCGCGCCGCGCACGGAGCTCCATGACGGCGCGGTGATCATCCGCGGCGGGGACGTGCTCGCCGCCGCTGCCCTCCTGCCGCTCACCGAGATGAGCCTGTCGGAGCGGTTCGGGACCCGGCACCGGGCGGCGCTCGGCATCACCGAGGACACCGACGCGGTCGCGGTGGTCGTGTCCGAGGAGAACGGCCAGATGAGCGTCGTCGAACGGGCCCGGATCGTGCGCGTGCCGACCGAGGCACAGCTGGAGCGGGCGCTCGTCGCCCTGCTCGAGACGCCGACGGCACCCGGCGGGCTGCGTCGCGGGTCGGTGAGCCGTTCCGGCCGGCTGCGGATCCGTCGGCAGGGCCGCCGCGAGGACGGCGCCACCGTGACGACGCCCGTCACCATGCCCGTCGCGCTCGCGGCCGCGCCCCGCGGGGACCCGGATGGCGTCTCCGCCCCGGGCGACGACCATCCCGCCACGGCCCGCGTACCCGATGCCGCGGGCGGGGACGACGATGCGGGAACGCCCGCCGGCGCGGTGACCGGCGGATGACCATGCCGCGCGCGCTCCGGCGGACCGTGGGCTTCGTCACCCACAACTGGCCGCTCAAGCTCGCCGCGATCGGCCTCGCGACGTTCCTGTATGCCGGTCTCGTCGCGTCGCAGGACGCGAGCACCGTCCAGGGGCCGATCACCGTCACCGACCAGAACCGTCCGCCCGGGACGATCATCACCAACCAGCTCAAGGACGTGGACTCGATCCGCTATCTCGCGCCGGCCGGCAGTCAACGGCCCAGGGCGAGCGACTTCCGGGCGACGATCGACCTCACCAACGTCAAGCCCGACGGCCAGCCGGTCAACGTGCCCGTCCGCGTGACGGCCCTGGACCCGGACATCACGATCATGGGCGTCACGCCACGCACGATCCAGGTCGTGCTCGAGAGCTCTGCCGAGAAGCAGGTCCCCGTCCGAGTCGAGCGCGGCCCCGCGCCGGACCGCATCGACGTGGGCGAGACGACCTACACGCCCGAGGTCGTCACCGTCCGCGGCCCGGCGTCCGCCGTCGCCAGCGTCGTCGCGGCCGAGGTCGTCGTGGCGCTCGACCCGCAGGGGTTCGACGTGGATCGCGAGATCGAGGCACGACCGGTGGACGCCAACGGCGACCCGGTCACCGGCATCGACGTGGAGCCGGCGACCGTCCACGTGCAGATCCCCCTGTTCACGAACAAGGAATCGCGGACGCTGGCCGTGAGCCCGGTCGTCGCGGGTGCGCCCGCCCCCGGGTTCCGGATCGCGAACGTCACGGTCACCCCGCTCACCGTGACCGTCGAGGGCGACGCCGAGCAGCTCGCAGCCCTCGTCTCGATCGACACCGCGCCCGTGTCCGTCGCCGGCGCCACCGCGAGCATCCGCCAGACCGTGGCCCTGGCCCCGCCCAACGGGATCGCGTCCACCGGGGCCGGCACCGTGACCGTCAGCGTGGCCGTCGAACCGGTCACGGAGACCCGGACGCTGGGCGCCGGCCTGCGCCTCGACGGCCAGGACCCGACGTTGACCTACACCCTGTCGGTCGACAAGGTGCTCCTCACGCTGTTCGGGTCCACTGCGGATCTCGACCGCCTCGGCGCCGGCCCGCTCGAGGTCGGCCTGAACGTCGCCGGGCTCGGCACGGGCGACCATGAGGTGACCGTGGTGCCCGTCATCCCGTCGGGCGTGGAGGTCGTCACCATCTCGCCCCGGACCGTCAGCGTCACGATCGCCAAGCCGGCTGCGGCGAGCCCGGCCTCCGCCACCGCAACGCCGGACGCGACCGCGACGCCGGCCGGGTCCGCCGCGCCGTCCGGCGGCGCGGCCTCCCCCTCACCCTGAACCCCGCAGCGGCAGCCGCGCCGCGATCGAGAGGAGCCCCATGACCCGCCTCTTCGGCACGGACGGAATCCGCGGCGTCGCGAACGTCGACCTGCGCCCCTCGCTCGCGTTCGCGCTCGGGCGCGCGACGGCCCACGAGGTGGTCGGCGCGGGCGGCGCGCTCGTCGTGGGCCAGGACACCCGCCGGTCCGGCGACATGTTCGTCGCCGCGATCACGGCCGGCGCGACGAGCATGGGCGCGGACGTCCACACGGTGGGCGTGGTGCCCACGCCGGCCCTCGCCTTCCTCGCGGGTGACGGACAGTTCAAGGCCGGGATCATGGTCTCGGCGTCGCACAACCCGGCCGAGGACAACGGGCTCAAGGTGCTCGACCCGTCGGGCCAGAAGCTTGCCGACGACGCCGAGGAGGACCTCGAGGCGCTCGTGCTCCGGGCGGACGAGCTGCCGGGGGTGACGCCCGCCCGGATCGGCCGGGCCGTGGACGCGAGCGGGCTGCTCCAGACGTACGTCGCCAGCCGGATGGCGCTCGCGACACGGGTCGTTGCGGGCGGGCTCCACGTGGTCCTCGACACGGCCCACGGCGCCGCCTACCGGGTCGGCCCGGAGATCCTCCGCGCGACTGGTGCAAGGGTCACGGTGATCCACGATGCACCCGATGGCGACAACATCAACCGCGGCTGCGGGGCGACCGACCCGGCCTCGCTCGCCGCCGCGGTCATCGAGCACGGCGCGGATGTCGGGTTCGCGCTCGACGGCGACGCGGACCGCTGCGTCGCGGTCGATGGCACCGGCCGGCTCGTGGACGGGGACCAGCTGCTGGGCATCCTCGCCCTCGAGCGCCTCGAACGGGACGCGCTCGACCGGCGCAGCCTGGTGGTGTCGGTCCTGTCCAACGGCGGGCTCCAGGCCGCCGTGGAGGGCGCAGGCGGCCGGATCGTCCGCACGCCCGTGGGGGACAAGCACATCCTCGCGGCGATGCTCGTGTCGGGCGCCGGCCTGGGAGGCGAGAAGAGCGGCCACGTGATCGTCCGTGAGCACAGCACGTCGGGCGACGGCATCGTGACCGCGCTCGAGCTGCTGCGCGTGATCACGGCCTCGGGCGTGGGCCTCGAGACGCTCGCCGCGCGGATCCCGCTCCTGCCCCAGCAGCAACGGGCGATCCGGGTCCGTCACCGAGACCAGTGGGACAACGACGACGTGCTGCTGGCCGCCATCGCGGATGCGGAGACCCGGCTCGCACCCAATGGACGGATCCTCGTCCGTCCGTCCGGCACGGAGCCGGTGCTGCGGGTGATGGTCGAGGGAGGCGACGCCGAGATGGTCGCCCAGCTGGCCGATGCGATCGCGGCGCTCGCGGGGGAGCGTCTACACTGACCGTCCGCGGCCGGGCCGCGATGCGCGATCCCTGGAGGAACTGAACCACGCATGTGCGGCATCGTCGGCTACACCGGACCCCGTGAGGCAGGCCCCATCCTCATCGAGGGCCTGCGCCGGCTCGAGTACCGGGGGTACGACTCCGCCGGGATCGCTCTCGTGGACGAGGAGGGGGACCTGTTCGTCGAGAAGCGGGCGGGCAAGCTCGCCAACCTCCAGGAGGCGATCGCGGACCGGACGCCGCACGCCGCCATCGGCCTCGCGCACACCCGATGGGCGACCCATGGCCGTCCCAACGACCTCAACGCCCACCCCCACCAGGACTGCACCGGCGACATCACGGTGATCCACAACGGGATCATCGAGAACTTCCGGGAGCTGCGAGACGGTCTCGAGGCCCGCGGCCACGTCCTCGCCTCGGAGACCGACACGGAGGCCATCGCCCACCTCGTGGAGGAGGCCTACCGGGGGGACCTGGCGGACGCCGTGCGCGAGTCCCTGCGGCAGGTCGAGGGCGCGTACGCGCTCGTCGTGATGCACCGGGGCGAGGTCAGCCGCCTCGTGGGCGCCCGCCAGAACGTCCCGCTCGTCGTGGGCCTCAACGGCGAGGAGAGCTTCATCGCGAGCGACGTGTCCGCGATCCTCGCCCACACCAACCGGGTCGTGTTCCTGGAGGAGGGCGACGTCGCCGACGTCCGCCCGACCGGCGTCGAGGTGACCGGGATCGACGGCTCGCCCCGCGAGCGGCTGGTCACGATCATCGACTGGACGCCCGAGGCTGCCGAGAAGGGCGGCTACGACCACTTCATGCTCAAGGAGATCCACGAGCAGCCGGAGGCGCTCCGCCAGTCGCTCGCGGGCCGGGTCACGGCGGATGGCCGGATCCACGCGCCCGAGGTCGATGGCCTCGACGATGTGTTCCGGCGCGTCACCCGGGTGGAGATCGTCGCCTGCGGCACGGCGTCCTACGCGGGACTCGTGGGCGCGGCGGCCATCCAGGACTGGACCGGGCTCCCGGCGCGGGTCACGGTGGGCTCCGAGTTCCGCTACTCGCCGCCGCCGCTGGACGCGAACACGCTCGTCATCGCGGTGACCCAGTCCGGGGAGACCGCGGACACGATCGCCCCGACCCGCTGGGCGCGTGAGCAGGGCTCCCCGATCGTGGCCGTGACCAACACCGTGGGCTCCGCGATCACCCGCGAGGCGGACGCGGTGATGTTCCTCCAGGCCGGGCCGGAGATCGCGGTGGCGGCGTCGAAGACGTTCGTGACCCAGGTCACCACGCTGATCGTGCTCGCGGCGGCGATCGCCAAGGCGCGCGGGACGATGGGGGTGGAGCAGGAGCTGGAGCTGGGCCTCGGCCTCCGCGCGCTGCCCGAGGCCGCCGCGCGGGCCATCGAGCTCAACGCCGACATCGCGGTCGTCGCGCGGCGCTACGTCAACTCGCGGGGGTTCATGTTCATCGGCCGCGGCTACTCCTACCCGGCGGCGCTCGAGGGGGCGCTCAAGCTCAAGGAGATCAGCTACATGCACGCGGAGGGCTATGCCGCGGGCGAGCTGAAGCACGGCCCGATCTCGCTGCTCGACGCGGAGTGCCCGCTGGTCACCGTCGCAACGCGATCGCGGATCTACGACAAGCTGATCAGCAACGTCATGGAGGGCCGCGCCCGCGATGCCCGCGTGATCGCGGTGGCGACCGAGGGCGACGCGGACATCAACCACTATGCGGACGACATCCTGTGGGTCCCCGACACGATCGAGGCACTGTCGCCCGCCATCGCCGTCATTCCCCTCCAGCTGTTCGCCTACCACACCGCCGTCGCCCGCGGCACGGACGTCGACCAGCCGCGGAACCTGGCCAAGTCGGTCACGGTCGAGTAGCGCGATGGCGCGTCCCGGCTCGCTGCCCGAGCCCGTCCTCCCGCCGGGCATCGTCCCCGAGGGCACGACGGAGCTCGGGATCGACATCATCAAGGTCGGCCGGATCCGGGCATCGATCGAGCGGTTCGGGTCCCGCTTCTCGAACCGAGTTCTCACGGAGGCGGAGCGGCGCTACGTGCGCGATCGGCCCGAGACGTTCGCGGGGCGGTGGGCGGCCAAGGAGGCGGTGTCCAAGGTGCTTGGCCTCGGGGTCCGGGGAATCGGCTGGAAGGACATCGAGGTGGAGCGGCTGCCGACCGGCCAGCCCGCGATCCGCCTCCACGGCCGGGCTGCAGCACGCGCCCACCAGCTGGGGATGGGCCGGATCGCGGTCTCGATCACCCACGAGTCGGACTTCGCGGTGGCGATCGCCTTCGGGGTGCGGACGGCCGGCGGGAGGTACGTCTTCCCGCTCGACATCGACGAGCGCCTCGACGACCGCGAGCGCAGGCTGCTCGCACGGTTCGAGCGGATGCGCGACCTGAGCGAGCGGACCCGAGCCCTGGCGGCGGCGACGGACGAGGACGGGGTCACGGCATGACGGATCGACGACCGGTCGGGTTCGGGCGACGGGCGGGCGACGCGGCGACGACCGCCGACGGCGGGTCCGGTGCCGCGCCGGCGGGCGCGGTGCTCCTCGACGACGACGCGATGGCGCGGCTCATCCCCGAGCGGGCGAAGCGCGGCCACAAGGGCTCGTTCGGGAAGCTGCTGGTGATCGCGGGCTCGCTCGACTACGCGGGTGCCGCCCTGCTCGTGTGTCGCGCGGCCGGGCGGTCGGGGGCGGGGCTCGTCACGCTTGCCGTCCCGGAGTCACTCCAGCCGCTGTTCGCGGCCAAGGTCGTCGAAGCCACCACGATGGCCCTGCCGGAGGACGACGTCGAGGAGGTGGACCCGGAGCCCGCGCTGGCCAAGATCCTCGACCACGAGCATGACGCCCTGGTCATCGGGCCCGGGCTCCGGCCGTCGCTTGCGACCGCGGATCTCCTGCGCCTGCTGCTCACCGCGCCGGGTGAGGGCAGTGCGGGCCCCGTGGTCCTCGATGCCGAGGCGCTGCGCACGCTCGCGTCCGCCGACGGCTGGTGGGACCGGGTGACCCGCCCGTGCGTCCTCACCCCGCACGCGGGCGAGTTCGCGCGGCTCCGCGCCGGGAGCGGGCACGAACCGGCCGACGATGGCGACCTCGTCGGGGACGACGAGGCGCGGGTGAAAGCCGCCGCGGCGGCCGCCGTCGAGTGGCGCCAGGTCGTCGTGCTGAAGGGCGCCAGGACCGTCGTCGCCGGTCCGGAGGACACCGTGGCGATGGCGCCGTTCGAGAACCCCGCGATGGCGTCCGGCGGCACGGGCGACGTGCTCGCGGGGACGATCGGCGGCCTCCTCGCCCAGGGCCTCGCGCCATTCGACGCGGCCCGCCTGGGTGTCTATCTCCACGGCCTCGCAGGCGAGCTGGTGAGCGAGCGCATCGGCGACGCCGGGATGCTCGCGGGAGACCTGCCAGACGCGCTCCCCGTGGGGCGCAAGCGCCTCGCTGCCATCGCGGAGCGCCAGCGGGGCGGGCGCAGGCTGGGCTTCGGGGCGCGTGCCGACGACGCGGTCGCCGGAGGCGCCGGCACCGACGGAGCGGGCGCCTGAGCGCCGGGCGCTCGTCCGGCCGTCGCACTGCTGCCGCCGAGACAGCGGTGCCGGCCCGCGAGCGGGTGGAGACGCGCCTCGCGCGGGCCGGCCTGCCGCCGCTGCCCCGCACCGCCTGGCTGGAGGTGGACCTCGATGCGCTCCGGAGCAACCTTGCCGTCCTCCGAGCTGCCGTCGGGCCGGATGTCCGAGTGGAGCCGGTCGTCAAGGCCGATGCCTATGGTCACGGCGCGGTCCCGATCGCGCTCGCGCTCGAGGGGGCAGGGGCCAACGGGCTGTCCGTGGCCACCCTCGACGAGGCGTTGGAGCTCCGCGATGCCGGCGTCAGCCTCCCGATCCTCGTCCTGTACCCCATCCCGCTCGAGCAGCTCGAAGCCGCGGCCTGGGCGCATCTCGCGGTGGCGGCGGGCTCGGGCGGCCAGCTCGAGCGCACGCTCGCGGGGGCCGCCGCCGCCTCGGCGGCCGGCGCGCCGGACCTCGTCGTGCATCTCGAGGTCGAGACGGGTCTCGGCCGGGGAGGCGTCCTCCCGGACGACGCGGCCGCGGCCGCACGCGCCATCCGCGCGGCGCCGGGCGTGCGCCTGGGCGGCGTGTGGACCCACCTCGCGGCCGCCGACGATGCGGCGAACGCGATCGGGCAGGACGAGCGGTTCGCCGGGTCGCTTCTGACCATCGAAGCCGCGGGCGTCGAGGCCGACGGCAACCGCCATCTCGCCGGCAGCGGCGGCGTGCTCGGCGGTCGGGTGGCCCGCTGGGACGCGGTCCGTACCGGGATCGCCGTGTACGGGCTGGTCCCCGACACGCTCCGTCCACCGCCCGAGCTCGCGGCTGCGGGCGGGGCGTTGGTGCCGGTCCTCGCGCTCTACGCGCGACCGGTGCGGGTCGTGGACCTGCCCGCGGGGCACGGCGTCTCGTATGGGCCCACGTTCGTCACGGCGCGGCCGTCGCGGATCGCGACGCTGCCGGTCGGCTACGGCGACGGCTGGAGACGGACGTGGTCCGACCGGACCGAGGCGCTGGTCCGGGGCGTCCGGGTGCCGATCGTCGGGCGGGTGGCCATGGATGCCGTCATGGCGGATGTGACGGACGTCCCCGGCGACCTCGTGACCGAGGCCGACGAGTTCGTGCTCATCGGCCGGCAGGGTGTCGAGCGGATCACCGCCTTCGATCTCGCGGCGACTGGCGGAACGATCAGCTACGAGGTGGTCACCGCGATGTCCCGGCGACTGCCACGGGTGTACCATGCCGCCGGTTCACCCGTGGAGATCCGGTACCTCGCGGGAGGGAGGTCCGAGTGGCACGCATCGAGCTCTGGAACGGCGATATCTGCGACCTCGAGGTCGATGCCATCGTGAGCCCGGCGTCCACGTCGCTGTGGATGTCGGCGGGGGTCGCCAGCGAGCTCAAGCGCACGGGCGGGGACGCCATCGAGTTCGCGGCCGTGCGCCAGGGTCCGCGCCAGATCGGTGATGCCGTGGTCACGGAGGCCGGCCGGCTCGCGGCCAAGGTCGTGATCCACGCCATCAGCCTCGAGCGCGACCGCCGCACCAGTGCCAGCGCGATCGACCGGGCGGCCCGCAGCGCCATGGCCCGCGTGCGCGAGCTTGGCCTCCAGAGCGTCGCCTTCCCGGCGCTCGGGACGGGGATCGGCGGCTTTCCCCTGGACGAGGCCGCGCGCGTCGCGGTCGATGCCGTCCGCGAGGAGCTGCGCACACCGTCGTCGATCGAGCACGTCATCTTCGCCCTTCGCGGCGCCGCCGCCTACGAGGCGTTCGCGGCCGCGCTCTCCGCGGGCGAGCCCGCGCCCTCCCGCCCGCTGCTGTCGACCGCCACCTGGACGCCCGTCGGGCCCGACCGCGCGGTCGAGGCGACGCCGGCCGCCGGGGCGACGGGTGCCCCGGGGTCCGCCGAGGATCCT
The DNA here is from genome assembly GCA_036504355.1 of Candidatus Limnocylindrales bacterium. GTDB lineage: Bacteria > Chloroflexota > Limnocylindria > Limnocylindrales > CSP1-4 > CAIXZV01. The sequence goes on from DASXVG010000051.1 coordinate 28,650, forward strand.
GGGTGAGCTTCCCCATGGAGCCGCTCGACGAGCGACGTGAGGCGCTCGTCGAGGCCGTCGCGCGCGAGATCCGTCTGCGGGGGCTGACGGGGCCCGCGGTGCACTTCCTCGAGGCGAGCCGCCCGTACCGGCCGCTCGGCGCCCCCGCCATGCTGTTCTTCGACCCCGTCCTCCGCGAGCTGTTCGGCGGCCAGACCCCGTCGGCGAGCGAGCTGCTGCGCGACGACATCGGGATCGAGGCGCTGATCGACCGGCTCGAGGAGCTGGACGAGTCCGACGGCTGGGACGCCTGACCGCCGGCGAGCCTGACGTCGCGACCCGGGCGTCGGGCGCCGCGCTGGTAGCATCGACCGGGTGAGCAGCGAACCCCGGGCCTTCGCCGCGATCGATCGCGGGACGGCGACCGTCGCAGCCTCCCTCGTCGGCCGCGTGGACGGTCACTGGCGGCTGCTGGGCGCGACCGCGGCACCGGCGGCGGTCAACACCGACGCGATCCTCGAGCGGCTCCGCCGGCGCCTTGCCGAGGCTGACCCCGAGCTGGCGGGCGCGCTCGCCCTGGCGGGACCGGCCGGGCTCGACTCGCTGCCGCGCGTCGCCTGCGAGACCACGGCCCCGCCCGAGCTCGCTGTCCTCGCCGCGACGGCCCGGGTCGCGGCGCCCCTCGTGGCAGCCGCGGCCGGCGCGGGCTGGCGCGTCCACCGGGTGATCCTCGATGGAGCCGAGATCCTGCCCGCGGCCGCGGCGCTCGCCAACCCGCGGCTCACGGCGGTCCTGGCCGGTGCCGGCGATCCACCGGGGGGTGACGAGCGCCCGCTGCTCGCGGAGCTGACCTCGCTCGTCGCGGCCGCGACGGAGCGGCGTCCGGACGTCGTGATGGTGCTCGCAGGTGGCCTCGCGACGCCGGGCGGCCGGTACGAGGCCGCGATCCGGCCCGGCCGGCCGGGCGCCACGGTTCTCGCCCCGTCGCCCGATGCCGGCGGCGGTGCGCCCCTACGGGAGCTCCTCGAAACGCTCCGCGGCGTCGAGCCGGACGGCCGTCGGTCGTTCGGAGTTGGGCTGGGCACCCTGGCCGACGTCCTGGGTCGGCGGCTCGAGGCCATCGAGGTCGGCCAGGCCGCCGGGATGCGCGTCCAGGCGGCGCCGGCCCCGGGTGGGGCGATGGTGACGTCGGCCGTGGTCGCCGACGCCGCGCTCCTGCCGCGGGGCTTCGGCGACACGCACCTCGACGCCATCGCCGGCTGGCTCACGATCCCCCTCGACCGGCTCCGGGTCCGGGACCGGCTCCGCGAGCTCGCCGTGTGGCCATGGGGCGACGCGGCCGGGGACGGGGCCCTGCTCCGCCTCGCGGCGGTCCGGGCAGCCGTGGTCAGGCTCCTGGCCGCCACTCCATGGATGGACGCCGCGCCGGCGCCGGACATCGCGATCGCGGCGGGCGGCGCGTGGGCCGTGGCACCGGGCCCCGCGATCGCGCTCGCCCTCGCCGACGTGGTCCGGCGGCCAGGGATCCGCGGCCTCGGCCACGACCACGCGCGCCTGCTCGCGCCGCTGGGCACGATCGAGGACCCCGACGAACGCCGTCGTGTCATCGCGGACCTGCGCGACGAGCTGCTCGTGCCCCTCGGCACCGTCGTGATGCCGGCGGGGCTCCGCGGCGGCAAGTCGGTCGGCCGCATCGAGGTCCGCGGCTCCGCCGGCGAGACGGAGCTCGAGCTCGTGCCCGGTGGGCTCGAGCTCGTCGACCTGCCACCCGGCGAACGTGCCGTCGTGGAGGTGCGGTTCAAGGACCCGGTGCTGCTCGGGCCGAAGGCCCGCCACTTCGGCGCGGAGGTGACGGGCGGGCTCGGCGGGCTGCTCGTCGACCTGCGGGACGTGCCCCTCCGCCTGCCGGACCGCCTGGAGCGCCGACGTGACCTGCTGACCGCCTGGCAGTCGGCGCTGTGGGCGGGGCTCGACGCATGACGTCCCGTGGCCGCCACGCTGTCGGCGCGGTCGCCACGACGCCCGCGTCCGGCTGGCTGGCGGAGATCCCGTCGCGCCGGTTCGTCGAGGCCGACCTCGAAGCGCGGTTCGCGCTGCAGCCGGGCGATCGGCCGCTGATCGAGGACGGGGCACCGGTGACCGCCGGCGAGGCCCTGCTGGAGCGGCTGCGGGACCGCCGCGTCGCGGAGGTGGTGATCCCGGCGGGCGCGCGCGCGGACGTGACGGCGGGGGAGCGCTGGTCCCCCGCGGCACCC
>DASXVG010000052.1:0-20262 GCA_036504355.1 Candidatus Limnocylindrales bacterium
GCGGCGAAGTCGCGCTCGCCCTGGAGGACGTGGATCTCGACCTGGCTCTGGTTGTCCGAGGCCGTCGAGAACACCTGCGACTTCGAGGTCGGGATGGTCGTGTTGCGGTCGATGAGGCGGGTCATGACGCCGCCCAGGGTCTCGATCCCGAGAGACAGCGGCGTCACGTCGAGGAGGAGGACGTCCTTGACCTCGCCGCCGAGCACGCCGGCCTGGATCGCGGCGCCGATGGCCACGACCTCGTCCGGGTTGACGCCCTTGTGAGGCTCCTTGCCCCCGAACATCGCCTTGACGGCGTCGACGACCGCGGGCATCCTGGTCATGCCGCCGACAAGGATCACCTCGTCGATGTCGCCGGCCTTGAGGCCCGCGTCCTTGAGCGCGGCCACGACCGGCGCCTTCGTCTTCTCGATGAGGTCGCGCACGAGCTCCTCGAGCTTCGCCCGCGTGAGCGTCATCACGAGGTGCTTCGGCCCGGAGGCGTCGGCCGTGACGTACGGCAGGTTGATCTCGGTCGAGGACGTCGAGGACAGCTCGATCTTCGCCTTCTCGGCCGCCTCCTTGAGGCGCTGGAGAGCCTGCTGGTCCTTGGACAGGTCGATCCCCTGGTCCTTCTTGAACTCGGCCAGCAGCCAGTCGATGACCCGCTGGTCGAAGTCGTCGCCGCCGAGGTGGGTGTCGCCGTTCGTGGCCTTGACCTCGAACACGCCCTCGCCGAGCTCGAGGATCGAGATGTCGAACGTGCCGCCGCCCAGGTCGTAGACCGCGACCTTCTCGTCGGCCTTCTTGTCGAGGCCGTAGGCGAGGGCCGACGCGGTGGGCTCGTTGATGATCCGCTTGACGTCGAGGCCGGCGATGCGGCCCGCATCCTTGGTCGCCTGGCGCTGGGTGTCGTCGAAGTACGCCGGGACGGTGATGACCGCCTCGGTGACCTTCTCACCGAGGTACGCCTCTGCGTCGGCCTTGAGCTTCTGGAGCACCATCGCCGAGACTTCCGGCGGGGTGTAGCTCTTGCCGTCCGCGACGACCTTGATGCCGTCCGACTTGCCGTCCTTCTCGACGGTGTACGGGACGAACGCCTTGGACCGCTGGACCTCCGGGTCGTCCCAGCGGCGCCCCATGAAGCGCTTGATGGAATAGACGGTGTTGGTCGGGTTGGTGACCGCCTGGCGCTTGGCCAGCTGGCCGACCACGCGCTCGCCGGTCTTGCTGAAGCCGACGACCGAGGGGACGGTGCGGTTGCCCTCCGAGCTCGGGATGACGGTAGGCTCGCCGCCCTCCATCACCGCGACGACGGAGTTCGTCGTCCCGAGGTCGATGCCGATGATCTTGCCCATGTTCGGGGTCTCTCCTTGGGGTCAGGTGGGTGCGTGTTCGGGCTGGGTGGATGGATCAGTTGATGGGGCCGGTCGGCGGCTCCGCCTCGGTCGCGGTCGCCACCGCGACCAGCGCCGGGCGGATCACCCGGTCGCGCAGCCGGTAGCCGCGACGGATCTCGTCGACGATCTCGCCCTCGGCGCGGCCCGTGCCGGGGACGCTCACGACGGCCTCGTGCTCGCGCGGGTCGAACGGCGTGCCGGGCGCGGCCTCGAGCGGCGTCACGCCTTCGCTCTCGAGGAGCAGCCGGAGCTTCCGATCGATGGCCGCGATGCCCTCGAACCACGGGTCGCCCTCGAGGCTCGCCGGCGCGTTGGCGATCGCCCGGTCGAAGTCGTCGGCGAGCACGAGCACCTTGCGGATGAGGTCCTCGCCGGCAAGCCCGGCATCGCGCACGCGCTCGTCGGCCGTGCGGCGCTTGAAGTTGGTGAACTCCGCCCGCTCGCGCTGGAGCGCGGACAGGTACTCGTCGGCCTTCGCGACGGCCTCGTCGCGGGCGGCCAGGGCTTCGTCGCGCGCGGCGACGGTCTTCTCGAGCTGGGCGAGCAGGGCGACCGGGGAGACGTCGAGCTCCTCGATCCGCTCCTCGGCGCGGGTCTTGCGGTTCATGGATCTCCGGGGTTGGGTCATGCGTACAGGTGGTCGATGAGCTCGTTCATGAGCCCGCTCACGAACCGGACGGTGCCGATCGCCTGCGGGTAGGACATGCGTGTTGGTCCGAGGACGCCCACCACGCCGACCGCCCGGCCGGGCCGGCCGTACGGGGCGAGGACGAGCGAGACATCGGCCATGTCCTCGGCGGGGTTCTCGCTGCCGATGAACACCCTGACGGTGCCGGCGCCGGCGACGCCGCTGATGAGCTCCGCCAGATAGACGCGGTTCTCGAGTGCCGCGAAGACGCGCCGGAGCTTCTCGCTCTGGGCGAACTCGGGCGCGGCCATCACGTTGAGCAGGCCGTCGCTGAACAGCTCCTCGATCGCGGCGCCGTCGAACTCCTGGAGGCTACGCACCACACGATCGCCGACGCGGCGAGGGAGGGCCACGGTCGGATCGGCCTCGTCGAGGCGGGCGACGACGCGCTCGGCATCGGCGGCGGTGAGGCCGGCGAGGAGGTCGTTGAGGAAGGCGGCCGCGGCCGAGAGCTCGGCCTGTTCGGTCGGCTCGTCGAGGGTGACGAGGACCTGCTTGAGGCTGCCCTCGCGGAGGACCAGGATCAGGCTCGCGAGACGGTCGCTGATCGAGACCAGGTCGAGGTGCCGGAGGTGGGCCGTGCTGGGCTTGGCGGGCGTCGCGAGGCCGGCGGCACGGGTCAGGCTGGCGAGCGTCGTCGCGGCGAGCCGGAACCAGTGCTCGCTCGCGTACTCCACCTGCCCGAACTGGTGGCGGATCATCAGCTGCTCCACGGGCGGCAGCGGCGCGCTCTCGATGATCGACTCCACGAAGTACCGGTAGCCATGCTCCGTGGGGACGCGGCCGGCGCTCGTGTGCGGATGCCCGAGGAGGCCCGCCGCCTCCAGCTCCGCGAGCACGGCGCGAACCGTGGCGCTGGACACGCCGAGCCGATAGCGCTCCACGAGCGCCTGGCTGCCCACCGGCTGCGCGGTGGTCACGTATTCCTCGATGACGGCCCGAAGGATCGCCTGGGAGCGAAGATCAAGGGGGCCGCTGGAGCGACGCACGCGACGCGCCATGGAGCCTCTCCTGCGATGGTTAGCACTCGAACCACGAGAGTGCTAACTGCGGTGTCGAAAGTCTAGCGCCCGCGAGTCTGTCACGCAACCCGGGGTCGGACGTCCCATGCTCCGCAGGTCGCTGGCCATGCCCTGTCCGGACGCTCCTCGAGGATCATCATGCCCGTTCGATCGACCTCCGCCGAGCGCACAGGCGGTGCGCTGCCTCGTCGGACCATCGGCCTGCGTGCGCGGCGCGGCTGGACCGGAACGGCGGCCGCCGTGACGGCCTTGCTGCTCGTCGGGACCCTCGCCCAGCCGGTTCCCGCACGGGCCGCGTCGACTGCCGAGGTCAGCCTGTCGGGGCGGGGAACGGCCCAGGTGGACGGCGTGCAGGCCGCCGGAGAGTGGGATCGCGCCGGACGGCTCGACTTCCGGCAGACCCTCGCCGGCGTGGACGGCACGGGAGCTGTCGCGGCGTCACTGTTCGTGATGAACGATGACCAGAACCTGTATCTCGGGGTGCGGGTCGCCGCCGTGCCCGGCTGCTCGTACTACCCCAGCTTCGCGTTCGACAATGACGGCGACGGAGACCCATTCGGGCTCGGCAGCGACTCGCTCGCGGCGCACGTCGACTCCTCGGCCGCGGGCAGCATCGAGCTCCTCGACGCGTTCGTGTGGCCCGAGGCCAACATCGGGCTCGACACGTTCACGGCGACCGGCTACCCGCCGGCGGGGACGAATGACGGGTCGGCTGCGGGTGGCCACCCGAACGGGACGGCAACCTGGGTCGAGCTGGCCCACCCGATCGACAGCTCCGACGACGCGCACGACTTCAGCCGGTCCATCGGCGCCACGATCGGGATGCTGCTCCTGAGCACGATGCAGGGGGGCCAGTGCGGGACCTGCGTCGGGGCGGCGTGCTACGGCACGACCACCCTGCCCGGGCTGGGCCAGATCACGGTCCGGTTCGTCGGAACCGATGACGTCGCTCCGCTCATCACGAGCGGACCGACGGTCGAGGGAGCGGTACGGTCGACGCTTGGCGGTGGTTCCACCCTCGTCCGCTGGGCCGGCACCGACGGCACCGGCCTCGGGATCGACCGCTACCAGGTGCAGCAACAGCGGGACGGGGGCACGTGGACCACGGTGGCCACGACGACCACCACCCGGATCACGAGGGCGCTCTCGTTCGGCCACACGTACCGCTTCCGCGTCCGCCCGCGCGACCTCGCCGGCAACTGGGGATCGTGGGCGACGGGACCGTCGATCGTCCCGACCCTGACGCAGAGCACGTCATCGCTCGTCCACTACCCGATCGGCCCGTGGACCACGCAGCTCACCTCGAACGCATCGGGCGGTGCCACACGCTGGAGCAAGGCGACGTCGGCGCGGGCGTCCTTCACGTTCACGGGACGGGCGATCGCGTGGGTCTCGGCGACGGGCTCCACGCGCGGCCGGGTCGGCGTCTACGTCGACGGCATCTATCGGGGCACGGTCAGCCTGTACGCATCCACGACCCACTGGCGGCGGATCGTGTTCAGCGGGAGCTGGCGCCTCCGGGGCACCCACACCATCCAGCTCCGGAGCGTGCTCTCGGGTCACCGGATCGACGTCGACGCCTTCGTCGTCTACCACTGACGAGGCGGCCGACGCCTCACGCCTCCAGCAGGGCGACGGCAAGGCTCGAGACGAGCAGCACGATCGTGACCGGAACCCAGGTGCGCTTCTCCGGCTCGCTCGAGCTCGCCGAGTTCATCGCGAGGCTCACCCCGGAGACGATCACCGGCACCCACGGCAGCCACCCGACCCGGGCCACCCAGCCCAGGTCGCCCACCCCGGCGGTGTCGAGGACGATCGCCGCGAGCGCGCCCAGCACCCCCGCCTGCGCGAGTGCGGCCATGCGCAGCACGAGCGGGAGACGGCCCGGGTAGCGGCCGCCCAGCGTGTACTCGCCCCAGGCCTTGCCCGCCGCGACTCCGAGCTGGAACACGACCACGAGGGCCGTCGCCAGCGCGTAGACGAACGCGAACACCAGCCCCGGCTGGTCGAGCAGCTCGCCGATCGTCACGCCGGCAGGAGGGCGGCGAACCGCGCCCGGGCGTCCGCGGCCGAGCGGTCGTGGAGCGCGAGCAGCGCCGTCTCGCGGAGCGCCGAAGTGGATGCGCCGCGGATCGCACGGCGGACCGCCGGCAGCGACGCTGCACCCATCGACAGCTGCGTGACCCCGAGCCCGACCAGCGCGAGCGCCGCCGCCGGGTCGCCGCCCATCTCGCCGCACACGGACAGCGAGATCCCCGCCCGCTTCGCGCTGTCCGCCGCCATCGCGATCAGCCGCAGGACCGCCGGGTGCATCGCGTCGCGGTAGCGCTCGAGCGCCGGGTTGCCCCGGTCGACCGCAAGCGTGTACTGGGTGAGGTCATTCGTGCCCAGGCTGGCGAACGCGATCTCCTCGAACCACGAGTCGGCCGCGAGGATCGCGGACGGGATCTCAAGCATCACGCCCAGGTCCACGCTCCCGATCGGCACGCCGGCGTCCGCCAGCTCCGATCGCGCGCGCGCAGCCAGCTCGAGCAGCAGCGCCGCATCACCCGCGTCCGCCACCATCGGCGCCATCACCTTGACCGGGCCCGCGACCGCGGCCCGATAGCACGCGCGGAGCTGGGTCACGAACAGCTCCGGCCGGTCGTGCGCGAGGCGCAGCGCCCGGACGCCGAGGAACGGGTTGTCCTCGGCCGGCATCGGCAGGTACGGGATGGGCTTGTCGCCGCCGATGTCAAGGAGGCGGATCGTGACCGGGTCCCCGCCGAACGCCGCCACCGCCTCGTGGTACGCGGCCGTCTGCTCGTCCTCGGTGGGTGGCGTGGATCGCTCGAGGAACAGGAACTCGGTCCGGAACAGGCCGACGCCGCGCGCCCCGAGCGCCCGAGCCGGCGCCGCCTCGGCGGGCGTCCCGATGTTGGCGAGCAGCGTGACCTCGACCCCGTCGAGCGTCACGGCCGGAAGTGATGCCTCGGAGGCATCGGCGGCACGCGACTCGCGAACGCGCTCGGCGCGCGCATCGAAGTCGGCGGCGGTCGCGGCATCGGGCGCGAGGACGACCTCGCCGGTCGCGCCGTCGAGCGCCAGCTCCGCCCCGGCCCCGCGCTCCGCGAGGAGCGAGAGCACGCCATGCGCCCCGACGACCGCGGGAATCCCGTATGCCCGGGCGAGGATCGCGGCGTGCGCGGTCGGCGACCCGGCCTCGAGGACGATCCCCAGGATGTGCTCCCGCGGGAGGGTGGCCGTCAGCGACGGCGAGAGGTCGTCCGCGACCACGACGGCCGGCGCGGGCAGCAGGTCCTCTTCCGCCGGCAACCCCGCGAGGAGGCGCGCGATCCGGTCGGCGACGTCGATGACATCCGCGGAGCGGGCGGACAGGATCGGGTCGTCGAGGGCGGCGAGCATCGCCGCGACCGACGCGCCGGCGGCCTGGATCGCCGCGACCCCGTCCTCGCCCTCTCCCGATATCCGCGCCACGGCCGCATCGATGAGCGTCGGGTCCCAGGCCATCGCGGCATGGGCCATGAAGATGGCGGCCTCGTCCTCGTGCCCGGCGGCACCGACGCGCTCCGAGAGCGCCATCAGGTCGTCAGCGGCGCGGTTCGCGGCATCGCGGACGCGCGCTGCCTCGGCCTCCTCACCGCCCGGCGTCACCCGCCCGCCGACGGGCAGGTCGCGCCGTCGGACGTGGACCCATGACCCGCGCGCGACACCCGGTGCCGCAGGAACCCCGTGAACCGCCGTCATCCCCATGCCGCGAGCTCCCATGCCACGGCCCGGGATCGCACGATGCCGCGCGCCAATTGTCCGACAGGTCGTTGGGCGCCGTCGCCCCTCGGCTGGGGCCTACTTCAGGACCACGAACGCGTCGACATCGACGCGCGGCCGTCCGCTCGTCCCCACGACGACGACCTTGATCGTGCGACTGGTGGATGTGCTGTACCGGATCGACCACGCCTGCACGCGGTAGGTGAGGGTCACCGAGCGCAGGTCGATCGTCGCCTTCAGCACCCCGTTGACATAGACCTTCGCCTTGCCGCGCGTCGGCCCGGTCGTCGTGACGAAGGCATATGCACGACCGGTCGCCGTGAGCGACGCCGATGCGCCGGCGCTGGAGCTCCGCCGCGTCGACCCGCCGGAGAAGGACGCCGACCACGTGGTTGCCCACGTCCCCGAGTAATGGACGGCGCTGCTCGACTGCTGCAGCAGGCGAGCAGCGAACGTGGCGCCGTACGCCCAGCCCGAGACGTTGCCGTCCTGGTCCACGGCGCGGACGCGGAAGCGGTACGTCTTGCCGGTCGGCAGCAACGGCGCGACGGCCGTCTTCGTGAGCGACGCGTTGACGGTCGCCCAGGCGCCTCCATTGATGCTCTCGTCGAGCCGGTAATGATCGATGCCGGAGCCGCCAGTGTTGTCCTTGCCGGTCCAGGCGATCCGCGCCTGGACCGCCGTGCCGGAGAGCGTGACGCTGGTGCGGAGCCCGGCCGTCGGGCCGGTGGCGGTCGGCGCGGTGCGCTCCAGCTGGACGGCGCCGACCGAGCAGGAGCTCGATGGCCGCGTCACGCCACGCTGGTCGACGCCGCTGACGGGCGAGGCGGCGCATGCAGTCGGGTCGCCCGCGATGTTGAACTGGTTGCCGGCGACGTTCACGAGCGCCACCGTGTCCGTGGGGCCGCCGTTGTCCTGGAGGCCGGACGGGTCGAGCACGTCACTGAGGACGATGCCCTCGATGGGAGTGATCCGGTTGTTCCTGGAGCCCACGGCGACGCCGTTGCCCGCGTAGTCGGCGCCGCCGACGTTCCCCGCGACGATCGTGTTCACGAGGATCGCCGACAGCCCGTTGTAGTACCCGGATCCCGGGGTGCCCGAGAAGTTGCGGGTGATCGTCAGGTTGGTGGCGGTGACGTTCGTGTTGCTGTTGATCCCGCCGCCGGCGGTGCCCGCGCTGTTGTCCGCGACGGTGACGTTCGCGAGCGTGGTCGCAAACGCCGTGAACAGCCCGCCCCCGCCCTGGGCCGCGGTGTTGCCGTTGAGCGTGGAGGCGGTGATCGTGGCGTTGGAGTTGTTGTAGATCCCGCCGCCGTAGCCGACGGTGGCGTTGTTGTCGGCGATCGTCGACCGCCTGACGGTCAGCGGGCCCGAGTTGTTGATGCCGGCCCCGTTGTCGGCCGAGTTCTGCGAGATCGTCGAGTCCAGCACGGTCGCGGTCGCGTTGTTGTACAGGCCTGCCCCGGAGCCGCCCGTGAACGTGTTGCCGGTGAGGACCGAGCGCTGGACGGTGAGCGTGCCGCCGTTGTAGATCGCGGGACCGGCGGTCGTGCCGCTGATCGTGGAGTCGACGACGACGAGGCTGCCCGGCAGGTCGTTCAGGATCCCGGCGTTGCTGGCGTGCGTGATCGTGGCGCCCTTGATCGTCACCGTCCCCGACGCCTTCTCGATGTGGCCGTGCCCCGCGATGTCGATCGTGACCGAGCCCGCACCGTTGAGCGTGAGGCTGGACGCGATGTCGGGCAGCTGGCTGCCGATCGTCACGGTTCGGCTGGTGAAGCCGAACGCGATGGAGTCGGTGCCGATGCCGGCGACACACTCGCCCGCGGCCGTGCCGCTCTTCGTATTGCTGTTGGCGGCGAGGATGGCCTCGCGCAGCGTGCACAGGCCGTCGTTGCCGGGCGCCGGGTCCCCGACCGAGTTGACGACGATCGTCGCGCCGGCGGCCGCGACGGGGGCGACGAGCGGCCCCGCAAGCGCGCAGCCGACAACCAGCAGGACGGCACCACGCCGTGAACCGAAGCGCATCGCGAATCTCCATGGGGATTCGCGGGGCGGCTGGCTGGGACCGCGAAGGCGGCGATCCTGCGGGGTGGCAGGACCCGTGTCAATGACAACGGGCCGACACCTCTCCCTCAGACGAGCCGGGCGAACAGCTCGTTCGAGAGGAGCCGGCCGTGGGTCGTCAGGCGGACGCGCCTCTCGCCCGGCCCGCCGACGGGCTCCAGCAGGCCTGACTCGAGCGCCCACTCGAGGTGCGGCGCGAGCGGCCCGGCCTTCGCCGTCGTCAGCGGAAGCCCGGTGTCAAGCCGCAGCGCGAGGATCACCGCCTCGGCGTCCGCGGCGGCTGCATCGGGCGTCTCGGATGCGCCGGGCGGGAGGGCGGGAGCTGACCCGTCCGCGGGGGCGAGCGCATGCAGGTAGCGGTCGAGCCGAGCGGCGTTCCAGCGGCGCGTGGCACCGTCGAACGCGTGCGCACCCGGGCCCACGGCCTCGTACGGACGCCGCCGCCAGTAGACGAGGTTGTGGCGGCTCTCGTGGCCCGGACGCCCCCAGTTCGAGATCTCGTAGCCGCGGAACCCGGCCGCTGCCAGCCGTGACACGGCGTTCGCGTACTGCCCCGCGGCCACATCCTCGTCCTGCCCGCGGACCGCGTCGACGCGCCACCGGCGGGCGCCGGCCCGCGTCGGGAGGTGGTCGCCCAGCGGGCCGGTGAGGCCCTCGGCGTCGGGGTCGTCGAGGGTGAGCGCGTACGCCGAGACGTGGTCCACGCCGAGGTCGATGGCAGCGTCGAGCGTCCTGTCCCAGGCGGCCTCATCCTGGCCCGGCACGTCGTACAGCAGGTCGAGCGAGATCGATGCGACACCGGCGGCCCGAGCCTCCCCGACCGCGTCTTCCACGTGGCCCGGACGATGCCGCCGCCCCAGCCGCCGGAGGAGCGCCGGCTCAAACGACTGCGCGCCGAGCGACAGCCGGTTGACGCCGGCCTCGACGAGACCAAGCGCGTCGCCCCGCTCGTCCGGCCCCGGGTTGGACTCGATCGTGACCTCCGCGTCGTTGGCGATGCCGAACCGCGCCCGAGTGAGATCCAGGATCGCAGCGATCGAGGTTGCCGGGAGCAACGTCGGGGTCCCGCCCCCGAGGTACACCGTCTCGAGCTGGGCGCGGCCCGCGGTGCCCGCGCGCCCGAACGCCGCGTCGGCCGCGTCAGCCCGGAGCCGAAGCTCCGTGAGCAGCGCATCCGTGAACGCGTCGACGCGCGATGCCGGCCCACGCGCGGCGGATCCCGCGTAGACCACGAAGTCGCAGTATGGACACAACGAGACGCAGAACGGGACGTGGACGTAGAGCGCGACCGGCGCGAGCGATGTGGCCGTCATGCGGCCCCCGGATCAGCGCGGACCGAGGACGCGCCAGCCCTCGGGCGTCCGGTGGCGCCGCTCGATCTCCTCGTCCTCGGTGCCCTTCGCCTTCGGAATGCCGGCGTGACCCGTGGTTACGAAGATCGCGACCCGCGTGATCGCGTGGCCGATGAACGCGGCGCCGATGCCCCCGGTGATCGCCGTGAGCCATCCGCCCGCGAGGCCGATCGCAACGATCGCCGCGAGCATGTACCACGGCCGCCCCGGCGCCCCGAGGCGGGTCGCCAGCCCGTACAGCAGCGCCTGGGTCAGGTTGGCGAGGTTGGCATCCATCGGGGTCAGGAGCAGGAACCCGAACACCATCCCGCGGAACACGGCCTCGTCGAAGAAGGCCGTGGCGATGGCGTTGAGGACGTTGGCCGGATAGAGCCGGAGGCCCGGGAACCGCAGGTAGTGGTATCGGTAGAAGGCGATGCCCATCGCGATCGCGGTGCCCACCGCACCGTACGCGAGGCCCAGGATCACGGCGCCGAGCCGGTCCCCGAGGCTGAGATACAGGTCGTTGACGGGGTCCGGGTGCACCTTGAGCACGACGAGGATGAGGCCGACGCCGAGGGTGTACCAGGCGAGCCGGCGAAGGAGCGACGGCCGACGGCCCCAGCGGTCGATGTCGTTGTACTCGGCCGCGTTGAACCGCTCCGCGTCGAAGCGCAGCAGGACGAGCAACCCGGCGAGGCCGACCGCCATGAGAATCCGCAGCGCGTCCGGGACATCGTCGATCCCGGGCAGGCCCACGAGGTCGAACTCCGGCATCGGGCGGGCGTCAGCGGGCGAAGACGGGGCGCGTGGTCACGCGTCGCCCATCTTGAGGATGGCGAGGAATGCCTCCTGCGGGATCTCGACCGATCCCACGCGCTTCATCCGCTGCTTCCCTTCCTTCTGCTTCTCGAGCAGCTTCCGCTTGCGGCTGATGTCGCCACCGTAGCACTTCGCGAGCACGTTCTTGCGCATCGCGCGGATGGTCTCGCGCGCCACGACGTGGCTGCCGATCGCCGCCTGGACCGGCACCTCGAACATCTGGCGCGGGATGAGCTCCTTGAGCTTGTCGACGAGCTGGCGGCCCGTCAGCTGGGACCGATCTCGGTGGACGATGAGGCTCAGCGCATCGACGGGCTCGCCGTTGACGAGGACGTCGAGCTTGACGAGGTTGGCCGCGCGGTAGCCGGTCTCCTCGTAGTCCATCGACGCGTAACCCTGGGTCCGGCTCTTGAGCTGGTCGTAGTAGTCGACGATGAGCTCGGCCAGCGGCAGCTCGAAGTGCATGTGGACGCGCTGCGGGTCCAGGTACTCCATGTTCTCGAACGTGCCCCGGCGGCCCGTCGTGAGCTCCATGAGGCTGCCGATGTAGCGGTCCGGGGTCACGATCCCGAGCTTGACCCACGGTTCCTCGATCGACTCGATCTCGCCCACGTCCGGGAACTTGGCTGGGTTGTCCACGTTGACCCAGCCCCGGTTCATCGTGAGCTGGACCCGATACTCCACCGATGGCGCCGAGGCGATGAGGTCGAGGTTGAACTCGCGCTCGAGGCGCTCCTGGACGATCTCCATGTGGAGCAGGCCGAGGAATCCGCAGCGGAACCCGAAGCCCAGGGCCACGGAGCTCTCGGGCTCGTAGGTGAAGCTGGCGTCGTTGAGGTGCAGCTTCTCGAGGGCGTCGCGCAGGAGCGGGTAGTCGGGGCCGCTCAGCGGGTAGAGTCCCGCGAACACGAGGCTCTTCGCCTCCTGGAACCCCGGCAGCGGCGCCGCGGCCGGCTTCGCGACCGTCGTCACCGTGTCCCCGACCTGTGCCTCGCGGACGTTCTTGAGGCCGGTCGCGACGTAGCCCACCTCGCCCGCCACGAGCTGCTTGACCGGCACGAGCTGCGGGCGGAACACGCCGAGCTCCAGGAGCTCCGCCTCCGCACCGCTCGCCATCAGCCGGATCACGTCGTGGCTGCGGATCGTGCCCGACGCCAGCCGGATGTAGCACAGGACGCCCTTGTAGGGGTCGTAGTGGGAGTCGAAGACGAGCGCCTGGAGCTCCTTCGTGGGGTCACCCTTGGGCGGCGGGATCCGGGCGACGATCGCCTCGAGGATCTCCTCGATGCCCACGCCCTCCTTGGCGCTCGCGAGGATCACCTCCTCGCGCGGGATCGCCAGGACGTTCTCCAGCTCCTCCATCACGACGTCGGGCTGCGCAGACGGCAGATCGATCTTATTGAGGACCGGGATGATCGTGAGGCCCTCGCGGATCGCGAGGTGGACGTTGGCCAGCGTCTGCGCCTCGATGCCCTGCGCGGCGTCCACGACGAGGATCGCCCCCTCGCACGCCTGGAGGCTGCGGCTCACCTCGTACGCGAAGTCGACGTGGCCCGGCGTGTCGATGAGGTTGAGGCCGTACACCAGGCCGTCCTTCGCCGTGTACTCCAGCCGCACGGCGCGGGCCTTGATCGTGATCCCCTTCTCGCGCTCGAGGTCCATCGAGTCCAGGACCTGGCTCATCATCTGCCGGCCCTCGATGGTGTGGGTCATCTCGAGCAGCCGGTCCGCGAGCGTGGACTTCCCGTGATCGATGTGGGCGATGATCGAGAAGTTCCGCAAGCGGGACTGGGGGATGGTCACGACGCGGGAGTGTAGCGGGTGCCGTGCGGCCGGCCCGCGGTGGGAGCGCGCCGCACGGCGACGTTGCCCGTGCCTTCCGCCCGCGTGCGATCCTGCGGCCGATGCGTGACGGAGCCAGATCGGACCAGCCGCGACACCTGCCGCTGTCGAGACGGCGGGCCTTCGTCCAGCGCCACACGCGCCTGCGGCCCGTGGACGGCGTCCCCGGCGTGCGCCTCCACCTGGCCGATGCCGTCGAGCCCGTGTGGCACGCCGTGGAGGAGATGCTGGAGATCGACGGCGCGCCGATCCCGTTCTGGGCGTTCGCGTGGGCGGGCGGGCTCGCCCTTGCGCGCTACCTGCAGGAGCACGCCGAAGAGGTTGCCGGGCGCACGGTCCTCGACTTCGCGACGGGGAGTGGCCTCGTCGCGATCGTCGCCGCGCAGGCCGGGGCGGCCCACGTCGCCGCCGTCGACATCGACCCGTTCGCGGAGGCGGCTGTCGCCCTCAACGCGCGCGCCAACCACGTCCACACCGCGTACACGACCCGTGACCTCCTCGACGAGCCGCCGCCGGCGGTGGACGTGCTGCTCGCCGCGGACACCTGGTACGAGGGCCCACTCGCCGAGCGCGTCCTCCCCTGGCTCCGCCTGGCAGCCGCGAGCGGGACCCGCGTGCTCGTGGGCGACCCGGGGCGGAAGTACCTGCCGCCGACCGCGGCGACGGGGCTCCATGAGCTCGCTGCCTGGCCGGTCCGCACGACGACGACCCTCGAGGATCGCGACACGGTCCTGGCCCGCGTGTTCGCGCTGCCGCCGCGCTAGGATTGGCTCCCGACCATCCCGTCCCGGAGCGAGGTCCGCCGTGTCCGTTGCCCTCCCCGGCGAGCTGCGTGAAGGCTATCGCCGGTTCCGCCAGACCCGCTACCAGGCCGAGCGCGAGCGCTACCGCCGGCTCGAATCCGAGGGCCAGCGGCCAACGACGATCGTGATCGGGTGCTCGGATTCCCGGTCAGCCCCCGAGACGGTGTTCGATGCGCTGCCCGGCGAGCTGTTCGTCGTCCGGAACGTTGGTGCGCTGGTCCCCGTGTACGCCCCCGACTCGCGCAGCCACGCGGCCAGCTCGGCGCTCGAGTACGCGGTTCTCGCCCTCCAGGTGCGCTCGATCGTGGTGCTGGGCCACGGGCGCTGCGGGGCGGTCTCGACGGCGCTCGACGACGCAGCCCCGCTCACGTCGACGGACTTCGTGGGCACCTGGGTCGCCGGGATCCGCGACCTCGCGGACGAGCTGGAGCCGGGCGACTGGTCGGACCCGGAGCGCGGCCGGCGGACGCTCGAGTTCCGGTCCGTGGAGCAGTCCGTCGTCAACCTGCGCACGTTCCCATGGATCCGGTCACGAGAGACCGCGGGCACCCTCACCCTCGCGGGGGCCTGGTTCGACATCGGCCTGGGCGAGCTCCAGGAGCTCGGCTCCGACGGGTGGCACGGCGTCCCCTGACGACGCCCTGACGCGGGATCCTGCCGCGCGGTCTACGCTCCGCACATGAGCGCGTACGAGCCGACCCCGCCCCTCGACCGACTGCCCGCATGGCGGGCCGTCATGGCCCACCACAAGTCGATCCGCGAACGGACGCTGCGCGACCTGTTCGCCGAGGACCCGGGCCGCGCGACGCGGTTCACCGCCGAGGGCGCAGGGCTGTTCCTCGACTACTCCAAGCACCGTGTGACGGACGAGACGATGCAGCTCCTGCTCGCCGTCGCCTCGGCCGCGGACGTGGAGGGGCGCCGCGGCGCCATGTTCGCGGGCGACCACGTCAACACGACCGAGGACCGGGCCGTCCTGCACACGGCGCTGCGCGCCCCCGCCGACGAGCCGCGCCAGGTCGACGGCCAGGACGTCACCCACGACGTCCACGAGGTCCTCGACCGGATGGCGGCGTTCGCGCTCAGGGTCCGGCTCGGAGACTGGAAGGGATTCACGGGTTCGCCGATCCGGAATGTCGTGAACATCGGCATCGGCGGCTCCGACCTGGGACCCGCGATGGCGACCCAGGCGCTCGTCCACTACGCGGAGCGCTCGATGCGCTTCCGCTTCGTGAGCAACGTCGACGGGACGGACATCCGCGACGCGACCGCGGACCTCGACCCGGCCGAGACGCTGTTCATTGTCGCGAGCAAGACGTTCACGACGCTCGAGACGCTGACCAACGCGAGGACCGCGCGTGACTGGCTGCTCGTCGGGCTGGGCGGCGACGAGCGCGCGGTGGCATCGCACTTCGTCGCCGTGTCGACGAACGCCGATGCTGTCGCCGAGTTCGGCATCGACACTGCCAACATGTTCGGGTTCTGGGACTGGGTCGGCGGGCGCTATTCGATGGACTCGGCCATCGGGCTGAGCCTCATGCTGGCCGTGGGCCCGGACGACTTCAGGGACATGCTCGCCGGCTTTCGCGCGATGGACGAGCACTTCCTGCGCACGCCGCTCGAGCGCAACCTGCCGGTGCTCATGGCGCTGCTCGGCATCTGGTGCGGCAACGCCTTCGGGTTCGAGACCCACGCCGTCCTCCCGTACAGCCAGGAGCTGGCGCGCTTCCCGTCCTACCTCCAGCAGCTCGACATGGAGTCGAACGGCAAGTCCGTCCGGCTCGACGGCACCCGGGTGACCTACCAGACCGGGCCCATCGTGTGGGGGACGGCGGGGACCAACGGCCAGCACGCGTACTACCAGCTGCTCCACCAGGGGACGCGCATCGTGCCCGCGGACCTCATTGGGTTCGTCAACCCCACGACCGAGATCGGCGACCACCAGGACCTGCTGATGGCGAACCTGTTCGCGCAGGCCGAGGCGATGGCCTTCGGCAGGACGCGCGAGGAGGTCGAGGCAGCGGGGGTGTCGGCGCACCAGGTCGACGCCCGCGTGTTCGAGGGCAACCGCCCGACGTCCATCATCCTCGCGGACCGGCTGACGCCCCGGGTCCTGGGCTCGCTCGTCGCCCTTTACGAGCACAAGGTGTTCGTGCAGGGCGCGATCTGGGGGATCGACTCGTTCGACCAGTGGGGCGTGGAGCTGGGCAAGGTCCTCGCGACGACGATCGCGGGCGAGCTGACGGCCGACGCCGGCCCGACGGCCCTCGACCACGACCCGTCCACGTCGGCGCTCATCCGGCGCTATCGCGCTCGGCGCAACCGGGCGACCTAGGCAACCCGTCGCGGGCTCAGCCTCGCTCGACCTCGGCGGCGGGACGCATCGACGCGACCGCGGCCCGGCCGTCGGTCGCGGCCGCGCGCCGGTCCCGGATGGCGGCGATCTGCCCCAGCCACCGCTCGAGCCCTGACTCGCGCGCGAACGCCTCCGCATCATCGAGGGCCGACGCGACGGCGGTGTCCTCGATGCCGACGATCGTGGCGAGATCGATCGCCGCGAGCCCCGCGTCTGCGTCGGCCGAGACGCTCTCCAGCCTGCGCAGGGCGTCGAGCGCACGCGTCACGCCAGAGGGGTCCCGTCCCAGTGCGCCATCGAGCGCCCCGACCAGCACGCGCAGGAGGTAGTCCGTCGCCCGGTCCTCTCGTGGCGCATCGAGGGCCGCAGCGGTCGCCGCAGCGGCACCCTGCAGGTCGCTCGCCCACGCGAGCGCCCGCGCCGCCAACACCCCCAGGCCCCGCGAGCTTGCCGGCCGGAGCTCCGCGGCGCGTTGGAACAGGTCCACCGCCTCGGCGTAGCGCCCGGCGTACAGGTGGGCGAGTCCGCGGGCTCCGAGGCCATGCGCCCCGTAGTCGCCTCCCACGTCGGCGGCAGCGAACTGGTCGAGCCGCTCGAGCAGGGATGTCACGTCCCGGCCACGGGATGCGTCGATCTCCACGAGCGCCGTGAGCACGTTCATGAAGTCCGTGCCCTCGAGGGACAGGCCCATCGCCGGCCGGAGCTCGCGCTCGGCAAGGTCCCACGCGCCGCGGCGCACGGCGAACTGTCCGAGGATCCCGACGAACGCCTGCTCCCAGTAGGGCAGGCCCATGCGCCGGGCAAGGGCGAGACCAGCCTCGGCGGACTCCAGCGCCGCGCGCATGTCGATGTTCGCCGCCGCGCCGCACCGGTTGTAGAGCGCCCGGAACCGGGTGTTGAGGAGGCCATGCTCCTCGGCCAGCGAGAGCCCGAGATCGAGGAGTGCGCGCGCCTCCCGGGCGCGACCGGAGTTGCTGTAGACCCCGGCCTTCGTCACCAGCGTGTCCGCGAGCAGCGGCCACAGCTCCTCCGCCTCCGCCAGCTCGAGAACCTGGTCTGCCATGACACGTGCAGCCTCGCTGTGCCCGCTCATCATGAGCGCACGTGCGAGCAGGCTCCGGATGGCCGCGAGCTGAACCGGGTCGCCGGCGCCGCACTCGGACTCCGCCGTCTGGAGGACCTCGCGCGCTCGACCGAGCGAGCCCGCCTCGATCAGCACGCGACCCAGCTCGAGGCTGACCCGCATCACGTCGGGGCTGGACGCTCCAGCGCGGGCCGCCTGGAGGGCCTCGGCCAGCCAGGCGATCGCCTCGCCGTGCCGGCCCGACATGCTGGCGGCCGTGCCCATCCGTTCCAGGACGGCTGCCCGGTCACCGGGGTCGTGCGCGACCTTGAGCGCGGCCTCGAGCAGCGCGACGGCCTGCTGGAACGAGGCGAGCGCGAAGGCCCGGTCTGCGGCGGCGCGGAGCGCGATGCGGGCCTGCGCGGCGAGGGCATCGGCTTCCGGCCCGGCTGGAGCGTTCTCGTACGCGGCGACGTAGTGGCCGGCGAGGGCGCCCGCGAGCTCGTCCGATCCGATGGCCTCGAAGTAGCGGGCCGCCGCGAGGTGGCGCTCCTTCCGATCACGCTTCGCCAGCGTGTTGTACGCGACCTCGCGGATGAGCGCCTGGACGAACGCATACTGCCCGCGCTCGGGCGAGCGCGGGTCTGCCTCCAGGGTGATCAGCTCGCGCCGCACCAGGGTGCGCAGCCGCCCTTCGACGGCGTCGCGCTCGAGCCCGCTGACCGCGGCCAGCCCATCGGGCACGAACGACTGGCCGAGCACCGACGCGTCGAGCACAAGCGCCCGATCCCCCGGATCGAGCGCGTCCAGGCGGGCGGCGATGAGCGCCGTCAGCGTCTCCGGCACCGCGATGTCGGCGACGTCTCCGCTGACGACGTACTCGTCGCCCTGGAGGACGAGGCGGCGGTCGGCCACGAGCATCCGGATCGTCTCCACGGCGTACAGGGGCATGCCCTCCGCACGTGCGACGATCCGGCTGACCGCATCCGGGGGAAGCCCGGGTGCGACGCCCAGGAGCAGCTGGCGCACGGCGTCGTCGGCCAGCGGATCGAGCGCGATCCCCACGAACGACCGGCGGCCCACGCCCCAGTCGGGGCGGTTGTCGAGCAGCTCGGGGCGGGCGAGCGTCACGACGAAGATCGGGTGCTGCTTCGACCAGTCGAGGAGGTGGTCGATGAAGTCGAGGGTGGCCGGATCCGCCCAGTGGAGGTCCTCGAAGACGAGCGCGACGGTTCCCGTGTCGGCCATCCGCTCGAACAGCAGGCGCCAGCGCGCGAACAGCTCGTCCGCGGCCACCTTGTCGGCCTCGATCCCCAGCAGCGCGAGGATCGCGGGCGCAATCCAGGCCCGCTCCGCCACGAGCGGGATGTACCGCTCCAGCATGGCGTCGACGGCCGTGCGCGTCGCCTCAGCGTCGGCGCTCTCGGTGATCCCGCAACGCGCCCGGACCATCTCGCCGAGGGCCCAGAAGGTGATCCCCTGGCCGTAGGCCGGCGAACGGCCGTGGTGCCACCACACGTCCTCGACCACGCCGTCGAGGTACTTCTCGAACTCCCACGCGAGACGGCTCTTCCCGATCCCTGCGGGCCCCGTGATCGAGACCAGCCGTGCGCGACCCTCGCGGCCGGTCGCGCTGAACGCCTCCTTGAGCGTCCGCAGCTCATCGTCGCGTCCGACGAACGGTGGCTCGAGGCCGTCGGAGCGATTGCGCCCGCCGCGCTCCGCGATGATGCGCAGGGCGCGCCACGTGGCGACGGGCTCGTCCTTGCCCTTGAGCGCCTGCACCCCCGCATCCTCGAACGCGATCGCCGCCGACGCGGCCCGGAATGTCGCCTCGCCCACGAGGACCGTGCCCGGCAGCGCCACCGACTGGAGCCGTGCCGCGGTGTTGACGATGTCGCCCGCGACCATCCCCTGGTTGGTCGCGCCGATCGTGACCGCCGCCTCGCCGGTGAGGACCCCGGCACGGGCGCTGATGCCAAGCCCGAGGCCCTTGATCGCGTCCAGCAGCTCGAGCGCGGCGCGGACGGCTCGCTCGGCGTCGTCCTCGTGCGCGATCGGGGTCCCCCAGACGGCCATCACCGCGTCACCGATGAACTTCTCGACCGTGCCGCCGTGGTTGCCGATCACCTCGCTCGCGATGTCGAAGTAGCGCGTGAGCGTCTCGCGGACCTCCTCGCTGTCGCGCTCCTCGCTGAACGGCGTGAACCCGACGAGGTCCGCGAACAGGACCGAGACGAGGCGGCGCTCCGCGACGGCGCCCGGCTGCGCCGGCTGAATCCGGGTCGCCGGTCCGACGGCGGGGCCAGCGGTTGGCGTGCCGCACTCGCCACAGAACTTCTGGCTCTCGTCGAGCGCGGCTCCACAGGTCGCGCACGCCAGTGCGAGGCGCGCCCCGCACTGACCGCAGAACTTGCGGCCGGCGGGGTTCGGCGAGCCACACGCTGTGCAGGTCACGCTGAGCCCACTCCCCTGTCGATCCCCGGTCGGCGAGAGCGTACTTGATCGCGCCCCGGCGACGGCACGTCAAACGGACGCTGGCCGATTCGTGGCGCCCTCTGCTACCATTCGCCGTCGCGCCTCGAGCAGGGTACGCTCGCGCGCGCCTTCTCTTCTGCACCACACGGAAACGGAGATCCTGGACCTTGGCTAGAACGCCCCGGAAATGGCAGGGCGCCCGCACCCCGTCCGGGCTGAAGCGCGTCCGCCAGGCTGAGCGCCGGCACGCGATCCTGCAGCCCCGCCGGTCGGCCGCGAAGACGCTGGTTGCCAAGGCCGTCACGGTCGCGGAGACGCAGCCGGAGGGCGCCGATGTCGGCGCCACGCTCGCCGAGGCGATCTCGGCGCTCGACCGCGCGGCGAAGTCCGGCGCGATCCACCCGAATGCCGCGGCTCGGCGCAAGTCGCGCCTCACGCGCAAGGTGAACGCCTCCGTCGGCGGGACCACGGTGGCCAGCGCGCACGTCGCGAAGAGCACCTCGAAGGCCGCCGCCACCAAGGCCGCGAAGGCCCGGATCGCCGCCGGCAAGGCGTCGAAGGCGAAGGGCGCCCAGACCGCCGCCGGCAAGGCTCGCGCCGCGCTGTCGCGCACGACGCGTTCCGAGACCGCTCCGGCGCCGGC
>DASXVG010000053.1:0-3625 GCA_036504355.1 Candidatus Limnocylindrales bacterium
CACCGAGAGATCCACGTACGGGTTGAGGTGCTGCTCGTGCGGCAGCTCGATGTTGCAGCCGATGGACAGGCCGCCCGCCTCGTGGGCGCCGCGGTTCGCCGCCTCCATCGAGCCCGGTCCGCCACCCGTGATGACCGCGAACCCCGCCTTCGCGACCGCCGCGCCGATCTGCCGCGCAAGCTGGTACTGCGCGGAGTCGGGGGGTGTCCGTGCGGACCCGAAGACCGTCACCGCCGGCCCGAGGCCGGCGAGCGCCTCGAAGCCCTCGACGAACTCGCTCAGGATCCGCAGCGCGCGCCAGGGGTCGGAGTCCAGGAACGCGGGCCGGCCGTGGGCGCCGGCGAGGAGCTTCTCGTCCTCGGTGCGCCCCTCCTCCTTGCCCGCGATCTTCTGCTCCGTGCCCGGTCGCATCGCGACCCGGCCGCGACGCACGGTGCGGGGGTGCGGCGTGTCGTGGCCGTGGCCGTCGCCGTGGTCGGGCGTCGGGCCCGCCGCTCCCGCCGCGGGGCCGGTCGTGCGCTCGTCGTCGGTGCTCATGCGGCCAGTCTGCCACCGTCCACGAAGGTCGCGTTGCCCGTCATCTCACAACATCGGCGTTCGCGCGTCTCAGGACGGACGGACGACACGGCCCGCCGCCGGCCATGCCCGACCCCAGGTCAAGGCGGCGCACTGGAGCGAGCTGCCATGCGCACGCCGGCCTGTCGGTCCACCCGCTCCGGGACGCTGCTGTTGCTCGTCGTCGCGGTCGCGCTCGTCGCGGCCGCATGCGACGCCACACCGGGCCCGACGCCGACAGCGTCCGCCAGCCGTGCGGTGACGCCGGCCGGACCGTCGGAGCCAGGGGGGACGCCGGTGGCGCCAGCGACATCGCCCTCGCCGGCACCCTCCCCGTCCGCTGCGACGTCTTCCGGGCACCTCGTTCCCGGCGTGCTCGCGGTCACCGTCAGCGACCGGTTGCGGGTCCGGTCGGCCCCGCGGGTCGCCGAGGACTCGCTGAAGTTCACCCCGGTCCTGCCGATCGGGACGGGGCTCGTCGTGACCGCAGGCCCAGTGAAGGCCTCGGACTTCACCTGGTACCGCGTCATGCCGATCGGCTTCGACCTCGATGCCGGGGTCGACCAGGGCTGGGTCGCCGTCGCGGACCACGACGGCACGCCGTGGGTCGCCCTCGCCTCCGATCCCACGCCGGGCTTCGAGCTCGCGTCGGTGATCACGGACCCCGTCGCCGCCAGCATGAGCGCGGCGAAGCGGGAGGCGGCCGCGGTCAACGCGTTCGGCTTGGCGATGTACAAGCGGCTCCGCTCCACCGCGGATCTCAAGGGCCGCGGTCTCATCTTCTCGCCGTACAGCATCGCGACGGCGCTTGCGATGGCCCGCGCGGGCGCGAAGGGCGACACGGCGTCCCAGATGGACGGCGTCCTCCGCGCCAGCGGCTGGTCCGACTTGCAGAGCGGCATCGCCTCCCTGGCGACGGTGCTCGCGCGCCGCGACGGGGCGTGGACGGTCCGAAGCGACGAATCCGGCAAGGACGAGGCCCACTACCAGGCGCTGCGCATCGCCAACATGGCGTTCAGCCAGCGCGGCTACGCCCTCGAGCAGGCGTACCTGAAGCGCGTATCGCAGACGTTCCGCTCAGGCTTCGGCCTCGTCGACTTCATCGCGGACCCGGACGGCGCGCGGAAGGCGATCAACCAATGGGTCAGCCAACAGACGCTCGGCCGCATCCCGGAGCTGCTGGCGCAGCCCGACGTCACCGAACGCACGCGTCTCGTCCTCGTCAACGCGGTGTACTTCAAGGCCGAGTGGGCGGTGCCCTTCACCGAAGGAGATACCGCGCCGCGACGGTTCACGCGAGTCGATGGCAGCACCGTCCAGGTGCCGACCATGGACGCGTTCGGCGGACAGGAGATCCCATACGCGAAGGGCGACGGATGGCGAGGCACCGAACTCCGCTACCTCGGCCCGGACAACCGGACGCCGCTTGCGATGACGATTGTGGAGCCGACCGACCTCGACGCCTTCGAGAAGGCCCTGACGCCGGCGCGGCTCGGCAGGATCACGAGCGCGATGGCGGCCGAGCGACGCAAGCTCCAGGTCCTGACCGACAGGTTCGAGGATTGCTCGACCTTCCCCTACTCCACGCGCTTGTACATGCCGAAGTTCGGGATCGAGACCAAGGAGAGCCTCTCGCCGATGCTCAGGGCGATGGGGATGTCCGACGCGTTCGACCCGTCGCTCGCCGATTTCACGGGGATGACCACGCAGGACCGGCTGCACATCGGCTTCGTCGTCCACCAGGCGAACATCGACGTCGACGAGCGCGGCACGGAGGCTGCGGCCGCGACAGCGGTGGGCATGGACACGGGCGGTTGTACCGGACCGTTGCCGCTGGTGGAGCGCACGCTTCGCCTCGACCACCCGTTCCTGTTCTTCGTCCGCGACCTGCAGACCGGCGCGATCCTGTTCATGGGACGGGTCGTGGATCCGTCGAAGCGGTAGGCACCCGCGTCGCGGTGCCTGGGCTACACCGCCACGACGGAGCGGCTGCGAGCGCTCGCGAGTGCGGCCCGCGCTCCTACCTCGGCTTCGCCAGCCAGGCCTTCCACGTCGCCTCGGCCTTGCCGGCAGTGACCTCGTCGGCGTAACGCACGAGCGGCAGCCTGAGCAGGCGCGCGTCGGCGAGCAGTCGTGCCACGATGCCCGCGGTGTCCGTGGACAGATACGCGAGGCCCTGCTCGCGGTAGGCACGGCTCTCGGTGTCGAGCAGGGCCGGCGCGCCGAGTCGCTCGACAAACCGCTGGAGCTCGCCGCGGGCGATCGGCTTCTTGCGCAGGTCGACGTAGTGCACCACGATCCGCCGCTCGCGGAAGAACCGGAGCGTGTTCCGGGTTGCGGGCGAGTCCTCCATCCCGAACACCTGGATGTTGGGCATCTTCTTGGTCGGAGTCTTGCCGAGGGGTGCGGGCATCAGACGGGCTCCATCGCGAACACGGGGATCTTGTGCGGGATGCGCGCCGCATAGTCGTCGTAGCCGGGGTAGGCCGCGGTCGCGATCGCCCACGCACGCGCCCGCTCGGCGCCCTCGAGCTCGCGCGCCCGCATCGTGCGGACCCGGCGTCGGTGGCGGATGGCGAGCGTCGGGTGCGCCCGGAGGTTCGCGGCCCAGGCCGGCCCGTCGGGCTTGCCGCCGTTGCTCGCGATCACGATGAGCGCCTCGCCGTCCTCCATCGCGAACACGGGGACGGGCCGCGGGAGCCCGGACCGTGCGCCGGTCGCCTCGAGCACCACGGTCGTGATCCCGAGCACCCGCCCGAACAGCCGTCCACCGCTCGCCCGATAGACGACCGGATGGAGCCGCGTGACCAGGCGGTTGGTGCCGATCGCGCCGATCACCCGGTAGTACCGCGAGGAGCGCCGCTTCACCATCGGGTCGCAGGGTAGCGCGCGGCCCGCGTACCATGGGCCGGCAGGAGGTTCCGCGTGACGATCTGGTTCACCGTGCAGCTCGACGACCGGCCGGGGGCCCTGGCGCAGGTTGCCCAGGCGCTCGCCGATCGTCAGGTCAACATCACCGGCATCGTGGGCGTCGCCGAGGACACCGACGGCGCGCTCATGCTCACGACGA
>DASXVG010000054.1:0-51884 GCA_036504355.1 Candidatus Limnocylindrales bacterium
ACCTGTTCAACCCGCTCACGATCCACACGCTCCAGCGCGCGGTTCGGACCGGCGATTACTCGACATTCAAGGACTACACATCGCTCGTCGACGACCAGAGCAGCAAGCTCGCGACGCTCCGCGGCCTGCTGGAGCTCAAGGCCGCGCTGCGGCCCGTGCCCATCGAGGACGTGGAGCCGGTCGAGGAGATCATCAAGCGGTTCAAGACCGGCGCGATGAGCTACGGCTCGATCAGCCAGGAGGCGCACGAGGCACTGGCGATCGCGATGAACCGCCTGGGCGGCAAGTCCAACACCGGCGAGGGCGGCGAAGATCCGGCGCGCTACACGCTGGACGAGAACGGCGACTCCAGGAACTCCGCGATCAAGCAGGTCGCGTCGGGCCGCTTCGGCGTGACCTCCGAGTACCTCGTCAACGCCCGCGAGC
Source organism: Candidatus Limnocylindrales bacterium (assembly GCA_036504355.1). Lineage (GTDB taxonomy): Bacteria > Chloroflexota > Limnocylindria > Limnocylindrales > CSP1-4 > CAIXZV01. The sequence continues at coordinate 427 of DASXVG010000054.1, forward strand.
TCCAGATCAAGATGGCCCAGGGCGCCAAGCCCGGCGAGGGCGGCCAGCTGCCGGGGTCAAAGGTCTACCCGTGGATCGCGAAGACGCGCCACTCCACCCCCGGCGTGGGACTCATCAGCCCGCCGCCGCACCACGACATCTACTCGATCGAGGACCTCGCGGAGCTCATCTACGACCTCAAGTCCGCGAACCACGAGGCGCGGATCAGCGTGAAGCTCGTCGCCGAGGTGGGCGTGGGGACGGTCGCGGCGGGCGTTGCGAAGGCGCACGCGGACGTCGTCCTCATCTCGGGCCACGACGGCGGGACAGGGGCATCGCCGCTCACCTCGATCAAGCACGCCGGGATCCCGTGGGAGCTCGGTCTCGCCGAGGCCCACCAGGTGCTGCTCCAGAACGACCTCCGAAGCCGGATCGTGGTCGAGGTCGACGGCCAGCTCAAGACCGGGCGCGACGTCGTCGTCGGCGCGCTCCTGGGCGCGGAAGAGTTCGGGTTCGCGACCGCGCCGCTCGTCTCCCTCGGCTGCATCGTGATGCGCGCGTGTCACCTCAACACCTGTCCGGTGGGCGTGGCGACCCAGGACCCTGAGCTGCGCAAGCAGTTCGCCGGCGACCCGGACCACGTCGTCAACTTCATGCGCTTCATCGCGCAGGAGGTCCGGGAGCACATGGCGCGCCTGGGCTTCCGCACGATGGACGAGATGATCGGCCGCGCGGACCGGCTCGAGATGCGACCGGCGCTCGACCACTGGAAGGCCCGCGGGCTCGACTTCAGCCGGATCCTCGCCAGGCCCGAGGTGCCGTCGACGTACGGCACGCGCCGGACGATCGCACAGGAGCATGGGATCGAGGCGTCGCTCGACGCGACCGTCCTGCTGGAGCTCGCGAAGCCCGCCCTCACCGAGGGCCTCCCGGTCCGTGCCGAGCTGCCCGTGCGCAACGTCAACCGCGCCGTCGGGACGATGCTGGGGTCGGAGATCACCCGCCACTGGGGCCGCTCGGGGCTGCCGGAAGACACGGTCCATCTCCGGTTCACGGGATCGGCGGGCCAGAGCTTCGGGGCGTTCATCCCGCGCGGGCTCACGCTCGAGCTCGAGGGCGACACGAACGACTACGTGGGCAAGGGCCTCTCGGGCGGACGGATCGTCGTCCGGCCGCCGGCGGCCTCGCCGTTCAAGGCGCACGAGAACGTCATCGCGGGCAACGTCGCGCTGTACGGCGCCACCGACGGCGAAGCGTTCATCCGGGGCGTGGCGGGCGAGCGGTTCGGCGTCCGCAACTCGGGCGCCGTGGCGGTCGTGGAGGGCGTGGGGGACCACGGCTGCGAGTACATGACCGGCGGCCGCGTCCTCGTGCTCGGCCGGACCGGGCGCAACTTCGCCGCGGGGATGTCCGGCGGCGTTGCCTGGGTGTACGACCCCGATGGCACGTTCGCGACCCGCTGCAACCCGGAGATGGTGGGTCTCGAGTCGCTGGCCGGCGTGCCTGCCGAGGCCGACGAGGTGCGGACGCTCCTCGAGCGCCATCGCGAGCTCACCGGGTCCGAGCGGGCCGCGCAGCTGCTCGCGGACTGGGACGCGGTCCTGCCGTGCATCGTGCGCGTGATCCCGCACGACTACCGGCGCGTGCTCGAGGCGCAGGCGCGGATGCGGGCGCTGGGCATGACCGACGAGGAGGCCGAGATGGCCGCCTTCGAGGAGAACGCCCGCGACCTCGCCCGCGTGGGGGGCGGCTGATGGGTCGGCCCACCGGGTTCATCGAGATCCAGCGGCGCGGCCAGCCGGCGCGGCCGCCGCTCGAGCGCATCCACGACTGGAGCGAGGCGCACCCGCGCCTGTCCGAGGGCGAGCTCGCGGACCAGGGCGCCCGGTGCATGGACTGCGGCGTGCCGTGGTGCCATACCGGCGTCCTGATCAGCGGCATGGCATCCGGCTGCCCGATCAACAACCTCATCCCCGAGTGGAACGACCTCGTCTACCGCGGCCAGTGGCGCGAGGCCTCGATCCGGCTCCACCGGACGAACAACTTCCCCGAGTTCACCGGGCGCGTCTGCCCCGCTCCGTGCGAGGGCTCCTGCACGGTGGGCCTCAACGGCGACCCGGTCACGATCAAGACCATCGAGCAGGAGATCGCGGACCGCGCGTGGGAGGAAGGCTGGATCACGCCGAACCCGCCGCTCACGCGGACGGGCAAGCGGGTGGCCGTCATCGGCTCGGGGCCGGCGGGCCTGACTGCGGCCGACCAGCTGAACCGGGCCGGGCACCTCGTCACCGTGTTCGAGCGGGCGGGGCGCATCGGTGGGCTGCTGATGTACGGCATCCCCAACATGAAGCTCGACAAGGACGTGGTCTCGCGCCGGGTCCGGCTGATGGAAGACGAGGGCGTCGAGTTCCGGACGGCGGTCACCGTCGGGGCGGACGTGGCGGCCGACGAGCTGCAGGCCCAGTACGACGCGGTGGTCCTCGCCACGGGCGCCACCGTCGCGCGCGACCTCGCGATCCCGGGCCGCGAGCTGGGCGGGATCCACCTCGCGATGAGCTACCTGCGCGGGAACACCCGGCGGCTGCTCGACGGCGGGGCGGGGGCCGAGGCACCGATCGATGCCGCGGGCAAGGACGTCATCGTCATCGGCGGCGGCGACACGGGGACCGACTGCGTTGGCACCGCCATCCGCCAGGGCGCGAAGAGCGTCCGCCAGCTGGAGCTGCTCGGTCGGCCGCCGCTGGAACGGGCGCCGAACAACCCGTGGCCGGAGTGGCCGAAGGTCTACAAGCTGGACTACGGCCAGGAGGAGGCAGCGGCGCTGTGGGGCGAGGACCCGCGCCGCTACTCGACGACGACGCGCCGGTTCATCGGGCGCAACGAGCACGTGACGGGGATCGAGATCGCCGACCTCTCGTGGCAGACGGGCCCGGACGGCAAGGTCGCGATGCGCGAGGTCCCGGGGACCGCGCAGGTGCTCCCCGCCGACCTCGTCCTGCTGGCGCTCGGGTTCCTGGGGCCGGAGCCCGTGCTGCCGCGGGCGTTCGAATGCGAGCTCGATCCGCGCGGCAACGTGCGCACCGACGCCGACAGGATGACGACGGTGCCGGGCGTGTTCGCCGCCGGCGACTGCTCGCGCGGCCAGTCGCTCGTCGTGTGGGCGATCAAGGAAGGGCGCACCGCCGCCGAGGGCGTGGACCGCTACCTGGCGCGCAGCTAGCCGGTCGTCGGGTCGAGGAGCGACGCCACGTAGAGCTTGATCACGCGCTTGCCCTCGGCCAGCTGGTCCCAGTCGACCTGGCCGGCGCGGACCGCGTCGTCGATGAGCACGCCGGCGATGAGCGAGACCGCCCACGCCGCGCGGTAGGCCCGTTCCGGGTCCAGCCCGGGACGCCGGGCGAGCATCGCCTGCGAGAACAGTCGCGCGCTCGCCACGCTCCCCTCGAAGTCGAGCGCGGCGAGGCGGGGTTCGCTGTACAGCGCCTTCCGAAGCGCGACGCCGGCCGGAACCTCGACGCGGAAGCGCGCCATGCGGTCCCACGTCTCGTCGATGACCCCCGCCCAGTCCTCGACCTTGTCGAAGTCCTCGAACAGCCCGACGAGGGCCTCCGCACGGAGTCGCTCGAACCGCTCGAACAGCTCGTGGACGATCGCCCACTTGTCGGGAAAGTACGCATAGACCGCGGTGATGCTCACCCCGGCCCGCCTGGCGACCGCGTTCGTTGTCAGGGACGCGAGGCCGGTCTCCTCGATGATTGCCGCGGCGGCCGCGCAGATCGCGTCCACGGTCGTGCGCGAACGGTCCTGGCTGGGGGTGCGGCGGCGGCGAGCGAGGGCGTCGTCGGTCACGTCACCCATTGTGCCGATTCCGCGCAGACGACAACGGTAGTCTTTGCTACTATCTCGCCCGGCACCCCACTTTCCCTGGCCTCGGTGGCGAACCCCCCCGCCACCGAGGCCGCCTCCACCCGTGGCGCGGCCGGTGGGAACGCCGGGCGATCCACGGCGACTCGACGCAGCCCCCGCGGCGCGGGCGGAGGGATCGGATCCTAGTTCAGGCTCGAGCGCAGCTCGTGTCGGTCGGGCTGGAACGGCGCGAGCCGCTTGCGCAGCAGCAGCAGCTCGTCGTCGAGGAGCTGGTCGAGCCGGCGCAGGCGGGCCTCGGCCGACGGGGCCTCCAGGAGCTGCTGGCGAGTCGCGGGTTCCACCTGGACGATCCCGGCGAGCAGGAACGAGAGCTGCGACGGGTCCTCGGGGATGCGGAGCGCGGCCGCAAGCTCGCCGGGGCCGCCTCCGGGGCCATCGCCGCCCTCGTTGAATCCGACCGCTTCGTCGTCCGCGTCGGCCTCGTCGTCGGCGTCCGCGTCGTCCTCGTGCTCGTCCTCCTCGCCGGCGTCAGGCACGTCGACCTCGACCTGGACGTCGATCGGCTCCACGTCCTCCCCATCGCGCGGCTGCAGGAGGCGGAGATAGTCGACGAATCGGCGCGTGACCCGCGCGACGAGGGCCTCGGCCTCGTCCTCGTCGCCCACCCGGTCGTCGAGCGCGTCGACCTCGCCCACGAGGTAGGGCTCCTGGTCCGCGATGACCTGGCGCACGATGAACCGCCCTGTCCCCACCGTGAGCACGTCCCAGCGCCCGTCGACGTACTTCGAGGCCTCGCGGATCTCGGCGAACGTGCCGACGCCGCTGATCGACAGCTCCTGCGACACACCGTCCCGCGGCGCGACCTCGCTCCCCTCCCGGATGAGCACGATGCCGAACGGCGTGCTCGTGTCGAGGCAGCGGCGGACCATCACGCGATACCGCTCCTCGAAGATGTGCAGGGGCAACGCGATGCCCGGCGACAGCACCGTGTGGAGCGGGAACAGGGGGATCTGCATGCCGATGCCAGCCTACGCCGATCGGGAAATCGAGCGAGCCGCCGGGATCCGGCGGCTCGTGGCGAGGGCGCTGCGGACGCGTGGCCCGCCGCGGGTCAGTGCGAGCAGCCCTTCGGGGCGCCGCCGTCGTCCGCGGTCCGGAAGCTGGAGCCGCAACCGCAGCCGCTGACCGCGTTCGGGTTGTTGACGGTGAAGCCCGCGCCCATGAGGGTGTCGACGTAGTCGATCTCGCTGCCCTGGATGAGCGGGATGCTGTTCTGGTCGATGTAGACGCGCACGCCGTTGGCGTGAAGGACGCTGTCGTCGCCCGTGGGCTGATCCTCGAGCATCATCCCGTAGCGGTAGCCCGAGCAGCCACCCGAGTACACGTAGACGCGGAGTCCGATCTCGGGGCTGGACTCGTCCTTCGTCAGCTCGGCAAGCTTCGCCGCGGCAGCGTTCGAGAGCGAGACGACCGTCGGCTGGGCTTCAAGCATTGCGGGATCTCCTTGGGGTCGCTGGTTGCGCCCTCCGGCGCGAACAGGTCGATCGTACGCAGGTCAATTGATTTCGTCCAGCACCCGCGGCGAAATCGCTCGGGACGGCCGGCGCTACGCGTCGACGCGCTCGACGACCGTGGCGATGCCCTGGCCAACGCCGATGCACATCGTCGCGAGCCCGTAGCGACCGCCCGTGCGGGCGAGCTCGTGGACGAGCATCGTCAGCAGCCGCGCCCCGGACGCTCCGAGCGGGTGACCCAGCGCGATCGCGCCGCCGTTCGGGTTCACCCGCGCGGGGTCCAGGCCCAGCTCGTCCATGCACGCCACGGACTGCGAGGCGAACGCCTCGTTGATCTCCACGACGTCGAGGTCCGCGGCCGCGATCCCGGCCCGGGCGAGCACCTTGCGCACCGCGGGCACGGGGCCGATCCCCATCACGTCGGGATGGACGCCCGCGACGGCGGTCGCCACGACCCGCGCCATCGGCGCGAGCCCGAGGCCCCGCGCGCGGTCCGCCTCCACGAGCAGCAACGCCGCAGCGCCGTCATTGATCCCCGACGAGTTCCCGGCCGTCACCGTCCCGCCGGCCCTGAACGCGGGCTTGAGCCCCGCCAGCGCCTCGAGCGACGTCTCGCGCGGGTGCTCGTCCCGGTCGACGACGGTGACCGCGCCCTTGCGTCCCGGGACGCTCACCGCCACGAGCTGGTCCGCGAACCGTCCTGCCTCGATCGCGGCGGCGGCGCGCCGCTGGCTCTCGAGCGCGAACGCATCCTGGCGCTCGCGCGAGACCGTCCACTGGTCCGCGACGCACTCGGCCGTCTCCCCCAGCGAGATCGGCGGGTACGCCTCCTGCATCCGCGGGTTCACGAATCGCCAGCCCAGCGTCGTGTCCTCCATCGTCCGCGCGCCGCGGTCGTAGGCGCCCTCGGGCTTGAGCATCACGTACGGCGCCCGGGTCATCGATTCCACGCCGCCCGCGATGAACACGTCGCCGTCGCCCGCCCCGATCGCGTGCGCCGCGGCGTTGACCGCCTGGAGCCCGGACCCGCACAGCCGGTTGACGGTCTGGCCCGCAACCTCGACCGGCAGCCCCGCGAGCAGCGCGGCCATGCGAGCGACGTTCCGGTTGTCCTCGCCAGCCTGGTTCGCACAGCCCAGAATCACGTCTTCGATCAGCGCCGGGTCGATGGCGGTCCGCTCCACGATCGCGCGCAGGACAAACGCCGCGAGATCGTCCGGGCGGACGCTCGCGAGGGCGCCCCCGTAGCGCCCGATGGGGGTGCGCACGGCGTCGACGATCCAGGCCTCACGGAGCGATCGATGCAGGTCATGGGCCATGCGCCGATTGTGGCACGACCGACGACGGGGGCGACGACGCGGGCGCCCACGCCCACCCCGATGGCGGTCGCCGACGATCCGCGGAACCGGGAGGCGCCGCCCGGCGTCGGGCACCCATGCCGACTCGAGCCGTATCGACCTCACGACCCGTCGCCCCAGTCGCCACCGGTCTCGTCCTCGCCGCGTTGCTCGCGGCGTGCACCGGACTCGGGGGCACGGCCGCCGGGAGCGGCGGCGGTGGGGCCGACGCAGGCACCCCGGGGCCGGCCTCGCCCGCCGGGAGCGAGGCGCCCAGCCGGGCGGACCCGGACGTCATCGACCACCCGAACGGCAGCACGGACATCGTCCTGCGCGTTGGCGAGGAGGGCGGCTTCATGATGATGGAGGCGGTGATGAGCCGCATCCCCGCCTTCACCCTCTACGGCGACGGCCGAGTCCTCGTCGCCCGAGATCCCGCCGCCAGGGGCGAGGCCGGCCTCAACGGCCTCCCGCAGCAGGTGCTCCGCGAGGCGCGCCTCACCGAGGACCAGGTCCAGGGCCTCCTCCATTTCGCCCTGTTCGACGGGATGCTCGGCGTGTCCAGGGAGGAGTTCCCGATCCTGGTGATGGACGTCCCCACGACCGTGTTCGAGCTCCACGCGGGCGGCATCGACAAGACGGTCAGGGTCGCGGGCCTCGGGATGGACCCCCAGCCGGGGCCGGACAGCGTGGTCCTCAAGGCGCTCGCCCGGCTCGCCGAGCGTCTTGGCACGATCGCTGCGGACGCGGACTACGTGGCGCCGGCGAGCGTCGCGATCCTCGCCGAGACCGAGCCCGCCCCCGGCACGGCGGTCGCGGACTGGCCGTGGCCCGGCCTCGCCCCGGCCGCGTTCGTGACGCCTCCACCCGACGACCCGTTCGGCTTCACGAGCCACCTGCTCACCGACGCGGAGGCAACGGCGGTCGGCGTTGCAAACGGGGCGTCGGCCGCGCCCGCGACCTACCGGACATCGAGCGGCAAGTCGTATGTCGTCGTCGTGCGGCCAGCCCTGCCCGAGGAGGCCGCAGCGGCGGGCTGAGGCGGCACCGGCAGGCGAGCGGGTGGCGGGTCGGTCAGCGACCCGTCCAGGCGGGCGGTCGCTTCTCGATGAAGGCGAGCATCCCCTCGCGCCGGTCGTCGGTCTCGAACAGCTCCTCGAACCGGTCGCGCTCGAAGCGCAGCCCGTCGTCGAGCGGCAGCTCCTGGGTCGCCCTGACCGCGGCTTTGGCCGCCCTGACGGCGAGCGCCGGCATCGCCGCGACCTCCGACGCCAGCACCAGCGCACGCTCCACGACCTCGTCTGCCGGGGCCAGCGCCGTCACCAGTCCCAGGCGTTCGGCCTCGGGCGCCTTGATCCGTCGGCCGGTGAGGATCATGTCCATCGCGCGGGCCTTGCCGATCGCCCGCGCCAGCCGCTGGGTCCCGCCCGCGCCGGGCATGACCCCGATCCCGATCTCCGGCTGGCCGAACGTGGCGTCCTCGGCGGCAACGAGCATGTCGCACGCCATCGCGAGCTCGCAGCCGCCCCCGAGCGCATACCCGCGCACGGCCGCGATCACAGGCGTCCCCAGCCGGCCCACCCGGTCCACGGCGGAGAACGGGTCGTCGGCGTGGAGGTCCGCGCGCGTCGACCCGGCGAGCTCGCGGATGTCCGCGCCTGCGGCAAAGGCGCGCGTCCCCGCGCCGGTGATGACGATCGCCCGGCAGCCGTCGTCGTCGTCGAGGACCGCCAGGATCTCGTCGAGTGCGGCGAGCAGCCCGAACGACAGCGCGTTCAGCGCCTCTGGCCGATCGAGGGTGACGAGCGCCACGCCGTCTCGTGGCGGGTCGCCCGCCGGGAACGTCACGCTGACGAGGGGCCGCTCCCCGTTGTCCTCGGTCATCGCGCCGCCTCCTTGAGCCAGTCGGTGTCGGGTTCGAGCGAGCCCGCGGCATCGGCGCGCGCGGACGAGAACGGGGTCGCCGGTGCGTTGGCGGCCGTCGGATGGTTCACGCCCCCGAGTGCCTCGGCGCGCCGCCGGGCAGCTGCCTCGGTCGAACGGTAGAAGCCGGCCAGCGCCTCCGTGGCGAGCGCGGGCTTGCGCAGCAGCACCTCGTGGCCGCACCCGGGCGCCACGAACAGCCGCGCGTCGGGGAGCTGGCGCTTGAGCCGCCATGCCTGGTCCACGGGCACGAAGGGGTCCCGGTCGCCGACGGCCAGCAGCACCGGGCAGTCGATGCGCACGAGCTCGGCGGGCCCGTGGAGCTCCTGGTCGGCCACGTCCCTCGCGACCGCGGGGAGCAGCCGTCGCCAGGCGCCGGGGCCCTGCACGGGATCGTGGCGCGCTGCCAGCTCGGCCGCCCAGGCGGGGTCGTGGCGCTCGATGCGGTCGGGGTCGAACAGGCGGCGGGCGACCGAGGCCCGCGGCTGGCGCTCCGGCGACAGGCCCACCAGGACGAGCGTCCGGAGCCGCTCCGGGGCGCGGGCGGCGAACCCGAGCGCGGTCGCCGCGCCCATCGAGAAGCCCAGGAGGTGGAAGGTCTCGAGCCCGAGCGCGTCCACGAATGCCGCGAGGTCCTGGACCAGCCACTCGTAGCGGAACCCGGCCGCAGCGTCCCAGCGCGTGCCCGCGTGACCCCGCGCGTCGGGCACGTAGCACCGGAATGCCCGTGCGAGGGCCGGCAGCTGCGCCGCGAAGTCCGCCGCGCCCGACGAGCTGGCGCCGTGGGCGAGGACCAGCGGTGGCCCGGCGCCCTCGACCGCGTAGGCGATGTCGAGCCCGTTGGCGTGGAGGAGGGGCATCCGCGGCGCTCAGCCTGCCGGGGACTCGGGCTTGCCGACCAGCCGCGTGGTCGTCGCCCGCTCGATCCGGAGATAGCGCCGACGGTGGTAGAGCAGGGGCGGCGCGCTCCCGTCGCCGTCGGCGCACGCCTCGACCCGCGCGACGTACAGGCGATGGTCCCCGACCGGCACCACGTCCTCGACCACGCACTCGAGCGACGCGATCGCGCCGTCGAGGATCGGGAGGCCGGTGACGCCCGGGTGCCACGCGGCGCCGCAGAACTCGTCCCGGTTGGGAGAGACCTTCGCGCCCGCGAAGCAGTCCGAGAGCCACTGCTGGTCCTCGGTGAGGATGTTCACCGCGTAGCGCCCGCTGGCGTCGATCGTCGGCACGATGAACCGCTTGCGGTCCAGGGCGATCATGATCAGCGGGGGCTCGAGACTCACCGACGCGAGCGCGTTGACCGTGATCCCCTGGGGGCGTTCACCGTCGAGCGCGGTCACGACGGTGACGCCCGTGGCGAAGTGCCCCATCGCGGTGCGCAGGTCGGTGCTGGACACGGTCATGTCCGCAGGATACGGCGCGCCGCCGAACGGCCTTGCGCCAGCGCGGATACTCCCGTCACAGGAGGGTTCCATGGGCCAGCTCACGAGCGACACCGACCGGTACCGGGAGGTCGTCGCGCGCTACCGCGGGCTCATCGAGCGCGCGGTCGGGGGCGTGGAGTCGATCGGGCAGCCGGAGGTGTCGCCCGACGGGGCGCTCGTCGCCGTCATCGTCGGGATCCTCGATGGGCTGGAGGGCCGCGGCCACACGGAGCTGCACGTCCTGGCGGTCGACGGCTCGCGCCGCTGGCGGGTCACGGAGGCGGGCGTCGATGCCTCCGACCCGCGCTGGACGCGCGGTGGCGCCGCGCTGACGTTCCTCACCGACATCGGCACCCGCCATCGCCCGGCGCCGTTCCTCCTGGAGGTGGGGCCGGACGGCCCGGACGGCGAGCCCCGGCGTCTCGCCTCGCCGCCCGGGGTCCCGGAGCTCCAGCGACCGTCGCCGGACGGCTCCCGGCTGCTGCTCGTCGTGGCGGGCGAGCACGCCGAGGTGGCCGATGGGCTCGGGTCCGGCAGCGTGGGCGAGCTCGCGGCACGGGCGTCTGGCGAGGAGGACGCGAGGCCCGCGTGGACGCCTGCCGTCGAGACGACCGGCGGCGAGGACGAGTGGCGAACGACCTGGCTCCTGGACGTCGCGACCGGCGTCTCACGCCAGGTCTCCCCGCCGGGCATGAACACCTGGGAGGCTGACTGGCTCGGTCGCGACGCGGCCGTCGTCGTCGCCTCGGACAGCCCGGCCGAGGACGCATGGTACGGAGCGCGGGTGGCGCGGCTCGACCTGGCCTCGGGCGCCGCCACGACCCTGTACCGCGGCGAATGGCAGCTGGAGTTCACCGCCGGGTCGCCCGACGGCCGGTCGGTCGCCGTGATCGAGGGCGTCGCCAGCGACCGCTACTTCACGGCGGGCGAGCTGCTCGTGGTCGCGTCCGACGTGTCCGGCGCGCTGGCCCTGTCGACGGGCGCGGTGGACGTCCTCGCATTCCGCTGGCTGGACGACGGGCGACTGCTCGCCGCGGGCATCGAGGGGATGGAGTCGGTGCTCGGCGTCGCGGGGATCGATGGCTCCTGGCGCGAGACGTGGCGCGGCGCGGCGGCGCTCGGCGGGAACGTCGCGGCCGTCGGAGCGCTCGGCGAGGACGGAGACGCGGTCGTCCCGCTCGACGGGCCGGACCAGCCGGTCCGCCTCGTCGCGATCGAGGGCGGCACCGAGCGGCTGATCCTGGGCACACGGACAGCCGTCCATGACGACGTGGCGGCCGCGGCCGGCAGGGCGCGCGTCGTCGAGTGGCGCGGCCGGGACGGCACCCGAGTCGAAGGGCTGCTCTACCTGCCGGCCGGCGACGGGCCTTGCCCCGCGATCCTGTGGGTCCACGGCGGCCCGGTGAGCGCGGCCGGCCAGTCGTACCCGGACGCCCGGATGGCCGTCCTCGTCGAGGCCGGGTACGCGGTCCTCCGGCCCAACCCGCGCGGGTCCACCGGGCGCGGCCGCCAGTACGCCGCCGCGGTCGTCGGCGACATGGGCGGCGAGGACTCGCACGACCTGCTCGCCGGCGTCGAGTGGCTCATCTCGGAAGGCATCGCCGACCCCGCACGGATCGCGGTCGCGGGCGTCAGCTACGGCGGCTACATGGCCGCCCACCTGCCGACGCTCACGGACCGGTTCGCGGCGGCGATCGTCGCCTCGCCGCTGACCGACATGGTGTCGGCCTACTTCGGGTCCAGCCTCACGGTGTTCGTGCGCGACTACGTGGGCGGGCGGCCCGCGACGGACCCGGCGCGGTATCTCGACCGGTCGCCGGTGTTCGCCGGGGAGCGGCTGCGGACCCCGACCCTGATCACGAACGGCCTGCGCGATCGCGCGACGCCGATGGGCCAGGCCGTGGAGCTGTTCCGGGCGTTGCGCGAGCAGGGGGTCGACGCGGAGCTGGCGATCTACCCGACGGAAGGCCACGGGTTCTCGGACGTCGCGACGCGCACGGACTGGGTGGGCCGGATGGTCACCTGGCTCGACCGCTACCTCGCCGCCCGCTGAATTGTCGCCGCGCGGGTGGCCGCGGACGGGCCATCCGGCTCGTCCCCCGGGCCGGGCGCGGACTACCATCGGCGCATGAGCACGGACACCACCGCCGGCACGCCGGCAACCCGCATCGAGCGAGACTCCATGGGCGAGATGGAGGTCCCCGCCGACGCCCTGTACGGCGCCTCGACGCAGCGCGCCGTCCTCAACTTCCCGATCTCGGGCCAGCCGATGCCGCGACGGTTCCTGCGCGCGCTCGCCCTCGTCAAGCTCGCGGCCGCCCAGACGAACGAGGGCCTCGGGCTGCTTGAGCCGGCGAAGGCGGAGGCGATCGCGGCCGCTGCGCGCGATGTGGCAGCCGGCGGGTACGACGCCCACTTCCCCATCGATGTCTACCAGACGGGCTCCGGAACCTCGACCAACACGAACATGAACGAGGTCATCGGGCACCTCGCGTCGGCGCGCCTCGGCGACGCGAAGGTCCACCCGAACGACGACGTCAACAAGTGCCAGTCCTCGAACGACACGATCCCCACGGCGCTCCAGCTGTCCGCTGCGCTGGCGATCGAGGAGGAGCTGATCCCCGTCCTCATCGATCTCCAGGAGGCGCTCGCCGCCAAGGCCGACGAGTTCTGGGGCGTCGTCAAGACCGGGCGGACCCATCTCCAGGACGCGACGCCGATCCGGCTGGGCCAGGAGTTCGCGGGGTATGCGGGCCAGGTCGAGGAGGCCATTCGTCGCGCCCAGGCCGCCCGCGACGAGCTGCTCACGGTGCCGCTTGGCGGGACCGCGGTCGGGACCGGGATCAACGCCCACCCCGAGTACGCGGCGCGCGCCTGTGGCGCCCTGTCCGAGCTCACCGGCCTGCTGGTTCGCGAGACCAACAACCACTTCCACGCCCAGGCGTCGCTCGACGCGGCGATCGCCGCGCACGGCGGGCTGCGGGCCATCGCGCTCGGCCTGTGGAAGATCGCGAGCGACGTCCGGCTCATGGGCATGGGGCCGCGTGCCGGGCTCGCGGAGCTCGCGCTGCCGGAGACGCAGCCGGGGTCCTCGATCATGCCGGGCAAGGTGAACCCGGTGATCGTCGAGAGCCTCACGATGGTGGTGGCGCGCGTCATCGGCAACGATGCCACGGTCGCGTTCGGGCAGACGGGCTCGTTCCTCGAGCTCAACGTCATGCTCCCGGTCACGGCGCAAGCGATGCTCGAGTCGATCGCGCTCCTCGCCGCCTCCGCGCGCAACTTCCGGATCAAGCTCGTGGAGGGCGTCCAGGCGACGGCCCGCGGACCGCAGCTCGTGGAGCAGGGGCTGATGCTGGCCACCGCGCTCGCCCCCGAGATCGGCTACGACGCCGCGGCGGCGCTCGCGAAGGAAGGCCTCAAGACCGGGCGCACGATCCGCGAGCTCGCGACGGAGAAGGGCATCGCCCCGGAGCGCCTGGATGCGCTGCTCGATCCGACGAAGATGACCGAGCCCGGCCTTGGCGGCGGACCCGGCGGCGGCTGACCAACCCGCCTGTCCCGTCACCGCCGATGCCACCGGCTCGTCGCATGGCCGTGATGACCCGCAGCATCTCCCGGCTCGCTGCGCCACCCGCCGCACTGCTCCTGCTCGGGCTCGTGCTCACCAGCCCAGCGTTGCCAGTCGTGGCTGCCGCCGACCCGGACGTCGTCGCCGATCCGGACCTCGTCATCGTCCTCGGGCCGGGCGAGGCACCCGCCACGAGCGCCTGTGCCGACGACCGCGCCGTGCTCATCCACGTGGGTGACGGCGTCCTCCGGTGCGAAGCCGGGGTGCCCGTGCCCCGCCCGCAGCCCTGGAACGCCGGAGGCTGTGGACAGCCCCTGGAGCTGCGATACAAGTGGCTCGCGGACGCGCGATCCGTGATCGTCGTGCGACCGGATGCCTGTCTCGTCGCCGGACGCGTGGCGGAGACGCGAGCCATCATCGAGGCCGGTCGCTGACCCCGTCGTCGCCCGGCGTGGGTGACGGGCTCAGGGTGTCCGGAGCCAGCGCCACAGGCGCCAGAACACGAACGCCGCCGCGAGGCCCCATGCGAGGTACGTGATGCCCGCCAGGATCCACACCCGGGCCGTGCCCTCGTCCCCGGGGCGAAGCGGGAAGATGGCGCCGAGCGAGATCGTCAGCACCAGTGCGACGACGTAGCCGGCGCCCAGCGCGATCACGACGGTCCCGGCGCCCAGCAGGAGCGTGCCCAGGACCTTCACGGCGCGACAGTCGTCGGCATGGGGCGATCGTACGGCTCCTCTCAATCGGGGGTTCGCCCGAGACGTTCGAGGCCGCGGGTCGCCAGCGCCTGCAGGCGGGCGAGCTCCGCCGCCAGCACCTGCGAGCCGCGGACAGTGAGGCGGTAGGGCTGGCGACGGTCCTCGCTCGGCAGGGGCTCGATGAGACCGCGCGCCTCGAGCCGCGCGAGCGCCGCGTAGAGCGTCCCCGGGCCGAGCGACCGGCCGGTCTCGCGCTCCACGGCTGCCTTGATCGCGTAGCCGTGCGCCGCGCCGCCGCTCAGGACGACCAGGATCTCCACCGATGCCTCGGCGAGTCCCCCGAGGTCGGCGACCTGATCGTCGGGCGTCATGCGAGCCTCCCCGTCGTGCGCGGCCGTGGCCGCGGATCGCGCACCTGGGCGATCGCCGCGACCGTCCACGCGACGCCGAACGCTGTGGCCGACCAGGGCGCCGGGACGACGAGGACGAGTGCGGCCACGAGGAGGGCGGCGCCCGTACCCCAGTCGCCCGCGCCGAGCAGCGCGATCCCGACGAGCAGGATCCCCGCAGCGGCGGCCGTGGCCGCGAGGGCGAGCGGCGCGCCCGCCCCAAGGTTCGCGGCGGCGGCCACGAGGAGCAGGATCCACGCGAGCCAGCCGATGGAGGCGACCGGCCGACCCACCCGCGCGGTGGCAGGATCGCGGGACCCGAGACGCGTGGACGCCCCCAACGTGGCGAGCAGCAACAGCGGCGCCGCGGCGAGGAAGATGGGCAGTGTCTCCTGGAGGTAGCCCGGCCAGTCGGGCGGCACGGGCTGCCCGAGCGCCACGGCGCCGCCGAACGTCCATCCGAGACCACCAGCCGCCGCGGCGACGACCGGCCACGCGGGGACCCACCACGGGTGCAGGTGCGCATCGACGGCCCCGGCGACGAGGTCGAGCCGAGCGCGCAGGCCCGGCGGCTCGTCGCCGAGGAGCGCGTCCAGCTCGTGGGCGTACCGGCGCTGCCAGCGGCCCGGGTAGAGGCGAAGCTGGGGGTCCACGATCAGAGGCATCCGTGCTCGACGCGCGGCGGGATCACGCCCGGCTGGCCGAGCGCGATCGGCAGCGGGCCGAGCACGATCCTGCTCATGTCGATCGTCAGCACGCCCGTGTCGGAGACCTCGACCGCGAACCGGTCCATGCTGCGCGGCGCGGGTCCGTAGGTCGTCCCCGCCGGCTTGATGCCGAGGCGATCGTACCGCGACTGGTGGCACGGACAGTGCATCCACCAGTCCTCGAGGCACGGCTCCGGCCGGCAGCCGAGGTGCGGGCAGCGCTGCGACAACGCGATGACGTTGACGCCCGCACCCGTGCCCGTGGCGTCGCTGCCGGGACGGAACCCGGCCCGCGGCTCGACGAGCACGATGAATGCCTTCGCCGACGGGACATACGCCGGGAACCCGTCGCCGACGGGCAGCCCCGGGTTTGCGGCCTCGATCTCCGCGAGCGTCCCGACCCGGACCTGCAGGGCCGCGATGGCGGTCCTCGGCCACAGGAACCCGAGCGTCCCCGCGGCCCACTCCGCGGTGACCAGGAGCACGCCGGCCCCGAGCGATCGCCGGAGCAGCTCCCGCCGGGAGACCCCCATGTCGTCGCGAGCCACGGCGATGCCTCCGATGGAGCCGACCGACATAGTCTGCCGATCGATATATCGATGCTCGATATACTCTCTCGCCGACTCGTCGTCAAGGGGCGCGGTCGCTGGGCGGGTCATGTCGGGCGCGTCCTCGCCCGGCTACAATCCCCGCGATGTCCTCCCGCACCTGGGACCGCGCAGGCTCCCTCCCCGTCCCCGCCAACGGTGTCGCCACGCCCGAGATCGTCGCCCTGCGCGACGAGCTGCCGTCGGTCGAGGAGCTGTTCACGTTCATGCGCGACGCGGAGCTCCGGTTCCGGACGCTGCGGATGCGCATCGAGGAGCACGTGTTCGGGACGCGCGGCGAGGAGATCGTCACCAGCGAGGTGCTGCTGGAGCACCCCGGCAAGGCGAAGATCCTGTCCGCCGCCGGCGCGGACGACGACGCCGCAAAGGTCAACTACGACGTCTGGATCAGCGACGGTGAGACCGTCCGCCAGTACACGGCCTCGCGCAAGGTGGGCACCACGCGGCCGGTCCGCCCGCGCCCCCGCGGCCTGGACTCGGACTTTCCCGGGTCCTCGCGCGTCTACACGCCGGTGACCGCGCTCCAGATGGAGTCGCTCCCCGACCTGTTCATCCACCCGGCCGGGTACTGCCAGAACGTGCTCTCGACGGGCAGCTGCCGGATCGTCGGCGCGACGACGGTCGCTGGCCGCGAGGGGATCGTTCTCGAGTGCGATCACCCTCGCACCATCGAGGTGGCGGCGGACCGCCCCGACTTCGCGATCCGGATCGCGGTCGACCGGGCGGACGGCGTGATCCTCCGGCTCGAGGAGTCCATCGGCGGCCGCGTCAGCCGGGACGCCGTGACCACGAGCTACCTTCCGAACGCGCCGCTGCCGCCGTCGGCGTTCAGCTTCACGTTCCCGTCGGACACGACAAGGCTGTACTAGGGCCGCGCCAGCTGCGCCTCGGCGGCCGGAGTCACATCGCCGACGTTCCGCTGGAGGCAGCGACCTCGTACGCTGTGCTCCCGGGTGTCCAGGAGGGTTCCACGCGCGTGCAGACCGAAGCGATGAGCCGAAGCGCGTGGTCGCTCCGTGCAGAGGCGGCGCGGGGAGCCGGCGCCGGATGAGCGGCGGGCGACCCCTGGATCCGACCATCGAGGTCGCGCGGCTGGAGCAGGAGCTCCGCGTCCAGCGCGCCCTGGTCGAGATCGGCGAGGCCGCCAACGCCGCCCGCGATCTGCAGGAGTTCTACCGGACGATCCACGGCATCCTCAAGACGCTGACGTACGCGCAGAACTGCTACATCGCCCTGTACGACGCGGATCGGCAGGCCATCAACTACGCGTACTTCGTCGACGACGTCGACGACGACGTCCCCGACCCTGCCGTGTGGTGGCCGTTCGGCGTCGGCCAGGCGACCGGCACGACGGCGTTTGTCCTCCGGACCGGGCGGCCGGAGCTGATCACGCCGGACCGGCATCGCGAGCTCGTGGCGAGCGGCGAGATCGCGTCGCTCGGGATCGTCGACGAGGGCGACTGGCTGGGCGTCCCGATGGTCGAGGGCGAACGCACGATCGGCGTCCTCGTCGTCCAGACCTATGCCGCGGACCAGCGGTACACGCAGGCCGACGTCGACCTCGTCGCCTTCGTCTCGCGGCATGTCGCCGCCGCGCTGACCCGCGTCCGGGCTGTCGAGGAGACCCGCGAGCGGAATGCCGAGCTCGTCCTGATCAACGAGATCGGCATGGCGCTCGCGCAGCAGCTCGAGTTCGACACGATCGTGGACCTCGTAGGCGAGCGCGTACGCGAGCAGTTCCAGGCACCGTCGATGTTCATCGCGCTGTACGACGCGGCGACGCGCCTGATCAGCTTCCCGTACGAGATCAGCGAGAACGAGCGCATCAGCACCGACTCGTTCGAACTGGGTCCGGGGCTCACGTCGATCGTGATCACGCAGCGACAGCCCGTCCGCTACGGCACCCAGGAGGACCTGCTCGCCGCCGGGGCGATCCGCACAGGGACCGATGCCGTGTCCTGGCTGGGGGTGCCGATCCTCACGGGCGACGAGGTGATCGGCGTGCTGGCGCTCGAGAGCCTCCAGCCACACGCCTTCACCGAGGCCACCGAGCGGCTGCTCGCGACGGTGGCGAGCTCGATGGGCGTCGCCCTCAAGAACGCGCGCCTGTTCGACGAGACGAAACGGCTGCTCGCGGAGACCGACGAACGCGCCGCCGAGCTTGCGATCATCAACGAGGTCCAGCAGGGGCTCGCGAGCCAGCTCGAGATCCAGGCGATGTACGACCTCGTGGGGGATCGCCTGCGCGACCTGTTCGACGCCCAGGTCCTGGACATCGGGATCCTCGACAAGGCCGATGGCCTGATCCACTTCCCGTACACGATCGAGCGCGGCGTCCGCTTCCCGGACGAGCCCACCGAGCTGCGCGGGTTCCGCAAGCACGCCATGGAGACGGCCCAGCCGCTGCTCATCAACGAGGACCTGCTGGGGCGTGGGGCGGAGATGGGCCAGGTCAGCGTGCTCCAGGGCGAGCTGCCACGGTCGACGTTGTGGGTCCCGCTCCTCGTGGGCGGCGAGGCGACCGGCGTGATCTCGCTCCAGAACCTCGACCGCGAGCATGCATTCTCGGAGGGCGACGTCCGGCTGCTGTCGACGATCGCGGCGAGTCTCAGCGTCGCGCTGGAAAACGCGCGCCTGTTCGACGAGACTCGGCGGCTGCTCCGCGAGACCAACGAGCGGGCCGCCGAGCTCGCGATCATCACGACGATCCAGCAGGGGCTCGCGGCGCAGATCGACATCGCGGCCATGTGCGAGCTCGTCGGCGAACGGCTGGGGGAGCTGTTCGACGCCCAGGTGTTCGACATCGGGATCCTCGATCGCGAGGCGGGCGTGTTCCACTTCCCGTACACGATCGAGCGCGGCGTCCGGTTCGCGGACGCCGCGACGCCCTACCGGGGGATCCGCAAGCACGTCATGGAGACCCGAGCGCCCCTCGTCATCAACGAGCGGGCGACGGAGCGTGCCGCGGAGCTCGGACAGCCGGCCGTGCGCCAGGGCGAGGCGCCGAAGTCCACACTGTGGGCGCCGCTCATCGTCGGCGGCGAGGCGACAGGCGTGGTGTCCGTCCAGAACCTGGACCGCGAGCAGGCGTTCACCGACGCGGACGTGACCCTCCTCGAGACGCTGGCCGCGAGCCTCAGCGTGTCCCTCGAGACGGCCCGCCTCATCGCGGAGACGCAACGCCGGGCCGACGAGATGACCGCGCTCGCGGACATGGCCGCGGAGATCTCGGCGACGCTGGACGTGGGCGCGGTGCTCGACCGGATGATCGAGCGGATCGCGGATCTGCTCGAGGGAGACACGAGCGCGGTGTTCCTGGCCGAGCCGGACGGCGAGGCCTATCGCGCCATCGCGGCCCGCGGCGCGGTCGCCGTGGAGATCCTCGCGGACACGATCGTCCCCGGCGAGGGAATCATCGGCGGCGCCATCGTCTCGGGGCGGGCGGAGTACGTGAACAGCGTGCTGTCGGATCCCCGCACGGTCGTGATCGCCGGGACCGCCCCCGACGTCGAGGAACGCCTGATGGTCGCCCCGATGATCGCGCGCGACCGGCCGATCGGGGCCATCGCCGTCTGGCGATCCATGCACCGCGGGCCGTTCACCGACCAGGAGCTCGCGTTCTTCGAGAGCCTCGCGCGGCAGGCCACGATCGCGGTCGACAACGCGACCTTCTACCGCGACGCGCTCGAGGCCCGGCGGGCCGCCGAGGAGGCGAACCAGGCGAAGTCCACGTTCCTCGCGGCGATGAGCCACGAGATCCGGACGCCGATGAACGCGATCATCGGCATGAGCGGGCTCCTGGCCGAGACCGCGCTCGACCCGGAGCAGGCGGACTACGCGGAGACGATCAAGACCTCCGCGGACGCGCTGCTCACGGTGATCAACGACATCCTCGACTTCTCCAAGATCGAGGCCGGAAAGGTCGAGCTGGAGCGCGAGCCCTTCGAGCTCCGGCGGACCGTCGAGGGCGCCCTCGATCTGCTGGCCCCGGTCGCGGCAGGGAAGGACGTCGAGCTGGTCTACTCGGTCGATCCCGATCTGCCGGCGGCGCTCGTGGGCGACGCCGGCCGGGTGCGCCAGATCGCCCTCAACCTCCTGTCCAATGCGCTCAAGTTCACCGACCGCGGCGAGGTCGAGCTGCGGCTCGGTGGCCGGCGCATCGACCGTCGACGTGGCGCCGATACCGACCGCTGGGAGATCACCGTCGACGTCCGCGACACCGGGATCGGGATCCCGCCCTACCGGATGGACCGGCTGTTCCAGTCGTTCAGCCAGGTGGACGCGTCGATCAGCCGGCGCTACGGCGGCACGGGCCTCGGCCTCGCGATCAGCCGCCGCCTCGCCGAGCTCATGGACGGGTCGCTCGACGCCGAGAGCACGGGCGTCGCCGGGCAGGGCGCGACGTTCCACCTGGTCCTGCGGGCGGACCAGGCGCCGGGGTTCGTGGCAGCCGGCTCGCGAGGCGCGCTGGATCTCGAGGGCTGCCGCGTCCTCGTCGTGGACGACAACGAGACGAACCGCCGGATCGTGCGGGCCCAGGTGGCCCGCTGGGACATGGTGACCCGCGACACCGGGTCCCCGCTGGAGGCGCTGGGCTGGGTCCGCGACGGCGAGTCGTTCGACCTCGCGATCCTCGACATGCACATGCCCGAGCTCGACGGGGTCGAGCTCGCGGAGGCGATGCGCGAGGTCACGCAGGCGGCGGGTCGCGGGCCGATCCCGGTCCTCATCCTGTCCTCGGTCGGGACCCGGGAGCGACGCACGGACGCCGTTGCCGCCGAGCTCACGAAGCCCGTCAAGCCGTCCGCGCTCCTCGACGCCGTCATGACCGTGCTCGCGCCCGACGCGGACCGCCCGGGCGCCCGGCCCGCCTCCGTGGCCCCGAGCGGCGTCGGCGTGGCGGGCGACCACCCGCTCAGGATCCTCGTCGCGGAGGACAACGCGGTCAACGTCAAGCTCGCGCTCAAGCTGCTCGAGCGGATGGGCTACGGCGAGGGGGTGACGGTCGCGGGCAACGGCTTCGAGGTGCTGGAGCAGCTCGAGGGTTCGGCCTACGACATCGTGCTCATGGACGTCCAGATGCCCGAGATGGACGGGCTGGAGGCAACGCGCCGCATCCGCGCCCGGTGGCCCGACCGGCCGGTCCGGATCGTCGCCATGACGGCGAACGCGATGGAGGGCGACCGGGAGATGTGCCTTGCGGCGGGCATGGACGACTACCTGAGCAAGCCCATCAGGCCCGACGCGCTCGCCGGGGCGCTGCGGGCGACGACCCCGGGAGCCGCCGAATGACGCTCGATCCCGCAGCGCTCGTGGACATGCTCGCGATGGTCGGCGACGACCCCGAGTTCGTCGGCGAGATCGTCGACGCGTACCTCGCCGACGCGCCGGAGCAGGTGCGCGGCATGACCGAGGCGCTGGCCATGGGGGACCTGGTCACCCTCGGGCGCCACGCCCACACGCTGAAGGGCAACAGCCGCAACGTCGGCGCGACGGCCCTGGCGGAGATCGCCCGCGGGCTCGAGGAGCAGGCTCGAGCCGGCGACACGACCGACGCCGTTGCCCGCATCGCTGCCGCCGAGGATGAGCTGGGACGTGTCATCGCGGCCCTCGGGGACGCCCGTGGTCGGGGCTGGCGACCGTGACGGACATCCGCTCCATCGCCGGCCGCGACCCGGCCGTCGAGGGGCCCTCGACGGCACCGGCCGCCGCGAGCGTGCACCCCCCGCACGTCGGGCCCGGCCACGTCATGGTCGTGGACGACAGCCGGATGAACCGGATGACGCTGATCAAGCTGCTCGATCGGCTGGGCCACGAGGCGATCGAGGCCGCGGACGGCCGCGAGGCGCTCGACCTGCTCGCCGCCGGGACGCCGGTCGACCTCGTCCTGCTCGACCTCGTCATGCCCGAGGTGGACGGGTTCGAAACGCTTGCGACGATGAAGGCCGATCCGGCGCTGGCCCACATCCCGGTCATCGTCGTCTCCGGGCTGGACGACCTGGACGGCATCGTCCGGTGCATCGAGATGGGCGCCATCGACTACCTCCCCCGCCCGATCAAGCCGACGCTCCTCCAGGCCCGCGTCGAGGCGACGCTCGCCGACAAGCGGCTGCGCGACGACAACGAGCGTCTCCTGCGGACCGTCGAGCGCCAGCGGACCGAGCTCTCGCGCTTCCTCTCGCCGCGGGTCGCCGAGCTGGTCTCGACGCCCGCGGGCGAGGCCCTCCTCGCCGGTCATCGCGGCGAGCTGACCGTCGTGTTCGCCGACCTGCGGGGGTTCACCGCGTTCTGCGAGGAGGCAGACCCGGAGGAGATCGTGCGGGTGCTGCGCGAGTACCACGCGGTCGTCGGGCGGCGGGTCACCGAGTTCGAGGCCACGCTCGAGCACTACGCCGGCGACGGCGTCCACGTGTTCTTCAACGACCCGGTCCCGCAGGCCGACCACCGGCTGCGGGCCATCCGCATGACGTGCGCCCTGCGCGCGGACGTGATGGCGCTCCAGGAGCGCTGGGCGAGCCGGGGCGTGCGCCTCGGGTTCGGCGTCGGGGTCTCCGTGGGCCAGGCGACGGCGGGCCGGATCGGGTTCGAGGGCCGGTACGCGTACGCGGTCCTGGGCTCGATCGTCAACCTCGCGGCACGCCTGTCGGGCGAGGCGACGCCCGGGCAGATCCTGCTGACCAACGAGCTCTACCACGCGGTCGCGGACGCGGTCGACGCCGAGCCGGTCGAGGGCCTTCGGCTGAAGGGGATCAGCCACCCGGTCACGGCGTGGAACGTGGTCCGTCTCCGGGCCTGACGACCGACGGCACTCCCGGCAGCAGGCGAGCTTGGGTACGCTGCGACCCATGCGCGACGATCGCCGGGAATGGGACAGGTACCCGCACGCGTCGCTGGCCGAGCAGATCGGCGGCGAGCTCGCGGCCCTGCGCCGGAGCCCGCCGCTCATCGTGCTCCTGGTGGCGATCATCGGCGGCTGGCTCGTCCTCACGGTGACACGGCCGCAGGCGTTGCGGCCCGGGGATGTCCGCGCCGGCGACTGCATCTACGTCCATGCCGCGGACGCGGACACAGACAGCCCGACCGGCCGACCGATCGGCAGCGACGTCGCGGTCATCGGCGCCCTGTTCCGCAGCGGCGCCGAGCGGGCCTCGTGCGATGCCTCGCACAGCCACGAGGTCGCCGATGCCTGGGTGCTCGACGATCCGGTCGTCGCGCCCTATCCCGGCCAGGCCCAGCTGACCAGTCGGGAACGGCCCCGCTGCGAGGCCGCGTTCGAGGCGTACGTCGGCCGGCCGGTTGACGGGTCCTCGCTCGCGCTCACCGTCGCCGTCCCGCCGCCGTCCGCGTGGGCGGACGGTGCGCGCGCGGCGGCCTGCCTGGTCTCGAACCGCGACGGGACGTTCCTGCCCGGGCACATCGCGGGGAGCGGCCGCTGATCGCACGCAATCGACCTGACCCCGCGCGGGCAAACAGGGCACACTGCACCGTGACACGGCCCGGCACGCGCACCGCAGATCATCGCGAGGAGCACGCGAGTGAGCACCGACACGTCGAACCACGACGCCACTCCCGATGAGCCCTCGGGCGTCTCGAAGCCGTGGCGCGACGAGGCCCCCGACCCCAAGCGGACGGCGAAGATCGCCCAGCAGGCGAAGCAGCTGGCCAGGCAGCGTGTCGACGACGACCAGGACAAGGCGGCCCTCGAGAAGCCCCGCGATGTCGTCGACGCCACGGGTCGCGCCCTCGCCATCGGCGTCGATGTCGGCGGCTCCGGGATCAAGGCGGCGGCCGTGGACCTGGCCACGGGCGAGCTGCTCAGCCCGCGCCACCGGGTCCCGACGCCCCAGCCCTCGGCGCCCGCGGCCGTCATCGCCTCGATCTCGCGGATGATCAAGAAGATCCAGGTCGAGGTCCGGTTCGGCGACGATGTCCCCGTGGGGGTGGGTTTCCCGGCAGTCGTGATCGACGGCGTGACGAAGAGCGCCGCAAACGTCGACCCGGGCTGGGTCGACTTCGACGCCGACACCGCGCTGGAGCGGGTCCTCCGGCGCCCGGTCCACCTCGTCAACGACGCCGACGCGGCGGGCGTGGCCGAGATGCGCTTCGGCGCCGGGGTGGGGCAGCGCGGGACGGTGTTCCTGATCACGCTTGGCACCGGGACGGGATCCGCGCTGTTCTACGACGGGATGCTGGTGCCCAACCTCGAGCTCGGGCACATGGAGATCCGGGGCCGCGACGCCGAACGCCGATCGGCCGCCGCCGCACGCCTCCGCCGGGCCATCAGCTGGAAGGCGTGGGCGATGGACCTCGACGAGCACCTGCTCGCGATCGAAAAGCTGTTCAGCCCCAGGCTGTTCATCATCGGCGGCGGCGTCTCGAAGCGCTCAGAGCGATTCATCCCCCGGCTCACGGTGCGGGCAGCGGTCGTGCCCGCGAAGCTGCTCAACGATGCCGGGATCGTCGGGGCGGCGATGGCCGCGGCCGAGACGGAGCGACGCAGGACGGGCTGACCTCCGGTCCTTGCCTCGGGCGCCCCACGACCCGGATGATGGGGGCACGTGCCGGCCCTTCCCCCGCTGTCCATCGAGATCGTGCCCGAGCTGCGGTTCATCCTGGACCTCGGCGTTGCCGTCGCGCTCGCGCTCCTCGGGGGCATGCTCGCGGTCCGCCTCCGCCAGCCGCCGATCGTCGGCTACCTCCTCGCGGGCGTGGTCATCGGGCCGTTCACCCCCGGGTTCGTCGGTGATGGCGCGCACATCAACGAGCTCGCCGAGATCGGCGTCGTGCTCCTCCTGTTCGCGCTGGGCGTGGAGTTCTCGCTGCGCGAGCTGTCCCCGGTCCGGCGGGTCGCGCTCCCGGGCGCGATCCTCCAGGTCTTCGTCACCGCCGTCGCCGGTGCGCTCGTCGGGATCCCCCTCGGCCTCTCCGCCACGGGCGCGGTTGTCGTGGGGGCCGCGGTGGCGATCAGCTCCACCGTGGTGGTGCTCAAGGTGCTCCAGGAGCGTGGCGAGCTCGACAGCCTGCACGGCCGGACGGCGATCGGCTGGATGGTCGTCCAGGACCTCGTCACGATCCTGCTCATCGCGCTCCTCGAGCCGTTCGCGGACGGCGGCGACCTGGCGCTGCCCGTGCTGCTCACGCTCGTGCGCACCGCGCTGTTCCTCGGGCTCGCGTACGTGGTGGGCACCCGGGTGCTCCCCTGGCTGTTCCGCACCGTCAGCCGGCTCGGCTCGCCGGAGCTGTTCCTCCTGTCGGTGTTCGCGACGGCGCTCCTCGCCGCGTTCCTCTCGTCGGCGGTGTTCGGGCTATCGCTCGCGCTGGGCGCGTTCGTGGCCGGGCTCATCGTCAGCGAATCGGAGCTGTCGCACCAGGCGGCGGGCGAGATCACGCCGTTCCGGGACCTGTTCGCCGTCCTGTTCTTCGTCTCGGTCGGGATGCTCCTGGACCCGGCGGCGATGGCCGCCGACTGGCCGGCGCTGCTGGCACTGCTCGTCGTCGCGACGCTGGTCAAGGCCGGCAGCGGCGTGCTCCTCGGGCGGGGCCTCGGGATGCCCCTCCGGAGCGCGATCCTGCTCTGCGCGACGATCGCCCAGGTCGGCGAGTTCAGCTTCCTGCTCGCCGAGCGTGCCCTGTCGCTCGGGCTGCTGGACCCGCGGGGCTACAACCTCGTGCTCGGGACGGCG
Source organism: Candidatus Limnocylindrales bacterium (assembly GCA_036504355.1). Lineage (GTDB taxonomy): Bacteria > Chloroflexota > Limnocylindria > Limnocylindrales > CSP1-4 > CAIXZV01. The sequence goes on from DASXVG010000054.1 coordinate 26,130, forward strand.
GTCCTGAGCATCGTCCTCACGCCCGCGCTCCTCGGGGCCGCGGTGCGGCTCGTCGAACGGCTCGAGCACGGCCGGCTCGGCGTCGCACCGCCCGCGGAGGCGCATGGCGGATTTACGCGCGGCGAGCTGGTGGGGGCCGCCCATGGCACCGACGGGGGTGGTCCCGTGTCGGCGGACCGACCGGCCGTCGTCGTCCTGGGCGCGGGTCGCGTCGGCCGGGTGGTGATCCGCGCGGTCCGCGCCCGCGGCTTCCGGTGCATCGTCGTCGACCGCGACCAGCGCGCCCTCGACGAGGTGGCGTCCACGGGCGCCGCCACGCTCTACGGCGACGCGGCGAGCCCAGCGATCCTGCGCCGTGCGGGGCTGGGCGAGGCACGACTGCTCGTCGTCGCTGTCGGGGACGCGCTCACGGCACGCCTCGCGGTGGAGCGGGCCCGCGCGATCAACCCGCGGCTGACCGTCATCTCACGGGCGCGCGGTCGCACCGAGGCGGCCGTGCTCCAGGGCCTTGGTGTGTCACGGCTCGCCGACCCCGAGATCGAGGCCGCGATCGAGCTCGCACGGGCGTCGCTCGCGCGCATGGGCGTCTCCGGTCCGGAGCAGACCGCGGTGACCGTGGGCCTTCGCCGGCGCTACTACGGCGACGCGCGCCGGGACGCCGGCAGCCCGCCTCCGTCGGATGCCTAGAACCGCTCCCAGCCGCGGAACTCGTCCGGGACCGCCGCGCCGGGCGACCGTCGCGCGACCCAGTCGCGCAGCGCCCAGAACGTCGTCTTGAACGCGATCCCGTCCCAGGGGATGGCGTCCGGCGCGAAGGCCCGGATCTCGAGCGCCTCGGGCGTCTCGCGGGCCGCGCCCCCCGCGATCCGCGACTCGAACACGACCACGACGACCGCGGCCTCGAGCCGCGAGTAGAGTCCCACGATCGCGCCGGGCTCCACGAGCAGGCCCGTCTCCTCGAGCGTCTCGCGCACCGCCGCCTCGCCCAGGGTCTCGTCGACCTCGAGGAACCCACCCGGCTGCGCCCACGCGCCGTAGCCCGGCTCGATCCCCCGCCGGAGCAGCACGGCTTCGCCCGCGTCGGTCACCGGGATCGTGGTGACGACGAGCCGGGGGTTGACGTACGCGATGTACCCGCAGGCCGGGCAGACGGCCCGCTCACGCTGCTCGGTGGCCGGCGTGTCCGCGACGAGGCGGGTCCCGCAGTTGGAGCAGAAGTTGAGCGTTCGCGACACCCAGCGCGGCGCCCCCTGGCCGGACGCGATATCGGTCGATCGGCCATCGATGCCGCGACCCATGCCGGCGAGCATCTCCAGCTCCGCATCGTCGAGGGCACGCTCGGCCGGCTGGTCCTCGCGGCCCACGTCAGGCGCCCACGACGAGGGCGACCGCGAGGACGATGAGCGCCAGGAACACGAGGCTCACGACGACCCACGCGAGGCGGAACAGCCCGCGGCGGCGGTCGACGGGCATCCAGGCCCAGGCCGAGCGCCAGATGCGGAGCGTCGCGTCCGCCGTCGTGACGAGGAGGATCGGCGCGGCGAGCAGGACGCATCCCTTGACGAGGAGGCTGTCAAAGCCCGCCCCGAGCTCGAGCGCGGTGATGGCGATGGCGCCCAGGATGAGGGCGGGCGCCGACAGCAGGACGAAGTGCTTCTGCAGCGGCGTCGGCTTCGTCTCGGGGACGCTGCGCGGGGGCAGGCCGCGGAGGCTCGCCGGCAGGTGCGACTCGTCCGGGCGGGCCGGGCGCCCGGTGGTCGCGGGCGCGGCCGTGGCTCCCGCGTCCGCCACCGGCTGGCGGTCGAGGACCGGCATCCCCGGTTCCCAGCGCTCGTCGTCCATCGCCCGTGAGTCTATCGACTCCGGCGTGCCGCTCCCGCCCGCGGGTCGGTACCCTGCGTGCGTGAACCTGCTGAGCCTCCGCCGGGCGGCGCACGCGTCTCCCGTCGCGATCGCGCTGCTCGTCGTCGCGAACCTCGTGCCGCTCGCCGGCGTGCTGTTCCTGGGCTGGGAGCTCGCGACGATCGTGGCGCTGTACTGGCTCGAGAACGGCGTCATCGGCGCATTCGCGCTGGCGAAGATCGCCACCGCAGGGGCGATCGACCCGGACCCCGGCGCCGTCGACGTCAGTGGCCGGCCGGTGCCTCGCGCCCTGCTCGAGAACCCGGTCGCCGCGCGGGCGGTGCTGCTGCCGTTCTTCATCGTCCACTACGGCATGTTCTGGTTCGTCCATGGCGTGTTCGTGTGGTTCGCGCTGCCCGAGCTGTGGGCGCAGATGGGCGCCGGGTCGGGCACGCCGAGCCTGTCCACCATCGCGTGGGCCATCCCGGTGCTCGTCCTCAGCCACGGCGCATCGTTCCTGTACAACTGGTGGTGGGGCGGCGAGCGCAGGACCTCGAGCCCGTTGCGCGAGATGGCCGCGCCGTACGGTCGCGTTGTCATCCTCCACGTGACCATCGTGCTCGGGGCCTTCGCGGTCGCGGCCATCGGGGCGCCGGTCGGGGCCCTCGTGATCATGGTCGTGCTCAAGACGGTCGCCGACCTCGCGGCGCACCTCGGGGAACGCGAGCGAGCGGACGAGCGGGCGCGAGTCGGCGGGGTCACGCTCGCGCGCACGGGAAACGTGTCGATCTCGACGTAGGCGGGGTGCGGCCGGCGCGCCGACGCCGGCGCCGCCACCTCGACCGCATCACCGGGGGTGCTATCCGACCGCGTGATCGGCCAGCCTGGGTGCCGCGTAGGCCGCTGGACACGTTGCGATTACCAGGGGTGATCGCCGGCGCCAGATCAGACCCCGGCGAGGTCCCGTGCGGGCGTGGCGCGCGGTGCCGGCGGCAGATAGCACCATGGGTAATGCGCGTGGCGGGACGCGGCGGGCGGGACGCGGCGGGCGGTCAGCCGGGGAGCGGTCAGCCGGGGAGCGGTCCCGCGTTGGACTCGTCGTCCATGACCGTCGCGGTCTGGGTCGCGCGCCTGGCCTCGAGCCGCGCCGCAAGCCCGTCATCGGACAGCGCGAGGATCTGTGCCGCGAGCAGCGCGGCGTTGTCCGCGTTGCCGATCGCGACCGTGGCCACGGGGATCCCGCGCGGCATCTGGACGATCGAGAGGAGCGAGTCCAGGCCGCCCAGGTGCTCGGTCGGGATCGGCACGCCGATGACCGGCAGCAGGGTCTTCGCGGCGAGCATGCCCGGGAGATGTGCCGCGCCGCCGGCCCCGGCGACGATCACGCGAATGCCCCGTTCCGCGGCCGTCTCGGCGTAACGGAACAGGTGGTCGGGCGTGCGGTGTGCGGACACGACGCGCAGCTCGCACGGGACGCCCAGCTCGCTGAGCACGGCTCGTGCCCGTTCGAGGATCGGGAAGTCGCTCCGGCTGCCGCCCACGATCCCGACGACCGGGCCGCTCCCGGCTGTGTCCACCACTCGGTCAGTCCTCCCAGCGCAGCGCGCCGCGCGCCGCCCTGGCGCGGGCGAGGGCATCGTCGGCGTCGCTCCCGATCACCGTCACGTGGCCCATCTTGCGGCGTTCGAACACGCGCCGCTTGCCGTAGACGTGGACGTGCGCCGCTGGATCTCGGAGCGCGTCCGGCAAGCCGGCGAGCCGAGCGTCGCGATCCTCCCCGGTGCCCAGCAGGTTCACCATCGCCGCGGCCCCGTGCGGGGCGACCGACCCGAGCGGAAGGCCCAGGATGGCCCGCAGGTGCTGCTCGAACTGGGAGGTCGCGGCGCCCTCGAGGGTCCAATGCCCGGAGTTGTGCACCCGCGGCGCGAGCTCGTTGATCATCAGCCCGCCCCCGCGGAGGCGGAACAGCTCCACCGTGAGCAGGCCCACGAGGTCGAGGCTGCGCGCGAGGCGCTCGGCGATCTCGGACGCGTCGTAGGCCTGGAGCGGGTCCACGGCCGCGGGCGCAACGCTCTCCACGAGGATGCCGTCGTCGTGCACGTTGGCCGCGGGCGGGAACGCGAGCGTCCGGCCGTCACGGTCGCGGGCGATGATGCACGACAGCTCGCCCTCGAAGTCGATCTCCGCCTCGAGCAGCAGCGGGCGCCCGTGCGTGCCCCCCAGCGAGGCGACCGCACCCGCCACGGCGCTCCGGGCATCGATCCGCACCTGGCTCCGCCCGTCGTACCCACCGAGCGGCAGCTTGAGCCGGCACGGGTAGCCGAGCGCGTCGGCGGCCGCCTCGGCCTCTGCGATCCCGCGGACCTCGCGCCACGGCGCCGTGTACTCCCCCACGTCGCGGATGAAGCGCCGCTCGGCAAGCCGGTCCTGCGTCGCTCGCAGCGCGGCGAGCCCGGGTCGCAGCGGCGCACCCTCGCCCGCGGCCGCCGCCGCATCGATGCCCACGTGCTCCAGCTCGTACGTCACGACGTCGCTCATCGCCCCGAGCCGCCGGGCGGCATCCTCGTCGTCGTACCGCCCGGTGATCAGCGCGTCGGCGACCGACGCCGAAGGACAGCCGGGGTCGGGATCGAGCACGACGAGCCGGTATCCCATCGCCTTCGCCGAGAACGCCAGCATCCGGCCGAGCTGGCCGCCGCCCATGATCCCGATCGTGGAGCCGGGCGCGAGCGGCTCGGGCCGGTCGGCGGGCGGCGTCCTGATGCCCAGGCGGTACAGGGCATCGAGCACGAAGCCGCCCTTGCGTGCGGTGTACAGCTGGTTGGCGCTGCCGCCTGGCGCCTCCTCGACGATCCGGCGTTTCGCCTCCGCGTAGCCGTCACGCAGGGACGCGTCTGCGCGCAGGGCCTCGCGGAACGCGACGAGCTCGGCCAGCTCCCCGCGAGCGGGGGGCATGACGTGGAGGTGGATCGGGTATGAGCGGCCATCGTGGACGACCGACCCCGTGAACATCGGCCGGGTCGGGGGGAACGGCGCCACGCCCTGCTGGCGCCCGAACCCGAGCGACAGAACCGCGTCGCTGACCGCAGGGATGTCGTCCGGATCTGCCTCGATGCCCAGGTCCACGAAGTTCTTGCCCGGCAGTCCCGGCACCGACGACGAGCCGATGTGCTCCACGACGGCGATCGAGCACGCGGACGCCACGAGCCGGGCGACCTCGCGCGCGACGTCGACGGTCGCGGGATCCCACGGGTGGAACGCCGCCGGCTGGCGCTCGTACGGGCGGATGGGCAGGTCGGACATTCGACGCGCATTCTAGGGGGCGAGGCGTTCGACCCGGCGCAGGCGGCGCCGGATCGAGTCGAGTGGCGCCTGCTCGTGCGCCCCGTGACCCCCGGGGAAGTTCGTTTGGTATGAACGCGGCGCCTCTCGTGAGCCTCCGTCGCCATCGCAAAAAGCCCCGCACGGGCCCGACTCGCCGTTTGCCTGTGGTGCATCCGGGCACGAGCACGACAGCCAGGCGCCACCCGAGGCGCCCGGCAGCCAATCTCGCGCTCCGTTCGGCTGATCTTGTTCATTGGCAGGGGAAACCGCGGGAGTGCACCCGGGCGAGGGCCCGTGGACCACCCGGACCTGCCGACTCGCGCTGTTATCCTCGGCGCATGCTCGGTGGACAGGGCCCGTACGGCGGTGTCGCGGCCCCGCGGATCCTCATCGTGGACGACGACCCCAACCTGCTCGTCATCCTGGCGGAGCAGCTCCGGGCCGACGGCTACGAGGTCCAGACCGCGCGCGACGGCGAGGAGGCCCTGCGTCGCCTCACCCAGGCCTGGCCGGACCTGCTGATCATCGACATGCTGATGCCGCGGATGGACGGCCTGACCCTCGCCCGCGAGGTCAAGGCGCGCGCGGACCTGCCGATCATCGTGCTCTCGGCGATCGACACGGCGGACTCCAAGGCGGACCTCCTCGAGGAGGTCGCCGAGGACTACGTCACCAAGCCGTACCACTACCCGGAGCTGCGGGCCCGCGTGACGCGCGTCCTCCGCCGGCTCGGCGACCGCGTCCCCCGCCAGCGGCTGGAGCTGGGGCCGCACCTCGCCCTCGAGCTCCATCGCCGCGAGGCGATCGTCGGTGGCGAGACCGTGTCGCTCACGCCGACGGAGTCGCGGCTGCTGTACGCGCTCGCGGCGAACCTCGGCCAGACGGTGACCACGGAGACCCTGCTCGCGCGCGGCTGGGCGGACACCGAGGACGCCGACCCGAGCTACGTCTGGGTGACGATGCGCCGGCTCCGCCAGAAGGTCGAGCTCGACGCGAACAAGCCCGTCCACCTGCTCACGGTGCGGGGGATCGGCTACCGGCTCGTGAGCGCCGGGCAGCCGGTCGAGGCGTGACCGACCAGGGCGGCAGCGAACCCGCCAGGCCCGACGTCCTGCCGCCGCCCGCCCCCTTCCGGCGGTCCGGCCTGGGCTTCCGAACCCGGCTGACGCTCGGCCTCGTCGCGGCGGCCGTCCTGCCGCTCGCGGGCTTCGGGGCCGTCGTGCTGTTCGTGACCGGCATCGGCTACGCCGACTCGACCGTGTTCCGCGTGCTCCTCCTGGGCGTGGCCGTCGCCGTGGTGTTCGCCGTCCTGCTGGGCGCGGCGATCGCCGCGGACCTCGGCGCACCGCTGCGGGCCATCGCCAGGTCCGTGGACCGGGTCTCGGCCGGCGACCTCGGGACGCCCCTGGAGCTCCCGGGGGACGACGAGTTCAGCCGCCTGGCCGAGAGCCACAACCGGCTCGCTCGGGACCTCCAGCGACGGAACCTGGAGCTGCGCCGGATCGTCGACGCCCTCGAGTCCATCACGCTCGACCAGCGGCCCGAGGACATCGCCGCCGGCGCCGCCCAGCAGGCACGCCGGGCGTTCGGGATGATCGACTGCGAGCTGCTCCTCGTCGACCCGCGCGAGATCCCCCGCGAGGAGGTCGTCCCCGGCGAGCCGATCCCGGTGCGCGCCGACCTCGTGGCAGCTGGGCAGGTCCTCGGCGTGGCGGTCGGCCACCTGCCGGCCACCCGCCGCTGGGAGCGCGCGGACGGCGACCTCCTGGAGCTGTTCGCGATCGAGGTGTCGGCCGCGATCCGCAACGCCCAGCTGTACGCCCGGGTCGAGGACCAGAACCAGGCGCTCGTGGAGCTCGACGAGGCAAAGGACGACTTCCTGCGCGGCGTGTCGCACAACCTCCAGACGCCGCTCGCGAGCATCCGTGGCTACGCCCAGCAGCTGGCCGCGGAGACGCCGGACCGGCGCCTGGGGATCATCACGGAGCAGGCAGACCGCCTGAGCCGGATGGTGCGCCAGCTGCTGGCCGTGAGCCGGATCGAGTCCGGGGCCCTGAAGCCCCGCCAGGACGTGTTCGCCCCGGCAGCCCGCGTGCGTCGCACGTGGGAGGCGCTGGGCGCGGCCGACGTGCCGTTCACGCTCGAGGACACGAGCGAGGGCTGGCTCGCCCTCGCCGACGCGGACCAGCTGGACCAGGTCCTGTGGGCGATCCTGGACAACGCGGTCAAATACGGCAACCGGAGCGCCGTCGACGCGTGCGTCCGGGTGGACAAGGCTGCCTCCCGGATCGAGATCACGATCGAGGACCACGGCCCGGGCGTCGGCGACGAGGACCACGACCGGCTGTTCCGCCGGTTCGAGCGAGGCGCGAAACGCCCGACGGGCGAGGGCAGCGGCCTCGGGCTGTACGTCTCCCGTGAGCTGTGCCGGGCGATGGACGGCGACCTCGTGCTGGAGCCCGCGGTCGCGGGCCGGGGTGCCGCCCTGACGATCCACCTGCCGGCCGAGGCGCCGCTGGAGTCCTAGGACGTGTAGTGCGGCCGTAGGGGGTCGGACGTACCGCCGGGTCCTGGTGGCCACGCACGATCCGGGGCCGTCGCGCACCGGCGCAAGGTTCGCTGCAAGGTGGCGGCCTCATCGTCCGCCTGGTCAACTGCCATACCGACTCGCCGGGGGAAACGTCGATGTCGACCTTGTGGCCCGCATGGGCGCGCGTCCGCGCGCGCCACGTGGGCCTGCGCGGATCTCCAGCATCCCCACCCGACCAGGGGCTCCCCGACGCACCGCTTCGCGGGCGCCGACGCGGCCCCGGCATGCCCGTCGGCCTGCCGCACCTCCCGCTGCTCACCGCGTCCGGCCAGGCCATCACCGAGCTCGCACTCATCCTGCCCGTCCTGCTGCTCCTCCTTGTCGGAGCGCTCGACCTCGGGCGTGTCTTCTACTCGCAGATCACCGTCAACGACGCCGCACGCGAAGGAGCGCTCGAGGGCTCCCGGAACCCCACCTCGTTCATCGCCGGCACGGCATGCACGTCGGGGAACAAGGAGTCCAACCGGGTCATGTGCAGGACGCTCAACGAGGCCAGGGGCGGCTTCGTGACTGTCAGCCCGGCCGACGTGAGCGTCACCTGCTCGACGGGGACCTGCCCGGCGAGCCCCAGCCTGGGGCAGACGATCAGCGTCGCGGTCACCGGCCGCATGACGCTGCTGACGCCGTTCCTCGGCGTGATCTTCGGCTCCCAGGACCTGGCGCTGTCGGCAAACGCCACGGCGCAGCTCAACGCGGCCCCCACAGCAAGCGGCACGGCGCCCAGCGCGTCGTTCGACGCGAACCCGACGAGCGGTGCGGCACCGCTGTCGGTCACCTTCACGGACACATCGACCGGTGGCCCGGCGGCCTGGGGGTGGGACTTCGGCAACGGCCAGACGAGCGCCGTCCAGGGTCCGCACACGATCGTCTACTCGGCGGCCGGCGTGTACACGGTCAGGCTCACCGTCTCGAACGCCGGCGGCATCACGTTCACGACGCGCACCATCACGGTCAACTCGGCACCGGCCGGCCCGCCGGTCGCAGCGATCTCCGCGACGCCGGCCACGTCCGGCGCCGCGCCGCTGACGGTCACCTTCGCGGACCTGTCGACCGGCAACCCCGATGGCTGGGCCTGGGACTTCGGCAACGGCCAGACCTCGACCCAGCAGAACCCTGGCCCGATCGTCTACGGATCGGTCGGCACGTTCACGGTGACGCTCACGGCGAAGAACAGCTCCGGATCGAGCCAGGCGACGATGACCGTGTCCACCAACGCCGCGTGCCTCGCGCCGTCGGCCGTGTTCACGGTCAACCCGTCCGTCGGACGGAAGAACTCCACCCCGTTCGACGTGACCGACGGCTCGAGCAACATGTCGACCGCCGGGTGCAACGCGCAGTGGTCATGGGACTTCGGCGATGGCCAGGGGAGCACCCTCCAGGATCCGCCGAACCACGTCTACTCGAAGCGCGGTGACTACACCATCCAGCTCACGGTCTCGAACCTTGCCGGCTCGTCGACCACCACCCGACTGGTGACGGTGTCCAATTGATCGTCTCCACCCGCCGCGCGCTGCGTGGCCGGACCGGCACGCGGGGACAGACCCTCGCGGAGTTCGCACTCGCCCTGCCGGTCTTCCTGTTCATCCTCATGGCCATCTTCGACTTCGGACAGGCGATCTACCTGTACAACGGGGTGTCGCAGGCATCCCGGGAGCTCGCCCGCGCGACGAGCGTCCACCGCTGCGCCGGCAGCCCCTGCGCCCTCGGGTCCAGCGCGGAGACCGCCGCGGTCCTCGCCACGCAGCAACGGCTCATCCCGAACCTGCAGGCCCCCACCTACGCCTGCGTCGACATCGACGGCTCGGCGATCAACTCGCCGACGACGTGCCTGCCCGGCAACCAGGTCCGGGTCCGGATCGTCGCCCGCTACTCGCCGATCACGCCCCTGCTCGGCCTGACCGGGACGTGGGACCTGCAGTCGACCAGCTCGGTCTCGATCCAATGAGCCGCGGAGTGCCCACCATGAACAGCACCGAACGGCACGCGGAGGACTCCTCCAGCGGCCAGGTCATCGTCATCTTCGCCCTCGCGCTCGTCGCGCTGATCGCGATGGTCGGCCTCGTCCTCGACGGCGGCTCGACGTTCGCCCAGCGCCGTTCCCAGCAGAGCGCCGCCGACCTCGCCTCGCTCGCGGGCGCGAACGACTACCTGCTCAACCACGACGCGACGCTCGCCACGGGCCGCGCCCGCGCCGTCGCCGCGACGAACGGGTTCACCCACGGCACCGGTGGCGTCACGGTCGACGTGATCATCGCGACGAGCAACGGCGTGGAGGTCACGGTCACCATCCAGGCGCCGCACCAGAACCACTTCGCCGGCGTCGTCGGGATGCCGACCTGGCCCGTCGGGGCCACCGCGACCGCCCAGTCCGGCTTCCCCGATTCGGTCGTCGGGGCGGCGCCGATGCTGTTCAGCATCGATGCCTTCGGGCCCAACGGCCAGCCGCTCGCGGGCTACGGCAACGCGGGCGTGCCGTTCACGTTCGACCACGGGCAGGGTCAGAGCGGCGACGCGCCCGACGCCGGCGGTCTCATGTCGTGGACGGACTACGACCCGCTCAGCAACGACAACACGCGGGTCATGAGCCAGATCATCAATGGCGAGATCGTGGTGTCCAAGACGATCGATTTCGGCGAGTACATCGGCGAGCACAACAACGGCGAGCACGCCGCCCTGTTCGGAGAACTCGTCTTCCCGGCCGACTACCCCGTGCCGATCGTGGACCACACCGGCCACTTCCAGGGCTGGGCGACGTTCCACCTCACCGGCGCCAGCCAGGGCGGCAGGTCCGTCACCGGGTACTTCAAGTCGAACTACGTGAGCGAGAAGCTGACCATCACCAGCTGCTCCGCCGCGGCCAACGACTGCCCCCGCTACGTCGGCTCCTACGTCCTCAAGCTCATCAACTAGCCGCGCCACAATCGGGGTGCCATCGGCTGGAAGGCGGATTTCAAGGTTAGGCCGGTACGTTGCTGCTGATCTATCCTGCGGATGACCCGGCAGCGAGCCCCACCTGAGGCTGCCGGCCGCTCGACCAACCGATGACTGACAGCCCGGGAGGGGTCATGAGACGTGAAGCGGGGCGCGGACAGGCGCTCGCAGAGTTCGCCCTCGTGGCGCCAGTGTTCATGCTTCTGCTCGCAGGGATGATCCAGTTCGGCGTAATTCTCTGGGGGCAGAACACTCTGAATCAGGTTGTACGCGACGCGGGGCGCTTCGCGGCGACCTCGTCAACGTGCTCTGTGACAGATGCGACCAACCGAGTGCAATCACTGTCGAACGTTTATCGGGGTCCTTGGACCTTGGTCAGTTCGGCAGCAGTGTATTCCGGTACGCCCTGTCCGCCTCCCAACAACCAGGCACAGGTCTTGGTTAATGTCAGCGCGACCTACCAGGCGTTCACCTTCTTTCCGTGGGTACCAGGAAACGGCCTTCTCACCTCGTCGGCTGATTTCCGTGTGGAGCCGATGCCGTGATGGGACGACGTTCCGAGGGCCAGACCCTCGTTCTCTTCGCGCTGGTCCTCACCGTACTGATTGGATTCTCTGCGCTCGTTGTCGACATCGGCTTCAAGTTCTCTACGGAGCGACACTTGCAGGCAGTCGCGGATGCAGCAGCGCTCGCTGGAGCCCAAGACCTCCAGCCGGTATCGCGAGCGGCGCTACCCACAGCAACCGACAAGGAACACGCTCGGACGCATGCCCTGCGGGTGGTGCTCGACCAGATGGTCGGTGTCGGCAGCACCTCGACCTGCGATGTAACCGTTGACATCAGTGAATGCCCGCTTGTACCTGGTAGCCCCTACCGGGTATCAATCAGGACGCCCGCACTGACTTGCGTGAACTGTAACGTTGGCCGCGCGGTTGAGGTCACCCTCAGGGACCCCGAACATCCAACTACGTTCGCAAGACTGTTTGGTCAGACGACCTGGAACCTCTCGAGGACGTCGATTGCGGGCCTCGGTTACGCGCCCAACTACACGATCGTGGCCCTGCGACCGGTGAAGCCGCGCAGCGGTTCGTCAGTCGAGGTCCGAGACATCCGGTTGGCCGGTGGCGCGCATGTTCGCGTTATCACAGGGGACGTCGGATCCAACTCGAACATGGATTACGCAAGCTGCCTCAGCCTGCTCGAACTTCAGACTGGCTACGACATGTACTACGTCGACGCGGTGCGCGGCTGGGGCTGTCCGGATCCGCCAGGCAAGCACGTTGGTACCATGATCCCTGACCCCCTCTACCCCATACCAGCGCAACCCACGACTACCTATGCGACGCGCACTGTCGGCGTTGGGGCCGCAGAGGATCTGGCGGCGGACTGCCAGACGCTGGTGAACGCGAAGATCATCACGGCGCCGAACTACGCCCCGCTTGTGCCGCGGAATCCAGCTACTGGTGCTGTTCTATGGGGCAACGTGCACTGCATGAACCCGGGCACGTACAACTTCAAGCTCACGGATGGCAACAACGAGCTCACGATCCTCAAGCCTGGCTTGTACTGGTTCAACTTTGGCCTCGACATCCAATCGAGCCTGATCGGCGGGTATGATCCGACCGAGCCAGGCGTCTCGCTGTGGTTCAAGCGGGACCAGGAATTCAAACAGCGGAACGGCGCGCTCGCCCTCAATGGAGGCTCGCGGTTCTCGTTGACTGCGCCATTCACGCCAGGCGGGGTCGAGCCCTCAACGGCTCCTGCAATGACCGGAGGCAATCCGAACTTGAAGATTACCGTCATTGTGCAGAAGGATCCCAACTGTCAGGTTGCCTTGCCTTACAACACTGCCTGTGCCGACCTCGCGAATAACACGATCAACCTTGCGGGCGGTACGGCAATGTACTTGGCGGGCGTCCAGTACGCGCCGTCTGACAACTCCGTGATCTCGGGCAACAGCTCGGGCGTCGGGTATGTCGGCCAGATTTGGGCCTGGACTCTGTACTACAACGGCAACAACACAACCCTCACCCAAGAAGGGGTCGCGGTCGACAAGCCGGGCATCATCCGACTTGACACCGCATGTTCCCCGGGAGAGCCACAAGCGTTGTGCTATTGATCCTCACCGGGAAACGGCGACGAGCCTCGAGTAGTGGAGCGCCGCAGCAGCGTCGGTGACGGATTCGCTGGGCTCGATCCAACGCGACCTGCGCCGGCCACTCGAGCGGCGGCGAGCAGGCGTCCAGCGCCGATCAGGGTCTCTAGAATCCTGCCCGGTGCCGTCCTGAACCGGCAGAGCGCGCAGGGATCACATACGCAACGACCCCAGCACTCACCGCGGCGAGCGGAACGATCACTCCATTGAGCCCGAACGCGAATGTAACCATCGCGACTGCAGTCCAGGCGGCGAAGAACCAGATAACGGCAAGGGCGACTCGTCTGATCATGCTGCGCAGGCTGCGGCATCGATGGGCGTTCGTCAGTGGCCGTTTCGTACTCAGCCAGATCAGACGTTGGGACTGCTCAGGGCGGTACGAGTACCGCGCGAGGTAGCCCGAGTGAGCCCATCGCAGTCAGGCTTCCGCTGCACCATCACGCAGGCATGTCCAGACGGGAGTACGCCTACCCGGGGCGACCGGTACTCAAGGGCTACGCGTCGGTGCACCGTTTCAAGGGTGCGCGAAAGGTCGCGCGGGGAGTCTGACCATGTTCAGAACCCGCATGGCTGGTCCGTCCCGTGGCTCTCATCGCCGAACCCCCGCCGCGTCGCCCCGGCCTCGTCGGGCGCGTGCGCCGCCATCTTGCCGGCCGCTCGCGCGGGCAGAGTCTCGTGGAGTTCGCGCTCCTCCTGCCCGTGTTCATGCTGTTCTTCGCGACGACCCTGGACCTCGGGCGGCTCGCTGCCGCCCAGCTGTCCGTGGCCAACGCGGCGAAGGAGGGGGTGTTCCAGGCGGCGCTGACCCCAACCGACTTCAACGCCGCGAACCCGTGTCCGGCGGCCGGCGACACGAACGTGATCCTGTGCCGGATCCAGCTCGAGCTCAGCGGCAGCGGGATCTCCGTGAACCCCTCCGACATCTCGGTGAGCTGCAGCCAGGCGGGCTGCCCGAAGACGATGGGCAGCCGGGTGACCGTCACCCTGACCGGCCGGTTCCAGCTCCTCACGCCGATCCTGAGCCCGTTCTTCGGGGGCACGAACGTCGCCTTCACGCGAGCCGCCACGGCGCAGATGGAGGCCCTCCCGGCGCCCGAGACCACGACGCTCACGACAACGACGTCGACATCGACGAGCACCACGACGAGCACGACCACGACGACCACGAGCTCGACCACGACCACCACCACGGTCGCGTGCACCATCCCGAGCGCGGGGTTCACCTACACCCTGACGCCCAGCAATGGGCAGTCGCAGATCATGGCCGTAACGGATACGACGACGTCGCCCGCCTGCGCGATCACGAGCTGGTTCTGGGACTGGGGCGATGGCGCCACGTCGATGGTCAAGGACCCGCAGCCGCACACCTACGTGCACAAGGGCACGTACTACGTGACCCTCCGGGTCGCCAATTCCGCCGGCACCAACACGACCGGGGCGGTCCAGGTGACGGTTCAATGAGCACCACGCGGCGCCGCGAGCGCGGCCAGGCCCTCGTCGAGTTCTCGCTCGTCCTCATCCCGTTCCTGTGGATCCTCATGGGGATCGTGGACCTGGGCCGAGGGATCTACACCTACAACGCGGTCGGACAGGCCGCCCGCGAGCTGGGGCGCGCCACCAGCGTCCACGTGTGCGACCCGTCCGCGGCGACATGCACCCTCGGCACGGCCCCTGAGACCGCGCAGGTGCTCGGCACGCAGCAGAAGCTCGTGCCGGGGCTGGGTGGCGCGGGCTCGTCGGTGGCCTACGCCTGCACGACGGTCACGGACGCCGCACTGTCGAGCATCAACTGCCCCTCCGGGGCCTTCGTGCGCGTGACCGTGACGGTGCCATTCGGGGCCGTCACCCCGTTCCTGGGAGGGTTCCTGCCCAGCTCGCTGTCGTCCACCACCCACATCCAGGTCCCGTGAAGGAGCGCGCCATGAGCACCAAGCAGGGCGGCCGCGACGACGGGCAGATGCTGGTCATCTTCGCAATCTGCCTCGTCGCGATCATCGCCATGACCGGTCTCGTCATCGACGGCGGCATGACGTTCGTGCAGCGGCGCGAGCAGCAGAACGTTGCGGACGCCGCGGCGCTCGCGGGCGCCTACGCGTACGTCAACTCCAACAATGCGTCGGACGCGGGGCCCGCCGCCATGGCGGCCGCGGCCGCCAACGGGTACACGTCGGGCTCGGATGGCGTGACCGTCTCCGTCACCACGGCGGTCACGGGCGGGGCGATCAAGGTCACGACGACGGTCACCAGGCCGCACCGGAACTACTTCAGCGGCATCGTCGGCTTCACGAGCTGGCCCGTCACCACCACCGCGACCGCGCAGGGCGGTATGCCCAACGGCGCCCTGGGCGCGATGCCCGTCCTGTTCAACAAGAAGGCGTTCCCGGTCGCGGTCGGCAAGTACGCGGAGATGTCCTTCGACGAGCCGGGGGTGGGAACGCCGGACGTCCCGCAGCAGGCGGGCCAGTTCAACTGGACCGTGTACTGCACCGCGAGCGGCAACACCTGCAACGGCGACTCGAACACGGTGGACAGCCTCATCCACAGCCACGGGCACTCGACGCTGGTCACCCTCAACGACGCAATCGGCCCGCTCAACGCCGGGGCACACGCCACCCTGTTCAGCGATCTCGCGGACTTCGTGGGCAAGGAGTTCCCGGTCGCGATCGTCGACGACGGCGGCCACCTCCAAGGGTGGGCGATCTTCCATCTCACGGGCTCGGTGGGTGGCAGCACGAAGCAGATCCGCGGCTACTTCGAGTCGCAGATCAACCACGAGAACCTGAAGATCGTCCAGGGCGGTGGAAACGGGCTCAACCTCGGCGACGTGCCGGTCCGGCTCACCAACTAGCGGGGCGCCAGCGAGGTTCGTTCCAGCGTCACCCGGCGATCGGCGTGGGCACGTGCCGGTCGCCGGGTCGACGTGCCGGTCAGCGGATGCCGGTGTCGTAGGCGATGTCGAGCGGCGTGAGCTGTGTCCCCGTCACCGTGAACGGCGCCGGGGCCGGCGTGCCCATGAACCCCTGGACGGGCGCCGCCTCGAGCACGTACTCGCCGGGCGGGAGGGCGATCCGGTAGAGGCCGCTCAGGTCGGTGGAGAAGGTCGCGACGACGGCCTCCCCCGACCGGACGGCGAGCGACGCGGCGGCCACCGGCCGGGGTGCGCACTTGGGATCGCCGGGCGTCTCGACCGGGCAGACCGGTCCCGCGGTCACGCGGCCGCCGACACCCGGCCCGGTGGCGCTCGCGACACGCGCCGCGAGCAGGTCGTCGGGGAGCGGTGAGCCGGTCTCCTGCTGGAGGGTCACGGTCCCGTCACGCTCCACGAGGTACGTCCAGGTGTGGCGGTCGATGCAGCCGGCCTGACAGTCGCCCCAGCCAACCTCGTACGTGACCGTCCACGCCGACGGCGGCGTCGTCCCGTCGAACGGCACGGCGGTCCACCACGCCGACGCCCCGATGGCGTCCGGGTCCTTGGGTCCGATCCCGTCGAACAGGGGGCTCCGCGCGGCGACCGCGGCCGCGGCCGCCTCGGCGGTGGTGGTCTCGGGGATCGTGCTGGCGGCCGGGGTCGGGGCCGCGCCGGGGACGCACGCGGCGAGCAGCACCACGACCGCGGCGAGGCCGGCAGCGAGCGGGCGACGGCGGACCTGACGGCGATCCATGGCGAGCTGACGCGGGGCGATGACGAGCGGTTCCACCGCGACAGCCTAACGGGAAAGCGGGCTCGCGGCCCTGCCAGTGGCGCCTGTCGGCCGGGTGTGCCCGCGTGTCCGGTGCCACGAAGGTCGGCCGGATCGGGTGGTCGGCCTGTCGGTGCCGGCAATCGGTCTGCTCGTGCCGTCGAGCCGCGAGCCTCGCGTGGCCCTACCATCGCAGCACGCGCCCCGGTGCCGCAGGGTCCAACGTCCCGAAACGGCAGGACGTCCCGCTGGCCGGTCGGGCGCGGGGAGCACATGCGCACGACACCCGCGGTTCGGTCGGACACGGGCGTGCACGCGGGGCTCGCCCAGCTGCGCGGGTACACGCCCGCCTGGTTCCGCGCGGACCTGCTCGCGGGCATCACCGTCACCGCGTACCTCGTCCCGCAGTGTCTCGCGTACGCCGACCTCGCGGGCGTGCCGCCGGCGACCGGGCTGTGGGTCGCGGTCGTGGCGATGGTCGTGTACGCGCTGCTGGGGACCTCGCGCCAGCTGTCCGTGGGCCCGGAGTCCGCGACCGCGATCATGGTCGCGGCGGCCGTGACGCCTCTCGCGGCCGGCGATCCCGGGCGATACGTCGGCCTCGCGGCCGGCCTCGCGCTGCTGGTCGGCCTCGTCTGCATCGCCGCGTTCGTGCTGCGGCTCGGGTTTGTCGCGGACCTGCTCTCGTACCCGGTGCTCATCGGCTACATGGCCGGCGTCGCGCTGATCATGATCGCGTCACAGCTGGGCACCATCACCGGCATCCGGCTGGAGGCCGGGGGCTCGATCGGCAAGGTCACGGAGCTCGCGGGCCGCCTCGTGGAGCTGCGGCCGGTGACGCTCCTCATCGGCGCCTCCGTGACCGTGTTCCTCCTGGTGCTCCGGCGGCTCGCACCGCTGGCGCCCGGGACGCTCATCGCCGTCGTCGGGGCCGGCGCGCTGGTGTCGTTCTTCGGACTCGAGGCGCAGGGGGTGGCCGTCGTCGGGCCGGTCCCAGGGCAGCTGCCGACGCCGGGGGTGCCTGCGCTCGCGTTCTCGGACGTCGCCGCGCTCATCGGCTCGGCGGCCGCGATCGCGTTCGTCGGCTACACGGACGTCGCGCTCACCGGGCGCGCCTTCGCGGCCCGCACCGGCGAGACCATCGACGCCAACCGGGAGTTCCTGGCCCTGGGCGCGGCAAACGTGACGGCCGGCCTCACCGGTGGGTTCGCGCTGTCCGCGTCCGGATCCCGGACGGCGATCATCGACGCGATGCGCGCCCGGAGCCAGGTCACGGGGATCGTCGCGGCCGTGTCGGTCATCGTCGTCGTGCTGGTCGCGCCCGGGCTGATCGCGCTGATCCCGCGGGCGGCGCTCGCCGGCATCGTCATCTACGCCGCCCTCCGGCTCATCGACATCGGGGGCCTCCGTCGGCTGGCCGGGTTCCGGACGACCGAGTTCGGGCTCGCGACGGCGGCCGTCGTGGGCGTGCTCGTGTTCGACGTGCTCGCGGGCATCCTCGTCGCAGTGGGGCTGTCCGTGGCGGAGCTGTTCCTGCGCGTCGCGAGGCCTCGTGCGTCGGTGCTGGGCCGCGTGCCCGGGCTCGCAGGCCTCCATGACGTGGAGGACTACCCGGACGCCGAGACGATCCCGGGCCTCGTCGTCTTCCGCTACGACGCCCCGCTGTGCTTCGCGAACGCCCAGGACTTCCGGAGCCATGCGCTGCGGGCCGTCGACGAGCAGCCCGCGCCGGTCGACTGGTTCCTGCTCAACGCGGAGGCGATCGTGGAGCTCGACGTGACCGCCGCCGACGCCCTGCGCCAGCTCATCGGCGACCTCGAGGAGCGGCACATCGTGTTCGCCATGGCGCGTGTCAAGCAGGACCTGCGCCGCTACCTCGCGAGGGCTCGGCTGTTCGATGTCATCGACGAGGAGCGGATGTACCCGACGCTGCCGGTCGCGGTCGAGGCCTTCGAGGCGTGGCGGGAGCACCGGTAGCAGGCGGAGCCTACTCGGGCCCCAGGTCGTAGCCCATCGCTCGCGGCAGCCGGACGAGCCAGCGGAGCGGCGGGGGGACGTACCCACCGAGATCGTCGCGCTGCTCCGTTGCCACGATCGCCTCGCGGATGATCCGCGCACCCAGGAACCGGAGCGGCTCAGGCGGGAACCGCGTCGGGCGGTGGCCCACCATCGGCAGCCGCGCGTCCGGGTCGTCACGGTCGTCGCGCGCGAGCGCGGCGAGGATTCGCCCGCCGAGCCATGACGGGCCGACGCCCGTCCCGCTGTAGCCGTGGCCGAACAGCACCCGGCCGTCCGTGCCGTCCATCGCCCCAAACGAGGGGAGGTGGTTGGACGCGATGTCGATCGGGCCGCCCCAGGCGTCCACGAGCGCGACGTCGTCGAGCATCGGGAAGATCCGCCGGAAGCCGCGGGCCGCGAGCGCGGTGGATCCGCGGTCGTGCTCCACCCAGGCACCGAGCCTCCCCCCGTACCCCGCTCGGCCGCCGCCCCCACCGAACGCGATCCGCCCGTCAGCGGTCGTCCGGAAGTAGTGGTTGGTGAACCGGCAGTCGGTGATCCCCTCACCGCCGGTCCAGCCGAGCGCCGCGAGCCGGTCCGGGATGGGCTCGGTGAGGACCATGTACGAGGACCAGGTGATCATCCGCGTCCCGAAGCCGCCGCCCTTCCAGCCGGCCGCCCACGCGTTCACGGCGAGCACGGCACGGTGTGCACGGATCGAGGAACCGCCGTCGGTCGTGACACGGACCCCATCGCCGTCGCCACGGATCCCCGTGACCGCCGTCCCCTCGTGGATCGTGACCCCACGCTCCAGGAGCACCCGTCGCAGGCCGCGGGCGAGCCGGGCGGGCTGGACGGACGCGTCGGACGGCACCAGCATCCCGGCCCGCAGCTCCGGCGTGGCGCACCGCGCCTGGACCTCGGCCCGGGTGAGCGGCCGGTAGCGGTCCGCGACGCCAAGCTCCCGGGCGAGCTCGAGGATCCCACCCCACGCGTCGTCCTGCGCCGGCGAGGAGCTGACGACGAGCGTGCCGCCGGGCGTGAACCACGGGTCGACCCCGTGGCGGACCGCCCACTCCCCGATCCGGCCCGGCGCCCCGTCGAGCGCCATCGCGGCCGCGAGCCCGGCGTCTGGCCCGAAGTTCGCGACGAGGGCCGGGAGGTAGTCCCACCAGCCGGTGAGGAACCCGCCGTTCCGGCCGCTCGCGCCGCCGCCCACGATGTCCCGCTCGAGGATCGTCACCCGCAGCTCGGGCGCCCGCTCGAGCAGCCACCACGCCGTCCACAGGCCCGTGAACCCACCGCCCACGATGACGACGTCCGCCGTCCCGTCACGGATCGGCGCAGGACACGGCGTTCCCGGGTCGTCCGCGAGCGCCTCCCGGAGCCACCAGCCGCGCCGGTCGCCCGGCGCGAGGCCCGCGAGGTCACGTTCCACGAGGCGTCGGATGTGGGCCAACGTCGACATGACTCCCCTCCTTACCGCGGCCGACCGGTGACGGTGACCCGCACGGTGCCCTGGGTCTGCTGCAGGGCCAGGAGGACCGCGCCCCGGAGCTTCGCGTCCTGACCGAGGCTCCACGTCCGGAGCTCGAGGCGGGCGAGCGCGCCGGTCGCCGCGTGGCCGTCGAGCGCGGCCCGGAAGGGGTCGATGACATGCGGTCCCGCCCCGACGAGGCCGCCTGCGAGCACGAGGACGTCGGGGTTGACGAGGTTCACGAGCCACGATGCAGCGATGCCGAGCGTCCGGCCTGCCTCCCCGAGGAGCGCCTGGGCAAGCGTGTCGCCCGTCTCCGCTGCCGCGTAGACGTCGAGCGACGTGACCCCGTCGCCGAGCGCGGCCATCCTCGTCGGCGCGCCGGTGCGCACGGCGTCACGTGCAGCCCTGGCCACCGCATCGGCCGAGGCCGCCGTCTCCACGCAACCGTGCCTGCCGCACGTGCACCTTGCGTCCAGCCCGGGCATGACGGCATGCCCGAGCTCGCCGGCGAGCCCAGTCGCGCCGTGAAACAGGACCCCGTCATGGAGGATCGCGGCGCCGACGCCGGTCCCCGCGTATATCAGTGCGACCGTGCGTGCACCGCGCGCCGAGCCCTCGGCGTGCTCGGCGACGGCTGCCGCCTGGACGGTGTTGTGGACGTGGATCGGCACGCCGAGCGCGGCGCCGAGCAGCCCGACGACGGGCACGTCCCGCCAGCCGAGGTTCGGCGCGTGGACGCAGGTGCCGGCATCGGTGTCGACCTGGCCCGGGAGGCTGATGGCGGCCGCGGCCAGCCGTCGCCGCGGGATCCCCGCCCGGACGACCACCTCGCGCGCGAGCGCGCCGACCTCGCGCAGCGACTCCTCCGCGGGGAGATGCGGGGTCGGGATCCGGCGCCGAGCGACCTCCGCGCCGGTCGCGTCCGCGATCGCCACGGTGGTGTCGTGGACACCGAGGTGGATCCCGAGGACGAATGCGTGCCGCTCGTTGAGGTCCAGGAGGACGGGCGGACGACCGCGGCCCGCGCTGCGTGCCCCCGTGCGACGGGTGGGCGTTCCTTCGCGGACGACGCCATCCGCGACGAGCGCGGCGACGATCTCCGAGACCGTGGGCTTCGCCAGTCCCAGCGATCGCGCGAGACCGGCACGGGACGTCGGCCCGGCGGTCCGGATCGTGTCCAGGACGAGCGACCGGTTGAGGGACCGGATCGTGCCCGACGCCGCCGGTTCGTTCGGGTCCATGTCCATTTGCGCATCATACGTGGGTCCAGGAGCTGTGCAATAGGCAGTGTCCCTGCCTAAAGCTTCAGGGCGCGACTGGGGCGTCTGCAGCAGGTCCCTGACCCGAACGTCCCCCGCCTGGCGGCCCTAACGAACCCCCGCTGTCGCCGTTATCGGTGACAGGAGCCTCGCGCAGACATCCGTTCCCCCGGCGGTGTGGCAGCGCGAGGCTCTTTTCCATACCCGCCTGTCCTTGGCCGCGAGTCGCTACAGTCTCCCGATGGGCCACGACCACGCGTATGCCACGGGGGCGAGCCGCAACCAGCGCCGTCTTGCCATCGTCCTGGCGCTCTCGATCACGACGCTCGTCGTCGAGCTCGTCGGCGCCGCAGTCGCCGGGAGCCTGGCGCTCCTCGCGGACGCCGGGCACGTGTTCACGGACGCGGCGGGCATCACGCTCGCGCTGCTCGCGATCCGCGTCGCCCAGCGGCCGGCGACCAGCAGCCGGACGTTCGGCTACCTGCGGCTGGAGATCCTCGCCGCAGTCGCCAACGCCGTCCTGCTCCTGCTGATCGCGGGATTCGTGCTCGCGGAGGCGTGGCAGCGCCTGTCCCAGCCGCCGGGCATCTCGGCGGGCTCGATGCTCGGCTTCGCCGTCGTTGGTCTGGCAGCCAACGGGCTCTCGTTGTTCATCCTCCGCGAGGCCCAGGCGACCAGTCTCAACATGCGTGGCGCATATCTCGAGGTGATGGGGGACCTCGCCGGGTCGGCCGCGGTGATCGCCGCGGCGCTCGTCATCGCATTGAGCGGCTGGTGGTGGGCCGACCTGGTCGCTTCGATCGTCATCGGCGTCCTCATCCTCCCCCGCACGCTCTCCCTCCTCCGCGACGCACCCAACGTCCTCCTCGAGTCCACCCCGAAGGGCGTCGACATGGATCACGTCCGGCGACACATCCTCGAGGCGCCCGGGGTAGTCGACTGCCATGACCTGCACGCGTGGACGATCACCTCGGGGATGAACGTCGTGTCGGCGCACGTCGTGATCAGCGAGGACGCCGCGCCGTCACGGGTGCTCGACGCCCTGTGCGGCTGCCTGTCCGACGACTTCGACATCGAGCACAGCACGTTCCAGCTCGAGACGGTGGACCGGCGGCGGCTCGAGGAGCGCGCGCACGCCTGACCCCGGCGCTACGCTACGCGAGCCGCCTCGAGATCGGGCGACGTCCACAGCCGGCCGTCGCCGTCGATCGCCGCCACGCGGCACGCGAACCGCCGCGCCGCCCACGCGGGACCGTCGTCCCCCATCGCAAGCGCCGCCGTCGCGATTGCGTCGGCCGTTCCGAGGTCCGGCGCCAGCACGGTGACCGAGCGCCAGGTCGTCGGTGCCTCGCCCGTGCGCGCATCGGTGACGTGGACACCCCGCTCGTAGAGGCCGGAGGTCGCGACGGCGCCGTCACGGACGCCGAGGACGAGCACGATCCGTGTCGCACTCCCGGGATCGCGCACGCCGACGCGCCACGGCCGCCCGGGCGCGGGCTCGCCCACGCACACGATGTCGCCGCCGATGTTGACCGAGAAGGATGTCGCGCCCGCGTCGCGGAGAACGTCCGCGGCTCGCTCGCCCGCCCAGCCCTTCACATAGCCGGACGGATCGAGGTGGCCCCCTCGCCAGGCGTCGAAGGCACCATCGCTCTCCGCGCGGAGGACGCCACAGGCGGCCAGCACCTCGCGCACGTCAGGGTGGGCGTCCTCGAGCAGGAGCGCTCCGCGGTCGATGCGCATGATCTCGGAGTCCGGGCGCCAGGTCGTGAACCGGGCCTCGAGCTCGCCGAGCACGCCGACCGCGCGCTCGAGCACGTCGAGCCCGATCCCGGGGTCGCGAACGTCGATGCTGACCGTGGTGCCCATCGTGGGCGCGACGAGGTGGGCCATCGTCAGGCGCCCGCCTGGGCCGCGGCCTGCGCCTGGTCGAGCGCCGCCTGGAGCGAGGTCACGTACGACTCGCTGGTCCACGTCGCCCCGCTGACGAGGTCGATGTTCGCGCTCTGCGCGGCGATCGCCGCCTGCGTCAGGATCGGGACCGCCTGGTCGTTGATCCGTGAGCTGTGGCCGTCCTGCGGGGAGGAGACCAGCACGACCTCCGTGATCTGGCCGCCGCTGACGACCGCCTGGACCTGGAACGCGCCCCACGGCTCCTGGACCGCCTTGCCGGTGTAGGTGCCGTCGGCGTAGTTCGTCGCCGCGGCGACGGCGGTCGTCGAGGTCGACGGTGCAACCGTCGCGGCCGAGGTCGATGTCGGCGTCGTGGTGGTGGAGGTGGCAGACGCGGTGCCACCGGCCGTGGCGCCAGTCGTGGACGTCGTCGTGGTCGTCGGGCCGGCGGTCGTCGTCGAGGAGGCGAGGACCGCGTCGCCCGGCGTCTGGAAGCCCACGACGAGCGCGGAGCCTGCGCCCGTGAGGGCGATGGCGGCGAGAGACTTGATGGTCGAGGTTCGCACGGTGCGATCTCCTATCCGAACAGTTCGAGGTTGATGCGGCTGGGCGAGGCTCCGAGGGCGAGGAGGGCCGAGCGTGCGTGCTCCATGAGCCCATCCGGTCCGCAGAGATACGCGTCCCGGTCGGCGGCGTCGGGGACGAGCCGGCGGATCGCCTCGGCGCCGAGGGGGTCGTCGCCCACGCCGGGCTCGCCGCGCCTGCCCGTGACGAGATGCAGCCGGATCCCGCGATGGACGGCCAGCGATTCCAGCTCGCCGCGGAGCGCGATGTCCCGCGGGTCCCGGGTGCGATAGACGAGGTCCATCTCGCCGGGCCGGAAGCCGAGACCTTCCGCGAGGGCGCGCAGCGGCGCGATCCCGATCCCGCCCGCGATGAGCAGGAGTCGGCGACCGGTCCTGCGCCCGCCGTGCATCGCGCCGTAGGGGCCTTCGAGCATCAGCCCCGTGCCTGGCGCGAGGGCCGCGAGCGAGCGGGTCCCCTCGCCCAGCTCCTTGACCGTGAACCGGAGATAGTCACCGTTCGGGGCGGCCGAGATGCTGAACGGGTGGCCGTGGGTCCAGTCGCGACGGGTGAGGGCGCGGACCACGAAGAACTGGCCCGAGCGGACGGCGAGGCGGTCGAGGTCGGTGCCGCCCACGTAGAGGCTGAAGATCCCGTCCGCCTCCCTGGCGATCGCCCGCACGAACGGGCGGTGGCGGATCGTGAGCCAGAGGGGCCAGGCGACGCGGTGCAGCAGGAGCGGGCCGAAGGCGATGACGTACAGCGAGATACAGAACGCGGCGGCGAGCGGGTCGCCGACGAAATCCGTGCCGATCGTCAGCTGGTGGAGGTAGCCGAAGGCGACCGCGAGGTAGGCGTACAGGTGGACGCCGTGCCAGCTCTCGTACGAGACCCGGCGGCGGGCCGCCTGCATGGAGCTCACCGCGACCACGACGAACAGCCCCATCCCCACGATCGCGCCGAGCATCCCCGGGACGGTCTGGACGAGCGACAGGATCGTCGGGATGACCTGGCCGATCGCGCCGCCGGCGTAGGCGAGCGTGGACGTGACCGCGTGGGCGCCGATCGCCCACACTGAGAGGAAGCCGAGCCAGCCCTGGACCTTGCGCAGGCGGTCGGAGCCGATGACCTGGTCGAGCCACGGCGCGCGCGATGCGAAGAGGACGCCGAGCAGCGCCGCATACGTGCCGCCGAGCGCAGTGACCTGCCCGATCGCGGTGAGGGGATCCTGCGTCAGGCCGCCGTGGCGGATCCACATCCCGGCCAGGACCGCGCCGACGCCGGCGACGACCGCCCAGACGTCGCGCTCCCGCAGGCCGCTATAGGCGCGCGGGATCGGGACGGGAAGGCGGCGCAGGCCGGATCGGGTGCGCGCGCCGAGGGTGGTGGTTGTCGTCATCGGTCTCTCCTCGCACCGCGAGGTTCAGGGCGGCGGTGCTGCGACGAGTCTCCCGATGTGCCCTTTCGGTTCGATGACGGCGGAGCACCGAGCAGGGCGGCAGGATGGCCGGGTCGGGCCACCGTCTGCCGCGAGGAGGGCTGCTAGACTGTCCCCCGCGCCGACATAGCTCAGCGGTAGAGCAGCTGTTTCGTAAACACATCCGAGCCATCGCTGAGCGTGGGAATCGCACGAAACAACAGCCTACGGGCCGTCGAGACGCCTAATTACCCCCCGGATTCCTCCCCACAGTGCTACGCTATTGCCACGCACCAGTGAGGAGTGAAGCGCCATGCGCCGCTCGGGCGGGACCGTCTATCCGCGCAAGGACCGGCCGGGTCTGTGGATTCACGAGGTGATGGTCGGCGGCAAGTCGACCAAGACGGCCTACCAGAGCAAGGAGGCGGCCGACGCGGCGAAAGCTGCCCTGCTCCGCGGCGACAGCATGGAGGCCCAGCGGCACACCCTGGGCGAGTGGCTGACCCACTGGGTCGCGGCAATCGCGCCCGGCAGGGTCTCGGCGCGCACGGCGCGCTACTACGCCTCGATCGTCCGCAACCAGTGGCTCAAGAGCGCGCCGGCGAGCCTACCGCTTCGCGCG
>DASXVG010000055.1:0-10321 GCA_036504355.1 Candidatus Limnocylindrales bacterium
GCGAGCACGAGCGTGCCCCTCGGCGTCAGGCGGCGGTAGGCCGGGATGAGCATCGCGCCACCGACGACCACCCCTGCGACGAGGAGCGGGAGGGTCTGCGCCGTGAGGCCCGCGACGAGGAGGCCGGCTCCGCCCGCGGCGAGCAGGGCGTCGGGGAGGCGGCGGAGCGTGGCGTGGGCGGCCTCGTGCTCCGCGTCGGGCATCGGGGCATCGACGCGTCGGAGGGCGGTGACCGCCAGACCGCCCGCGATCGCGAGCAGGGGCAGCAACCCGAGGAACACGAACCGCCAGCTCGCGACCTCGCCCACGACGGCCGCGATCGACGGACCGATGATCCCGGGCACGACCCAGGCGGTGCTCAGCGCGGCGAACATGCGCGGCTGGAGCTTCTCCGGGAGGATGCGGCCGATGGCGACGTAGGCGGTCGGGCCGACAGCGCCGCCGCCCAGCCCCTGGATGAACCGCGCAAGGACGAGGACCTGCATCGACGGCGCGAGGCCGCCGATGAGGAGGCCGGCACCGAACAGGACGAGACCGGCGGTGAACGGCCGGTGAAGGGGCAAGCGGTCGAGGGCGCCGCCCGCGAGGACGACGCCCAGCAGATTGCCCAGGAAGAACGCCGTGTAGACCCACCCATAGAGCTCGAGGTCGCCGAGCTCGTCGGCGACGATCGGCATCACCGTCCCGATCGCGAGCGACTCGAGTGCGACGAGCGTGATCGTGGACAGGAGGCCCAGCGTCATGCCCCGCAGACCCGGCGCGAACAGCCCGGCCATGCGCGCGGGCTGGGTGTCCGTGGCGGTCGTGTGGGTCACCTCCCCATGATGCCGGAGGCGTTCGGCGCGGCCCTCGGACAATTGTCGTGTCGCGGCGCCGGTCGCGACGAGGTTCGTCCGGCCGCCGTGTCGCCTGCCAGTCGCCGAATTCGCGGCACGTAGCCGTCCGCGGGCTCATCCGGCCGAATTCCGGCGCCACTGTCGCCCCGGAGTCGACGACACCCCCGATCTGCGGTCGATCGGCGCGGGCAACGGCGGATTCGTCGCCTGTGAGTCGCCAGGAGGCGCGCGGCACGCGACGTGCGGCAGATCAGTGCCCGGCGAGGCGCTCCACGACCGGAGCCAGCGTGGCGATGTCGCCGGTCATGAACGACGAGATCCCCAGGCGCTCACGGAGCTCGGTGAACTTCGCCACCAGGCCGTCGACGGACCCGATGAACACGTGGGGCGACTCGAGGTACTCGTCCACGTCAACCTCGACGCCGGTCCGCGCCCGAATCCCGTCGAGGATGTCCGCTGCGGTCTTGCGCGCGGTGTTCGTGAGGATCGGTCCGGTCCCCGTCGGGTAGACGTTGATCTCCAGGGCGTCGTAGCGCGCTCCCGCCGCAGCGCGCACCCACGCGAGCTTCTCCTCGGTCGCGGTGATGGTGATCGAGCGAGGATCGGAACGCACGACGTCCGGTCCGGTCGTCGGCAACGTGCGCGGCGCCAGCCCGACGATGTCGGCCTCGCGGCCGGCGAGCGTGAGGACCCGCCGCCCGCCCCCGCCGATGAACAACGGCGGACGCGGGGTCTGCAACGGCTTCGGCAGCCCGTCGTGCTCGGTCAGCGTGTAGTGCGCGCCGGCGAACGAGAACGGGCCGGGACCGAAGCACCCCTTGAGCACCGCGACGGCCTCGGTGAGCCGCGAGACGCGGACGCCAACCGGGTCGAACGGCAGCCCGAGCGCCAGGTACTCGGGCCGGTTCCAGCCGGCGCCAATGGCGACCTCGACCCGTCCGCCCGACAGCACGTCGAGCGTCGCGAGGTCCTGGGCGAGGAGCGCAGGGTGGCGGAGGTCGTTGTTGGCGACGAACGGCGCGACGCGCAGTCGCTCGGTCACCGCCGCCACGGTCGCGAGGAGCGGCATGAACCCGTACGGGATGACGACGTGGTCCGCGTACACCAGCACGGCATAGCCGATGGACTCGGCGGTCCGCGCTGCCTCGCGGAGTGACGGGCCGTCGCTGACGTCGCCGGGATCGGCGAGGAACCGGAAGGGCTTCACGGGTCTCCTGGGATCGTGGTGCAGCGAGGAGCGGGTCGGGCGGAGGCTGGACATCCCTTCGGTCAGACCGATGAGCCCTTGACCCCGCCCGCTCCGCGACCATCATCATCCCCCAGGGACAGCGTTCATTGCCCGGGAGGAGGGTCCGTGAACCGGGCAACGACCGCCGCCAGGCGCGCCGCCCGTGCCGCGTGGCACGAGCTGGTCGACGCCGCGGAGTGGACGACCAACCCGAACATCGACCGACCGCGCATCGGCGAGAACGACGAGGTGCTCAACCCGTCGGCGGGATGGAGCCGCCCGAACCCCCGGGTCAGTGACGGCCGGGAGCTGGAGCGCAAGGGCGAGCAGGAAGGGTAGGACGCCGCCGGCGGGCTTATCGCTTGGCCGGGCTCACGCGACGAGCCGGAGCAGCTCCCCCAGGATCGAGATCTGTTCGGGGCGCCGGTAGACGTTGTTGTTGAACGTGAACCCCGTGAACCCGGCGTCGATGTACGGCCGCAGCTGATCCGCCACCTGCGCCGGTGTCCCGGGCGTGACCATCGCGCGCCGCTCGGGCGGCAGGCGGTCCCACAGCGCCCGACCCTCGGCCTCCGTGGCGGCCACGAGGATCGGCGCGGCCATCGTTCGCTCGACCTCGGCTGGGTCGCGCCCGATCTCCTCGCAGTAGCCGCGCAGCACGTCGGTCTTGTGCGCCAGCGCCTCGATGCCCAACGGGAACCAGTGGGTCATGTCGGCGTGCTTGGCCGCGATCCTGAGCGTCCGCTGCTCGCCGCCGCCGCCAACCAGGATCGGCGGGCCGCCGGCCCGGACCGGCCGCGGCACGTTGATCACGTCGCGCGTCTCGTAGAGCCGGCCGCTGAACGACGAGCGCTCCTCGCGGAACATCCCCCGGGCGATCGACAGCGCCTCGTCGAGCCGATCCATGCGCTCCT
The DNA here is from genome assembly GCA_036504355.1 of Candidatus Limnocylindrales bacterium. Lineage (GTDB taxonomy): Bacteria > Chloroflexota > Limnocylindria > Limnocylindrales > CSP1-4 > CAIXZV01. Next base: position 2,979 of record DASXVG010000055.1, read on the forward strand.
TGATCGGCGGAAAGGAGAACCCGAAGCTCTCGTGCTCCTCCTCGAACCAGGCGGCGCCGAGGCCCAGCATCGCGCGCCCGCCCGAGATCACGTCGAGGGTCGTCGCGGTCTTCGCAAGCAGCGCCGGGTTGCGGTACGTCACCCCGGTGACGAGCGGCCCGAGCCGGACCCGCGTGGTCTCGCGGGCGAGCGCCGCGAGCGTGGACCATGCCTCCAGCATCGGCTCGTCCTGGACCCCGATCCCGGGGATCTGGTTGAGGTGGTCCATTACGGTCACGAGACCGAAGCCGGCATCCTCCGCGGCGCGGACCTGCTCGAGAAGCTGATCGAACAGGCGCTCCGGCCGGTTGTCCGGGAACGTGTACGAGGGGCAGTGGAGACCGAACCAGACGCTCATTGCTCCAGCATGCGCCGGATCGGTCCGCACTGCGTTGCGCACGCGTGTCAGTCGCGTGCGGCCGGCGCTTTCAGCTTCGCGGCGGCGCCTCGACCATCAGGCCGCCCGGCCCGGACACGCGGCGGATCGTCCGCGAGCACACGGCGCCGGGGCAGGGCCGGCCGTCCCTGCGAACGACGTCCGGATGTCGGACACTGGCGCCATGCACACAGCGCGTCGCGGATCGGATGTCATCGACGCCACGGTCGATGCGCGCGTCCCGGACCGCGAACGCGACCTCTCCCCGTTCAACGAGCTCGTCGCAGCGTCGCCGCGCGGCACCGGCACTGTCCTGGGGATCGTCGCCCGGCCGGAACGCGACCGTCGCGTCGTCGTCGACGAGGCCGAGCTCCGCGAGGCCGAGGGCATGGTCGGCGACAACTGGCTCGCTCGCGGATCGAAGTCGATGCCCGACGGCCATGCGAACCCCGAGGCCCAGCTCACGATCATGAGCACCCGCGTCCTCGCGGCGATCGAGCCGGACGAGACCCGCTGGGCGCTCGCCGGGGACCAGCTGCTCGTGGACTACGACCTCTCGCTGGAGCATCTGCCGGCCGGGACCCACATCGTCGTCGGCGAGACCGAGCTCGTCATCAGCGAGAAGCCGCATACCGGCTGCGCGAAGTTCAGTGGCCGCTTCGGCTCGGATGCGCTGCGCTGGATCAACTCGCCCGAGGGCAGCGCCCTGCGGCTGCGGGGCGTGAATGCCCGCATCGTGCGCGGCGGGACGATCCGCGTCGGGGACCCGGTCCGCCTGGCGTAGCACCCGCCCGCGTCGGATCCGCTACCAGACGTCGCCCTCGCGCCACTCGCAGGTGAGCGACCCGGTCAACGGGAGCGCCGCCGAGGGGCCCGTCCGCAGCACCATCAGCCACGGCTCCTCGTCGGCCGTGCGTCGCAGCGTCCCGTCGCGCTCTCGGACGAACGAGCGTCCCGCCCAGCGCTCCCAGCCGAGCGGCTCGTAGAACGGCTGCTCGCCCGTGCCGAGGGCACCGAGCTCGTACGTCTCCCGGATGTGCCCCGTGGCGGCAACCATGACCTCCGTCCCCAAGCCCTGCCGCTGGCGGGCAGGTGCCACGGCGACCGCCTCGACGTACCCCGCACGCAGCCGCCGCCCGTCCAGCTCGAGCGCTCGCTCCACGACGCTTGCGTGGGCCACGAGCTCCCCGTCTGCCTGCAGCAGGAAGTGCCGGCCACCGAGCCCGTGATCCATGTCGTCATCCGTGAAGTCCTCGAACGCCGCGTCCATCAGCGCGCGGATCGCGCGCAGCTGGGCATCGGTCAGGGCGGCTGACGGCAGCGACCGGACGGGCATCAGCCCGGCGGGTCGGGGGAAGGCGCGACGGCCGCGCCCTCGGCGACCTCGCGCACGCGGATCTCGACGATCCGACGGATGAGGTCGAGTGGCAGCGGCTCACTGGCCGCGAACTGGAGCGTGCCGCGCCCCTTGACGTGCGGCAGGACCTCGTTCCCGAGCTCGGCAATGATCCTGTCGTTGGACGGGAACAGGCTGTAGTGGGCCTTGAACGCGTCGTAGCTCACGAGGAACGTCGCGCCCGCCTTGAAGCCGGGCATCCTGTACGTGATGACCTCGTCCGCGTCGGGCGCGGCGGCACGGATCGTCTCGCGCAGCTGGCGCATCGGCTCCTGGCGGTCGGCCGCGAGGCCGGCGATGTAGGCGTCGACGTCGGGGTTCGGGGCGCTCATGCCGGCGGGCTCCTCGGGGCTCAGGCCTGAGGCTCGGTCTCGGACAGGCGGCCGTCCTTCCAGGCGTACGACCAGGCGTCGATCTCGGGTGGCTCGATGCCCAGCGTCGTGAGCGCCGTGCACACCTGGCTGCGGTGGTCGGTGCCGTGGTGGGGGACCTGCGCGAGGCGGATCGAGAGCGGCGCGGAGCTCGTGCTGCCGTCGTCCCGGTGGCGGGTGATCGTCTGGTCCGGGTCGAGGTCTGTCTCGAGCAGCGCGACCCACGCGGGACCCGTCGCTGCCATCGCGGCTCGCAGCCCGGCGACGTCCGCGGCGTCCTCCTCGTCGAACGGCCCGAACGTCCCCGGGGAGAGCACCTCGAGGTACCCGTAGTCCGCGCCCACCAGGTGGCGGAGCGTTTCGAGGATGGACCCGTAGGTGCCCGGGACGGTGGTCGCGAGCTGGTCCGGCGTGAGTGCCGCGCACGTGTCAAGCAGCACGACCGACGCCCAGACGTGATGCCCGAATGCGTCCTGGAGCAGTTGTCCGTTCATGCGCGCACCCTACCGCATGGCACGCCCGATCCGGTCATGAATCGGCGGGCAGCGGGGCCATGTGCTCGCGCCCCTCGCCCGAGTCTTCGCCAGGGACTCCCGTCGTCGGCCGCTGTGCTCCACGCCGCACTCAAGCCTTCGGCTGGACGACCGCGAGGCAGTTGCGGCTGGGGTCGATGAACCAGGCGGCCCACGAGTGGCCCATGTCGGCGACGCCGTCGACCGTCACGGGGTCGGGCGCGACGTAGTCCTCGATCCGGACACCGCGGGACCGCAGGTCAGCGAGCGCGGCGCGGATGTCGGCGACGCGCCAGGCCATCTGCGTCTGCGTGTCCGAGGTGCCGGTCGTGCTCCTCGTGACCACGAGCTGCGTCCCGCCGCCGCAGCGGAAGACGATCCGGTCGCCCGGGTCCTCCCGCACGATCTCGAGGCCCAGCGTGTCGTGGTAGAACGCCCGGCTCGCGTCCAGGTCGGTGGAGAGCAGGATCGGGAACACGGGGAATTCGCTGAGCACGTGCCTGACCTCCTGGCGCCGCCGTCTGATCGGCCCGAGTATGCATCGGCGCTGGAGATCGATCGTCGGCAGCCCGCTGGCGGGGTGATGCGCCCGATCCTCGCCGAGCTGGAGGTCTGCTCGACGGCAGCGCAGGACGTCGGGGCCGGAGCCCGTAACGCAACGCGAACGGTCGGTGTGTAGCGTGGCGGCCACATGAACGACGCGACGGCGGCCATCCAGCGGCGGGGCGTCGTCCGCGTGCGCCTCGCGACGGCGATGGCGGCGATCGCGACCGCGTGCCTGCTCAGCGCGCTCGTCCTCATCGCCCTCACGGGCGAGCGTGCGAGCGCCGTCGGCTCGATCCGCCTCGGCGAGGCGCTTGCGCTCGTCGTGCCCTGGCTGGCGTTCGCCATCGTGGGCGCCATCATCGTCAGGCATCAACCGGGCAACGTCGTGGGCTGGCTGTGTGCGATCGCCGGGCTGCAGGTCTCGCTCGTGGCACTCTCGGTCGGGATCGCGACGTGGCAGCTCGCGCGGGATCCGGCGTCGCCGGTCGGCATCGCGGCCGCGTGGCTGGCACATGCCGGGTCGATCACGATCGTGCTGGCGCCACTCCTGATCCTCTTTCGCTTCCCGACCGGGCGCTCGCTCGGCGCCTGGTGGCGACGCTTCGAGGCGAGCACCATCGTCGTCATGGTCGCCCTGGTGGCGCTGTTCGCGATCGACCCCATGCCGCTGCTGGGCTTCCCGGGGAGGCACAACCCGATCGGCCTCGGCGACACGTCGCGCGTCGGGGCCCCCTCGCTGGCGCCGGCCGTCCTCTGCGCAGCGCTCGCCGTGGCGTCGCTCGCCGTCCGCTTCCGGCGAGGATCTCCACTCGAGCGGCGCCAGGTCCGGCTGCTGGCCCTGGCCTCCGTGCTGATCGGGCTGGCGATGGCGACGATGTCAATCACCAGCCCCGACCTCATTCGAGACGGTCGGCTGTCGTCGCTGACCGCGGTCATCAACGCGGCGACCTTCGCGACGATCCCGCTCGCGATCGGGGTCGCGATCCTGCGGGATCACCTCTACGACATCGACCGGATCGTCAACCGGACGCTCGTGTACGGCAGCGTCTCGGGCGTGCTGGCCGCCGTCTACGTGGCCACGGTGGTCGGGATCTCGGCCGTGGGGCACGTCGTCGCGCCGCAGGCCGGCAACACGGTCGCGACCGCCGGGTCCACGCTCCTCGTCGCGGCGCTGTTCCGCCCCGTCCGCGCACGAGCCCAGGCGACGATCGATCGACGCTTCGACCGCGAGCGGTACGAGGCCAGGCGCACGATCGACGCCTTCGCAGGCCAGGTCCGGGACGAGGTGGAGCTCGGCGCGATCATCGCCGACCTGCGCCTGGCCACCGAACGCACGATGCGGCCCTCGACCACGGCGTGCTGGATCCGGGGCCCGTTGGACCGCTGATGGACCGGGACGATCCTGCATACGCGGGCCAGCGCGACTACAACCGGCTGCTCCTGCGTGCATACGATCCGCTCGTGCTGGGGCCGATCGCGACACTCGTCTGGCGCTGCCCGGCGAGCGGGCTCGTCGAGCGGTATCGGCGGTCCATCCGCGACCCGCATCTCGACGTGGGACCCGGCACGGGCTACTTCCTGGAGCACGCGGGCCTGCCGCCCGGGAGCCGGGTGACGATCCTCGACCCGAATTCCAACGTGCTGCGTCACGTCTCGCGCCGGCTGCGGAACCTCGACATCAGCGCGATCGAGGCCGATGTCCTGAAGCCGCTGCCCGTCGCCGGGACGTTCGAGTCCGCCGCGCTCCACCTCGTGCTGCACTGCCTGCCGGGACCACTCGAGCGAAAGGCCCGCGCGGTCGCGAACGTCGCGGGCGTCCTCGCGCCGGACGGCGTGCTGTTCGGCGCATCGGTGCTCGGGCGCGGCGGACGTCACACGTGGGCGGCCCGCCGGATGCTGGCCGCGTTCAACCGCGAGGGCGGGTTCGACAACCTGGCCGACACCGAGGACGGGCTGCGCGAGATCCTCGAGGCCTCCTTCGAGCGCGTCGACATCGACATCGTCGGCTCGGTAGCACTGTTCGCGGCCACCCGGCCTCGGCCACCGACGACGGCGCCCGGGGAGGCGTCGTCGCAGCCGGGACCGGGATAGCCCGACCGCTTGGGTCTGCGGGAGGAACGTGCTTCCCGCGGCCGCGGACGGATGGGCAGGGAGATCGACGCCTGCGCCGCGCCTAGACCTCGGTGGCGCCGGTGTCCCGGTCCTGGAGCTCCCAGGCGTGATCCATGACGTGGTTGGCGGTCCGCCGGATGAGGAACTGGATCGGCCACGTCCTCGCGGGTCGGCCCCCGGCGTTGTAGGCGCGGATCGCGCCCAGAAAGGCCGCGCGGTGGGCCGCGAGCCCATCGGGCGTCGCAAGCGTCCCGGGCTCGGTGCGCACCTCGACCTTGCGCGAGAACTGCTCGGGCTCGTTGAGCACGACATGGCGGATGACCTGCTCGCGGCTGCGGCCGGCGCTCCGCGGGCCGGGCCGAAGCTCGGCGGACACCGTGGCAGCCGTGTGGTCGAAGAACGCCCACGCGGCCTGGAGGAGGTCGAGCCGGCGATCGAGCGCTGGCAAGGTGAGCACCTCGGCCTCGACCAGCGAGTGGATGTGCGCGACGCCCCAGAAGTCGGTGGAGCTGGAGCCCGGCACCCGCTCCACCACCTCGAGGTCCGTCGCACGTCGGAATTCGTCGGCCCGGCTGGCCCGTTCGGCGACGCCCGCGTACCGGGGCAGGTATGCGGACAGCCGGGCGAGCGCGTCCCCCTCGGACGTCCCCCAGCGGTCGAGTCCGGGCCAGTCGATCGCGGCCGCCACGATGCGACGCTTCCTGCCCAGCTCGAGGATCACCCGCAGCGCATCAGCCATGCGAACAGCCTAGCCGCGCGCCCGCCGGAAGACGACATGTTCAGGAGGTCGTGGTGCGCGCCTCGATCCGGACGCCCGCGAGCCGAGTCCTACTTGGAGGCGGCCTTCTGCTCCTTCTCCGCCTTCTTGACCTTCTGCGCCTGCTTGTTCTTCTTGCGTGCCATGGTTCGTTCTCCTCGTCTCGGGGCCGCCTGGATCAGAGGCCGCGGAGCGCCCCAGAGCCGTGGAACACCACGAGGGTCTCCCGCCGGCTGCCGGGACCCACCTGCTGGTCGGCAACCAGCGCGGGGCCGGACAGCACTCGCCCGTCCGCCAAGCGGCCGGAGAGCTCACCGTTCTCCGCCATCGGGCCGGTCCGGGTGAGCACCCGTGCCTGCCACTGCGGCTCGCCGCGCGTGTCGTGCCAGCAGTCCACGGTGGCGCTGGGCAGGGGGGCGCCGGCGAAGGTCACGTCAAGGAGGGCGAAGCGCTGATGTCGTTGGGTCACCGTCTGACGGTACACCCGGCCTGACAATTCCCGCCTGATCGACGATGCCGCGTGACAATGCGTCGGGCAGATGGAGGTTCGCCATGCAGACGACGTCGTTCCCCGCCGCCCCGCAGGGCCGCTCCCCTGCCGGTGCCGAGATCCGCTACCTCATCGATGGCGAGACCGGCGCGATGATCCACTCCACCGTCCCGCCGGGCCAGGTGAACCGGGCAGCCGTCCACGCCACCGTGAGCGAGTTCTGGCACGTCCTCTCGGGCGAGGGGCAGATCTGGCGCCGGGATGGCACCGGCGAGGAGACGACCGTGCTGCGGACGGGCGTCACCATCGACATCCCGGTCGGGACCGCCTTCCAGTACCGCTGCACCGGTGACGAGGCGCTGCAGTTCATCTGCGTGACGATGCCGCCCTGGCTCGGCGACTCGGAGGCGACGATCATCGAGGGTCCGTGGGTGCCCAACGCTCCCGAAGGGTGGTGACAGCGCGTCACCGCCGAGCGTGGTTGTTCCACCGTCCGCCAAGCGTCGCTACGCCTCGGCAGCGGCTGAGGAGGCCGCCGCCGCGACGAGGCGTGACACCACCGCCTGCGTGAGCACCCAGCCCTTGAGCGGGTCCTTCGGCAGGCGCAGCCGGACCTGGTTCGAGGCGAACGTCATGTCGCCCGGCCGGATGCCCGGCAGCGGCCCGCCGATGCCGGACGGGGACAGGAGCTGCATCGCGGTCGCGCGCGAGAGCGACGCCCCGAAGCGCACGACGAGCCACCCC
>DASXVG010000056.1:0-10082 GCA_036504355.1 Candidatus Limnocylindrales bacterium
CGACGGCGACCGGATGGGCAACGTCTCGGCGTTCGTCGCGGTCGCGAGCCAGCTGATCCTCATCAAGTCGCGCGCGCTCCTCCCGCGGCGCGCGGTCGAGGGCGCCGTTCCGCTCGCCGACGAGGGCATCGATCCCGAGGCCGAGCTCCGTGCGCGCCTCATCCTGTACCGCGCGTTCCGCGACGCGGGCTCGACGCTGCTCGACACGGCCCGGCTGCGGGTCGGGCTGTTCCACCACGAGCCCGCGACCGCCCGGGTCGCCGGGCTCGCCGGCGCCCGTCCGCCGGCGGCCAGCCCGCTCTCGACGTCCATCCTCGTTGCGGCGCTCGACGGGCTCGCCCGCGTCGCCCCGCCCCCGGCCCCGCCGCCCGAGACGATCCGCCGGACGATCCTGCTGACGGAGCGAGCCCAGCTCATCCGCCGGGCGCTGCGCGGCGCGGACGTCGTGGTGCTCCAGGATCTGCTCAGGGGCGTCCACGACCGGGTCGTGGTCGCGGTCACCTTCCTCGCGATGCTCGAGCTCATGAAGCGGCGCGAGATCGTCGTCGAGCAGACACTCCCGTGGGGCCCGATCATGGCGAGGCGCACCACCCCCGAGGAGCGTGCCGCCGCGGGCGTCCCCGGTGCCGTCGACGAGGAGGAACCCCTGGACGAGTCGCTGGAGTCGTTCGCGTGATCGAAGAGCAGCCGGCCGTTCCCGCCGCGCCCGAGGACGTCGTCTCCGGCGAGCTGACCGAGGGCCAGCTCGAGGCGCTCCTGTTCGTCGCCGAGAAGCCGCTCAGCCGGCGGGAGATCGGGATGCTCGCCGGCGTGGACCGCGCGACGGTCGACGCGCGACTGGGCGACCTCGAGGTCTCGCTGGCGTCGCGCGGCATCCGGGTGCTGCTGAGCGGGGATCGGGTCGAGCTCGCCACGGCGCCCGAGGCCGGGGCGCTCGTCGCGCGGTACGTGGGGGCGGACGCCGTCCGGCTGTCGCCCGCTGCGCTCGAGACGCTCGCGATCGTCGCCTATCGCCAGCCCGTGACGAAGGGCGCGATCGAGCGAATCCGCGGCGTCGATTCCGACTACACCGTCCGCGCGCTCCTCCACCGGCGGCTCGTCGTGGAGCAGGGGCGGAGCGATGCGCCCGGTCGGCCGATCCTGTACGGCACCGGGTTCGAGTTCCTCGAGCGGTTCGGGCTGACCTCGCTCGAGGAGCTGCCGATGCTCGACCTCGACATCGCGGCGCGGCTCGTCGACGGCGAGCCGGACGAGCCGGCGGCCGTTGACGGGGCGGCGTCGTCGGTTGCGAGCGCTGCCGATCCCGACGAGGCCTGAGGGCGTGCCCCCGGAGCGGATCTCGAAGGTCCTGGCGGCGGCCGGCGTGGCGTCCCGGCGCGGGGCGGACGAGCTCGTCACGGCGGGCCGCGTCCTCATCGACGGCCGGCCGGCGCAGCTCGGGGAACGCGTCGATGTGGAGACCCAGGTGATCGAGGTGGATGGCCACCGGGTCTCGGGCGCCGCCGGTGGGCGACCGCTCTACCTCGCCCTCCACAAGCCGGCCGGGGTGACCTCGACGACCCGTGACCGCCACGCGGCGACGACCGTCGTCGACCTCGTGCCCCCGGAGCTGTCGCGCGGCGCGCGGCTGTACCCGGTGGGGCGCCTGGACCAGGACTCCGAGGGGCTGATCCTGCTCACCAACGATGGCGACTGGGCGGAGCACGTCCTCCACCCGCGCTACGGCGTCGAGCGCGAGTACGCGGTTGCGCTTTCCCGCCAGCTGAACCGCGACCAGGCCGAGGCCCTCGAGCGCGGCGTCGAGCTCGCCGAGGGCGTCGCGACGCTGCGCGGCCTGCGCGGACAGACGCGCACGGAGGATCGGCGCTTCGACGACCTCCTCGACCCACCACCCGACCCGTCGCTCGTCTGGGTGCGCTGCACGATCCACCAGGGCTGGAAGCGGCAGCTGCGGCGGATGTTCGCGTGCGTCGGATCCCCGGTGCGACGGCTCGTGCGTGTCCGGATCGGCACGCTCCGCCTCGATGATCTCGCCGCAGGTGACGTGCGACCGCTCACGGCGACCGAGGTTCGGCGCCTCGCACCCCGGTAGGCGGGCTATCCTGCTCGCATGCCGAGCCGCACCAATCAGACCCGGCGCGTGATCGTGGCGCTCGACGGCCCTGCCTCGAGCGGCAAGAGCTCGGTCGGCGCCGCGGCCGCGGAACAGCTCCAGCTCCGGTTCGTGGACACGGGGCTGTTCTACCGCGCCGTCACGGCCCTCGCGCTGCTCGAGGGGGTCCCCCTGGACGACCCGGCCGCGCTCGTCCCGCTCGTCTCCCGGGTCACGCTCGGCGATGACGGCACGGGTCGGCTGACGCGCGTCCTGCTCGACGGGATGGACGCGACCGAGGAGGCGCGGAGCGCCACCGTCGACGGGTACGTGTCGGCCGTGGCCCGTGTGCGCGAGGTGCGGGAGGCGTTGCTGGAGCGCCAGCGCGAGCTGGCGGACGCGGGCGGGATCGTCGTCGCGGGACGCGACATCGGCACGGTCGTCCTGCCGGATGCGGATCTCAAGATCTTCCTCGATGCGTCCGTGGAGGAACGGGCCAAGCGCCGCATCGCCGAGCGCGGGCTCGACCCGGACGGCGACGAAGCGGAGGACGTCCGTGAACAGCTCCGGGTCCGTGACGCGATCGACGCCGGTCGCGAGGTGGCCCCCCTGCGCGCGGCCGATGACGCGGTCCACGTGGTCACGGACGGCAACGTGTTCGACGACACCGTCGAGATCGTGGCGGCCGAGATCGCTCGCGTGATGCTCACGCCCCGCAAGGCGACGCGCTCCCGGACGAAGACGTCGCCCAGTCGGACGGCCGCTGCCGCCGCCGCGGCTGGAGAAGCGCTGGGCACGGCCGAACCGGAGCCGACGGCGGAGACGGGACGAGCGACGGAGACGGAGCCGACGATCGAGGACGGGCCCGAACCGGCGGTCGCCGAGCCGATGGCGATCGAGGCCGAGCCAGCTGCCCTCCCGTCCGTCAGCGTCGAGATCGAGCCGGGCCCGTTCGCCGTGACCGCCACGGCGGGTGACGCGGCAACCGTCCACCCCGTGCTCGGCCCGTTCGCGAGCGCATCCGACGTGACCGTCGAGGACCCCGCGGCCGCCGTGGCGGAGCCGGCTCCGGCCGACGTGGCGCCCGGGCCCTTTGCCGTCGACACGTCGCCGAGCTCCGACACCATCGCGAACCCTGTTGCCGGGGCGTTTGCCGTGTCGAGCGCCGTCAGTGTCGAGCTGCCGCGGGTCGCGGAGCCGGTGCCCGTCGACCCGGGGCCGTTCTCCCTCACCGCGCTCGTCGAGCCGGCGTCCGCCGCCAACCCAGTCGCCGGGCCGTTCGCCGTTGCGTCGACGGTCGAGGTCGTGCTGCCCGAGGTCGCGCCCCCACCCGGTCCCGTGGACCCGGGTCCCTTCGCAGCGGATGCGCCGGCCGGCACGTCACCGCACAACCCAGTCGCGGGACCGTTCGCGGTTGCCCATGACGTCCTGGTCGAGCTTCCCGTGCTGCCCGCGCCTGCTCCTGTCGATCGCGGCCCGTTCACGATGACGGCGCTCGTCGTCGATCGGGGGATCGGGCATCCGGTCGCCGGCCCCTTTGCCGTCGCGTCCGACGTCGAGGTCGAGCTACACCCGGTCGCGCCTGAGCCCACGCCCGTCGACCCAGGCCCGTTCTCCGTCGCCGCGTCTGGCCTGGTGGAGCCCCTGGGCAACCCGGTCGTCGGGCCCTTTGCCCTCGCGTCCGACGTCGAGGTCGAGCTTCCCCCGGTGGCACCCGAACCCGCGCCTGCGCCCGTCGACCCGGGGCATTTCGGTGTCGCCGCGTCCGGCCTCGCAGAGGCGATTGCCAACCCGGTGACCGGCCCGTTTGCCGTGTCCAGCGAAGTCACCGTGGAGCGCGCGGTTCTGCCGGAGCCGATGTCCATCGACCACGGGCCGTTCGCCGTCGATTCCCTCGCGCTGGTCGAGCCACTGGCCAACCCGGTCGCGGGCCCGTTCGCCGCCGCGCCGGATGTCGAGGTCGTGCTGCCTGCAGTCGCCCCCGAACCGGAGCCGGTTCACCCGGGCCCGTTCGCCGTCGATGCCCCAGCCCTGGCAATCGGCCCCGGCCATGCGGTCGCCGGACCGTTCGCGGTGTCGGACTCCGTTGACGTCGTCCTTCCGGCCCCCGAGCCGCTCGAGATCGACGACGGGCCGTTCGGGGTCACCTCCGTGGCCGGGGGAGCACCAATCGCGCACGCCGCGCTCGGGTCGTTCGCTGTCTCATCCGACGTTGCGCACGAGCTCCGAGCCGTGCCGGGGCCCGAGCCCGAAGCGGAGCAGGCGCCCGCCCCGGAGCAGGCGCCCGACACGGAGCCGGCGCCCGAAGCGGCGTCCAGCCTCGAGGCGACGCCCGAGTCCGCCCCGGAGCCCGGCCCGGAGCCTGCACCCGCGTCTCAGCCGATCGCTGCACAGCCCCCGTCGACCGATTCCCCGGCGCGTGGCCGCACGCGGTCGACGATCCTCGAGACCGCGATGCGCCTCGACAACGACCAGTCGACGCTCGTGCGGATGGTCGCGCTCGTCTCGCGAATCGGTGCGCGCGCCGTCGCCAACGTGCAGGTCGACGGCCTGGACAACATTCCCCGCACGGGCGCGGTCATCCTCGCCGTCAACCACATCTCCAACGCGGATGCCATCGTCTCGGGCGCCTGGATCTCGGAGTCGCTCAAGCGCCGACGCATCCACTGGCTGGGCAAGAAGGAGCTGTTCGACTGGCCCGCCTTCGGCTGGATCGCCGCCAATGGCGGCGTCCACCCCGTGGACCGCGACAGCGCCGACATCGAGGCCTTCCGGCTGGCGACCAGGATCCTCGAGAAGGGCTACGTCCTGCTCGTGTTCCCCGAGGGCACCCGCAGCCCCACGGGCGAGCTCCAGGTGGCGAAGGACGGGGTCGCGATGCTCGCACTCCGGACCGGCGCACAGGTCGTCCCGGTCGGGATCAGCAACACGGACGCCGTGTGGAAGAAGGGCCAGCTCCTGCCGATGCCGTTCCCGAGGCGCACCGTCCACGTCCGCATCGGCGAGCCGTTCCGCGTGCAGGACGTCATCCCCGAGGGGGCAGACCGGCGGACCGCGAAGACCCTCGCCACGACGGCGATCATGGGCCGCATCGCCGAGCTCCTCGATCCCCGCCACCGCGGCGTGTATGCCGGCGCCATCCGGGAGGGCCGCCACCCCGAACGGTAGCCGGGAGCCATGCGTCCCCGCGCACGTTCCCGTGACGTGTGCGACCATCGAGCGGCTATGGGTATGGTCCAGGAAGTCCGAATCGCGCACCGCACCGGGTTCTGCTACGGCGTGCGCGAAGCGATCGACAAGGCGAAGGAGTCGGCCGCGGCCGGCAAGCTGACCCATACCCTGGGCCAAGTGGTCCACAACGAGGGCGTCATCAACGACCTCCAGGCGCTGGGCGTCCGGAGCGTGGACAGCCTCGACGACGTGAACAGCGGCGCCGCGGTCGTGATCCGCGCGCACGGCGTCAAGCCCGAGGTCTTCGAGCGCGCCGAGACCCGTGGCCTCGACGTCATCGACGGCACCTGCACCTGGGTCATCCAGGAGCAGCGCCAGCTCCAGGAGCTCGTGGACGAGGGGTACACGATCGTGCTCCTCGGCACGCCGAAGCATCCCGAGGTCGTCGGCCTGCTCGGCTTCGCGCCCGACGCGATCGTCGTGGACGAGGAGGCGGACTGGGTCCGCATCCCGCGCCGGAAGCGCATGGCGCTCATCACGCAGTCAACGCAGCCGCCCTGGAAGTTCGAGCGGCTCGCGGCCTTCATGGTCAGCCGGGCGCACGAGCTCAAGATCGTGAACACCGTGTGCCCGGTCACGATCCGGCGCCAGGAGGACACGCTCGAGACCGCGCGCAGCGTCGACCTGATGGTCGTCGTGGGCGGCCGCCACTCGGCAAACACGAAGGAGCTCACGCGGCTGTGCGAGATCGCCGGGACGAAGGCGATCCAGATCGAGAACGCGAAGGACCTCGTCGACACGACGCCGTTCGAGGGCGTGCGGGTCGTCGGCGTGACCGGTGGGACGTCGACGCCGATCGAGGACCTCCGGGACGTGGCCGAGCGGATCATCACGATCGCGGGCACGCCCGAGATGCAGGGTCGCGCAGCCGAGCTGGCGCGAGAGGCCCTGGACGCGGCCGCGACGCCGGCCGGGCGAACCACGTCGCTGCCGGAGCTCAAGGTCGCCGCGGGCGCGGCCTGATCGTGTCCTCCCGCTCCGCCGGCCTGCCGGTCGTCGCCTTCGTCGGGCGCCCGAACGTCGGCAAGTCCACGCTGTTCAACCGGGTGGTCGGCGACGCGCGCGCGGCGATCGTCGAGGACCGGGCACGCACGACGCGCGACCGCCTCTACGGCGACGCCGAGTGGAACGGGCGCCGCTTCGTCGTCGTGGACACGGGCGGACTCGAGATCTACCCGGGCGACCCGATCGAGGAGCAGGTCCAGCTGCAGGCGCGGCTGGCGATCAGCGAGGCCGACGTCATCGTGTTCCTCGTCGACGCCGCGATCGGGCCGACGCCCGCGGACCAGGACGCCGCCGAGCTGCTGCGCCGGACGACCAAGCCAGTCCTCGTGGCAGCCAACAAGGCCGACAACCAGCAGCGCGAGCTCGCCGCCGCCGAGTTCTACGCCTTCGGCTGGGACGACACCTTCGCCATCTCCGCGAGCCACGGCCGCGGCGTCGCGGACCTGCTCGACGCGGTCGTGTGGGCGCTCCCGCCGGAGAGCGAGGCCGAGATCGCGCGCAAGCAGCGCGAGGACGAGGCCGAGGCGTTCACGAAGGAGATGGCCCGCGCCCGACCGACGCCGTTCGTGGTGGGGGAGACCGAGGACGACGACGACGGCACGGACGACGAGGACGCCGAGGCCGGCAGCGCCGAGGACATCGGCGCCCGCTGGGACGCGGCGATGGCTGCGGACGATGACGAGCCGCCCGCGATCGCGTTCGTCGGCCGGCCCAACGTCGGCAAGTCCAGCCTGCTCAACGCGCTGCTGGGGGAGACGCGGACGATCGTGTCCGATACCCCGGGCACGACCCGGGACGCCATCGACACGACGATCCCGTGGGGCCGCAGTGAGGTCGTGCTCATCGACACCGCAGGAATCAAGCGGCGTGGCAAGGTCGCGAGCGGCCCGGCGGCCGAGAAGTACTCGACCATGCGCGCCCTCAAGGCGATCTCCCGGGCGGACGTCGCAGTCCTCGTCCTGGACGCCGCGGACGGCCTGACGGCACAGGACGCGCACGTCGCGGGCTACGTGATCGAGGAGGGCCGCGGCCTGATCATCGCGGTCAACAAGTGGGACCTTGTCGAGGACAAGACCCACAAGTCGTTCGACGACCTCGTCATCGAGCTCCGCCGCGAGCTGGCGTTCATCGACTATGCGCCGATCGTCTCGATCAGCGCGAAGACGGGCCAGCGGGTGCAGAAGGTGCTGGAGCTCGCGGTCGACGCGTGGGGCGAGCGTCGCCGGCGGATCTCGACGGGTGAGCTCAACCGGCTCGTCGCCGGGGCCATCGAGCGCACGCCGCCTGCCGTCGTCCACGGCAAGCGGCCGAAGATCCGCTACGCGACCCAGGTCGGCGTCGCCCCGCCCACGTTCGTGTTCTTCACGACGGACCCGCAGTCCGTGCACTTCTCGTATCGGCGGTACCTCGAGAACCGCCTCCGGGACGCATACGACTTCACCGGGACGCCGATCCGGCTCGTCTTCCGCGAGCAGGTCCGCGAGAAGCGACCAAAGGGTCGCGGGGCTCGCAAGCGCGGCTGAGTCCGCGGGCGGGGAATGCTAGACTCGTCGGCCTCGGGGCGTGGCGCAGCCTGGTAGCGCACCTGAATGGGGTTCAGGAGGTCGAGCGTTCGAATCGCTCCGCCCCGACCACTCTCTCACGCACGAACAGAGCCCCCGGAGCAATCCGGGGGCTCTTCGTTTTGGGACCAAATCCCTTACCCGTCCCTAACCGCTCCGGGCGAGGAACCCTTCCGCGCGGTCCGCGGTGCTCTGGTTCATCTTGTCGGTCCAGTGCGCGTACACGTTGGCCGTGGTCCCGATGTCGGTATGACCGAGCGCCCGGGACACCGAGAACAGGTCCGCGCCGGCCTCGAGCTGCAAGGTCGCGAAGGCGTGCCGGAGGTCGTGGAACCGCTGGCGGGGGAGCTTCGCCCGCTCGAGCGCGTCGGCCAGGTCGTGGGTGACGTTCACGCTGTCCAGGGGTCGGCCCTCGGGCGTCGCGAACACGTAGGCGGTCGGGTGGGGGGCCGGGCCCCCTGTGGCCTTGTGGGCGTCCCTGAGGGCGCGGAGCGCGGTCACGACGGACGGGGCGAGGGAGAGCGTCCGGCGGGACCCGGGCGTCTTGGGCTCGGCCACGATGCGCGTGTTGCGCTGGAGGGTGTGCCGAATGCGGACCGTGCGGGCGTCCAGGTCGACGTCCGCCCACGTGAGGGCCAGGAGCTCGCCCTGGCGGGCCCCTGTGCCGAGCGCTGCGACGTAGAGCGCCTCGAGCCGGTCGGGCGGGACGGGGGGCTCGGCCGCCGGGTTGCCGCGGAGGCTCTCGAGGAACGCACGAACCTGCTCGCCGGTCAGGGGGTGGAGCTCGTGCGCGGCGGCCTTCGGCGCGTCCACGTACTCCGGGCCGGCCACGTTGACCGGGAGCCGGCGGGATCGGACGGCGCGGGCGAGCGCGATCCGCAGGACGTTGACCGCATACCGGACCGTGCGTGGCGACAGCGGGCGCGGGTCGGTACGTGCCTCGAGCGCGCGGATCATCGCGCCCACGTCCTCGGGGGTGAGCCGGTCCAGGCGGACGCGGCCGATGTGGGGGACGATGTATCGCACGCACGTCTCGCGGTAGCTGGCGACCGTGGACGGCCGGAGCGCGCGCTCCCGGTCCGCGAGCCAGAGGGTGAGCCAGTCCGCCAGCGTGGTTGTCGCCGGGAGCGGCCGGACACCCTGCCGGGCCCGGTCCTGAGCCTCCCGCATCGCCTCTGCGGCAGCCTTGCGGGTAGGGCGGCTCAGGGAGTGCTGTCGGCCGTCCGGGTCGGTGTAGCGCGCCTCCCATGATCCGTTGGGACGCTCGCGGACTGTGCCCTCACCGTTCGCGCGCTTCATGCCGTCGCCCCGGTCAGCACGGCCTCGGGTGTTGCCGCAACGGACACCCGCGCGGCGCACCGACGACACACGGACCCACCTTCGGGCACCGCCTTCGCCTCATCGAAGCGCTGGCGGCGGTCGGGGTCGCCGAGGTCCACCACGAAGTCTCCGCCGCAGCACTCCGTCCAGATGCGGATGCGGTCCGTGGAGTAGAAGTCGTCCGTCGTGCGCCCGGTGGCGATGTGCCACACGCGGGAGCCGTGCCGAAGGTACGTGCCCTTCGCCACCGTCGGGAGGTCGCCGTGCTCGCGGCGGCGACGAACATGGAACGCACGCACGAATGCCGTCGTCTCGCGCTGGTCGGCATGTGCTAGCCACTGCGCTCGGGCCTTCTCCTCGTCGACGCTGAGGGCCTGGCGGGCCTTGTCCAGCTCGTCGCCGGCCCAGAACACGGTCGGGTGCAGGGGCACCGTCTCGTCAAACTCGACGCGGATGGCGACGTTGTAGATGGTGTCGATGGCCCACCGGCCGGACCGGGCCGGTGGCAGGGACCACTCGGGCCCCCACAGGTATCGTCCCGTCGAGATGCCCTGTTCCGGGTGCAGTCGCGCGATGCCGTGCGCGATCGTGGGCTGAGTTGTGGTCGCCATGGCGTCCACTACCTCCTGAGAATCGAGCGCGCCGCCCGGAGCTGGTACTAGCAGCAACGGACGGCGCATCAGGAGCATATTCGGTTCGGCCGTCTAGTACCCGGCCGCCGGACCGGTCCGGCCCCATCAGCGTAACTGCGCCGTCAATGGGCCACCTGGCCCGCCCTGCGCGGGCGTGGGGCATCGTGGAGGGCCAGACGGCCGGCACCGGGGGCACCACCCGCGTCACCCCATCCCCAGGGCTGCGACCCGGCGGAGCAC
>DASXVG010000057.1:0-7909 GCA_036504355.1 Candidatus Limnocylindrales bacterium
TCTGGAAGCAGGGCGTGAAGGGTCCGGGCGGCCGGCGGATCGACGCCGACTACGAGATCACCGCCTGGGAGCCCGCGCGCCGGATGGCCTTCCGGGCGATCGCCGGGCCGGTGCGCCCGACGGGTGAGTACCGCTTCGAGCCGACCGACGGCGGGACCAGGCTTTCGTTCTCGCTCGACGCCCAGCTGTCCGGCCTGAAGAAGCTCGTGATGGGCGGCGCCGTCCAGTCGACGATGAACGGCGAGATGGCTGCGCTCGACCACCTGAAGGCCGTCCTGGAGGGCTGAACGCGAGCTTCCCTCGTGGAACGGCGACCACGATCCCGACATCCGCCGCTCGGCATGCTTCCTCGGTTCGCCGGGCACCAATCGGCACGCGTTGTGTCACACCGCCGGGGGAACGATGCTGTTCGCGCGGGCCGGCGCTCAACGCCACGCGGTCATGCCGCGAAGGATCGGCCGCGTGGACCCACACTCGCGTGCCGCCCGGCTCGCCCGCCAGTTGCAGCTTGCTCGCATGGCCTAACGGCGCGGCGATGCGGACCGTTTTCTGCAGTGAAGCGCGTATGCGGGTGTGCCAGCACCGACGGCACTGGCTACCCTGTGACGACAGCTGGCGTGCGTGCACGACAGATGGCGTGCGTGACCACAACTGAGGTCTTCAATGCAGAGCCTCGCGGCACAAGTGCTCGCAGCATGGCAGCATGCCGAACAGCTCACCCAGACATTGGCGCCCGAATCGCCCGAGTACGCGGTGGCCGCCAGGGCCTGTGCCGATCTGCGGTCGCTCCTCCAGGACCTGGGCGACGCCGGCATGGTCTCGCTCGTCGACGACGAGGCGACCGTCGAATCCGCGGATCCGGACCGCGATAAGGACTGATCGTCACCCGACCTCACGCCCAGATGCCGTGGAAACGGGGATGCGACGAGGGAGTTCTTGTCGTGCCAAGTCTCGAGCGTGGATCAACCGCTCACGCGCGGCGTCCGGGATCCAGCACCTCGACGCTGGCGGCGAAGGGAGTCACTCCTCCGGCCGATCGTCAACCTTGCGCTGCCGGGTAACCACCGTGCTCATCGCCGCGTCCCTGTTAACCCTCCTCGCGGCTCCTCGATGACGCCGGAGCGTGACGCGGGAGCCCTCGCTGGACCTGGACCGCGATCGCGACGATCCGGGCGATCGGTCCGTTCGCCTCTGGCCATCTCGGGCCATCCGCACCGAGAATCGCGGTCGGCGGGAGGCTGTGACGCGCGGCTCATGCAGCGGCCGCCCGGACCGCGCCGAGCCGATGGCGGGACCGACCCGCGCACGCCGGAGGGCAGTGCGATGGGTCTGCGAAGATCGTTCTGGATCCCATTCTTCGGGGTGCCGCATGGCGCGATCGGAGCGATCGGCGCGCGGATGATGCCGAGGATGGTGGGGCGGCTCTACCCGATGCTGGCCGAGGAGCTCGACCTCCGACGCGACGACGACTTCCTCGAGGTGGGCTGTGGCTCCGGGCGGCTGTTGGCCGAGCAGGCGTCGCAGGTCCGCCATGTCGCGGGACTGGATATGTCGGCGATCCAGGTGGGGATGGCCCGCAAACGCCTCGCCGAGCGCATCGCCGCGGGTACGGCGGAGGTGGTCCTGGGCGACGCGATGGCGATCCCGTGGGAGGACGGCCGCTTCACGGTCGTGGGTTCGCTCAACTGCCTCAAGTTCGTCGCCGATCCCGCCAAGGCGCTGCGGGAGATGCACCGCGTCCTTCGCCCAGGCGGACGGCTCGTGGTCACGATCGACAAGCAGACGAACAAGTGGGGCAAGTCCCGCGAGATCGACGCGTTCGGCCAATGGCAGTGGAGCGTGAACGACGCGAAGCGACTCATGGAGGAGGCCGGCTTCTCCGACGTCTCGGTGGCCGACATGCCGACCAAGCTCGGGCTCCAGTTCGTCCGCGGCGCCAAGGGCGCGTCGATCCCCATCGCCGACCTCGCCACGACACCAGAGCTCGTCGGTGCTGCCGGATGAGCTGCCAGCTCACTGAGAGCGTCGCACCGGCACGCCGTTCGCGACGCCTCATTGGCTGATCCGCCCGGTTGGGGTCGGCCCACCTCGCCGGCCATGGGCTCATCGGCCAAGGCGAACCTCGCCAGGCTCGGCGTCAACGCGAGGTGGTGGCTACTTGCGTGACCTGTCGCGGCTGTGGAACGACGCCCCTGGCAAGAGCGAGCGTTGGGGGATCACATCCGGCTCGCGTCGGATGTCGCGCGGGCGCCCGGCCGGGTTGGACCGACCGGGCGCTGATGCGCGTGGACCCCGACGCGATTAGTCGCGCGGGCCAGAGCGCTTCGCCGTGGGGCGGAGCAGGCCGGTGACGGCCAATGCGGCGATGCCCAGGAGGAGGAGGACCGGGAGGCGCCCATCCGCCGACCCGCCGGGCGTCGAGCCGAACGCGTCGGTCGGCGGGGGAGTCAGGCCTGGATGCGCGGTCGCGCCGGGCTTCGGGGTGGCCTTGGGGGTTGCCTTTGGCGTCGGCGTCGGGGTGGCCTTCGGGGTGGCGGTAGGACCAGGTGCCGCGCACGACGAGCTGTCGATGGTGTCGTTGATCATCGTGACGGCACCGTTGCGAGCCAGCGCCCGACCCTGGAGCGTCACGCCATTGTTCAGGGCGATCGAGGTAAGGGCCATGATCGTGCCCTTGAAGCTCGTCGTGGTGTCCAGCGTCGCGGAGCTGCCGACCTGCCAGTACACGTCGCATGCCGAGGCGCCGTTGGTCAGCTCCACCTTGCTCCCGGGGGCCGTGATCAGCGTGGAGCCGGCCTGGAAGATGTACACGCCCTGACCATCGAGCGTGAGGGTCCCGGTCAGCCCGAGCGTGGCCGAGGCGTAGACACCCGGCTTGAGGGTCGTGCCGCCGAGCTCGGTCGGCACCTGGTTGACGGGTGTTGCGCCGGCGGCGTCGTTGTAGGCCCCGACCAGGGCGTCCTTGGCGCCGCTTGCCACGGCGTCGCCGATGTGCTGCGTCCCGTGGAGCGTCACATCGGCAAAGCCCGTGACCGCGTCGCCGGGATGCAGGCCGACGTCACCGGTGATCGTCGTGCTCCCGGTGTTGGTGATCGTGGTGCCTGCGAGGACAGCGAAGCTCTCTGCCGTGCCCAGGTTCACCGACGCGGCGGCGAGGACGGTGCCCGCCAGAGCGATCGTCGCGACGGCCCCTAGACCAATGGTTGCGATGCGTCTCATGTCACTTCTCTTCTACTGCAATGGCCGCCTGCGAGTCATGGATGGCGCCAGGCCGCCGGGCGCCTCTCAGCAAGGAGGCGGTCGGACTC
Organism: Candidatus Limnocylindrales bacterium; assembly: GCA_036504355.1. GTDB lineage: Bacteria > Chloroflexota > Limnocylindria > Limnocylindrales > CSP1-4 > CAIXZV01. The sequence goes on from DASXVG010000057.1 coordinate 3,309, forward strand.
GCAGGTCAATGTGGACGCAGGAGGCACGCGCGTGATGACAGCCGGTCATCTGGGTTCCGCGCCTGGTGCCCTGGCCGCCGCAGGTGACGGCGCCCGATTCGTCTCCGGTGGCGTCCGCCCGGCGCCGTGGTTGGGCCGGGCACGGACACCGAACGAGCGCTATCCGGCGGCTGACTACCGGGAGGTCCTCCGTCATTCGACGGATGGAGGAACGCTCGGGCCTCGCCTACACTCCGCGGCATGTCGCACGTCGGAGCGCTGCTGTCCCCGGTCATCGTGGCGCGCGATGAGCACCTGGCCCTCGCGCGGCGACGCATCGCCGAAGTCCGCGAGGGCCACGGCCAGCTCCTGCTGCTCTCGGGTGAGGCCGGGATCGGCAAGTCGCGGCTGCTCGCTGAGATCGGCCGGATGGCGACCGAGGATGGCTTCCGCGTCGCGAAGGCCGAGGTCGCGCCCCAGGACCATGATGTCCTCGCCGCCTCGTTCCTCGACCTGGGCAGGGCGATGCGCCGCGACGCTGCGTTCGGAACGATCGGGCGGGACCTGCTCGAGGTTGCCGCTTCGCGATTGAACGACCGGAGCCCGCGCCGTCGTGACTTCGTCATGGAGCTCGTCGATCTCGTCGGAAGCCCGGAGCGGCCGACAGCCCTCGTCTTCGAGGACCTTCAGTGGGCGGACGACCTGAGCCTGGAGGCCCTCACCGAGCTCGCCCGCCAGACCCGAGCACTGCCCCTGCTGATCATCGCCGCGTATCGGACGAGCGAGGCGCTGCAGGGATCGGTGCTCCGGGAGTGGCGTTCCCGGCTGGTGACCCAACGGATCGCCGAGGAGGTCCGCCTCGACCGCCTCACCCGCGCGGAGACGGCCGAGGTCGTCACCCACATCCTCGGCAACGGGCTCCCCGCGCCGCGAGACGTGGTCGATGTCATCTACGAACGCACCGACGGTGTGCCGCTCCACATCGAGGAGCTGTGCAGCGCCCTTGGCCGCGCTCGGCTCGCGGACAGCACCGCGGTCCTCGAGGCGGCGGTCCCGGAGACGCTCGAGGACGCGACGATGGCCCGCATGGCCCGGCTCTCGCCCGACGCCCAGGCCGTCGCCCGCGCGGGCGCCGTCATCGGCCGATCGTTCGTTCCCTCCGTGCTCGCGGGCGTGATGAATCGACCTGTCGAGGAGCTCGACGCCCCGATCCAGGAGCTGCTCGACCACGACGTTCTCGACTCGCCCGACAGCGGCCGCCAGTTCGACTTCCGGCACCAGCTGCTTCGCGATGCGCTGTATCGAGCCGTGCCGGCGGGTGATCGCCGTCGGTTCCACGCCCGGGCGGCTGAGTTCGGCGGCCGGCTCGAAGGGTCGTCGACAACGGATGCGTCGATGCACTTCGAGCGCGCGGGGATGACCGCGGAGGCATTCGAGACCGCCCTCGCGGCCGGAGAGCACGCCATGCGGCTCGCGTCCCACAGGGAGGCGTTCATCCTGCTCCGGCGCGCGGTCGACAACATGCCCGCGTCGCTGGCCGACTCCGAGCGCGCCCGGATCCTCCTGCTCTTCGGCGATGCGAACGGGAACATCGATGTCAATGCGAGTGCTGCGGACCTGTCGATGCGCGCCGGCGAGCTGGCACGGCGCAGCGGGAACGCGCATGTGGCGCTCGAGGCATCATTCAGCCTCCTCGAATACGCCCGCCGTGAAGGCGTCAGCCTCACGACCCGTCGGGACCGCGCCCGCAGCTTCCTCAACGAGGTCGAGGCATCCCCGCCGGGAGAGGCGCGGGACACGTTCCGACCTTACGCGCTGTATCACCTCGCCTACGTCGAATTGGACGGCAGTCGCTTCGCAGATGCCCGGGCGTTGCTGGCTGAGGCAGCCGAGCTGACTGCGGGCCCGACCGGCGAGCGACCTCGGTGGGTCACGAACGCCCTCGCGAAGCTCGATGTGATCGACGGGCGCGTGGCCGAGGGCCTCGCAACCATTCGCGCGGCTGCCGATGCAACGCGCTCGGCCGGTGACGAAGACACCAGCATCAGCCTGTATCGAGATGTCGCCCTGTTCGCGATTCGGGCCATGGACTACCGCGAGGCGCGCACCGCGATCGCGGAGGGCCTCCGGTACGCGGAGTCAGTCGAACAGACGTCCTGCGGCCATAGCCTCGGCTCCTGCGACGCCCTCGTGCTGTGGGCGGAAGGCAGCTGGGATGAGGCGCTTCGGCAGGGCGGCCATGCGCTGAGCGATGTCGGCGCGGGCGCGTCCAGGAACATGGCGCAGTGGGCGCTCGGGTACGTCGAGGCCGCACGAGGTCATCGTCGCGAGGCCGAGGAGCACCTGCTGCCCGCCCTCGAGTACGGGCGCCGAGCGGAGCGCCTCGACCTGGTGCTGCCGGCGCTGTGGGGTCTCGCCGAGGCAGCGCTCCATGCCGGCGATCCGGCGGCTGCAGCATCGCGCTGCGACGAGGCGCTCCTGGCCGCGCAGGAGCGTGGCGAGGGGATGCTGCTCGTGCCGTTCGCGGTGACCGCCGTGCGAGCCCACCAGGCGGCCGGCTCGCCGGACGCCGCCGTGCGTTACCTCGACGAGTTCCTGCGCCTTACCGAGCCCATCGCCGATGTCGCCCGACCGGCAATCCAGCATGCAACCGGGCTGGTCCGCCTCTCGGAGGGCTCGACGGTGGCGGCCCGTGCCGTGCTTGAGGCAGCCATCGCGAGCTGGGAGGCGCGAGGTCGGTGCTGGGAGGCGCTGTGGGCCCGGCTCGACCTTGCCGCAGCCCACCTGCGATCGTCGCGCTTCGTGGACGCGATGAACCTCGTGCACGAGGTCCGCGCTGCCGCCGAACCGATCGGCGCTGCGCCGTTGCTCGCCCGCGCGGACCAGCTGGCTCGCACGGCGAAGGGTCGTGGCGCCGAGCAGGAGCCGTGGCACCCGCTGACGACCCGCGAGTTCGAGGTCGCACGGAAGATCGCCGAAGGGCTCACGAACGCGCAGCTCGCCGACCAGCTGTCGATCTCACCGAAGACGGCGAGCTCCCACGTCGAGCACATCCTGACCAAGCTCGGCGTCTCTCGTCGGGCGGAGATCGCGGCGTGGACGACCTCGGTCGCGCCAGGCCAGACCGCCGACCGGGGAACTGCCCGCCCCACGCGCAGCGCATGAGGCCGCGGCCATCCCCGACTGGTACGCACCCCGCGGGCAAGGAGGGCCTCGACCGAGCAGGCCCTCCCGTCAGATGGTCGGTGGGATCGGCTTGCCCGGGAACAGCTGCGTGAACTGCTTCGCGTACTGGCGCTTGCCCACGAGGCGCCAGAGCAGCTTCACCGAGAGGGGCATGCCCGCGTAGAACTGCTTGCGATCCGCCGGCGTGGAGTTCGCAAGCAGCATCCCCAGCTGTGGCAGCAGTCGACTCTTCGGGATCGCGTCGACACTGTGGTCGGCCATCGCGGTCCACTCTTGCGTGGTGACCACCCGCTCGGCGACCGGGACGACTTCCACCACTTCGCGGCGCAGGTGCACCTTCAGCACGTCGAGGATCCGCTCGTAGGCATCGGCCAACTGTTCGCCGACCGCCGGGTCGGCCGCCGCCCGCCATCGGGCGAGAAGCGGACCTGCCTCCGCGAGCAACACCGCGACCTGCGCATGGTGCGCGCGCATCTGGCCGACGTGCAGCGCGCAGGCGGGAGCGCGCTGCTCGAGCTTGCCCCACAGGAGCTCGTCCTCGCTCTCGTGGTGCGTGTGCAACGTCGCATCGAGATCGGCGAGCCACTGGCCGACGAACTCGCTGCGCGCCGTGTCACCCGCGGGAGCGGTGCGCACCAGTCCAGGTGCCGCTTCGTACGCCCACAGGAACGCGTTGTGCAGGATGCGCATGTCGTCGCCGCTGCACAGCTTCGGCCCGTCGGGAATGGGCGGAGCGGTCTCACCAGGCAGGGAGACGTACTGCATGGTCATGGATGGACCTCCTGGTGGCGCGGGGACGGCTGGTCATCTCGAGCCGAAGGGGCCACGACCGCTTGCCACGAGCAGTGCCACGTGTTCCGATGCCGGCAGGTCGTCGTGGTCTGGACCCCGACGACGCCGCGCACGTCGTGCGCGTTCAAGCTGCGGGGCTCCATAGCCAGAGCGCCGCGCCGATCCAGGCGAACCCGAGCGCGAGCAGGACCCCGAAGATGGCCGTCCCGAGTTGTCCCGCAGCAGGGGGCAGGAACTCGGCGACGAAGAAGGTGAACAGGAACCCGGCCATCGCGCCCAGCAGGAGGACCGCCGCGGGACGCGGGAAGACGTCCGCCTGGAACGTCGCGATCCCAGTCAGCAGGAGTCCGAGGGTTAGCGCGATGCCGAGGAAGAAGAGGAGAGGATGCTCGCCGATCGGGCCGTTGACGGACGGCTGGAGAAGGGGCGTCGCCGCGACCAGGACCAGGAGGAGCAGCCCCACGGAGAGCAGGGTGTGTGCCACCAGCCCGAGGGCACCGGTGGCGTCCGCCTGGACGAGGTACATCGCCGGCAGGGACAGGAGCAGCAATGCGGCCGAGCCAAGAAGGAGCGAGGCGACGTCCGGCGGGAGGGTCGCGCCGATGACGGGCTTCGATGCAGTGAGCAAGGTCGTCAGGCCGAAC
>DASXVG010000058.1:0-5013 GCA_036504355.1 Candidatus Limnocylindrales bacterium
CGCAGCCGGACCTGGTTCGAGGCGAACGTCATGTCGCCCGGCCGGATGCCCGGCAGCGGCCCGCCGATGCCGGACGGGGACAGGAGCTGCATCGCGGTCGCGCGCGAGAGCGACGCCCCGAAGCGCACGACGAGCCACCCCTCCTCGCGGGCCAGCGAGGCGACGCCCGCCGACTCCGCGGACAGCCGCAGCTCCTGGACCTCCACCAGGCGCTGGACGGGTGCCGGCATCGGGCCGTAGCGGTCGGCGACCTCCTGGCGGAACGCGGCCAGGTCGCCGGCCGAGCGTGCTCGGGCCAGGCGCCGGTACAGCTCCAGCTTCTGCGCCTCCTCGGGGACGTAGGTGTCGGGGAGGTGCGCGTCCACCGGCAGGTCCACCACGGCCTGCGGCACCTCGACGACCGGCGCCCGATCCTCGCGGCGCGCCTTGGCCTCCTCGACCGCCTCCGCCAGCATCCGGGAGTACAGGTCGAAGCCCACCGAGGCCATGAACCCGGACTGCTCGCCGCCCAGGATGTTGCCCGCCCCGCGGATCTCGAGGTCGGCGAGGGCGATCTGGAACCCGGCGCCCAGCTCCGACGCGTTGAAGATCGCCTGGAGCCGCTTGCGTGCCTCCTCGCTCATGCGCTCGCGTCGCCGGTAGAGGAGGTACGCGTAGGCCCGGCGCGAGGACCGTCCGACGCGGCCTCGCAGCTGGTAGAGCTGGGCGAGGCCCAGCGTGTCCGCGCGGTCGATGACGATCGTGTTGGCGTTGGGGATGTCGAGGCCGCTCTCGATGATCGTCGTGCACACGAGGACGTCGGCCGCGCCGTCGGCGAACGCGAGCATGACCTTCTCGAGCTGCCCCTCGCCCATCTGCCCGTGCCCCACGAGGATCCGCGCGTCGGGAAGGAGCCGCCGGAGCTGCTCCGCCTGCGCCTCGATCGTCTCGACCCGGTTGTGAACGTAGAACACCTGGCCGCCGCGGTCGAGCTCGCGCAGGACGGCGTCGCGGACGAGCCCGGCCGATGCCTCGGCGACCCGCGTCTGGATCGGCAGCCGGTCCTCGGGCGGAGTCTCGATGACGCTGAGGTCGCGGATCCCGGCGAGCGCCAGGTTCAGCGTGCGCGGGATCGGCGTGGCGCTGAGCGTCAGCACGTCGACCGCGGCCCGGAGGTGCTTGAGCCGCTCCTTCGCGGCGACGCCGAACCGCTGCTCCTCGTCCACCACGACCAGCCCCAGGTCCTTGAACGCCACGTCCTTCGACAGCAGCCGGTGCGTCCCGATGACGATGTCCACGGAGCCGTTCGCCAGCCCCGCGACCGTCACCTCCTGCTCCCTGGCCGAGACGAACCGCGACAGCAGCCGGACGTTGATCGGGAACGCCGAGAAGCGCTGGCTGAACGTCGTGAAGTGCTGGCCCGCCAGGACGGTCGTCGGGACGAGCACCGCCACCTGCTTGCCGTCCTGGGTCGCCTTGAACGCGGCCCGCAGGGTCACCTCGGTCTTGCCGTAGCCCACGTCGCCGACGACGAGCCGGTCCATCGGCCGGCGGGTCTCCATGTCGGCCTTGACCTCGATCGCCGCGCGCAGCTGGTCGGGCGTCTCCTCGTACGGGAATGACGCCTCCATCTCGCCCTGCCAGGGCGAGTCGGGCTGGTACGCGAAACCCTCGGCGGCCTCGCGCTTCGCGTACAGGCGGAGCAGCTCCTCGGCGAGGTCGCCGACGGCCTTGCGGACCCGCTGCTTGGTGCGCAGCCAGTCCGTCCCGCCGAGCCGCGAGAGCGTCGGGCCCTCCCCGCCCGTGTACCGGCTGACGCGGTTGATCTGCTCAACCGGGACGAAGATCCGGTCGCCGGCCGCGAACGACAGCTCCAGGTAGTCCCGTTCCTGGCCGTCCTCTCCCCTGCGCAGCATCTGCTCATACCTGGCGATGCCGTGGTCGATGTGGACGACGAGGTCGCCCGGCGACAGGCGCTCGAGGATGTCGCGCGGGACGACGCGGCGCATCGCCTTCGGACGCCGGACGCGCACCGAGCCGAACAGCTCCCGGTCCGTGACCACGGCCAGTCCGTCGGGTCCACCCTCGAAGCCGCCGTTGAGGCTGCGGTCGACGAGTGCGATCGCCCCGCGCGGCGGCGCCTCCGCGACCCGCGACACGATCCCGACGGCGTGGCCCGCCTCCCCGAGCAGCTCCGCGAGCCGCGGTGCCTGGTCCGACACGAGCACGACGCGCGCCTTCTCGGCCAGCCAGTGCTCGACGCCATCGACGAGCCGCTCCGTCCGCCCCGGCGGGAGGACGGGCTCGCGCCAGCCGAACAGGTCGCCTGACGTCAGGCTCTTCGACGCGTGCGCCATCCCCTCGGCGTCCACGGCCTCGGACTGCCAGGTGAGCTCCAGCGTCCGCGCGCCGTGGAGGAACGTCTTCCAGTCGCGCGGCGGCAGGTACGCCGTCGGCCAGTCGCGCGGAAGGTCGCCCTGGTCCACGAGCTCCGCGTGGCGTTCGTCGGCCTGGCGCCACAGGAACGCGGCCGCGTCGGCGAGGTCGCCTGGCTCGTCGAGGACGAGAAGCGTCCCCGGGTCCAGGTGATCGAGCCCCGTGGACGGGGCGATGAGCCGCGCCCAGACCTCCGCCGCGTCGCCGGCTGCGAGCGCTCGACCGGCGGTGACGGCCGGCGGACGGTCGGGATCGGTCGCCTCCCCGGTGAACCGGGCGAGGTCGATCGCGAGTCGTTCCGGCAGGCGCGTCGCGAGCCGGCCGAGGCGAGCCTTGACCTCGGTCGCACCGCCCTCCGGGAGGAGGAACTCGGTTGCGGGGAGCAGCGTGAGCGTCCTGATCGTCTCGACGGAGCGCTGGTCGGTGGGGTCGAAGGCGCGGAGCGAGTCGATCTCGTCGCCGAAGAACTCGATCCGGACCGGGAGCGGCGCTGACGGCGGGAACACGTCCACGATGCCGCCGCGACGCGCGAACTCCCCGCGGCCCGCGACCTCGAGGACGGGCGCGTAGCCGCGCTCGAACAGCTCGCCGAGGAGCGCGTCCATGCCGATCCGCGTCCCGGGCCTGAGCGTGCGCACCTCGGCCGGGAGATCCGCGGGGGACAGGGTCGCCTGGAGGAGCGCCTGGACGCTGGCCACGAGCACCCTGGCCGATCCGCCACGCCACGCGGCGAGGGCCGCCACCCGGGCTGCGGTCTCGTCCGGGACGAGCTCGCTCCGCTCGTACGCGAGCGACGTCCGCGGCTCGAGGACGGCGACGAGCGCGGTGTCGCCGAGCCACGCGCCCAATTCCTCCGCGACCCGGTCCCCGATCTCCGCGTCGCGTGCCACCCAGCAGATCCGCTCCCCGCCGGCGACGAGCGCGAGCGCCGCCGCGGCGTAGGACTTCGCGCCGTGCGGCACGGATGTCAGGCCGACGTGCCTGCCATGCATCCCCGGCGCCTCGCGCGCTGGCCCCAGTCGCTCGCGCAGCGATGCGAACGAGCCCGTGTCGTGGAGCAGCCGCGGGAGCACGGACAGGTCCGGGACACGTCTCCCGGCCCTGCCGGGCGTGTCGCCCCGGCTGGCCGTGACCGGGCGCGCGGGCTTCCTCGCCGGGCCGCCCTGGCGGTCCGGTCGCGCCGCCGGATCGAGCAGCTCCACCTCCGCCTCGACGGACGCCTTCTCGAGGTCGAGCTCCTGGTCGGTGGCCCCGGCGGCCGCGCGCCGCTCAGCCCACTCGCGGGCGACCTTCTCCGCGATGTTGCGCTGGCGGGTCGTCCGGCCGCGGTAGCGATCGCTCACCGGCGGCCGGCTCCGCGGTCGTCTCCGTGCTCGTCGCCGCCGGGAAGGATCCGGCGCCAGCCGGTCTTCGTGCGCCGGACGCCGTCCGAGTCGGCGGGACCGCCGACCTCGCCCGCAGCCGGTGCCTCCGCGCCGTCGACGGCAGCGGCGGGTGCCTGCATCTCCCACGAGTTGAACCGGTTCGCCGCCCTCGAGGTGCCCTCGCGCGCCCACGCCTCGACGGCATCGGCGGCCGCGTCGAGGAGGATCGGCAGCCGGCTCCGCTCGTCGGGCGCGAAGCGGCTCAGGACGTGATCCACGGCGCCACTGCCCGGCTCCCCGATCCCCACCCGCAGCCGGCTGTACTTCTCGGTGCTGAGCTCCGCGACGATCGAGCGCAACCCGTTGTGGCCGCCGTGCGAGCCTGCCTCGCGGAACCGCAGCTTGCCGAACGGCAGCGCGAAGTCGTCGGCGACGACGAGCAGGTCCACGAGGGGGATCCGGTCGCGGACCATCAGCTTCTTCACGGCGAGCCCGGACTCGTTCATGTACGTGAGCGGCTTGGCGAGAACGAGGTCCATCCCCTTGTAGCGCAGCTGGACGCTCTCCGACGCGTCGCGTTGGCGACCGCGTCCGGACCGCCCGGCCCGGTCCGCGAGGCGGTCCAGGACCATCCAGCCGATGTTGTGCCGCGTTTCCGCGTACTGGCTGCCCGGGTTCCCCAGGCCCACGATGAGCTTCACGTTCGGGAGCTGACCTCTTCGCGCCGGGACCGGGCGCGGGACGCGTCGGGACACGGCGAACGGCCCCGGGACGGCGTCCGACGGGGCTCGCCGGACATGGTACCGCGAGGCGATCCGTGCGGCCCTTGTGCACGGGACGGTACCCCGCTCCAATGGTTTCACGGTGGGTGTCACGACATCCCGGGGTTGGGCGTCACACCCGCGGTCGCAACGAGCGGTCCCTGCACCGCTGCGACGGGAGCGAACGAGATGCCCAGCATCGTCACCCTGCGTCCCAGCGGCCCCGCGACCGCCCGACGCAGGCCGACGGCCCTCGTGCTCGTCGTCCTCGTGACGGCATCGCTGCTGGCCTCCTGCGCGAACCCCGCGCCCCCGATCGCCAGCCCGGGTCCCGATGCCACGCCGGCGACGCCGGGCAGCCCGGTCCCCGGCGCAACCCCCGGGGTGACGCCGCTGCCGACGACCCTGCCGGGCGAATGGTCCGCCCTCAGCCTGCCGCCGATCGAGCCCGTGGCGACGCTCGAGGCGACGCG
>DASXVG010000059.1:0-8209 GCA_036504355.1 Candidatus Limnocylindrales bacterium
GCCTGGCCGGAGGCTCGGCGCGCGATCTTTCGCTCTTGGATGCGACTGACAGACCCGGCGAACCTCCAGCCTGACGTGAAGGGCGTCCTGCGCCGAGCTGCCGACCTCGTGCGCGATGCCCAGTCGCCACTCTCGAACGATGAACGGACCCGCGTCGCGGTCGCCCTCTCACAGCGGTGGCCCATCCGCATCTCCCGCGAGGTCGGCCGGATCCTCGACGACGAGGTAGTCCCAATTTCTGAACGGATCGTCGCACTTCGTGCGCTCGTTGAGGCGGAGGGTCTTGAGGCGCCGCCGCCGCCCGAGCCCCTGCCGCCGATCGAGGAGGACGAGGTCCGTCTCGTCGCTTGGATGGCAGTGATCCCAACGAGGGCGTAGCCGGGACGCGGATGCCGTCGGCGAGCCGGCACAGGGGCGAGGTGCTCCTGAATACAACCTGCACCAACGGGCCCTTGGCGCCGACCTCCATGCCCCTATGGAGTATTGACGGCGAGATCGAATGACCACTTGCCGGGGTGAGCGAATGGCAGCCGGCCACCGCGGCGCCCGTCGCCGGCCGGCCTCGTGACATCACTGTCCCTGCCGCTGACATTGTTGTGTCCCGGGACGTGACATGCTCGATACCAGCCGACAGTTCCGCGACTGTAATGGGAATGCAACGCATACTCCCCGCCGGTATTGACATTGGGGGTTGTCAAGCCCCCATCCAATGGCCTAGACTGATAGGCCAATGGCGTGTCGATTTGACACGCCACTACGTGTGTCAGGCGGCGTGGCCTGGCGCGCGACCCGGTCACAGCGCCGGACAGCTGGTCAAGGATTCCCACGGAGCCGCGCGGTCTGGGCGTGGCACCGTCAACTGGAGCAACGTGATTTCCCTCGAGACGACTACCCCTGCAACCGACGCCGAGGCCGAGCTGGCCAACGCTGCCATCGAGCTCGATCCCGAGGCGGCCGAGCTCGAGGCCGAGGCGGCCCTGATCATCGAGGAGCCGGCCCCGGTGGCCGCCGCGCCCGTGGTCGCCGCCAAGGACGAGGACGCCGAGCCCGAGCCGGTGGCATCCGAGGTCCTGGACACGGACGACTCCGTGCGCCTCTACCTCCGTGAGATCGGCCGCGTTCCCCTCCTCACCGCCGAGGAGGAGGTCATCCTCGCCAAGGGGATGGAGCTCGGGGCGCAGATCGAGGCCGAGCCCTGGAAGGTGCTCCTGAGCATCCACGAGTGGACGCTCCACACCACCGAGCCCACGGCTCGCGCCAAGGACAAGCGCTACGTGGTGCCGTTCGCGGCCGAGTCACACCGCATCCTCGATGCGGCGCTGCGCTCCGATGACGCGCTCGACCTCTACGTGACCGCTCCCGCGCTCGGTCTTGCCGACGCGCTCAAGAAGGCAGAGACGGACCTCCTCAAGGAGCGCCTGGTGCGCGCCCAGGACCTCCGCTCGCTGTACAACGAGCGGCTTGACGCTGACTCGTTCCTCGACGTCATGAACTGGATCGAGGGCGAGCTCGGCCGGCCCAACGCGGAGCTCCGCGCCAACGCCGCGCTCAAGGACCTGCGCGACTGGGCGCGCAACGAGGTGGTGTTCCCGGCCATCCAGCGCTGGCTCGATGCCGGCCACGACACCGAGGTCATCGAGGCGATGGTCCCGGAGCTCAAGCACCTGGCCAAGCTGTCCCGTGACCACCTGACGTCCGCAAACCTGCGGCTCGTCGTCTCGATCGCCCGCAAGTACATCAACCAGGCGGGGATGGGCCTGCTGGACCTCGTCCAGGAGGGCAACGCCGGGCTGATCCGCGCCGTCGACAAGTTCGAGTACGAGCGCGGCTTCAAGTTCAGCACCTACGCCACCTGGTGGATCCGCCAGGCGATCCAGCGCGGCCTGGCGGACCAGAGCCGGACGATCCGGATCCCGGTTCACATGGTCGAGACGATGGGTCGCGTGGCGCGCGTCGTGCGCGAGCTGTCCACCCAGCTGGGCCGCGAGCCCACCAACACCGAGATCGCCGCGGCCCTCCCCGACGAGACGCCGGCGATGACGCCGCAGCGCGTCGAGGAGATCCGCAAGCTTGGCCGCGAGCCCGTGTCCCTGCAGTCGCCGGTGGGCGACGAGGGCGACGCCGAGCTCGGCGAGCTGATCCCGGACGAGGACGCCGTGTCCCCGCTCGACGTCGTCGCGGACCGTATGCGCCGGGAGCAGATCGAGCACGTGCTAGCCTCGCTCGACGGGCGCGAGCAGCGGGTCCTCCGCCTCCGCTTCGGCCTCGACGACGGGCACGCCCGGACGCTCGAGGAGGTCGGTCGCGAGTTCGGCCTGACGCGCGAGCGCATCCGCCAGATCGAGGTCCAGGCCCTGCGCAAGCTCCGCCACCCGAGCCGCAGCCGCAAGCTGCGCGAGTTCGCGGCCTAGCGACGGCACGTCCCGGGCATCGATCCCCGGGGATCAAGCACGAATCCGAAGACCGGCCGCGTCGCACGCCGACGCGGCCGGTTTGTCTATTCGGCCCCGCTGCCCGTGGCGGCGGCCCGGGCGTCCGGGTTCCGCACCGCCGGTCCGTGGAGCAGCCGTGCGATCGCGACGGCGATCGCCGCTCCCGACAGTGGCCCAACCCAGTAGATCCACAGTGACGCGAGGTCACCGGCCATCACCGCAGGACCGGTGGAGCGCGCCGGGTTCATCGACGCGCCTTCGATCGGCAGGGCGATGAGCCCGCACAGCGCGATGGCGCCCCCCACGGCGATCGCCGCGTTGGACCCGACGATGTGCGCCCGATCGGCCGTCCCCAGGATCACGGTCAACAGGATCACGGTGAGGATGGCCTCGATCGCCACCGCCCTGGCCGGGTCGACAAGCGCTGGTCGTGTCACCCCGGCGAGGAGGGCATCCCCGACCAGCCACCGCAGGGCGCCCGCCGCGAGGACCGCGCCGGCCAGCTGGGCAGCGACGTAGGGGATGACGAGGCGGACCGGAAACAGTCGCCGCAGGGTGAAGGCGACCGTGACCGCGGGGTTGAAGTGCGCGCCGGACCGGTCGCCGATCGCGTAGATGAGGCCGGTGACGAGCAGGGCCGGCGCCACCGCCCGCGCGGCGACCGAGATCTGGCCACCACTGAGCGACGCGAGCGCGTCGCCGCCCGCGGCAACGAACGTGAGCATTGCCGCACCCAGCAGCTCGGCCGCCATCCGGCGGGTGATGTCCAGGTGATCGCGTGGGTGCCCGTTCATCGTCCGATCCATACCGCATCCGCGGCCTCCATCGTGACAATGCCGGGCTGCCCGGACCGACGGCCGCATTGCAGCAGCGGCCTGACGGTGGCAGCGGGAACCCGGACTGATACCGACTGGACGCGCGCTTGACACCGTACGTACAGTTACTTCGCTCGTCGAGCAAAGTATGTCGCCGAGCCGCTGATGACCAGGATGGAGGGCACCACACGTGCGAGCCGGGCGCCGGGAGCTGATCCGGGACCTGAACCGGTCGCTGGTGCTCAACCTCCTGCGCGAGCGCGGTCCACTGTCCAGGGCGGGACTCGCGCGGGTCAGTGGCCTCTCGTCGTCCACGGTCACCGAGATCGTGGCGGTCCTGCTCGCCGATGGTTTCGTCGCGGAGGAAGGGCAGGTCGCCGCCGGGGTTGCCGGCATCGGGCGGCCGGCCACGCTCCTCCGCGTCAACCCGGCTGCCGGCTTCGTTGTCGGCCTCAAGCTCACTGCCGACTCGCTCACCGCGACGGTCACCGACCTCGCCGCCGAGCCGCGCGGCTTCGTCACCGTCCCCCACCCGCCCGAGGGCGACGCCGAGGCGATCGTGGGGACGTTCGAGGACGCGGTCGCCAGCGCCCTCGCGGCTGCCGGCGTCGAACGCGACGCACTGATGGGGTTGGGGCTCGGCGTGCCGGGCGCCGTCGTCGGGGGTGAGGTCGTGGGCTCGCCGATCCAGGGCTGGGGCGGCATCGACCTCCGCCACCACATCGAGGCGCACTTCAACCTGCCGGTGTTCCTGGACAATGACGTCAACACCCTGACCGTCGCGGAGCAGCTCTACGGGGCAGGCGCCGGCGCGTCCACGTTCATGGTCATCACGGTCGGCCGAGGCATCGGGATGGGCATCGTGGTGAACGGCGCCCTCCACAGGGGACGACACGGCGCGGCCGGGGAGATCGGCCACGTGCTTGCGCTTCCCGACGGCCCGGCGTGCTGGTGCGGCCGCACAGGCTGCCTGGAGGCGATCGCGGCCGAGCCCGCCCTGGTGCGGGACGTCCTGGCGGCGACCGGGCGGCTGTGCAACCCGGAGGACATCGCCTCGCTTGCCACGCGGGAGTCGAGGGTCGGCGCGATCCTCGCCGCCGCGGGTCGGCTTGTCGGCCGGGCCGTCGGGGATGCGGCGACGCTCCTGGACCCGGAGCTGGCCATCGTCTCGGGCGAAGGCGTGCGCCTCGGCCCGATCTACCTGGACGCCATCCGCGACGGCGTCCGAAGCCATCACGGCATGGCCGGAATGGATCTCGTCGTCGAGCCGTGGGGCGACGAGGCATGGGCGCGTGGAGCCGCCACCCTGGTGCTCCGCGAGCTGTTCCACCCCGCCCACCTCCGCGAGGACGGCACGACCACCTCGGTCGCGGCCACTCGCGAGAGCGGCACACCCAGGACACTGGCCCGCGTGGGCCGAGGAGGATCTCGATGAGCTCATCTGGCCTGCGCCGAGTCCTGACCCTCGCGGTCACGGCGCCACTCCTGCTGTCAGCCTGCCTCGGCGGTGGCAGCACGCCGGCGCCGACGTCGGCTCCGACCAACGCGCCGACCACCGCGCCGTCCGAGGCCGCGTCCGTCGCGCCCTCGCCGTCGCCCGAGATCACCGGGACCGTGACCTTCTGGAACGGGTACGCCGCGGACGGCGACGAGATCAAGACCTTCACGGACACCGTCCTGCCGGCCTTCAACAAGCTGTATCCGAACGTCAAGGTCGAGCACCAGGAGATCCCCTACGACGACCTTCGCCAGAAGCTCGTCACCGGTCTCGCCGGCGGGACGCTGCCGGACGTCCTGCGGGCGGACATCATCTGGGTGCCCGAGTTCGCGAACCAGGACGCGCTCCTCCCGCTGGACACGGAGATGAGCGACTTCTCCTCGATCGCCGACACGGTGTTCGCCGGCCCGCTGTCCACCAACAAGTGGAAGGACCATTACTACGGCCTTCCGCTCGACACGAACACGCGGATCCTGTTCCTCAACGACAAGGTCCTCGCGGACGCCGGCGTCGCTGCCGCCCCCACGACCGTCGACGATTTCGAGGCAGCCGCGAAGCAGGTCCAGGACAAGCTGGGCAAGAAGGTCTTCGCGTATGCGGAAGGCGGCACCGGCGCGTGGAGCGTCCTGCCGTGGATCTGGAGCTTCGGCGGCGGCATCTCGAACGAGGCCATCACGTCCGCCGACGGCGTCCTGAACGGCCCCGGCACGGTGGCGGCGGTGACGAAGCTCAAGGAGTGGCTCGACAAGGGCTACCTGTCGCCGAGCATCCTCGGCGGGGGCACGGCGACCTCCGAGCAGTTCGGTGGCAACACGACGGCCACGATCATCGAGGGTCCCTGGATGCCCGGGATCTTCAAGAACCAGTTCCCCGACCTGAAGTTCAGCTACGCCACGATCCCCGCGGGCCCCGGCGGGTCGCAGTCGGTCGTCGGCGGCGAGAACATCGTCGTGTTCAAGAACACCCAGAACAAGGACGCGTCGCTCGCGTTCACCCGGTTCATGCTCTCGGAAGAGGCCCAGCTCGCGATGGGCAAGATCGGCCAGATGCCGGTCCTCACGAGCCTCGCCGGCAACGCCGGGCTCCCCGACTACTACCCCACCTTCCAGAAGCAGCTCGAGACCGCGAACGCTCGGACTCCCAGCCCCGCGTGGCCGAAGATCGACGAGGCGATCTCGAACGCCGTTCTCAAGGCCCTCCGTGGCGACATGGAGGTGCAGGCGGCGATGGACGAGGCGGCCAAGACGGTCGACGGCCTGCTGGCCGGCAGCTGATCGAGGCATCCTGACGCAATGACGGTGGCAGGCGGCGCGAGGATGGCCCGGATCTCCCGGACCAGGCTCCGCCGCCTCCTCCCCATCTACGGGCTGCTGCTGCCCGGCATGGTGCTCTACGCGGCGTGGGCCGCGTGGCCGCTGCTCAACTCGTTCGTGCTCTCGTTCACCGACTGGAGCCTCACCAGGACGCCGACGCCCGTGGGCCTCGGAAACTACACCCGGGCGCTCGGCGATCCCCTGTTCTGGAGGGCCCTCTGGAGCACGGTCGGCTACACGGCCGTCACGGTTGCCGGCCAGCTGCTGCTGGGCCTGGGTGCCGCGCTCCTGCTGAACCGGCAGATCCCCGGTCGCTCCGTCCTCCGGCTCGTGTACTACCTCCCGGTGATCACCAGCTGGGTCATCGTCTCGCTCGTCTTCCTGTACATCTACAACGGCCAGTCCGGACCGCTGAACTGGCTTCTCGTCGACGTCCTGGGCGTGATCGACAAGCCGATCGCGTGGCTCGCGGAACCGGCGACTGCCCTGTGGGCGATCGCCGTGCTCGGTATCTGGAAGGGCATCGGCTGGACCATGGTCGTGTTCCTCGCCGGGCTCCAGGGCGTCCCGCCCGAGCTCTACGAGGCGGCCGAGATGGATGGCGCGGGCTCGTGGGCACGGTTCCGCCACGTGACGCTCCCCCAGCTGCGGCCGACGTCCACCTTCCTGCTCGTCGTCCTCACCATCGGCGGGCTCAATGCGTTCATCAGCATCTTCGTCATGTCGTCCGCCGCGACCGGGACCGTCGGCGGGCCGCTGAACAGCACCGAGGTCGTGCTGACCTACCTGTGGAAGCAGTCGTTCGCGTCGCTCGACCTCGGCTACGGCGCCGCGATCTCGTTCCTGCTCGCTGCGGTCATCGGGGTGATCAGCCTGGTGGAGCTCCGGCTGGCCCGGGAGCAGGCCGGATGATCCGCCCCGGGATCCGCCGCCGCCGCGCGATCGGCCGCTGGCTCCTGTTCGGGACCGCGGTGGCGGTCGGGCTCGTGATGCTCATCCCGTTCGCGCTGATGGTGAGCACCGCGTTCAAGCCGCACGCATACGTCCTGGAGACGCCGCCCCGCCTCATCCCCTCCCAGCCGACGCTGGACAACTTCGTCGATGCCTGGACGGGGCAGGACTTCGGGCGGTACTTCGTGAACAGCGTCATCGTGTCGGTGTGCTCCACCGCGATCGCGGTCGCCCTCGGCTCCATGCTCGCCTTCGCGTTCGCGCGCTACTCGTTCCCGGGCAGGCGGGTGCTGTTCGGAGCGCTGCTGTTCACGATGATGGTCCCGGGGATGGTGCTGCTCATTCCCCAGTTCGTCCTCGCCAAGAACCTCGGACTGCTGAACAGCCTGCAGGGCCTGGTCATCGTGTACGCGACGATGAACCTGGGCCTGAACACCTTCCTCATGCGCGGGTTCTTCTCCTCGATGCCACAGGAGATGTTCGACGCAGCCGAGGTGGACGGAGCCGGCGTGTGGGCCACGTTCTGGCGGGTCGGCGTCCCGCTCGCACGGCCCGGGATCGCAACGGTGACGCTGTTCAGCTTCCTCGCGGCCTGGGACGAGTTCACGTGGGCCATCGTCAGCCTGTCCGACAAGGAGCTGTACACGCTGCCGATCGCCGTCCGCTCGCTCCAGCGGGCGCAGGCGACGGAGTGGGGCCTCGTGTTCGCGGCGTCGCTCATCGCGCTTGCCCCGGTCCTGCTGCTGTTCGTCGCCCTCCAGAAGCAGTTCGTGAGCGGCGCCTTCGTCGGGGCGACCAAGGGATGACCAGGGTCCCGGATGGGCGCGGCCTCGCCCGCCACAGCCTCGAGGTGATCCTCCGCTGGCAGACGCCGGGGGGAGCGTTCATCGCCGGCCCGACCTTCAGCCAGTACGGATTCAGCTGGTTCCGCGACAGCGCGTTCATCGCGGAGGGACTGGACGTCAGCGGCCGCCTCGATGCGGCGGCACGGTTCCACGACTGGGCAGCGCGGGTCGTGTTCGAGGGTGCGGACGGGATGGCGCGCTCGATGGAGGCGGCAGCCGCCGGGCACGTGCCGGGTGCCGGCGACTACCTCCACTGCCGGTACACGGCGGATGGCAATCCGGGTCCGGACGACTGGCCGACGTTCCAGCTCGACGGTCCGGGGATCTGGCTGTGGTCGCTCGAGCACCACGCCCG
>DASXVG010000060.1:0-18642 GCA_036504355.1 Candidatus Limnocylindrales bacterium
CCGTCACCCGGGAAGACCTCCTCCGAGTAGCGGATGTAGGCCTCGGGTGCCGTCATCTGGCGTGCGTTGCAGAAGCTGAGCACCCCGCGCAGGCTCTGCTGGGCCATGGCCGTTCCGATCTGCCCGCGAGACGTCCCGATCACGGCGGCAGCCATCTGGTCAAAGGAGTTGTCGCCCCATGGCCGCGAGGCCCAGTCGATGGCGTTCTTGAGCGCGCCGGGAATGGAGCGGTTGTATTCCGGGGTGATGAACAGGATGGCGTCCGACGCCGCGATCGCTTCCTTCATCGCCCGGGCCGCCGCCGGGAAGTCCGCGTCGTAGTCAGGGCTGTACAGCGGGAGATCCCCGATCGGGATCTCGGTGAACTCCAGGTCGTCCGGGGCGAGGCGGATCAGCGCCTTCGCCAGTTCACGATTGATCGACTTCGACGAGAGGCTCCCAACGAAGTAGCCGATCTTGTACGTGGTCATCGACGTGCCTTCCTGTGATCGGTGTCGCGGCCTCGGCAAGCCAGCCCAGGGCAACGATCCTGATGATGAACCCCCGGACAAGGTCGATCGGTCGGTGGCGCGCGGCAGGTCGCCTCCTCGTCGGACTGCTCGTCATCATGTTGGTGGCGATGGGATAGGGTTTGATGCAACGCTCGGCCGAGAGCAGACGATCTCGACTCCCTTCGGCCCGCGCGATGGCCCGGATGGCGGGCTCGAGGCGAGCCAAAACGCCGATCAGGCCTGCGCCCAGGACGCCAACCCGCGATGTACCCGCCGTTCAACGAGCGCCGCATCAAGCTCGCACAGGGAACGATCAACGTCGCCGAGGGACCCCGCGCAGGGCCGCCATTGCTCGTGCTCCACGGGGGATCCCAGCGGTGGGGGTCGTATCGGACGCTGCTCGAGTCGCTCCGGGAGCGGTGGCACGTCTACGCACCGGACCTGCGTGGCCACGGCGCGTCTGCGTGGACGCCGGGCGCTATCGACTGTGGGACTACGCCGCCGACATGATCGCCCTCCTCGAGCGGTTCATCGGCGAGCCAGCCGCGATCGTCGGCCACTCGATGGGCGGTGAGGTTGCCGTCATCGTCGCCGCCGAGCGACCCGACCTTGTGACCGCGGTGATCGCCATTGACGCGCCACTGTCCGCCGATGAGGCACGTCGCACGGTCCTCCCGGATCGTGAACGACTGGCGTGGTTGCGATCGCTCCATGCCCTGTCTCATGAGGGCGTCGCAACAGGACTTCGGGAGATGCCGATGCGCGATCGGGCAACCGGCCGCGTGGTGCGGGCAGGCGATGTGTTCGGCGACGACGATGCGCTGTTCGCGGACCAGGCGGAGACGCTCCTGCACAACGACCCGACGATGCTCGACGCGGTCATCGAGTTCGACGCCATGCACGCGGGATACGACGCCGAACGGCTGCTGCCAGCGATCGCGTGTCCAGTCCTCCTGCTGATGGCCGACGCCGAGCTCGGGAGCGCCGTCTCCACCGAGCACGCCCACCGCGCCGTCCAGCTGTTGCGAGATGGCCAGCTCATCCGCGTCGCCGGGAGCACGCACGGCCTCGTGTGGGAGGAGCCGGATGTCGTCCTGCGTGCGATCGAGGCCTTCCTCGCCGGCGGCTAGGGACGCTCGCGCGAGTCGCGTCGCCGCCGCGCGCCTCTCGTCGAATGACCGTGACGAACCGAGAGCGTCCCGCGTCTCAGCGACGAGGGCGGACGCCGATCTGGCCTTGCTGATCGGGCCCCGGCCTCCTTGCTCGAGATGGCCGTGGTGATCGATTCGAACAAGAGCCGCACCCGCTGGCCGTCCGCGTGGCTGATCGCGCTCGCTGCGATCGGGCTGTACCAGCTCGCTCTCGGCAGACGGCACGTGGAGGACATCGCCGACAACCCGATCGAGGTCCTCCCACTCGTCCTGGCGGGACTTGGCCTCGTCGCCGCAATCGGTCTGCTCGTGGGTGGCCGGCTGGGGCGGGTCGTTGCCGGTCTCGTCGCCGTCGCTGGCACGGCCTGGGCCCTGTTCACGATCCTCTTCATCGCGGCGGTGATGCGCACCGGATCCGAACCATCAACCTCGCTCGACGCATGGGGATTCCTCGCGATCTTCCTGGGGATCGCAGCCGGGTACGGGCTCGTGCTCGCGCGGGCGATCCGGGGTCGCTAGGTCAACGTGCCGGCCCCGGTCGGTCGGCCGGGAAGCGGTCTCCGCCGCGACGCCGTCTCGCGCCGTGCCATGCTACGACGCGTGACTGGTGCCCTCTCCGCCGACGAGACGCGTGTCGATCGCTGGCTGTGCGCGGTGCGTCTCGTGAAGACCCGTCCGCTCGCGACCCGGTTGTGCGACGGCGGCCACGTCCTCGTGAACGGATCGCCGGCCAAGCCGTCGACAAAGGTTCGCGCGGGAGATCGGGTGGAAGCGTTCATCGCCGATCGAGAGCGGATCGTCGAGGTCGTACGGCCGATCGAGTCACGCGTCGGTGCCGTCGTCGCTGCGACCTGCTACGTGGACCACAGCGCGCCCGTCGTGCCGCAGGTCGGGCCCAGGATCGTTCCCGTTCGAGGCGAGGGCCGCCCGAGCAAGCGTCTCCGCCGCGAGCTCGAGCGCCTGCGCCGGGCGGGCCCAGCCTGACCCGCGGCCACGAACGGCGTCAGTGGCGGAGCACCTTCTCGAGCGGCCGGCCCTTCGCGAGCTCGTCCACGAGCTTGTCCAGGTAGCGGATCTGCTGCACGAGCGGGTCCTCGATCGCTTCGACGCGTATCCCGCAGATCAGGCCGGTGATGAGGGTTGCGTTGGGGTTCAGCCGCGCCCCGTCGAAGAAGCCCGCGAAGGTCGTGCCGGCGGCGAGGTGTCGGTCCAGCTCGGACTGGTCGTATCCGGTCAGCCAGCGCATCACCGCGTCGAGCTCGTCCTTGGTGCGGCCCTTCTTCTCGACCTTCGCGAGGTAGAGCGGGTACACCGAGGCCACGGTCATGGTGAAGAACCGCTGTCCCGTCGAAGCGCCCATCAGGGTGTCACCGTGCACCGCGGTTCGGGTTCATCGCAGCGCCTCGACGGCGGCTCGCTCGATCGAGAGCCCGGCGCCGTGGCGGGCGAAGAATGCCTCGAACCCGGCGACGTCCCGCGGATCGGGGGTCACCGCCGGACCGATGCGCCCGGCGATCATGCCGTCGAGGTAGTCGGAGAGCGGCTGGGCCCGGTCCGCGCGGAGCATGTATGCGGCGAGGACGGCCATGCCCCAGGCGCCGCCCTCGCCCGCGGTCTCCGGGATGCTCACGGGCACATTGAGCGCCGCGGCCATCATCCGCTGGCCAGTGTCGCCGCCCTTGAAGAACCCGCCGTGACCGCGGATCTCCTCGATCACCACGCCCTCCTCGTCGGTGAGGATGTCGAGCCCCGCACGGAGCGAGCACAGCGACGCGAAGTACATGGCGCGCATCACGTTCTCGAGCGTGAACCGCGCGTCCTCGGAGCGCACGAACAGCGGCCGGCCCTCGGTGAAGCCCGTCAGGTGCTCGCCTGACACGTAGTTGATCGCGAGCAGGCCGCCGGCGTCCGGATCGCCCGCCGTCGCCAGCGGCAGGAGTCGCCCGTAGAGCTCGTCGGCGGTCACCTGCGCGCCGAGCACGCGGCCCACCTGCCCGAACAGCGAGACCCAGGCGTCCAGGTCGGAGCTTCCGTTGTTGGAGTGGACCATCGCGACTGGCGAGCCGTCGGGCGTGACGACGATGTCGATCTCCTCGTGCACGCGCGAGAGTGGTCGGTCGAGGACGATCATCGCGAACACCGACGTGCCGGCGGAGACGTTGCCGGACCGCGCTCGAACCGCGTTCGTCGCCACCATCCCGGTGCCCGCATCGCCCTCCGGGGCGCACAGGGGGATGCCCGTGGCGACCGTGCCCGACGGGTCCAGCAGCCGCGCGCCAGCGGCGGTGAGCCGACCCGCCTCCGTGCCCGCGGGCAGGACCGACGGCAGGACATCGCGCAGGGTCCAGCCGAGGTCGCGCGGGGCGATGAGCGCGTCGAACGCCTCCATCCTCGTTGCGTCCCAGTCGTCCACGGCCGGATCGATCGGGAAGATGCCCGAGGCCTCGTCGAGGCCGACGACGTGCTGGCCGGTCAGCCGCCAGTGGACGTATCCGGCGAGCGTCGTGACGTGCGCGAGCTGCGCGAGGTGCGGCTGGCCGTCGAGGATCGACTGGTGGAGGTGGGCGATGGTCCAGCGCTGCGGGACCGCGAAGTCGAGCAGTGGCGTGAGCTCGGCGCACGCCACCCCGGTAATGGTGTTGCGCCAGGTTCGGAACGGCACCAGCAGCTCGCCCTCGCGGTCGAGCGCGACGTAGCCATGCATCATCCCGCTGATCCCGAGCGCTGCGACGGTGCGCAGCTCGCGCCCGTAGCGGGTCCGGACGTCCTGGACGAGGGCGGCGTAGCAGGCGGCCAGGCCCGCCCAGACGTCGGCCATGTCGTACGTCCACACGCCGTCGCGCAGCTGGTTCTCCCAGGCGTGCGATCCGGACGCGAGCGGAGTGGTATCCGGAGCGATCAGCGCCGCCTTGATGCGGGTCGACCCGAACTCGATCCCGAGGATGGCGGCACCCGACTCGATCAGGGCCGCGTTGCGTTCCGTCCGCTCGTCCACTCGACACTCCTTGGGGCGGGTCCCCTCCGCCATCGCCTCCTCGTATCGTCGCACCGGGGCGTACGGACCGTGGCCCCCTGGCGCGCGGACGGGTTGTCAGCGCTCGCCCCCGGTGCGATGCCGCGGCCAGACGATGCCACGGAGGGGATTACGGCCCGAACGCGGCCAGCGGGAGGCGGAGCACGGTGTTGTTGTAGCCGTCGACAACCCACACGGACCCGGCCGCGACCACCAGGTCGCCGCCGCCTCCGAAGCTCGGCCCCGGTACGAGCACTCGATCGATCGAGTTGGTCGCCGTGTCGATCCTCACCAGCCGCCCCGACGCGGCGTCGCCGGTGTCGACGGAGACCCAGGGCGCGCCGTTGATGAGCGTCGGGTTGTATCCATAGCCGCCCAGGTCCACCGTCGCAACGACCGTATTGCTCGTCGGGTCGACTCGGACGATCGAGGCCGTCGCCGAGCATCCGGTGATCCATACGGCATCACGTTCGACTGCGAACCCCCCACACGGCGTGGACGCGTCGGGCGCGTGGATCGTGGCCTCGACCGCATGCGTGCGCGGGTTGATGCGCGCGATCGTCGAGTTGTTCGGGATGCCCACCCAGATGCTCTCGGGGCCACTTGCCAGCCAGTTCGGCCCGCTCGGTCCCAGGGGGCCGACCGTGATCGCCTTCCCGACCCGGTTCGTGGCCGGATCGATTGGGAGCACCGTGCCGCCGTGCACGTCCGCAACCCAGACGCCCTCGGCGGTCACCAGCACGCCCTTCGGGGATAGGCCGGCGGGGATCGTCGCCGCGACCTTGCGCGTCCCCGGGTCAACCCTGGTGAGGATCGCCGTGGTCGCGTCCGTCGCCCACACCCCCGACGCGTCGGCAGCCAGCCCGTTGTACAGGTCGGCCGTTGCCCCGATCGGCACCGAGGTGGCGATCTCGTTTGCCGCCGTGTCGATCACGTCCAGCCGGCCGGCGGCCAGGACCCACAGCTCCTGCCCGTTCGCGACCATGGCGATGGGCCCCAGGGCTGGGATCTCGGCCTCGGGCGCCACGACGGCGGCAGGGACAGCGGGGGAGGTAGCCGGCGATGGGGCGAGGGTCGGCGTCGCACTGGGTACCGTCTGGAACGGAAGGGCACCCCCGAGCAGCGCGACAGACAGCGCCGCTGCCACGAGCGCGCCGAGCACCATCAGCAGCACCCACGCAGCGGAGATCGTCGCGATTCGCTCGGCCGGGCCAATCCGAACTGAGGCAGTCCATGGGAACGAGCGCCGCTGGCGGGTCCGCATCGTCGCCGCGAACGTCCCCTCGAGAAGGCGATCCGGTGCGCGGGTTGGAGCGGCCCGGTCCATCCAGGCGGCAAGCGCCCGCTCGACGTCCTGATCCGTGCGCGGTCCGCTCATGCCGATCTCTTCCCTGCCGGCATCGCCGAGGACCGATCGTCCGCGTCGAGGGCGGCGCGCATGGCGGCCACGCCATAGCGGACTCTCGCCTTCACGGTGCCGACCGGGATGCCGAGCGCTGCCGCAATCTCGGTGTGGCTGAGCGCTTCGTAGTGCTGGAGCACGAGGACGGCGCGTTGCTCGAGCGGCAGCTGCCGGAACGCGCGCTCCAAGCGATCCGATTCCGCCATCGCCGCCGACGTGTCGGTGACGGGGCGGTCGCCGATGCTCAGGAGCGACACCTCGGCACGCCTGGTCACCCGGCGTGACTCGTCATAGCAGGCGTTCACGACGAGCCGGCGTAGCCAGGCGTCGAAGCGATCCGCGTCCCGCAGCCTGGGGATCTCTCGCCATGCACGGACGAATGCTTCCTGGGTCGCATCCTCTGCACGGTCCGAATCGCGGAGGATGAGGCAGGCGAGGGCATAGAGGCGCGAGGTCGCCACCGTGATAAGCAGCGCGAAGGCGTCGTGGTCGCCACGCATGGCCTCCAGGACGTCTGCGGTGCTCATGGGCGTTCAAGCAACCTTCCGGCGCGCTCCGTGACGACACGGCGTGCCAACCGTACAGCAGGCTCGCACGGGCAACGGCGGCGCTGCCCGTGCGAGACTCGGACCGATCAGCGGGAGTCGCCCACCTCGCGCGGCTGCCACGCGGGCACCGCCTGCAGGCTCGAGCCGGGGATGAGGCGGTGCTGGCCGCTCCCGTCCGCGTTCATCACGTAGACGGGCCGGCCGGCACCGCCGGCGGCTCGGAAGTCGCGCAGGAAGGCGATCTTCGTTCCGTCCGGAGACCAGGCGGTGCCGAAGTCGTCGCCCTCCGGGCACGGGGACGTGGCGGACGGGTCGCACCCCGTCAGCTGGTGCTGACTGCTTCCGTCGGCGTTCATGACCCAGATGCCGCCGTTCCCGGACCCCCCGCTGTGGAAGGAGATCTTCGAGCCGTCCGGGCTCCAGTCGGGGACCTGGTCCTTGGGGGCATCGCCGGAGGTCAGCGGATGCGGATGCTGACCGTCTGCATCCATGACCCAGACCTGCTCGTTGGTCACCCCGTCGTCGTTGCTGTCATCGGCGTGGACGAAGACGATCTTCGTGCCATCAGGTGACCACGCCGGCGTGTCGTTGAAGCAGCCTGGTCCGAACGATGCGCAGCTGGTCAGCGCCTGCAGGCTGCCGCCGGTCGCCGCGGAGACGACGTAGATCTCGGTGTTCGGATCCGCTCCCTCGGTTCCCCCGAAGGCGATCCGCGTGCCGTCCGGCGAGAAGTCCGGGAATGTCGCGAAGCCGCCGAGATGCGTCAGCTGATGCTGCTTCATCCCGTTGGGCTTCATCGTCCAGATCTCGAAGGCCCCGCTGGTGTCGGCACAGAAGGCCATCTGCCGGCCATCCGCCGAGTAGGTCGGGCAGAGGTGGTTGCCCGACCCATGCGTCAATTGCTGCAGCGCCGACCCGTCGGGCTGAGCCGAGAAGATGTTGGCGCTCCCGTCCCCGGCCCGAATGCCGAATGCAATACGGCCGTTGGTTGCGCCGGGGTAGGTGGCCGAGACTGCCCCCAGCGAGACCCCCATGAGTGCGGCTGCGATGGCGAACGAGACGAGGATGGGGCGCATGCGATGCATCGGGAGACCTCCGTGGGCAACGGCAGGGCCCGAAATGACAGCAGGTTGTGCAGCCGCTCAACACAATGACGCCGGCGGTGCGGCAATCCGATCTATGTGCGTTGCGTCCCTCGGCGCGCTGCGCCGGTTGAACCGGTCACGGGCGCCTCCGCGGATCGCGCCGGCAGGTCATCAGCCCTCGCCCGCAGTACGATGCCCGCACCCCGAAGCGGAGCAGCCGGCGCATGAGCTTCGACCATCACGACCCGCGGTTCATCCGGGATCCCGAGGGGGTCTTCGGACCGATGCGGGAGGACCAGCCGCTCCTGCACTCGGACCTGTACGGCGGGTTCTGGGTGCTCACGCGCTACGAGGACGTGACGGGCGCCGCGCTCGATTGCGAGGCGTTCACCTCTGCCGTCCCCGGCACGACGCTCATTCCCTCGACCCAGCCAAGGGAGGACCCGCTGCTCCCGCTCGAGCTGGACCCGCCGGCGCACAGCGTGTATCGCGCCTTGGTCAACCCGCTGTTTGCCAAGCCGCGCATCGACGCCATGCGCCCCGAGCTCGAGGCGCTCGCGACGAAGCTGCTCGAGCCGTTCGCGCGCAACGGCGGCGGCGACGTCATGGCCGAGTTCGCCCACCCGATGTCGCTCGGCTCGCTCGCGCGGCTCATGAACCTCCCGGAGGCGGACGAGGAGCGCTGGTTCGACTGGGTTGAGCGGATGTACTCCAACGCCATCCTCGACAGCGCCGACCATGCGCAGGCGGCGCGCGAGGCCGAGACGTACATCGACGAGCTGATCGAGGAGCGCAAGCGGCGGCCGCGGGACGACTTCCTCGGGTCGCTGCTCCGCGCGGAGATCGACGGGCATCGCCTGTCCGACGCCGAGGTGCGCCAGTTCGGGATGGTGATGCTGCTCGCCGGCTACGAGACGACCTCGGGTGCGATGGGCATGAGCCTGCTGCACCTCGCCCAGCACCCCGAGCTGCGTGCCCAGCTGTTCGGCGACGTCGAGGCACTCAAGCACACGGCCGTCAACGAGTTCCTGCGGTTCGTGTCGCCGGTGCAGGTCTTCGGGCGCAACGCGGCGCACGATGTCGATCTGCACGGCGAGACGATCCCCGCCGGCGACGTCGTCCTCCTCGCCTATGGCTCGGCGAACCACGACCCGCGAGCCTTCGAGGACCCGCAGCGCTGCATCCTCGACCGCCACCCGAACCGCCACGTCGCGTTCGGCCACGGCCGCCACCTGTGCCTCGGCGCGAACCTCGCCCGGCTCGAGCTCACGATCATGGTCGAGCAGTTCGCCCGGCTGTTCCCCGATTTCCGGGTGGATCCCGAGCGTGCGCCCGCGTGGAAGCCGCGTGGCGACGTCCGCGCCCTGGCGTCACTCACCCTTCTCGCGGGTGGCGCCACCTAGGCGCCCTCAGTCCGGGAACGCCTCCGGGCCGCGCTCGTGGAGGTGGCGGGCCTCCTCGGCGTGGTCGGCGCTCTCCAGCCAGGTGAACGGGTACTGGGGGTTCTCGAGCGCCGCCGCCTGCTTCGTGAGGTACAGCGGCCGGAACGTGTCCACCATGACGGCGAGCTCCTCGGTCGCCTCCCTGCCGATGGACGCCTCGACCGTCCCCGGGTGTGGTCCGTGCGGGATGCCCGCGGGGTGGAGCGTGAACGAGGCGATCCCCACCCCGCGGCGGCTCATGAAGTTGCCCGCCACGTAGTAGATGACCTCGTCGCTGTTGATGTTGGAGTGGTTGTACGGGGCCGGGATCGCGAGCGGGTGGTAGTCGAACTTGCGGGGCACGAACGAGCACACGACGAAGTTGCGCGCCTGGAACGTCTGGTGGACGGGCGGCGGCTGGTGGACGCGGCCGGTGATCGGCTGGAAGTCCGCGATGTCGAACGCGTACGGCCACAGGTAGCCGTCCCAGCCCACGACGTCGAACGGGTGGGTGGCGAAGTGGTAGGCGGTGTGGCGGCCGCGCGCGCGGACGATGACCCGGTAGTCGCCATCGGGCGCCTCGACCGGCCCCCGGAAGTCGGGGATCCGGATGTCGCGCTGCGAGTACGGGCTGTGCTCCAGCAGCTGGCCGTAGTCGTTGCGGTAGCGCTTGGGCGGCTCGAGCTCCGACGGACACTCGAGATACAGCATCCGCTGCCCGACACCCTCGTCCGGGTCCAGGCGCCAGGTCGTCCCGATCGGCAGGACCAGGTAGTCACCCGGGTGGTACGCCAGGTCGCCGAAGTTGGTGCGCAGCGTGCCCGTCCCCTCGTGGACGAACAGCAGCTCGTCGCCCTCGCCGTTGCGGTAGAACGTGTCGGGCGGCATCGCCGCGGCTGGGCGCACGACGCCCAGGACGACGTCGCTGTTGTGGAACAGCGGCACGCGACCCGTGATCGCGTCGCCGACGGGCTGGAGGCCCGCCGCGTCGACGAGCTGGTGGTGGTGCGCCTCCTCGTCCGCCGTCTCGATCCTGATCCGGCCGATCGCGTCGATGCGGGTGACGCGCGTCGGCGGGACGAGGTGGTAGAGGAGCGAGCTGCGGCCCGTGAACCCCTCGACGCCGAACAGCTCCTCCGCGTACAGGCGCCCGTCGGGCCCGCGGTGCTGCGTGTGGCGCGTGGGCGGGATGCTCCCGCGGGACGCGTAGAACATGGGCGACAGCGCTCCTCTGCTCAGGTGGTGGGCGGCCGGGCGATGACGGGGGTGACGAGGCGTCCCAGCCGTTCGACCTCGAGGGTGACCTCGTCGCCCGGCTCGAGGTAGCGGCCGAGGGTCTCCTCGCGGATCTCGAGCAGGCAGCCGCCGCCGACCGTCCCGCTTCCGATCAGGTCGCCCGGCCGGAGGTGCACGTCGGCCGAGGCACGGGCGATCATGGCGCCGAATGAGTGGTGGGCCGACGCCATCGTGCCGCGCGAGGTCTCGACAACCCTGCCGTCGAACGTTCTTACGGTCGCGGTCATGGTGAGGTCGGGCCCGGTCGAGCCCGGGGCGCGACGGTCCTCGAGCTCGTCGGGAGTCACGAGCCACGGGCCGATGGACGTCGCGAAGTCCTTGCCCTTGGCCGGCCCGAGGCGGACCGTCGTCTCGTCGCGCTGGAGGTCCCGCGCCGACCAGTCGTTGAGGACGAAGTAGCCGCCGATGGCCTCCTCGCCCCGCCCTGCGGGAACGTCGTGCACTGGGGTGTCGATCAGCGCCCCGACCTCGAGCTCGTAGTCGAGCTCGAGCGAGTCACGCGGCGCCCAGACGGCCTCGCCCGGCCCACGGAGCTCCGAGACGTTCGAGAAGTAGAAGATCGGCAGCCGGAACCAGGCCTCCGGAATCTCCTGGTCCCGCCGCCGCCACATCGTGCCGACGTGCCGCTCGAACGCGTAGAAGTCGCGGAATGAGGTCGGGCGGAGGATCGGGGTTCCGAGCTCGAGGTCGTCGGCGTCGAGGACCGCGTCATCATCCTCGGCCCGCGGGGCGAAGCCCTCGACGAGGTCCGCGAGTGCCTCGACGCGCAGGCCGCGTCCCAGGTGGTCATCGAGCGTCGTGACCGGCTGGCGGTGGAGCACCGAATCGTGGGCGAGGCCGGGCCGCGCCGCGACGGCCCGACGGCGGGCCACCTCGATGTCGAGCCAGGTCGTGGCGGCGGGATCAAGCGCGGCGGCCAGTCGCGACGGCGACCCGGCGGCGGCGTTGTGCTCCCGGACATGGGCGAGTCGCATGGGCGGAGTGTACGCAGAGGGCACGGCGACGTCGTGTCACCCGAATACTGAACGCTGCGACCATCGAGTCACCCTAGAAGGTCGGAAGGCGCCCCCGACGGGCGCACACGAGGACGGATCCACGTGGATCTCGAGCTCCTGGCCGCGGCGCAGCGGGGCGACGAAGCAGCCTTCGTCGACCTGATCAAGGTGCGCAGCAACCGGCTGTTCGCGATCGCGCAACGGATCCTCCGCGACATCGACCGGGCCGAGGACGCCCTGCAGGATGCGCTGGTGATCGCTTGGCGCGACCTGCGTGGGGTCCGCGATCCGGACCGGTTCGATGGCTGGCTGACCCGCCTCGTCGTGCGGGTCTGCATCGCCCAGGCGACGCGAGAGCGTCGCCGTACCGCGAACCTGCGGTTGCTGCCGGTCGACGGGCCGGCCGCGCCCGATGAGCTCATCTCGGTGGCCGACCGCGACGTGCTCGATCGGGGATTCCGGCGGCTGGCGCCGGATCAACGAGCGATCCTCGTCCTGCACCACTACCTCGGGTACGCCCCGTCCGAGATCGCCGAGACCCTCGGGATCCCACCGGGCACGGCCCGATCTCGCCTGTTCAACGCCCACCGCGCCATGCGGGCCGCCCTCGAGGCGGACGCGCGGGCCGCAGCGGCAGGAGGTCGCACAGCATGAACGAAGACCGCGACCTCGACCGCCTGCTCGATGCCTGGTTCGCGGATGGACCCGCGATGGCCCATGACCGGGTCGTCGACGGCGTCGCCTCGCGGATCTCCCGACAGCGGCAGCTTCCCGCGTGGCGCCTCCGTTCCTGGAGGTTTCCCGCGATGTCCTCTCCCCTGAAGCTCGTCCTCATCGGTGCCGCCCTCGTGGCGGCCCTCGCGGCCGGCGCCGTGATCGTCGGCGGCGGTCCGAACGGACTGGGCGTCATGACGCCGACGCCCACGCCGGTTCCACCGCCGCTTCCAAATGGGAACCTGGCCCCGGGGGCGTACACAGCGCATCCGGTCACCGGCATGACGTGGACGATCACCGTCCCGGATGGGTGGACCGGCTCCGATGACTGGTTCCTGTCATACGACCTGGCGCCCGACACCCACGCCGTCTCCGTGGGTGGTCCCACGGAGAACGAGAACGCTCCCGCGGACTCGTGCGCCGCGGCGGGCACCGCGCCGGCCGCATCCGTGGATGCGTTCGTGGCGGCCGTGCAGGCGCGCGACGACTGGACCGTCTCTGCGCCGGTCGACGTGGCCGTGGGCGGGTACTCCGGCAGTCGCATCGACCTGGAGGTGCCAGCCGACGCGACCTGTTCGAACGGCCACGACTACATGGTGCTCGCGATGCCCGATGGCACCGGGTACCGCGCCCACGGACAGGACAGGCTGTTCCGTCTCTGGATCCTGGACGTCGATGGCAGGCCCATCGTGATCTTTCGCAGCAGGTACCCCAATGCCCCCGCCGATCGGGTGGCGGAGGGCGACGCCATCGTGGAAACGAGCGTCATCAGGCCCTGAGCGGCACGCAGCCGACGTGCACGCGGGAGCCCTCACCGGCTCCCGCGTTCGCATGCCTCCGGCGCGAGCGCGCGCCGCGGCCTCGCCCTAGAGGTTCCCGCGCCGGGCCTGCTCGAGCTCGATCGCCTCGAACAGCGCCTTGAAGTTGCCCACCCCGAAGCCGCGCGAGCCGTGGCGTTCGATGATCTCGAAGAAGAACGTCGGCCGGTCCTGGATGGGCCTCGTGAAGATCTGGAGCAGGTAGCCCTCCTCGTCGCGATCGGCCTCGATCCCGAGCTCCTCGAGCGTGTCGATCGGGACGCCGACGTCGCCGACCCGGTCCGCGAGCGACTCGTAGTAGGCGTGGGGCATCCCCAGGAACTCGACCCCGTTCTCGCGCAGCCGGCGCACCGTGCCCACGATGTCCTCCGTCCGCAGGGCCACGTGCTGGACGCCCGGCGCGTGATACCAGTCGAGGAACTCCTGGATCTGGCTCTTCTTCCTGCCAGCGGCGGGCTCGTTGATGGGGAACTTCACCCGGCCGCTGCCGTTGGTCATGACCTTGGACATCAGGGCGCTGTAGTCGGTGTGGATGACCTTGTCGTCGTAGTGGATCAGCTGGGCGAAGCCGAACACGTCACGGTAGTAGTCCACGAACCGGTTCATGTCGCCGAGGCCCACGTTGCCCACGCAGTGGTCGACCTCGAGCAGGCTGAGGCCGGTGGCCGCCGCAGCCGGCTTCTTCACCTTCCGATAGCCCGGCGCGAACACGCCGTGGTAGTCGCGCCGGTCCACGAAGCTGTGGCGGACCTCGCCGTACGTCCAGACCGCGCTGCGCCGCAGGATCCCGTCCTCGCCACCGTCGAGCTCGATCGGCTCGACCGCCGACCGGGCGCCGCGGGCCGTCGTCTCCCGCCACGCCGCCACCGAGTCCTGGACCGCGAACGCGATGTCGCGCACGCCGTCGCCGTGCGCGCGGACGTGATCGGCGATCTCGCCGTCGGGCGTGAGCGGCGCCGTGAGCACGATCCGGATGTCGTGCTGCTGCATGACGTAGCTCGCGCGATCGCGGACGCCGGTCTCGAGGCCGGAGAAGGCGACCGGGGTGAAGCCCCACAGGGCACGGAAGTACGCCGACGCCTGGCGGGCGTTGCCCACCCAGAACTCGACGTGGTCGATGCCGTCGAGCGGCAGGAAGTCCTTGGCCTCGGCGAAGGCGTCGCGATTGAGGACGGCGCCGGACTGGTTGGCAGCCGGCGTGCCGGTCTCGCCCGGGTGCACGGGGTGGGGGGCGGTCTTGGCCATCGAACAGGCTCCGGTCTGTCGAGCTGCCGGTCGGCGGGACGCACCTCGCGGGCCGGATGGATCTTGGTGTCCACTCTGGTCCACGCGCTGCGGACGGTCAAGTGCGTCGGCGGGGCGGCGCCTCGTCTACCCGTTTCGCATCTGCTCGCGGACACGCTCCAGCCCATCGATGATCGCCTCGAGCCCGAACGCAAAGCCGGCGTCCTCGTCATCGCGCCCTGGGCCAACGTGGTCGCCGTAGTCGCCCTCGGGATCGGATCCTGTGGCCGGCCTGGAGCCGGATGACCCCATCCCGTGCAGGGTCCGACGGGCGCCTGACGGCTCGTCAGCCGCTCAGTATTCGCCCTTGATCACGAAGTACGAGCCCCGGATGGTCCCCGCCAGCTTCGACTTCTGGCGCACGAACTTGAACCGCGTCGCCAGCTCGGCGGGGACCTCCATGCCGTCGGAGAGCTTGAACCCGACCGCGCGCTTCCCGGCGTCGTCCAGCGCGTACAGGACGTTGACCGACAGACCGCTCTCGTAGAACACGTACGCCCAGCGAACGTTCTCGACCTGGAACTCGGTCGCTTCGAGCGGGCGCGATCCGATGACGAGGTCGCGCTCCTCTCGCATGACGCGGTGGACCCAGTCGACGGTGGCAGCCGCATCCACAGCCGCGTCCACCGTGAAGTCATGGTCGTACTTGTTCTTGAAGTAGCGAGCCTCGTTCGCCCGGAGACCGGCGAGCGCGGGCGCCACCGGGGAGGACTCGAGCCCCGTGGTCGAGACGTCCTTGAAGTCCACGAGATACGACACGACCCGCTCCTTGCGTCTCGAGGACGCGTGGACGCCCGACATGCCGGACGGCGACGCAGCATGGGCGCGCACCGTGATTGTTGTCCGTTCCCGCGGCCGGCGCCTCCCGAACCCTGCGGCACGCAGGCTCGCAGCGGTCGTCCCCCATGCCCGTCGTTGGCGCGCCGAGCCGTTTGCGCCCAGTGCCCCCGACGATCGCGTCACGGGCGTCGCCGCGGGTTCGTAGGGCAGCCCTTGACGGACGGACCCGCCCACCCTTGACTAGAGCCATGCACGCCCCTGATGGCTCCGACCCGGACCGGGGCGAATCGCCCGTGGTTGCCCCGACCCCCGCGGGCGGGCGTGAGGCGCGGATCCTGGTCGTCGACGACGAGCCCCCGATCGTCGACCTCGTGCGGGGATATCTCGAGCGAGAGGGTTGGCAGGTGCAGGGCGCCGGCGACGGCGTCACGGCACTCGAGATGATCCACTCGTGGCAACCCGACGCGATCGTGCTCGACGTGATGCTGCCGGGGATGGACGGGATCGAGGTCTGCACGCGGCTGCGGGCGTTCTCCGATGCGTACGTCCTGATGCTCACCGCACGCAGTGAGGAGATCGACCGGATCATCGGCCTCACCATCGGGGCCGACGACTACCTCACCAAGCCGTTCTCGCCCCGCGAGCTCGTCGCGAGGCTCAAGGCCCTTCTCCGGCGTCCTCGCACGACTGGTCGCGTCGCCGCCAGGGGACCGGACGGGCTCGAGGTCGACGAGGCGCGCCGGCTCGTCCAGGTCGATGGGCAGCGGGTCGAACTCACGGCGCTGGAGTTCAACCTCCTGTCTGCGCTCGTTCGCGATCCGGGAGTGGTCGTCACCCGCGCCGCCCTGCTGGAACAGGCATGGGGACCCGGGTACGTCGCGGACGATCACCTCGTGGACGTCCACGTCGCGAACGTCCGGCGCAAGCTCGGCGACGACCCGGCGAGCCCGCGTTTCATCGAGACCGTTCGAGGCGTCGGCTACCGGGCGCTCGAGGCAGCCGGGTGACCTCCTGGTCGCTCCGCGCTCGACTGCTTGCCGCCTTCCTCGTGGTGGTGGCGGCCGCGATCGGCACCGTCGCCGTGGCGGTGCTGCTCATCGGCCCGGGCTACTTCGCCGAGGCGATGGGCCATCTTCCGGGTGATCCCATGGGTGACGCGATGGCGGTCGCGACCCAGGCCGCGTTCACCGACGCCATGCGCCAGGCGATCACTGCCGCGACGATCATCGCCGTCGTCACCGCGACGGTCGTCAGCCTTGCCGTCGCCGCCCGCATCGCTCGCCCGATCACGCGTCTGGCCCGCGCCTCCCGACGAATCGCGGCCGGCCACTATGCGGAGCGGGTGGACGCGGAGGAGCCCGGCGAGCTGGGCGAGCTCGCGACGTCGTTCAACGAGATGGCAGGCTCGCTGGAGGCCACCGAGCGCCGCCGCGTCCAGCTCGTCGGCGACGTTGCGCATGAGCTGCGCACGCCACTGACCACGCTCGATGGGTACCTGGAGGGCCTCGAGGACGGGGTGATCCAGCCGTCG
This sequence comes from Candidatus Limnocylindrales bacterium, assembly GCA_036504355.1. Taxonomy (GTDB): domain Bacteria; phylum Chloroflexota; class Limnocylindria; order Limnocylindrales; family CSP1-4; genus CAIXZV01. Next base: position 16,530 of record DASXVG010000060.1, read on the forward strand.
ACCGAGACCTGGCAGCTGCTGCGCGCGGAGACGGCTCGGCTGACCCGCATGGTCAGCGATCTGTCGGAGCTGTGGCGAGCGGAGGCTCGCCAGCTTCCCCTGCGGCCGACCGCGGTCGACGTGGCGGAGGTTGCACGAGAGGTCGTTGCCCGCTTCGCACCCGGGGCCGAGGCCCGCGGGGTCACGATGACGCTCCATGGCGGATCCGCTGTCGCGAGCGCCGACCGTGACCGCGTGTCGCAGATCCTGTCCAACTACCTGTCGAACGCGCTCCGCCACGCGCCCGACGGATCGGCCATCACCGTCGCGACCTTCGTCTCGCCGGCCGCCGTGGAGGTCTCCGTGGCCGACCAGGGGCCGGGCCTCACGCCCGACCAGCTCGAGGCCGTGTTCGAGCGGTTCTACCGGGTCGATGCGGCGCGCAGCCGCGCGTCCGGCGGATCGGGGATCGGGCTCGCCATCGTGCGTGCGCTCGCCGACGCGATGGGCGGGCAGGCGTGGGCCGAGAGCGAGGGCCCGGGCCGCGGCGCCACCTTCCACGTGGAGCTTCCGCGGGCCTGAGGTTCGCCCGTTGACCAAGTCTTGACCAAGGCTTGCCGATCCCTGCATTGGCTTCGCATCGGGCCCGGCACATCCTCGTCCCGAGCCGGTCGCGCCCCACCGGTGGCAGGGAGTCACGCCGGTGATGACGGGCTGGACCATGGGAACCGAGGCATGGATCTGGATGGGCGCATGGGCGCTCGTGATGGTCCTGGTCGTCTGGCTCCTCGTCCGTGACCCGCACCACGAGAGCCACGACGATCCCGGCGCGATCCTGCGGGCTCGCTTCGCGCGCGGCGAGCTCTCCGAGGACGAGTACCGGCGTGCGATCGAGGCCCTCGACGCCGACCCGGTGAGCAACACGTCAATCGACGTGCGTCATCACGCACCACGCGAGCGCCGCCCGGGGCAGGAGGCCCACCATGAATGACCACGAGCCCCGCACGCGCCGTGAGCGGCGCGCCCTCGAGCGCGAGAACCCCAGCGATCCCGCAGGCGCCCGTCGGCCGTCACGCCGGGACGCGCGCCGGCATGCCGAGCAGGAGGCCACGATCCGCAAGGTCGCCTTCGGGGTGATCGTTGTCGTCGTCCTCATCGTGGGCGGGGTGCTCGCGTTCGGCGACTTCCTTGACAGGCCCAGCGACGTGGCCGCCGCCGGCTCCATCGACGTCCAGAGCTCGATGGCCGGCTTCAACCCATCCGAGATCAAGGTCAAGGCCGGCGAGACGGTGACGCTCAACTGGTGGACGGACGACGCCGCGCCGCACCTCACGGGCGGCGTGCACACGATGGTGTCCACGGAGCTCGGCCTGTACGAGGAGCTGCCCGCCGAGAGCAACCGCACCGTCGTCTGGACGGTGCCCGACAAGCCCGGCCGCTACGACGTCTGGTGCGAGAGCTGCTGCGGCGGCAAGGACAGCCCGACGATGCACGGCACGATCGTCGTCGAGCCCGCGTCCGCGGCCGACCTCGTCGGGCGGACCCTGGCGTGACCGCCCCGACGGCTGCGCAGCTCCAGACGCACCGGACCGTGCTGGGCTGGCCGCTGCCTGCGATCGCCCTCGCCGGCCTCCTCGGGTCGGTGGGCATCGTCGCCTCGGCGTACGTCCTGGCCGTGCCGTTTGACTCGGGCGCCTTCGGCGGGCTCACGATCCCGACCGTCATGGCCGCGGGCTTCGCCGACGGGTTCAATCCCTGTGCCTTCGCCCTGCTTGTCCTGTTCGCGACGTACACGCTGACGCTCGTCAACGCCGTGACCGCGAACGGCACCCCGACGACCGAGGCCAGGCGCAGGCTCCTCGGCGCGGGCTCGCTCTACGTGGGCGCAGTGTTCGTTACGTACTTCATCATCGGCTTGGGCCTGCTGAGCTTCCTGGGCTGGATGGGCCGCGACCACCTCGTCGCCCGCCTCGCCTCGATCATCGCGCTGGGTATGGCGCTGTGGATGCTCAAGGACGTGTTCCTGCCGGGCGTCGGGCCCTCGATGATGGCGCCGGGCGGCACCCACGGGAAGATGCAGAAGGCCATGGAGCGGGGCGGCCTCGCCGGCATGCTCATGGCCGGCGTCCTGGTC
>DASXVG010000061.1:0-32212 GCA_036504355.1 Candidatus Limnocylindrales bacterium
GGGGGCCAGCCGGGTCCGAGGTGACGGTCACGTGGCCGTCCGGGCAGTACCAGGCCGGGATCCGGTGACCCCACCACAGCTGCCGCGACACGTTCCAGTCGCGGATGTTCGTCATCCAGTGCTCCCACACCTTGACGAACCGGTCCGGCAGGATCCGGGTCTCGCCGCCGCGGGTCGCCTCGAGCGCCGACGTGGCGAGCGGCCCGGTCTTCACGAACCACTGCGTCTTGAGGCGAGGCTCCACGACGTCGTCGCTGCGCTGGCAGCGCCCGATGACCATCTCGTGGGGCTTCTGCTCGCCGAGGTCGCCGAGGGCCGCGAGGTCCTCCAGGATGGCGGTCCGGGCGACGTAGCGGTCCATGCCGTCGAAGCGCGTGCCCGTTGTCGCGATCCGTGCCGCGTCGTCGAGGATGGTCGGCATCGCGAGGCCGTGACGACGACCCGTCTCGTAGTCGTCGTGGTCGTGCGCGGGCGTGATCTTCACGGCACCCGTGCCGAACGCGGGATCGACCACCGGGTCCGCCACGATCGGCACGTCGCGCTCGACGAACGGGATCCGGACCCGGCGGCCAACGAGCGCCGTGTACCGCGGGTCGTCCGGGTGCACCGCGACGGCCGTGTCGCCCAGGATCGTCTCAGGCCGCGTCGTCGCGACCGTCACCGTCGCGGCGGGGTCCGGTTCGCCGGTCTCCTCGTCGATGAGGTGATAGCGGACGGACCAGATCGAGCCGGTCTCGGGCGTCGGGATCACCTCGAGGTCGCTGACGCTGGTCGCACAGCCCGGGCACCAGTTGACCAGCGCCTCCGTGCGGTACGCGAGACCGTCCCGGTAGAGCCGCTCGAAGGCGACCCGCACGGCACGTGCGCTGCCCTCGTCCATCGTGTACCGGAGGCGGCCCCAGTCGCAGCTCCCGCCGAGCCGACGCTGCTGACCGAGGATGATCTCTCGGGTGGCGGCGACGAACCCCTGCATCCGCTCCAGGTAGCGCTCCCGCCCGAGGGTCGCGCGGCTCTCACCCTCCTTGGCCAGGATCCCGTCGAGCACGAACTGCGCCGCGATGCTCGCGTGATCGAGCCCGGGGAGGAACAGCGTGGGCCGGCCCACCATGCGCGCGTGGCGGGTCATCAGGTCTTCGACCGTCGTCCGCTGCGCGTGGCCGAGGTGGAGCGATCCCGTGACGTTGGGCGGCGGCTGGATGAGCACGAAGGGCGGCAGATTCTCGTCAGCGGTGTTCCCGGCGCCGTCCGGCGCGAAGACGTCCGCGGCCAGCCAGCGCTCGTAGACGCCGTGCTCGAACTCGGCGGGCACGTACGCCTTGGCGAGGATCTCGGGCGGCTGCGGCTGGGTCATCGGTCGGGCTCCTGGCTGCTCCGTGCTGCGGGCCGTGTAGGGGCCCGAAAACGACAAATCCCCGTCGTCCAGCGGACGAACGGGGTCGTGGTACCACCTGCTGGTTCGGCGCCCGGGGCGGGCCGCTCATCGCGGTCGCCTGGTCCGGCACCCTCATCGGCGCGCTAACGGGCGCCATCCGCACGGCTCGCGAGCGACCTTCGGCACCGGGGTTCCCGCGCGGCTCGCACCATCCCGCGCTCGCTTGGAGGCCGTCCCGGGCCTACTCCTCTCGGTCGTCGCCGTGAGGGCGCCACTGTAGCACGCGGGATTCCGCGTTCCTCAGCCGACCGTCCGCCCGTGCGCAGCCGCGGTCGCGCCGTAGATCGACCCGAGGAAGCGGCTGGGAACCCGATGGAGCAGGGCCGGTTCGGTGAACCCGGCGCCTCGTACGAGCCCGCCAAGGCGAGCGAACGAGATGGGGTGCGGGACCCACGGGTTGCCGCGGTCGGCGTCGTACTCGACGATGACGAGCCGGCCATCCGGCACGAGGACGTGGTGGATCGCGGCAAGGACGGGCGCCACGCGCTCGACGAAGTGGAGGCTGTTGGCGGCGAGCACGCCGTCGAACGGCCCGGGCGGGAGGGACGCGGTGAAGTCGCCGGTGACCGTCTCGAGCGTCGTGTCCGGGAACCGTTGGTCGAGGCGCCCAGCAAGCTCGACGAGCGCCCAGCGGTCGAGGTCCAGCGCGACGATGTCACCGGTCCCGCCGAGGAGATCCGCCAGCGCGAGCGTGAACTCGCCGTCGCCCGCGCCGAGCTCCAGCCACCGGCTTCCGGCCCCCTCGACGCCCGCGCGGATGAGCGCGACGTGGTCCTCGTGCTGCATCGGGCGATCGTCGCACGCGCCGTCGATGCCCTAGGCGCTGGCTCCCTGGGTCGCGAGCCACTCCACGTAGTTCGTCTCGTCGACGCCCTTGTCGACGTCCGACTTCGTCAGCAGGAGGGGCGCCCGGCGATCCCGGATCGTCTCCTCGGTGATGATGCACTTGCGGACATCGGTCCGCTCCGGGATGTCGAACATCACCTCGAGCAGCGCCTCCTCCACGATCGAGCGCAGCGCGCGGGCGCCGGTCTTGCGGTCGAGCGCGACGGCCGCCGCGGCGCGCAGGGCGCCATCGGTGAACACCAGCTCCACCTTGTCCAGCTGGAGGAACTTCTGGAACTGGCGGGTCACCGCGTTCTTCGGCTCCACCAGGACGCGGACGAGGTCGTCCACGGTGAGCGGCGAGAGCGTCACGATGACCGGCAGCCGGCCGATGAACTCCGGGATCAGCCCGAACTTGAGCAGGTCCTCGGGCATCAGCTTCTCGATGATCTTCGCCCGGTCCGCGCTGGTGATCGGCCCCTCGGACCCGAAGCCGATGGAGCGCTTGCCGACCCGCTCCTCGACGATCTTCTCGAGCCCGTCGAAGGCGCCGCCGCAGATGAACAGCACGTTCGTCGTGTCGATCTGGATGAAGTCCTGGTGGGGGTGCTTGCGGCCGCCCTGTGGCGGCACGTTCGCGACCGTCCCCTCGAGGATCTTGAGCAGCGCCTGCTGCACCCCCTCGCCCGAGACGTCACGCGTGATCGACGGGTTGTCCGCCTTGCGCGCGATCTTGTCGATCTCGTCGATGTAGATGATCCCGCGCTGGGCGCGCGCGACGTCGAAGTCCGCGGCCTGGATCAGGCGCAGGAGGATGTTCTCGACATCCTCCCCGACGTAGCCGGCCTCAGTGAGCGATGTGGCGTCGGCGATGCAGAACGGCACGTCGAGGACGCGCGCGAGCGTCTGCGCGAGGAGCGTCTTGCCCGAGCCGGTGGGACCGACGAGGAGCACGTTGGACTTCTGGAGCTCGACGTCGTCGACGTTGCTGCCGGCGTTGATCCGCTTGTAGTGGTTGTAGACGGCGACGGAGAGGACCTTCTTCGCCTTCTCCTGCGAGATGACGTACTGGTCCAGCTTCTCGGCGATCCGGCGGGGGTTCGGGAGCTTCTGCGTCTGGGCGCGCTGCTTGGGCGCCTCGAGCATCTCCTCCTCGATGATCTCCTGGCACAGGTTGATGCACTCGTCGCAGATGTAGACGCCCTGGCCCGCGATGAGCTTGCGGACCTGCTCCTGGCTCTTGCCGCAGAAGGAGCAGCGGTAGGGAACCTTCGTCCCCTTGGAGCCCGTCGTCGTCACCGGCACGTGGTCCCCTGCCCTTACTTGTCCTTCGCCGTCCCGGGGTCTGCCGACTCCGGGTCCGCCACCGATGATCCCTCGCCACCCGACAGGCCTGCGTCGTGCGCCTGCGCGATCAGCGAGTCGCCCGGCAGCGTGTAGACCGCGTCGATGATGCCATATGCCTTGGCGTCGTCGGGCGACATGAACAGATCACGGTTCGTGTCGGCGTTGACCTTCTCGTACGGCTGCCCCGTGTGCAGGGCCAGGATCTCCGTGTTGCGCTTGACGAGGAACTCCCACTCGCGCATCTGGATCACGGCGTCCGGCGCGTTGCCGCGGAACCCGCCCGAGCCCTGGTGGATCATGATCCGGCTGTTCGGGAGCGCGTACCGCTTGCCGGGGGCGCCGGCCGCCAGCAGCACCGCCGCCATCGAGGCCGCCATGCCGATGCAGATCGTGCTGACCGGGGCTCGCAGGTACTGCATCGTGTCGTAGATCGCGAGGCCACTGTTCACGACGCCGCCGGGCGAGTTGATGTACAGGCTGATGTCCTTCTCCGGGTCCTCGGACTCCAGGAACAGCAGCTGCGCGATGATCAGGTTGGCGAGGTGGTCCTCGATCGCGTCGCCCAGGAAGATGATCCGCTCGCGCAGGAGCCGCGAGTAGATGTCGTAGGCGCGCTCGCCACGACTCGTGGATTCGATGACCATCGGGACGAGCATGGTGGGTCTCCCCTGCGTTCGGTCCTGCACGTCGGTGCGCCCAGGGTGCATGTGAAGCGGTGGGACGGGCGCCTAGCGCTTGCCGCGCTTCGAGCCGGCCCGGGCCGGTGCGTTGATCTCGCCGTCGCCCACGGCATCACCGTGGTCGTGGTCGTGGTCGTGGTGATGGTGGTCGTGCCCCTCGAGGGTGCCGGGGATCGCTCCCGGGTCAGTCGCGCCGATCGAGGCGTTCGCCTCGGCCTGCGCCCCGTCGAGCGCGCTCGGCGCGTCGTCCTCGAGGTGCGGCAGGGCGGGATGCTCGGGGTGCGCCGCGAGCCAGCGGTCCACGAGCGTCTCCACGACCTTGGTTCGTCGGAGCGTGCTGCGGATGAAGTTCCGGCCGCGCTCTGACTCGAAGTAGCGGACGGTCTTGGGGTCCTGGTATCGCTGGCGGGCGAGCTCGATCTGGGCCTCGACCTCGGCGTCCGGGACGTCGATGCCCTCGGCCTCCGCGATCTTCGACAGCACGAGCAGCACCTTCGTGCGCTGCTCGGCGCGAGGGCGGAACTCCGCGTGCATGTCGGCCTCGGTCTGGCCGGTCGCCTTGAGGTACGCCTCCTCCCCGATCCCCTGCCGGGCGAGGCTCGTCCGGAACTCGTCGTGCATCACCTCGACCTCCTGGTCGATCAGCACGTCGGGGAGGTCGATCGTCGCGTTGGCGACCGCGTACTCGATGATCTTGTCGCTGAACTCGTGGCGGGCCCGGTCCAGCGCGTTGCGCCCGAGGCGCGTGGCGATGTCGGCCTTGAGCGCGGTCAGCGTCGGATAGTCGCCCATCGACTGGGCGAAGGCGTCGTCGGCGTCCGGGAGGATCTTCTCGCGGAGCTCCTTGAGGTCGACCCGGAAGTGCGCGGCCTGGCCGGCAAGCGTCGGCTCCGCGTAGTCCTCGGGGAACGTGATGTCGAACTCGGTCCCGTCGCCCGGCCTGAGACCCACGATGTTGGCCTCGAAGCCCGGGATCAGCCGGTCCTCGCCCAGGATGAGCGGCATCCGCTCGGTCTGGCCACCCTCGAACGCCATGCCGTCCTGGGTGCCGGTGAAGCCGATGACCGCCCAGTCGCCATGCTGCGCGGCGCGATCCTCGACCGCGGCCAGCTGGGCGTTCTGGTCCCGCAGCTCCTCGACCACCTTGTCGACCTTGGGGTCGTCGACGGTCTCGATCTCCGGGCTGAAGTTGAAGCTGCCGTAGTCGCCGAGGGTCACCTCCGGGCGGACCGGGACGGTCGCCTTGAACACGAGAGGCTTGCCCTCTTCGGCGTCCACGATCTCGACGTCGGCGTTCGCGAGCGGCACGATCCCCTGCTCGACGATGGCGTCGCGGTACGCCTGCTGCACGAGCTGCTCGACGGCCTCGTCGATCACGGCCGTCGGGCCGAGCACGCGCTCGAGGATCGGCCGCGGGGCCTTGCCCGGGCGGAACCCGGCGACCCTCGTGCGGCGCGAAAGGCGCCCGACGGCGTCGCGCACGGCGCGGTCGAAACGATCGGCGGGGACCTCGATCTCGAGGAGGATCGAGCTCTTGGGGGCGGGGCTGGCGGTCACATTCATCGCCCGGCGAGTATAGGGTGGGTCGCCGGTGCGGGGCGGACGCACGAGGTCGTGCCGCCGGAGCACGCCACGCGGGTTCAGCCGGCTGCCGCCCCCTTCGTGTGCGCGAGCGCGCGCTCGAGCCGGTCGAGCGCGACGGTGGCGCCGAGCCGGGCGAACGTCGCGCGAGCGTCCGGGGCCATCTCGACGACGAGCTCATCGTCGCCACCGAGCAGGGCGGCGGCATCGAGCACCAGCATCGCGCTCTCCCAGGGCACCCCGAGCGCGTCGAGGGATCCCAGCACCGCGCGCAGCGCCGCCCGGGCGACGTCGAGGTCGCCTCCGAGCGCGGCCAACGCAGCGCCGAGGGCCTCTCGCCGCGCCGTGATCGCCGCGCCGTGGGCGGGGTTGGCACGCAGCGCGTCCAGCTGGGACGCGACCCCGGGCGCGTCCCGAAGGTGGATCGCGGCTCGCCCGGCCCAGTACAGCCCAGTTGGCGCATTGAGCGCGCTCAGGTCAGCCGAGCGACGGAACGCGTCGCGCGCATCGACGCGACGATCCTCGCCCAGCGCCACCACCGCATCGATCTCAACCACCATCGCCAGCACGTTGGGGTCCGTCATGCCGGCGACGAGCTCGTGCACTTCCGTGTAGTCGGCGTCGTATGGCCGGCCCCGCGCGACCTCGTACCAGATGCGCTGGGTGAGGAACCAGACGCGGTCCTCGCGGTCGAGGTCGGTCGCGAGCTGGGCATCGAGCTCGGCCAGCGCCCAGTCCCAGTCTCCGGTCGCCCGCGCGGCCTCGGCCGCGTTGGAGGTCAGACGCAGGAGGATGTTCCGCGCGCCCAGCCGGCGGGCGTCGGCCATCCCCGCCCGCAGCACGTCGAGACTCTTTCGTGGGTCGCGGTGCGAGAGGTATGCCCCGAGTGAGTTCTGGGAGCGGAGCGCGATGGTGGTGAGGCCCCGCTCGCTGGCAAGCCTGAACGCACCCTCGATCGCGGACAGTCCTTCGTACGTCCGGCCGAGATCGCTGAGCGCCCCGCCACGCGTGCCGAGCGCCTCCGCCACGAGGTCAGGGAGATCGAGCCGCTCGGCAACCTCGAGGGCCCGGTCGGTCACCTCGATCGCGCGGACCGGATCGTCCTTGAGATACAGCGCCCGGCCGAGCTGCACGAGCAGCGCGACCGCGGCCGGATCGCTGCCGAGGGGCGCGCTTGCAGCGACCGCCGGCTCGAGGACCGCGAGGGCGGCGTCGACGTGGAAGGACCCGAGCAGCGCAGCGCCGAGTGCGCGGGCTGCATTCGTTGCCCCAGGCAGGTTCCCCGCAGCCTGCTGACGCTCGAGCGCCTCACGCAGCAGCCGTTCGGCTTCGTCGTGGCGGGCGGCAATCGAGGCCGCGATCCCCGCAGCCTCCAGCAGCGCCGCCTGGTCCACCGGGTCGGTCGTCACCGCGACGGCCTGCTTGAGGAAGGTGAGCGCCTGCTCGTGGGAGCCGAGCGCCGTTGCCCGCTCCGCGGCCGCCCGGAGCGCGATACGGGCCTGCGCGGCCAGCGCGTCGGCCTCGGGGCCGTCGGCGGCGTTCTCGCTCGCCGCGAGGTAGTGGCCCGCGAGCGCCGGTGCCATCTCGTCCGTGCCGAGGGCCTCGAAGTGGCGGGCCGCGGCCAGGTGGCGCGTCTTGCGATCTCGCCTGGCGAGCGTGTTGTAGGCCACCTCCCGGATGAGGGCCTGGACGAAGGCGTACTGGCCGCGCTCGGGGCTGCGCGGGTCGGTCAGGTGCGCGAACAGCTCGCGGCGCACGAGCGCCCGCAGCCGCGGCTCCAGGGTCGGCTCGTCGATGCCTGACACCACCGCGAGGGCGGCGGTCGTGAAGCTCTGGCCCAGGACGGCCGCATCGAGGACGAGCCCACGATCCGCGGGATCCAGGCCGTCGAGGCGGGCGGTGATGAGCGCGGTCAGGGTCTCGGGGACCGCGAGGGTGGCGAGGTTGCCCGTCGGAGCGTACGTCCCATCCCCGGTCGCTCCGAGCCTGCCCTCCGCGACGAGCATGCGGACGGTCTCCACGGCGTACAGCGGGATCCCCTCGGCCCTGCCGATGATCGCCTGGGCGGCCGCTTCGGGGAGGCCCGGCACGAGCCCGGCCAGGAGCGAGCGCATGGCCGGCTCCGCCAGTGGCTCGAGGTACATGCTCGTGAAGTTCCGCCGCCCCGCGCCCCAGTCAGGACGGCGATCGATCAGCTCGGGGCGCGCAAGCGTGAGGATGTACAGCGGCGTGGCCCGGCTCCACTCGAGCAGGTGGTCGATGAAGTCGAGCGTTCCCGCGTCCGCCCAGTGGAGGTCCTCGAAGACCAGGACGACGGGTCCCGTCGCGGCCAGCCGCTCGAAGAACGTCCGCCAGGCACCGAACAGCTGGTCCGAGCCGATCCCCGTCTCGATCCCGAGCAGGGCGAGCAGCGCGGGCTCGACCCAGCGACGCTCCGCCTCGTCGGACACGATCCCGTCGAGCATCGTCGCGATCCCGGCGCGAGTGGTCCGTTCGTCGTCCGTCTCGAGGAGGCCGGCCCGGGCACGGATCATCTCGCTCAGCGCCCAGAAGGTGATCCCTTCGCCGTAGGAAGGTGACCGGCCGCGGTGCCACCAGATCGTCCCGACGATGCCGTCGAGGTACTTCTCGAACTCCCACGTGAGGCGGCTCTTGCCGATCCCGCCGATGCCGGTGATCGAGACGAGCCGGGTCCGGCCCTCGCGGACGGTCGCGTGGTAGAGGTCCTTGAGCAGGCGCAGCTCGTCGTCGCGGCCCACGAACGGCGCCTCGAGCGAGTCGCTGCGACCCCGACCGCCACGTTCCGCCACGACGCGCAGGGCCCGGAAGGCCGCCACGGGCGCGACCTTGCCCTTGAGGAGCTGGTCGCCTGCCTCCTCGAACACGATCGCGGATGCCGCGGCGCGCCGGGTTGCTTCGCCCACCAGCACCGCGCCCGGCGGGGCAACGGACTGCAGCCGGGCCGCCGTGTTCACGAGGTCACCGGCAACCATGCCCTGGTTCGTTGCACCGAGGGTGACGGCCGCCTCGCCCGTGAGGACGCCGGCCCGGGCGCTGATGGCGGGGCCGACGGTCCGAACCGCATCCACGAGCTCGAGCGCCGCGCGAACGGCGCGCTCGGCATCGTCCTCTCGCGCCGTCGGGGTTCCCCAGACCGCCATCACGGCATCACCGATGAACTTCTCGATCGTCCCGCCGTGGCGAGTGACCACGTCGGTCGCCACGTCGAAGTACCTGGTCAGGGTTTCGCGGACGTCCTCGCTGTCACGTTCCTCCGCGAACGGCGTGAAGCCGACGAGATCGGCGAACAGGATCGAGACGAGTCGACGCTCGGCGGTGGGCGCGGCCGCTGGTGGCGCCGGCGTCGCGGGCCGGGGCCCACCTGGCGTTGCGGTCCCGACCGGTGCCGTCCCGATGAGCAGCGTTCCGCACTCGCCGCAGAACTTCTGCCCGGGCGGGTTGTCGCGGCCGCACGAGGGACAGCCGCTCGCGAGCGCGGCCCCGCACTCACCGCAGAACTTCTGTCCGGGCGGGTTGTGCGTCCCGCAGCTGCTGCAGACCACTGGCGTGCGTGCTCCCTCTCCCGGCGACCGGGCGACGATAGCGGATGCGGGCCGCGCACGAACGGTAGACTCGCCGCCGGGCGAGTGGCGAAATGGCAGACGCGCCGGCCTTAGGAGCCGGTGCCCCGTGAGGGGCGTGTCGGTTCGAATCCGACCTCGCCTACCAGCGTCGGGTCAGATGCCCGGCGGCGGCGCGGAGCGCTCCGTTGCCGCGGTCCGCGAGGCGTCCGTGGCCGCGGTCCGCTCGCGTACCTTCGCGAGCTGCTGCTGGAATGCTGCGGGGTCCGTGGAGAAGACCTGCTCCACGAGCTGCCTGCCGAAGCGCTGGATGAGCGGACGGGCCAGCGCGGACACCGCGATCGCCGAGACCGCGCCGAGGTCACGCTGCTTGCGGGCCGGCGCCGTCTGCTCGAGGTAGGCCGCGAACTCCCGCTCGATCGTCCCCCGCACCTTCTCGCCGTCGCCGCCCAGCTCCTTGAGCGCACGGTCGATCTCCCTGGGCAGCATCGAGGTGGGCAGCGGCTCCGGCGGTCCGAGAACGGCGCGCTTCGCGCCGCGGAACAGCCGGCGAGGGCCACCGACCAGCAGGAATCCGGCTCCTGCCGCGATGCCGGCGGACTTCACGGGGTTGCGCCTGACCTTCGCCGGGATGTCGACCGCCGCACGCGCCGAGGCCTCGAGGCGCTCCAGCTCCCCGTCCAGCGTGGCGCGGGCGGCTAGGACGCCGGCCCGCGCGGAATCCGAGCCTTCGCCCACTCGATCGTCTCCTTCGTGGTGTCGATGGTCGCCTGGGGGTAGAAGCGTGCCTTGAGCTGGTCGGTGTCGATGCCCGTCGCTGCCACCTCGATCGCCATGAGGCCGAGCGCCATCGCGTACCAGGCGGCGATGGCGGTCGCGATCGCGACGTGCCAGGGAAAGGTGATCGCCGAGAACGCGCCGATGGCGCCCCCGAGCACGAAGCCGGCGACGAGGCCGGCCAGCGCGTTGCCCGCGTCCCGGCTCCGCGCCCCGACGACGAGCCCGACCGCGGCGAGCACGGTGCCGACGAGCAGCAGGCCGACGACCATCGGGCGCGCACCCTGGTCCTCTGCGACGCGAACGAGCCCGCCCGCGAGGACGCCCAGCACGGCGCCGATGATCGCGCCCCCGATGAGCCCCTTGAACGCGTCGCCCGCGGACCCGTTCCGCGCACCGGCGAAGGCGCCCAGGAGCCCGAGGATCGCGGCCCCGATCGCAGCCCCGACGACGTAGACGACCGGGCCCGGGTCCGTCCCCGCACCGAACTGGTCGGCGATCAGGCGGTACAGGGCGTTGGGGGCGTTGGTTCCGAACAGGATCGCGATGATGACGCCGGCGAGGAGCGCGATGGCGACGGAGCGCCCGACGCGGCCCGCGTGGAGCACCGCGACCATCGCGCCGACTGCGACCAGCAGCATGAACTCGGTGCCGTGCAGCACCCCCCAGCCCAGCGACCCGAACAGCCATTCGCCGAGGAACAGGATGATTCCGATGGGCAGCAGGAGCGCGATGAGCAGGAGCGCAGCGACCGCGATGCCCGCGCCGGCCGCGACGACCTTGAGCTCGCCGCCGATCTCCGTCGCCTCGGCCTTCGCGAGGTCGACGTGCGCCCGGGCGAGGCCGAGCAGCGCGTCCTTCGTGGCGCCCGCATGGCCCTTGAGGCCGAGTGGTGGCGTCTGCGGCGGCGCGGGGCGCGGGGCGTCGGGAATGGTCTGGTCGGGATCCAGCGGAGGTCCTCCGTGGAGGGGTTGGGCGATCGTGCGATGCCGTGGCGATCATACCAGCGGGGTCCCTGCGATCGGACGCCGTGCAACGCCGTGGGCCTCGCAGCCGCCTGACGATCCGCCTCGCGCGTCGCGCTACCCTGCCGCCATGGCCGACGACTCCACCCCTCGCCCGATCCTGCGCGCCGAGCTCATCGCGATCGGCACCGAGCTGACCGTCGGCGAGACGACCGACACCAACAGCGGCGACCTCGCGCGGTCGCTCGTCGCCCACGGCGTGACGGTGCTCCGGGTCGCCAACCTCCCGGACGATCTCGAGGTCGTGGTCGCCGCCCTGCGCGAGGCGCTCACCCGCGCCGACCTCGTGGTCACGACGGGCGGCCTCGGCCCGACGCCGGACGACCTCACCCGCGAGTCGGTCGCCGCGTTGTGCCGGGAGGAGGTCGCCGTCGACCCGCCGACGCTCGCCTGGCTGGAGGGCCTGTGGGCGCGGCGTGGCCAGCCCTTCCCATCGGTCAACGTCAAGCAGGCATGGCGGATCCCCTCCGCCACGATGCTCGCGAACCCCAATGGCACGGCGCCCGGCTGGTGGGTCGACCGGCCCGACGGCGCCGTCATCGTGACGCTGCCGGGCCCGCCACGCGAGATGCGGCCGATGTGGGAGGACGAGGCGCTCCCGCGGCTCACCGCGCGCGGTGTCGGGACGGACGGAGAGGTTCGAACGCTGCGCCTCACGGGCGTTGGCGAGTCCGTGGTCGCCGAACAGCTCGGCGAGGCGCTGCTGCGGGCGACGAACCCGGTCGTGGCGACCTACGCGCGCCACGAGGCCGTGGACGTCCGGATCTCGGCGCGGGGCGCCGGCGGACGCTCCGCAGCCGAGCTCGCAGACGAGGCGGAGGCTGCCGTCACCTCGATCGTGGGCCAGTACGTCTGGGCGCGCGGGGACACGACCTGGGCGGGTGCGCTCGAGGCAGCCCTCGCCGCCCGTGGCTGGACGCTCGCCACCACCGAGCACGGGACCGACGGGGCGCTCGTCGGCTTGCTCCGCGCGCTGCCGGCGGTCGTGCTCGCCGAACGGCGCGGCGCGGCTGTGGATGCCGACCCGGCGTCCGACGACGGGACGTTCGAGGTTCGCGAGGCGACGCGGGTGCGGGCGCAATCGGGCGCGAGCGTGGGGCTTGCGATCCGCGCCCTCCCCGGTGGCGAGGACACGACCGTCAACGTGGGGATCGTGACGCCGGACGGGACGCACAACGAGCGCCGGTTCGCGTTCCTGCGTGGGAGCCTCGGCGCGGACCGGGCAGCCATTGCGGGCGCGGCCGCGCTGCTCGCGCTGCTGCGCAGATCGCCCGGGGGCTGAGGCGTCGCCCTACCGCCGCGCGGCGCGCTGCAGGCCGGCGAGATCGTGGATGACGATCGCGTCGCGCTCGATACGGATGAGGCCGTCGTCCACGAAGAAGCCCAGCAGCTTGTTGACGCTCTGGCGAGTGCTGCCCACCATCGCCGCGAGCTCGCCCTGGGTGAGGGGGCCGTCGAGCCTGATGTCGCCGTCGCCGGCCGACCGACCCTGCTCGTCGGCAAGGCGCGCCAAGCGTGCGGCGAGGCGGCCCGCGATATCGAGGAAGTGCAACTCCTCGACGTGGTTCGTGAGCCTTCGGAGCTCGTGCGCGAGCTCCGCGAACACGTGGTCACGGATCGCGGGGACGTCGTTGACGAGCTGCCGGAAGCGGTCGCGCGGGAGGATGAGGGTCTCGGTCGCCTCCACCGCGGTCGCGGACGCGGACCGCGGCGCGCCGTCGAGCAGCGCCAGCGAGCCGAAGAACTCGCCGGGCCGGAGCGAGGCGAGGATCGCCTCCACGCCCGTGTCCGACGGGCTCGAGATCTTCACCCGCCCGGTGAGGATGATGTACAGGGCGTCACCGGGGTCGCCCTGGTGGAAGATCACCTCGCCGCGCCGGTAGCGCCGGGTCCGGACGCTCCCCATCAGCAGCGCGAGCTCGTCCGGCTCGAGGTCCCGGAACAGGGGCACGGCCTCGAGCGCCGCGCGGAGGGCGTTCGGGTCGGTCGGCGGGCGCGTCTGACTCACGTGCATGGATCGTAGAGCAGGCGGGGCGGCCGGGAGCGGCGCAGGCGCGTCCCTAGGTGATCGAGAGGACGGGGGTCGCGCTCGTGGCGGCGCGCACGCTCATGCTCGCGGCGACGAGGCCGGCCACGGCCTCGAGCGCCACGGCCGCGGGACCGGGCTCGCGCTGTGCGACGGCCGGAACGCCCACGTCGCCGCCCTGGCGCACCGTGATGTCGAGCGGGATCTTGCCCAGGAAGTCGAGGCCGTGCTCCTGCGCGAACCGCTCACCACCGCCGCGCCCGAAGATCTCGGTCGCCTCGCCGCAGTGAGGACAGATGAAGGCGCTCATGTTCTCCACGAGGCCGATGATCGGGACGTTGAGCCGCTTGAGCATCGCGAGCGCCTTGGCCACGTCCGCCAGCGCCACGTCCTGCGGCGTGGTGACCAGGACCGTGCCGCTGATCGGCACCGCCTGGGCGAGCGTCAGCTGCGCGTCGGAGGTGCCGGGCGGCAGGTCGATCACGAGGTAGTCGAGCTCGCCCCACTCGACGTCGCGCAGGAACTGCTGGATCGCGCCGCCGATGAGCGGGCCTCGCCACACGATGGGCTGCCCCTCCGGGACGAAGAACTGGATCGAGATCGCCTTCACGCCGTGGCGCTCGAGCGGGATGATCTTGTTGTTCTCGCTCGCCTTGGGCTGCCCGTCGAGGCCCAGCATCATCGGGATGTTGGGGCCCGTGATGTCGGCGTCGAGGAGCCCGACGCTGGCCCCGGCCTTCGCCAGCGAGACGGCCAGGTTGACGCTGACCGTGCTCTTGCCCACCCCGCCCTTGCCGGATGCCACCGCGATCACGTTCTTGACGCCGGGGACGAGCTGTTCCGGGGCACGCGGACTGGCGCGCCGCACGGTTGCGCCCCACGTGATGTCGATGGCCTCGATGCCGACGGGCGTGAGGGCCTGGCGCACCTCGGACTCGATCTGGTCCTTGAGCGGGCACGCCGGTGTCGTCAGCTCGATCGTGAACGCGACGTCGGAGCCGGTCAGGACGAGGTCCTTGATCATGTTGCGGGTGACGAGGTCGCCGCCCAGCTCGGGCTCCTGGACGGTGCGGAGGGCGTCGAAGACGGCAGCCTCTGTGACAGCGCTCATCAGGGTCGGTTCGCTCCTGTGCGGCGTACCCGGGCCGGATTTGCGACGCGCGGGACGTCGATATCGTACCCGTGGCCGGTCGCCCGTGCGATCGGGCACTCCGCACCGGCGCCGGGGCCCGACGTGGCACGGTCCCGGACGCACGACATCGTGCGAACTCGACCATGCAACCGGGCCTATCGTGCGAGATTCGCAACGATTCGACCCCGAACCGTCCCAAGTCGTCAATTTGACACTCCAAACGGCCGCGCCTATCGTTCGCGCCGACGAGGTCCATCGTGAACGTCCGCACGTGCCGGGTCGGGAGCCCCGGTTGCGGCCTCGGTCGTTCCGACTCGTACCCAGGAGCGGCTCGTTCCCCGTGCATGACGTTGACGTCCGTCTCGTCCAGGTGTCCAAGGCGTTCGGCGATGTGTACGCCGTGGACCACATCGACCTCGAGGTCGTCGACGGCGAGTTCTTCAGCCTCCTCGGCCCGTCCGGGTGTGGCAAGACGACCACGCTCCGGATGATCGGCGGGTTCGAGCAGCCCACGTCCGGGCGGATCGAGCTCCAGGGCGAGGACGTCACGTGGCTGCCGCCGTACAAGCGCCACGTGAACACGGTGTTCCAGAACTACGCCCTGTTCCCGCACCTCTCGATCTACGAGAACGTTGCCTTCGGCCTGCGCCGCCAGAAGGTGAAGGGCTCCGAGATCAAGTCGCGGGTCACCGACATGCTCAAGCTCGTGGAGCTGCCCGGCTTCGAGGCCCGCAGGCCGACGGAGATCTCGGGCGGCCAGGCGCAGCGGGTCGCGCTCGCGCGGGCGCTCATCAACCGGCCGGCGGTCCTCCTCCTCGACGAGCCGCTTGGCGCCCTCGACCTGAAGCTGCGCAAGCAGATGCAGTTCGAGCTCAAGCGCATCCAGCGCGAGGTCGGGATCACGTTCATCTACGTGACCCACGACCAGGAGGAGGCGATGACGATGAGCGACCGCATCGCCGTCATGAACAGGGGGCATTACGAGCAGCTGGGCGACCCCGAGTCGTTGTACGAGCGCCCGACCACCCGCTTCGTCGCGGGCTTCCTCGGCGTCAGCAACCTGCTCGGTGGCGAGTGCCAGGGCACGGCCGACGGGCACGGGATCATCCAGCTCGCCGACGGGACGGTCGTCAAGGCCCCGGCCGACTCCGTCTACGGCCGCACGACCGTGGACGTGGGCGTCCGGCCGGAGAAGATCCGCCTGCACAAGGAGGGCACCGAGACCGCGCCCGGGCTCAACCGCCTGTCGGGTGTCGTCACCGACGCCTCGTACATGGGTGTCAGCACCTCGTACATCGTCGAGACGCGCGGGGGCGCGAGGGTGATGGTCTACGAGCAGAACATCGAGCGCACGACGAAGGAAGAGCTGTGGAGCCGGGGCGACCAGGTGGACCTCACCTGGATCCCCGATCACACCTTCGTCGTCGAGGCCGGCGCACCGCTGCCCGGCCCCGCCGACGAGTGAGGAGCACATGACCGACCTGTCCGCCGCCCCCGTCTCCCGCCGCACCGTCCTCAAGGGCGCCGCCCTTGGTGGCGTCGCGACGTTCATCGCCGCGTGCACGGGCACGAAGTCGGGCGCCAGCCCGAGCGCCCCGGCGTCGGCGTCCGCCGCCCCGTCCACGGCCGTGGTCCCGTCCGCGTCCGCCTCAGCCGAGCCGACGCCGCAGCCCTCGCCGACCGGCCCGCTGATGTTCGCGAACTGGCCCGCATACATCGACCTCGTCGGCACCGCGGGCGACGAGGGTGTGTACTCGCCCGGTTCGTCGCCGTCGCTCGAGGAGTTCCAGAAGCAGTACGGCGTCAAGGTCGACTACCAGGAGAAGATCGGCGACAACGCGGTCTTCGTCGAGACGATCAAGCCCGCGCTGGTCGCCGGCCTCCCGACGGGCTGGGACCTCATGGTCCTGACGGACTGGATGGCCTCCAAGATCGTCACCAACGGCTGGGCGGAGAAGATCGACCAGTCGTCAGTGCCCAACTGCGTGGCGAACGTCGCGGACTCGCTCAAGGGCTACCCGTGGGACCCCAACATGGACTACCACTACCCGTGGCAGTCGGGCATGACCGGCGTCGGCTACAACGTGAAGACGCTCACCGAGAACAACATCGCCGAGCCCACGAAGATCGCGGACCTGTGGGCCATCCCCGCCGACAAGCTCACGTTCCTGACGGAGGCGCGTGACACGTTCGGCCTCGCGCTGCTCAAGCTGGGCATCGACCCGAACCCCGAGACCGTCACCACCGACGATCTCCAGAAGGTCGCGGACGACATCCAGCCGCTCGTCGACAAGGGGCTGCGGTTCACGGGCAACGAGTACCTCCAGGACTTCGCGCAGAAGAAGGTCTGGGCGGCGATGGTGTGGTCCGGCGACCTCGCGTCGTCGGGCGGCGAGGACGACCGGTTCATCGTGCCAGAGGAGGGCGTGCTGATCTGGACGGACAACATGCTCATCCCGAAGGGCGCGGCCAACAAGTACACGGCCGAGCTGATGATGAACTACGTCTACGACCCCAAGGTCGCGGCCCGGATCGCCGACTACATCTTCTACGTCTCCCCGGTGAAGGGCGCCGCGGACGAGATCAAGGCGATCGACGCCGAGGCGGCGACGAACCCGCTGCTGTTCCCCGACGCCGCGACGGTGGCCAAGCAGCACAGCTTCCAGGCGCTGAGCGACGAGCAGGAGTCCAAGCTCAACGACTTGTTCGCGACGCTCTCGGGCCTCTAGGCGCGGAAGCGACCCCTCACGATGACGGCAGCAGCGGCGCCGGCACCCCCGCCCAGGCCGGGCCTCCGGCGGCGGTTCAACAAGGCCGTCCCGTGGCTGCTGCTCGCGCCCGGCCTGCTGTGGCTGCTCGTGTTCTACGTGCTGCCCGTCGTCCAGATGTTCACGTACTCGGTCTCGACCGGCTCCATCGAGACCGGGTTCACGATGACCATGTCCGCCGACGCCTACGTGGAGGCGTTGACGAAGTTCGGCAAGCAGTTCCTCAACTCCATCCTCTACGGCGGCCTCGCGACGCTGTTCGCGTTCCTCATCGGGTTCCCGGTGGCGTACTCGATCGCGCTGCGCGGCGGGCGCTACAAGAACCTGATCCTGTTCCTGGTCATCGCGCCGTTCTTCACGAGCTTCCTGATCCGCACGATCAGCTGGAAGATCCTGCTCGGTGACGAGGGGCCGATCCTGGGGCCCCTCAAGCACTCGCTGGGGATCCTCCCCGGCGGGTTCAGCCTGCTCGGCACGCCGGTCGCCCAGACCGCCGGGCTCACCTACAACTTCCTGCCGTTCATGATCCTGCCCCTGTACGTGGCGCTGGAGAAGATCGACCCGCGGCTCATCGAGGCGGCCGCCGACCTGTACGCGGGCCGCTGGGAGGCGTTCCGCCGGGTCACGCTTCCGCTCGCGCTGCCGGGCGTGTTCGCGGGTTCGCTGCTCACGTTCATCCCGGCGATGGGCGACTACATCAACGCGGAGCTCCTGGGCAACCCGCAGACGCGGATGATCGGCAACGTCATCCAGAACCGGCTGCTGGTCCAGAACGACTATCCGGTGGGCTCCGCGCTGTCGTTCATCCTCATGGCCGCGATCCTGGCCGCGGTCGCGCTGTACGCGCGCGCCCTCGGCACGGAACAGCTGACCGGCTGATGGCCACCAACGCGCCCGCCACGCTCCCGGTCACGGCAGACCTGGCGCGACCCCGGCAACCGCTGTGGCAGCGCATCGATCGCTACCTGCTGCCGCTGTTCACCGTGCTCGCGATCGGCTACCTGCTGATCCCGATCGCCGTGATGATCGTGTTCTCGTTCAACAAGCCGGAGGGCAAGTTCAACTACGCCTGGAACGAGTTCTCGATCGATGGCTGGCTCCATCCGTTCGACTGGCCGGGCCTCGGCGACGCGGTCGTCACGAGCCTCCTCATCGCGGTCCTGTCAACGATCGTCGCCACGATCCTGGGCACGCTCATCGGACTCGCGCTGACGCGCTACCGGTTCCGGGGCCGCGGCCTGCTCAACGGCCTGATCTTCCTGCCCATGGCGACGCCCGAGATCGTCATGGGCGCCAGCCTGCTGACGCTGTTCGTGGCGACGGCGCTGCCGCCGCTGGCGGGCTCGATCCCCCTCCTCTACCCCACCGGGTTCCACACGATCCTCATCGCGCACATCATGTTCAACATCAGCTTCGTGGTGGTGACGGTGAAGGCGCGCGTCCAGGGCTTCGACCGCCGCCTCGAGGAGGCCGCGATGGACCTGGGTGCGGACGAGCTCACGACGTTCTGGAAGGTCACCTTCCCGCTGATCCTGCCGGGCATCGTCGCGGCGGCGCTGCTGGCGTTCAGCCTCTCGATCGACGACTTCGTGATCACGAACTTCGTCTCCGGCACCACGAACACGTTCCCGATCTGGGTCTACTCGATCCAGCGCAACGCGCTGCCGGTCCAGATCAACGTCGTGGGCTCGATGGTGTTCCTCGGCGCGGTCGGCCTGGTGCTGATCTCGTCGCTGCGATCGGGTGGCATCCCCCGTCTCCGCTAGCATCAGCGCGATCGCCGCTCCCGCCGCGGGCGGCCAAGGAGATTCGATGGTCGACACCGCACCGGCCCCCGGCAGCGCGTCCGCGTCCCTCCCCGACCGATCGGTGGTGCCCCCGGTGTGGAGCCGGATCACGAACCTCGTCGTGGATCACGGCGAGGGCTCCTGGCTGGTCACGCCCGATGGTGAGCGGTATCTCGACTACACCTCCGGGATCGGCGTCACCAACACCGGCCACGCCCATCCGCGCGTGGTCGCGGCGGTCCAGGCGCAGGCGGCGAAGCTGCTCCACGGGCAGCAGAACATCGTCTACCACGAGGCGGGACTGCGGCTGTACGAGCGCCTCGCGGGCCTGCTCCCGAACGGCCCGTGGTCGGCGTTCCTCGCGAACTCCGGCGCCGAGGCGGTCGAGGCCGCGGTCAAGCTCGCGCGCGTCGCGACCGGGCGTCCGGCCATCGTTGCGTTCCGCTACAGCTTCCACGGTCGGACCGCCCAGGCGATGGCGCTCACCGCGGCCAAGGACGTCTACCGTGGCGCGTTCGAGCCGCTCCCGGGCTCCATCTACCACGCCTCGTATCCCTACTGCTATCGGGCCTCGGGCGGCGCCCACGACCCCACCGACTGCACCTGTGACTGGGAGGCGCAGCTGGACCTGCTGTTCCACCAGCTCGTCTACCCGGACAAGGTCGCGGCCATCATCGTGGAGCCGGTCATCGGCGAGGGCGGCTACCTCGTGCCGCCCCCGACGTTCCTGTCGCGCCTCCGCGAGATCACCCGGCAGCACGGGATCCTGCTCGTGGCCGACGAGGTCCAGACGGGCTTCGGGCGCACCGGCGAGCTGTTCGCCGTGCGTCACTGGGACGTGGACCCCGACATCGTGGTGATGGCCAAGGGCATCGCCTCCGGCCTGCCGCTGTCCGGGATCGTGGCCAAGAAGGAGCTCATGGACCGCTTCCCGCCGGGCTCGCACGGCGGGACATACGGCGGCAACGTCGTGTCGTGCGCCGCGGCCAACGCGACGCTCGACGTGATCGAGGACGAGGGGCTGCTCGGGAATGCCCGGGACCGTGGAGCACAGTTCCTGGACGGCCTCCGCCGGCTCGCCGCCACGCACCCGTCGATGGGCGACGTCCGCGGCCTGGGGCTGATGGTGGCGATCGAGTTCGTCAGGCCCGCCGAGGGCGACGGGCGGACGCCGGACCCGGCGCTGACGAAGCGGGTCCAGCAGGAGTGTTTCGCCCGCAACCTGCTGCTGCTGACCGCGGGCACGTACGTGAACGTCATCCGGATCATCCCGCCCCTCGTCACGACGGCGGAAGAGGTGGACCAGGCGCTCGTGATCATCGCCGAGGCGCTGGACGCCGCCGGCGCCTGACGACCGGTGCGAGGGGGCTGCTCGTGAGCGGCGGGTCGGGCAGGCTGTCGAGCCCCGGGGAGCATGCGGCCCGCGCGCGCGTCGAGGCCGTCTACGAGGCGGTCGACCGGCTGTCGGCGTCCGACCTGAACGAGATTCCGGCGCCGCCGTTCGGCGCGACCGGTCGCGAGGGTCGTCTCGACGAGCTCGAGCGCCTGGCGGACGGCTCGGGGCGGCGCCCGCTCCTCGACGAGGCGCGTGACGCCCTCGCGAACGCCATCCTTGCCCGCTTCGCGGGTATCCGGCCGTACCCGTATTCCATCAACCCGACCGGTGCGGCCCGGGTCGAGGACCAGGCTGTCATCATCGCCGTCCTCCGGGACCTGGTGGCGGTCGCCGTGATGCAGGACCGGCTCGAGCCGGAGGACGCACGGGCGCTGGCCCGGCCCGGGCTCCGCATGCTCGGCTCTCGAGCCAGCGTGCTGGACGACCGCGCGTGGGAGGACCTCCTCGGTCCGGCCGACGCGGCAGCGGCGGTTCCCGAGGGTGCCCCGCGCGAGGAGGACTGGGTCGCGGCGGACGAGGCGGCACGGGTCGCCGGCCGGGATCCCGGGCTCGACGGGTACGCGCCGCCTGGAACTCGCCTCATGCGCCGCGCCTTCTTCGGCGTCGTCGCGGTCGTCGGCGTGGTGGGCGCGGTCGCGTGGGGCTTCGGCGAACGCAACCTCCCCGTTGCGCTGCTCGCGGCCGGCGCGGTCCTGGCGCTGTGCTGGACGTTCGCCACCTGGAGCCCGCGCCGGCGCTGACCTCGGGCTCCTCGCCCCGAGCGCGCCGAGCACCGGCGGGACGGGCGAACCTCAGCGGGCGCGGAGGCGCCGGAGGATCTCGTCGTGGAGCAGGCCGTTCGAGCCCACGAACGACGGAGCGTCGAAGCGCCGCACGCCGTCGACGTCCGTGACCCTGCCGCCGGCCTCCTCGATGACCACGAGGGGCCCCGCGAGGTCCCAGACCTGCATCCCGACCTCCAGCATCGCCTCCGCCGCTCCCTCGGCCACGAGCGAGTAGCCCCAGAAGTCCCCGAACCCGCGCTCGCGCCAGGACGCGTCGATGAGCGCGTCGAAGCCGGGCATCAGCCCCGAGGCGACGGCGTCGCGCCGCGAGCCATAGACGAGCTGCGCGTCCTCGATCGCGCCGACGCGCGAGACCCGGATCCGGCGCTCACCGTCCATGCCCCGGTTCCACGCGCCGCCGCCGCGGTGGGCGAACCAGCGCTCGCGCATGGCCGGGGCGGAGATGACGCCGACCTGGAGCTCGCCGTCATGCTCGATGCCGATCAGCGTCCCGAACAGCGGGACGCCCCGGATGTAGTTGTGGGTCGCGTCGATGGGATCGATGATCCATCGCGTCCCCGTCGAGCCCGCCTCGGTCCCGTACTCCTCGCCCACGATCCCGTGATCCGGATAGCGCGCGAGGATCCGGTCGCGAAGCTCGCGCTCGATCCCCTGGTCCGCGATCGTGACGAACGTGCGATCGGGCTTGCGCTCGAGGTCGAGGTCGCGCCGGAAGTGCGCCATCGCGATCGCGTCCGCTGCGTCGCATGCCTCGAGCGCGAAGGCGAGCCACTCCCGGAGCGTGGCCTCGGGGACCCGGGCGAGCGAGGCGGACCACTCGGGCCCGTAGTCGGGTGTCGTCATGACGCCATTCTGCCGTGACAGCGTCGTCCGTCGCGGGGCGTCAGTGGCAGGCGCCCGTGCCCGTGTCGGAGAAGCTGCCGTCCACCGAGGTGAAGGCCCATGCCCATCCCGGCGGCCGGAGCGTCAACGACAGCACGCCGTGCGCGAGCGAGGATCGCACCCGGCTGTTGGGCACCGGGTCGCCGAAGCCGCGCAGGTCCGCGCCGCCGGTCCCCGCGATGATCTCCGTGATGCCCCGCGCATCATCCGCCGCACCCGAGGGATCCTGCGGGGCGAACCGCTCGTAGCTGTGCTCGTGGCCGTTGACGATGAGGTCGGCGCCGCCGGCGTACAGCGCGTCCCACAACGGGCCGACCGTCGGGTCGTTGCCGTGGTACCCGCTGCTGAACCGCGGGTGATGGAACAGCGCCAGCGTGCACCTGGCGCGGCTGGCGGCGAGATCATCGATCAGCCAGCGGACCTGCGGCGAGTCGGCGCCGCACCCACCAGGCACGCGATCGCAGGACGAGTCGAGCACGACGACATGCCACGACCCGACGTCCGCGGAGTACCACGTCTGGCCGTCGCGGACGGCCGTCGTGCCGAAGTAGTCGCGGTAGCCGGCTGCCCCGTCGGTCGCCCAGTCGTGGTTGCCGGGCACGGGGAGCTCGATCCGGTCCTTGAGGCGGCCCCACGCCGGGCCGAAGCAGTCCCGGTACTCATCGGCCGTCCCCCGCTCGTACGCGTTGTCGCCGAGGGTGAACACGATCCCCGGCAGGCCCGCCACGAGCGCGGCGGTCTGGTCGTCTGCGGTCGAGTCGCAACGACCGATGTCGCCCGCGCCGACGAGCACGGGGTCCCCGCCCGGGGAGGGTGATGGCGCCGGCGACGTCGACGGCACGACGACCCCCGAGCCCGGCGGCGAGGGCGACGCGGGCGCCGGCGTGGCCAGCGAGACGTTCGACGGGCCAGGCGACGCCGGCGGTCGAGCGAGCCCACCGGGTGCCCGCAGGACCGCCGAGATCCCGAGCAGCACGAGGACGGCGCCCACCCCCGCGAGCATCGTCGCGAGCGCGAGCCGCGCGTACGGTGCCGGGCCACGCTGCTGCATGTCAGTGAGGCTACCGGCTTGGCGCGGATCGGGTCGCCGAAGGAGCGGGACGCCGGGGACGCGGGATCGGACCGGCCGTCAGCCGATGAGCGCCTCGCCGGTCGACGGGTCGGCGGACTCGACGTCATGCGCGGACCCGCGGACGGCAACGAGGTAGTACACGACCCCGAACACGAGGATCACGCCGATGATCGTCTCGAACGTCGGCCGGCATCCACGCGGGTGCGCCCGTCGCAACGGGCGCCGATCGGCTACGGGTCGAGGCGATAGAAGCGGAACACGTCGTGCTCGATGGGGAGGACCGTCACCGACGAGAACCCCGCCGCCTCCGCGTAGGCACGCAGCGTGGCGGACCGCATCACGGTGCCGGTGCCCACGCTCGGCGGATCCGCGAGGCCGTTGGCGAGGCAGAAGAACAGGGAGTAGCCGTACATCAGCCGCTCGACCTCGTCGCCGGGCGCGGTGAACGTGTCGGCGACCTTCTCGTCCATCACGAGCACGGTCCCGCCCGGCGCCAGCAGGCGCCGGACGGCCGCGAGCACGCCCGCCGGCCGGGCCATGTCGTGGACCGCCTCGAACACCGTCACGAGGTCGAACGTGCCGTCGAGCCCGTGGTCCTGCGCGTCGACGACGTGGAACGTCACCCGGTCCGACAGGCCTGCGGCCTCGGCCTTCGCCGTCGCGCGTGCGACCGCCTCCGCGTCGAGGTCGAGGCCGTGGACCTCGATCCCCGGGTAGGCGCGGCCCATCGCGATCGACGACCAGCCGCCGCCGGACGCCACGTCCGCGACGCGGGCACCGCCGGCGAGCAGTCGGGCATGCACGTCCGGGATGGCCGGCAGCCAGTCCTGCGCGAGGAGGTGCCGGAAGACGGGCCGGTTCGCGGCCTCCTGGGCCTCCGAGATGAGCGGATAGGCGTTCCAGTCCACGCCGCCGCCGGTGCGATAGGCGGCGAGCAGGTCCGGCCATGCCCGGGTCGCGGCCAGCACCACGAGCGGCATCGGCGCCATCGTGGCCGGGTTCTCCGGGTCCAGCAGCACGTCGGCGTGTCCCCCGGGGAGGGTGTACCGGCGGGCGTCCGCGTCACCGGACGCGGTCACGTCGAGCAGGCCGCCGACGGCCTGGTGCTCCAGCCATTCACGGGCGTATCGGCCGGCGATCCCCGCTCGCGCGGCAAGCTCGGGTGGCGTCAGCGGCCCGTGGTCAGCGAGGGCCCGATACATGCCGAGCTCGAGCCCGAGCTGGACCGCGAGCAGGTCGAACGCGCCGAGGGTCGCTTCGAACAGGCGGCCCGCGAGGGCATCGCGGCGCGCGGCATCGAGGTCATCGGTGGTGGGAACGCTCATGGGGAGCTCCTTGCTTCGCTGAGACGCGCGAGGGAGCCTCGACCGACGTGACGGCGACAGTACGGCAGGCGGCGCCCGTCAGGCAAGCGGCCCGAATGCCTCCGGGTAGCGCACCGTGCCGCGCATCGACGCGTCCCAGGCAGGCAGCCGGCGGGCCATCCACACGTGGTCGGGCCACGCGTCCGCCGGCGGCCGGAGGCCGACGTCGCGCGCTGACTCGAAGCCGAACCGCGGGTAGTAGTCGGCGTGCCCGAGCAGCACCAGCGCCGGCGCGCCCCTCGCGATCGCCAGGGACATCGCCGCGTACATGAGGGCCGATCCCACGCCCCGGTACTGGACGGAGGGCGACACGGCAACCGGGCCGATCGCGAGCACGGTCGCGCGCAGCCCGCCGTCGTCGCCTTCGACCCGACACGGCGAGAGCAGCAGGTGGCCCACGATGTCGCCTGCGGCGTCGATCGCGACGAGACTCTGCCACCCATCGGGCGCCTCGTCCCGGATGCGATCCACGATCGCCGCCTCGTCCGGTCCCGTGAACGCGGCCAGCTCCACGTGGCGGATGCCGGGCTCATCCCCGGGCGCCTCGAGACGGACGGAGACCGCGAGCGGCAACCCGGACCTCTCGCCCGGCGCCTCGCTCTCGTCGCTCACGGCGTTGGGGCTGCGCTGATTTCGGCGCGTCAGCCCACCGCAGCCTTGAGGGACTCGGGGATCGGCCGGGAGAGCGGGGTCGGCGTGATGAACCGCGCGACGTGCTCCATGGAGCCGTTGACCCGGAGCTCGGTGAACAGGAAGGCGAGCTTGGCTGCCTGCGAAGCGAGAATCTCGTCCTTCGTCCCCAGGTCCCACAGCTGGCGCTTGAACGGCCCGATCGCCTTCTTGCGCGTGGTGTAGTGGAACTGCTCCTCGGTCTGGCCGTCCTTGCGCTCGTCGGCGGCGTTCGCCCTGCACCAGGCGTAGATCTCGTCCATCAGCGCGGCCGGGAACGCGGGATGGTCGTAGAGCGCGTTCTGGAAGCCCGTCGCGAGATGGATCTCGGCCGTCTCGACCGCCGGGAAGTGATGGAACAGCTCGTCGGGAAGCGTGGACGCGCCGTGCTGGACCGCACCCGCCAGGCCGTAGGTGCGGGCGACCTCGCCCAGCTCGCGCAGGACGTTGAAGTCGAGCTTGACCGCGGCGACGCCGCCGCCCGGCAGCGGCACGCCACCGTGGCTCGTGCCCGTCTGGACGCTGACCTTGGACAGGCCCTTCGCGCCCGGGGCCCGCCGCGCGAGCTCGGCCGTGTAGCCGTCCAGGTACGCGCGCAATTCCTCGGGCGTCGAGTTCTGCTTGCCCACCTCGCCGATCTCGCCGCCGACGCTCACGGTCACGCCGTCCGTCTCCAGCTCCCGGATGAGCGCCGTGAGCTCCGCGGCACGGGTGTAGTTCTCGTGCTGCTCCTCGTCGAGGTTGGCCTTCGAGAGGTCGACGAGCGTGGAGCTGTCGATATCGATGTTGCGGTAGCCGGCGTCGATCGCGAGCCGGCAGGCGCGCCGGATCTCCTCGGTCATCGCCTCGGGGTCCGCGGCGTACTTCTTCGCGTTGAACTGGTAGTGGTCGCCCTGGATGAACACGGGGCTGCTCCAGCCGGCCGCGATCGCGCCCGCGAGGATCGAGGTGGCGTAGTCCATCGGCCGCTGGAACGTGTAGGTCTGCTCGCTCCGCGCGAGCTCGAAGATCACCGTGCCCACGTCGGCACGGGCCGCGGTCTCGTAGAACGTACGCGCCATGTCGAAGGTCTGGGCCCGGATGTTCAGCGCCGGGACCGTGAAGCCGGAGATCTCGCCCCGGCTGCGCGCCATGTACAGCTCCTGGATGCTCGCCGACCGCGCGCCGACGGCCTGGCTGCCCTCCCACACGATCCAGCGCGCGGCCTCGGCGGTCGGGTCGTCGGTCGTGAACGCCGCCGTCCAGGCGAGGTCGGCCGCGGCCTGGGACCGGAACCGCGACTCGTCGTCGATGACGAGGCGGCCGCCCTCGACGTGGGCGATGCCCGAGAGCTGGGCGAGGAGGTCGGCGGGCGACGTGGCGACGTGGGGCATCGGGCGGGGTCTCCTGTGGTGTCGAGCGTGATGGTACCCGGGGGGTGCACGGCCGGCGCTGGACGGCGTGGCGCGGGACACGATGAGCATGCCCCCGGGCCCGTCGCGGGACAGGAGCACAACGGGTCCCCCGAGGCGGGAGGGTGGTCCGCATGGCCGGGCACGATGGCCCGCGGCTGAGGTCCGCATGGCCGGGCACGATGGCCCGCGGCTGAGGGCCGCATGGGCCGGGCTGCGACCGCTCGTTACCCCGACCCGGCCGCCCCCGGGGTCAGAACCCTGGCTTGGTCACCATCAGGATCACGATGAGCACGATCAGCACGGTGAGGACCATCCCGCCCTGCTGGAGCTTCTTCGCGGTCGCGGCGATCTCCGGGGGCGGCCCCGCGGGGGCCCCTGGGGGCGGCGCACCGGCGGGCGGCCCACCGGCGGTGAGCGCGACCATCCGTTCTGCCGCGGGCGCCTGGACGAAGGCCGCGTACAAGACCGCGATCAGGTAGAGGATGATTCCGCCGATGAGCCAGCGGTAGGTCGCGCTCGTCAGGTCCGCCCCGAGGATCAGGATCAGGACGACGCCGGTGATGCCCTGGACGATTGCCCCGGGGAGGACGATGCGGCGCTCGATCGCCTCGCTGACGACGGCGGCGAAGTGCCCGTGCTGTGGCTGCTGGGAGGCGTGGCGCGCGATGACCGGGAACGCGAACGTCGGCCCGAAGACTGCGATCGCCCCCATCACGTGCAGGAACAGGAACAGCTGGAGCACCGGCGCACCTCTGCGAGCGCGCCCGCATGGCCCGGCTCGGAACGGGTCGAATGGGGCGCTTGGGGCGGAACTCTACGTCAGCCGCCGCGTGCGCCGCTTGACGAAGTCGACGAGCACGTACTCGCCCAGGTTCTCGGGCTCGGCGTAGAACGCGCGCCCGCCGTTGAGCTCGGTGACGTAGCCGATGAAGTCGGTCAGGGCCGGCGTCCGGTCGAGCATGAAGGTGTTGATCGTGATCCCGTCCCTGGTGCACCGGACGACCTCGCGCAGGGTCTCCTCGATCGTGCGCCGGGTCGGCGGGTAGCTGAACTCGACCTGACCGTCCTCGAAGTGCGCGGTCGGCTCCCCGTCCGTGATGACCACGATCTCCCTGTTGGCCGACCGGCTCCTGGCGAGGATGCGCCGCGCGAGGAGCAGTCCGTGCTGGAGATTGGTGCCGTACTCGTACGTGTGCCAGCTGAGCTCGGCCAGCGCCTCGGGCCGGAGCTCGCGAGCGGAGTACGCGAAGCCCACGATCGAGAGGCTGTCGCGCGGGTACTGCGTCCTGATCAGCGTGTCGAGCGCGATCGCCACCTTCTTCGCCGCGAGGTAGCAGTTGCGGAGGAGCATCGAACGGCTCATGTCGACGAGCAGGACGGTCGACGCCGAGGTCGAGTGCTCGGTGCGGTAGACCTCGAAGTCGCCGGGCCGGAGCTTGACCGCGCCGCCGGCCGGCCGCCGGGACGGGGCGTTCTCCTCGCGCATCAGCGCGTTCGAGAGCGTGCCCCGCAGGTCGAGGTGGAACGGGTCCCCGAACTCGAACGGCTTGGACGTCTCCTCGCGCTCGCCGCCGCGACCCGTCCTGTCGAGCCGGTGGCCGCCGAAGGCATCTCGTTCGAGGCGCGCGAACAGCTCGTCGAGGACCTTCTGTCCGATCCTGCGATGCCCGCGTGGCGTGAGCTCCAGCCGCTCGCCCTCCCGCTCCAGGTAACCCGCCGCCTCCAGCCGGTCGGCGAGATCCCCGAGCGCGTCGAGGTCGCGCGCCGCGTCCGGACCCAGGAGGTCGGCGACGTCCGCGCGATCGATCTCGCCGAGGTCCCCCGGCCCGCCCGCGCCGTCCAGCTGAGCCTCGAGCCGGTCGAGCGCCTGCAGCCTGCCCAGCTGGTCCAGCGCCGACTCAAGACCCATCGACTCGTCGCCCGTGAACCGGACCCGCTCCCCCAGCCCGCCGGGCAGGACCTGGTCGAGGTTCGCGGCCAGCTGGGCGAGATCCCACTTGAGGCGGTCGTCACGCAGCAGCGCGTCCAGCGTGTCCTGGAGCTCGGCCCGCTGCTCCGGCGAGAGCGAGCGCATGAGCGACTGCATCGCCGCCATCCCGTCTGCGAGCTGGTCGATGACGTCGTCGAGCGTCCGGGCGCCCGGGAAGAACGCGCCGTGCCGGGAGAGGAACTCGTCCACGTCCGCCTGCGTTGGCTCGTCGCCCCGCGCCCGTCGCTCGAGGAGCCCGTTGAGGTCGCGGACCATCTCGCGCTGGGGTTCCAGGTCCTCGGGTCGCATCGACTTCACCGCGTCGGCCAGCCCCTGGCTCATCCGGTCGAGCATGCTCCGGCGGAGCCCGTCGAGCAGCTCCTGGAACCGCTGCCGCGCCTCGGCGTCAATGAAGTCGTAGTCCTGGAGCGCGCGGACGCGCGAGCCGACGTCGGGCGGCAGGGCGTCCAGGCTGTCGAGCCGCTTCGCGGCAATCGAGCGGAGCATCCGCGACAGCTCCGGGTCCGGGGCGTCTCCGCCATCGGCTCCGGCGCCCGGCTCCGTGTCGTCGAGCCGCCGCTGCACCCCGGCACGCTCCTGCTCGACGATCTCGTCGAGCTGCCGCCGAACATCGGCCAGCGGGTCCGCGAGGTCGCCCTTGGCGAGGATGTCCCGCCGGCGGTCCCGGAGCCGTTCGAGGAGGTCTCGCAGGCCCCGCATGTCGCCGCGCGACGGGTCGCCTGCAGGGATGCCGCGGTCCATCAGGTCGCGCAGGGCCTCGGCCAGGTCGCCGTGCTCGAGCAGGTCGTCGGCCAGCGCGTCCACGATCTCGTCCGCCGTCAGGTCCGGGACGTCCTGCGAGCCGTCCCAGGCGCGGAACCGCGCATCGCCGCCGAGCGACGGGTCGCGCCTGGACCCGGGTCGGTCCGTCCGGTCGAGGTGCCGCGGGTCGGGGGTCAGGAATGCCATCGGGCTGCGGGTGGCGGATCAGCGCCGGTAGGTCACGCCGGACGGGCCGCGGTCCTTGTTGAGCCGCCGCTGCAGGTGCAGCCCCTCGAGCAGGAACTCCACCGCGGAGGCGACGAGCGCGGGCTCCTGCGCCCCATCGCTCGCGTCGAACGTCCCCAGCCGGTCCACGGCGTCCTCCATCCCGGGGACCTCGTGCATCCAGCGAACGTAGTCGCGGGACGGGACGCGCTCGCCGGTCTCGAGGACGAGGCCGTCTTCGAATGCCTCGATCACGGGTGCCAGCCGGTCCACCGACGCGCGTCGGTTGAAGGTCGCGAACAGGGCCTTGGTCACGAGGCGCTCGACGATCCGCTCCTCGGGCGTGTCCTCGCCCACCGTCTCCACCTCGACCTTGCCGGTCGTCGACGCGAGCACCGCCCCGAGGTCGCTGATCCGCGGCGCCGCGACCGGCTCCCCGAGCCGGACCGCACGCTTGATCGCCGCGGCCTCGAGGACCTCCATGTTGGCCACCGACACGCGGACCGAGACGCCGGAACGCTGGCTGATCTCCGGGGCACGGCGCGCGAGGTGCGTGAGCTCCGCCACGAGCTCCTCCATGAACGGGGGCACGACGACCGGCGGGATCGCCTCGTCGGTCGGGAAGCGCTGCTTCTCCTGGCGGATGATCGAGATCTCGTGGTCGAGGCTGCGCGGGTAGTGGGTGCGGACCTGCGACCCGAGGCGGTCCTTGAGGGGCGTGATGATCCGGCCGCGCGACGTGTAGTCCTCGGGGTTCGCCGACGCGACGACGAACAGGTCGAGGGGCAGCCGGATCTGGAAGCCGCGGACCTGGACGTCGCGCTCCTCGAGGATGTTGAGCAGGCCGACCTGGATGCGCTCGGCCAGGTCGGGCAGCTCGTTGAGCGCGAAGATGCCCCGGTTGGCGCGCGGGATCAGCCCGTAGTGGAGGGTCAGCTCGTCGGACAGATAGCGGCCCTCCGCGACCCGGATCGGGTCGACCTCGCCGATGAGGTCCGCGATGGTGATGTCGGGCGTCGCCAGCTTCTCCGCATAGCGTCGGTCACGGGGCAGCCAGTCGACGGGCGTCTC
Source organism: Candidatus Limnocylindrales bacterium (assembly GCA_036504355.1). GTDB lineage: Bacteria > Chloroflexota > Limnocylindria > Limnocylindrales > CSP1-4 > CAIXZV01. Next base: position 30,551 of record DASXVG010000061.1, read on the forward strand.
CTCGCCGCCCTCGGCCACGAGCGCCTTCGCCGATGCGCTGACGGGCGCGTAGGGATCGTCGTTCAGCTCGCCGCCGCGGACGACCGGCAGCCAGTCGTCGAGCAGGTTGACGAGCAGGCGCGCCATCCGCGTCTTGCCCTGCCCACGCTCGCCGAGGAACACGATGTCCTGGCCCGCCAGGACGGCATTCTCGATCGACGGAATGACGCTGTCGTCGTAGCCGACGATGCCCTCGAACACGGGTCTGCCGGCGGCCAGGCGCGCAACGAGATTGGCCCGCATCTCCTCCTTGACCGTCCGCGGGCGCCACCCCGTGGCACGAAGCTCGCCGATGGTGGCGGGACGGGGTTCGGGGACGCTGGACGTCGAGCGGGCCACGGCGGGGACTCCGGGGGTGCGTGCGTGAGGCTCGGGGTCGGCCAGCGTGGCACGTGACCCCGAACGCGTCAAACGCCTGCGGCCCTCGCCGGTCAGCCTCCGACGATGACCACGGCACGCAGGGCAGCGGCGCGGCGCGCCTGCTCCCGCTCGAGGTCGAGCGGCCGGACGCCGATCCTGGCGGCGAGCTCCGGCAGCACGCCCCACGCGAAGTGATCGAACGTGTCTGCGACCATGTTCCAGGTTGCCAGCACGGCGGGCGGCAGGCGCTGGACGTGGCCATGCTGGTCGCGCGAGACCGGTCGGACGTAGTGCGCCGCGAGGACTCGCGGCCCGGCGGCGACCGTCGCGCAGGCCAGGACGACCCCGAGCCGCGACCGCTCGTCCTCGTCCGAGCCGACGGGCGCGGCCGCGAGCATGTCGAACACGCCCTCGAGGTCCGCGGCGTCCATGCCAGCGACGAGCCCGTAGCCGAGCGACAGCGCCCGGACGACCAGCCGCGCCCTGGGGCCACGCGTCGCCGCGGGGCCGGTGCCGGCGAGATGGCGGGCGACGACGACGGCGGTCGAGGAGCTCGCTCGCGGCGTCGCGTCGCGACTGGCGGCCGGCACCACGGGGTGCTCGCGCCGCCAGCCGAGCTCGGTCGCCTCGGGCAGCCACTCGAACTCCTCGGCGTCGCCCGCGAGCTCGATGACCCGCGCGTCGGCCTGCAGGAGCTCGCACAGGGCGGCGACGAGGTCGTCGCGCGGCCCGTCCGACGCCCCGGCGACGATCGCGGGGAGGCGCGCCTCGATCAGCAGCCACAGCAGCGCCGCGAGCTCCGCGTCGAGCGTTCCCCCGCGGACGAGGGCGACGATCCGGGCGGGGGTCTGGTCCACGTCGGTGAGGCTACACCCGGGCGGTCGGCAGGTTGACGCAGCGGCCATCATGGGAGCCCGCGGCCCGTTGCCGCGCCCGTATCAGGAGAGCTCGTGTCCATCCAGCGCATCGACCCGGGGGTCCGTTTCTCGGAGGCCGTCGTGTTCGGCGACCTCGTGTTCCTCGCCGGCCATACGAGCAGCGACGCCGACGCGGGCGTGTACGAGCAGACGCGGGACATCCTGGCCCAGATCGACGCCCACCTCGCTGCCGCGGGCTCGGACAAGTCGAAGCTGCTTTCGGTCAACATCTGGCTGCCGGACATCGGGACGTTCGCGGAGATGAACCGGGCGTGGGACGAGTGGGTCGACCCGGCCAACAAGCCGGCACGCGCGACGGTCGAGGCGCGGCTCGCGACGCCCGCCT
>DASXVG010000062.1:0-24297 GCA_036504355.1 Candidatus Limnocylindrales bacterium
GAGGCGCTGCTCGACGTCATCCGCAACCCCGAGGTGCTGGCGGCGATCGGCTCCGTCGACCGCAGCAACCTGGCGAAGTACCTCACGATCGCCAAGCTCCGGCTTGAGAACGCGATCGCCGTGGTCCGCTCGGGCGACGCCGACCGCTGACCCACAGGGCGGGTCCGCACGGTCTGCCTCCAACGCCGAGACGCGATGAAGCCGGCGCCCGCGGCGCCGGCTTCATTCATTCGTTGGCGGCAGGGCGCCGCCCGCCTCGTCGGTCCTAGGGCCGCCCGTGCCCGTGCCCGTGGGTCTTCGTCTTCGCGGCCTGGGCCTTCGCCTGGCCCTGCTCCGACTTGCCCCTGGTCTTGTCGGTCGTGGTGACGTCGGTGGTGATGCCGCAGCTCTCGGGCGTCACGTCCGTCCAGACGATGGTCGACGCGAGAACGTCCTTGCCCATCTTCGCCACGCACGAGACGAACGCGCCGTGGTTCGGGAAGCCATCGGGCGTCGGCATCTGGGCCGCCGTCGAGACGAGCTCGCCGTGGGTATCCGTGCCGTCGGAGGCATCGGACGTCTCCGAGGTCTCTGAGGTCTCGGCCGTCGTGGCGCCGTCGCCCTCGTCCCCATCCTCGTCGCCGACGGTCGTGGTCGAGGTCGTCTCCGTGGTCTCGGACGTGGTCTCGGTCGTCTCGGCCGCGGTGTCGGAGACCGGGGTGAACCGCGGCGCGGCCGCGAACACGGCACCGGCGGAGAGCGCGAGCACGGCGAGCGCGATGCCCATGCCCTTGATGCGTCGGAGGAGGAAGTCGGTCATGCCAGTGATGTCCTCGAGGTTGAGCGGGATGATGACACCTACGATAACGAGCGGGCTCGGCAGCCCGTTAGGCGTACCTTCGTCGCCGGCACCCCGGACCGAGGGGGGCGCACGGGCGCACCACCCGAGTCGGACGACCGGACCGGCCGGGTCCGGCCCGCCGAGCCGCCATCATGCCCCCAGCGGGGTCCCCGATCCGGCACTCAGCGCCCCGAGCCACGCTACCGCGAGGAGGCCGGTCCCGACCGCCTGGATCTCCCACGCCAGCTCGCGCCACGTGGTGGCGGGCCGCTGGGCGGCCACCAGGCCGATCACGGCCCCGGCCAGCGGGGCCGTCGCGGCGAGGAGGATGGCGGCGACCCAACCCATCGGGGCGCTCATGACCACGGCCGTGCCGAACGCCAGCGCGGCCACGACCGCGTGGAGCACGACGACGAGCCAGCCTGCCCGCGCCGGCCCAAGGGCCAGGGCGATCGAATGCGAGCCCGCCTCCTCGTCCCGCTCCATGTCCACGATCGCGTTCGCGATCGCCAGCGCCGTGCCCGCGTTGGCGGCGGCCGGAACGAGCACGAGGAACAGGCCGGGCAGCATCCCCGTGGCGCCGTACCACCCAAAGACCGGTAGCAGCGGGATCCCGACCGCGAACGGGAGCCACGAGAGCGTCGTCCCCTTGGCCCACAGGTCGTAGGCGAGCCCGACACCAAGGACGACGACGCCGAGGCCCGCGAGCCACGGCCCGCCCACGAACGCGAGCACGAGTCCCCCGCCGGCACTCGCGACGGCGACGATCAGGGCAGCCCGAATGGTGACGAACCCGTCGGGAATCGGCTTGCCGCCCCTGTGGCCCGCGTCCCTCGGGGCGTCCACGATGTCGTTGACCGTCCCGATCGCGAACTGGAGGAGGGTCATCGACAGGCCGAGCACGAGCGAGGCCGGAACGGACCCACCTGAGACCGCGGCAACGAGCGCGACGACGAGCCCGTCGAGGATCGACGGGAAGGGATGGACGAGCCGTGCCGCCGCCAGGAAGGCCCGGAGGCCGCTCGCCCCGGACGCGTCCGCGTCAGACGTAGACGAGCTCGTCAAAGTTGGCCACCAGGTACTCGATCAGCCGATCCCTGCCGTCAGCGACCTGGGAGCGGATGCCGGGGACGAGCGCCCAGAGAGAGACGGCCGGCACGATGAGATGTCCCTGCGCATCGTGGCCGATCGTGGCGGGCGAGCCGCCCCCGGAAGCGAACACCCGTTCGAATTGCGCCTCGTCAAGCTTCGCCGCGTCCTGAAACTCGGCGACCACCTTGACGATCCCACGGCGCTTGGCCACGTCGCGCATGAGCTCGGACGCCCACGTGTCGATCTGGGCGTCGGGCTGCTCGGCGAGCCGGGCGCGATACTCCGTCGCGGTAGCTGAGAGGCCGGTGGCTCCCACGGGTTCTCCTGGGCGTGCGGTGGTCGCCTGCAGGATGCCACACCTGGCTCAGCCCGCGGGCAGGTCGGCTGCCTGCGCGCCCTCACGGGCGCGGCGCGACAGGAGGTCCGACCCGGCCCCGTCCCCCTCCCCCAGCACCGGGCGGGCACCCTCCGGCCAGTCGTTGAACAGCTCCGTGAGCCACTGGCCGAAGCGTCCCGGCGTCGGCCGATCGGGAAAGTCGGCCACGAGCGCCAGCAGCGCCTCCTCCGTGCGGGTTGTCAGGGCCGCGATCCCCTCCTTCGTCGCCCGACCGTCAGCCGAGATCGGCGCACCCACCCGGATGCGGATCGTGCGCCGGAACCCGAGCCAGCTCGTGCCGTTGAGAGCGACGGGAATGATCGGCACGCCGCCGCGGAGCGCGAAGAAGGCGGTCCCGTCGGCGAGCGGCAGGAGCTCGCGCTCGCCGCGATGGATCCGGCCCTCGCCGAAGATGAACAGGATCCAGCCGTCCGCGAGGACCCGACCCACGCGGCGCGCGGTCTCCAGCAGGTCGGTCTTCTCCGGGCGATACGGGACCGCGAACCCCGCCCAGGCGATGAGCCGGTTGCGGGCGCCGACGGTCATGTCGGCCTCCTTGGGCCCGAACATCGCGACCCGGGGCGTCGTCGGCAGGACCGCGAGCATGATCAGTGGATCCGCCCAGTTCATGTGGTTCGAGCAGTAGATCGCGGGACCGCTGGACAGGTGCTCGCGGCCCTCGACACGCACCCGGAACAGCAGCCGCACCGCGATCCCCAGGATCAGTCGCACGACGCCGAAACGGAACGGCCGGTGGACGGGTCCGGCGGTGAGGGGCTGCGCCACCACCGCAGTCTAGACGCGCGTCCGCGCGGCGATCGGCCGATCGCGAGACCGCCCGGCGCCACGATACGGGGTGCGCGCGCGGCCACGCCCACCAGCGATGACCGTCGGGACGCGAGGATGGAGCGCCTCCGGGGGCCGCTCGGCGGCTGGGAATGTGACGTCCCTCCGGTCACGGATGCAGGCGAGCGCGTGACAATGGATGCGTCCGCGCCGCCGGTCGCGCCGTGGGCCAGGAGGGTCACCGATGCACGTCAACCGCAGCCTGCTCGGCTGGGGAGTCTTCTTCATCGTCCTTGGCGCCGTCCCGCTCACGGTCCGGGCGGGCGTGCTGGACGCCGCCGTCGTTGCCGGAGCCTGGCAGCTGTGGCCGCTCATCCTCATCGGGGCGGGCCTGGGCCTCGTGCTCGCGCGCAGCCGGGCGGCCGTCGTCGGCGGGCTCGTCGTGGCCGTGACCGCCGGGCTCATGGCCGGCTCGCTGCTCACGAACGGGATCGGCGGGTTCGGCGATGGCTTCGCCCCATGCGGCGCCGGCCCTGCCGGAGGCGGGACGCCATTCGCCGAGCAGCGCGGCACGTTCGGCGCCGCGGCTCGTGTCTCGATCCAGCTCGACTGCGGCTCCGTCGAGGTCGCCAGCGCGGCCGGCTCGACGTGGAATGTCGCCGGCACAACGCGCAATGGACGGCCGCCCGACGTGAACTCGGCCTCGGACCGGCTTGCCATCGAGCCCGCGTCCCCCGGCACGCGGTTCGGCCTGTCGTCGGCTGCCGGCGTCGCCTGGGTGGTGACGCTGCCGCAGGGCCCACGGACCTCGTTCGATCTCACGCTGAATGCGGGGTCGGCGCACGCCGCCTTCGACGCGATGGCGCTCGACCGCGTCACCGCGGACGTCAATGCCGGCAGTGCCCTGCTCGATCTTGGGAACGCCACCGGCACGGGCACGCTGGACGCGACGGTCAACGCCGGCTCGCTCGCGGTGATTCTGCCCGCCGCGTCGGTCGGAGGCAGCCTCACCGCGAACGCGGGCTCGATCGAGCTGTGCGTGCCCGACGGTGTCGACCTCCGGATCCATGCAGGGGACAATCCCCTGGGCTCGAACAACTACAAGGAGGCCGGGCTCGTGCAGAGCGGATCGACGTGGACCACGCCGGCATTCGGCATCGGTCAGTCGAGGATCGAGCTGTCGACGACGGCGAACCTCGGCAGCATCACGCTCAACCCGGAGGGCGGCTGCCGATGAACGGTCGCCTGTACCGGCACCCGACCGACAAGGTCATCGGCGGGGTGGCAGCCGGGATCGGTGCCTGGATGGGCATCGATCCCACGATCGTGCGCATCGCCTGGGTGCTGCTCGCGATCTTCACCAGCGGCGTGTTCCTCGTGATCTACGTCGTGATGCTGTTCGTCGTTCCGCTCGCGCCTGCCGGCTGGACGCCGCCGGAAGGACGACCGCTCGCCGGCGGAGGTCCGGGCTGGGGGCAGCCGGGCGGGCAGACGGGTGTGCCACCAGGCTGGAGCCAGGCAGGGACGAACCCGCCGGGCGCGGGTTCCGGCGGCTGGCAGGCACCCGGTGGCGGGTGGTCGCCGGACACCGGCGTCGGGGGCAACGCGGGGATCATCGCGGGCGTCATCCTCATCGCGCTTGGCGCGTGGTTCCTCGTGGACCGCTACCTCGAGCTGGACTGGTCGCTCCTGTGGCCGGTGATGCTCATGCTCGGCGGGATCGGCATCATCGTCGCCGTCTCGCGCCGCACGGGACCACCCGGCTGAACGACCATCCCGTGAGCGACGCGGCGTCCGAGCCGTTCGTCGCCGCTGACGCAGCCTGGGTCGAGCAGGCGGTCGTGGACATCCGACGTTCCAGAGCGCGCTCGATCGGTGGCGACTGACCGCTGTCACGGGCGCGTCATCGCCAGCGCCTAGACTCTGGCTCACACAGAGGTCCCTGTCCATGTTCCTGTTCCGCAAGCCGTCCATGCCCGATCAAGCGGCCACGCTCCCCGGTCGCGAGACGCCCGTCTTCGGCGGGGGAAGCCATCACGTCAACGGCAACCCGATCACCGGGCCGTACCCCGAGGGCACCGAGATCGCCGACCTTGCGATGGGCTGCTTCTGGGGCGCCGAGAAGGTGTTCTGGTCGATCCCCGGCGTGTGGGTGACCGCGGTCGGCTACCAGGGCGGCACGACGCCCAATGCCACGTACAAGGAGGCATGCACCGGCGACACGGGTCACGCCGAGACCGTGCGGGTGGTGTTCGACCCGTCGATCGTCTCGTACGAGCGGCTGCTGCAGCTGTTCTGGGAGGATCACGACCCGACGCAGGGCTACCGCCAGGGCAACGACGTCGGGACCCAGTACCGGTCCGCGATCTTCACCCACGGCCCAGCGCAGCTGGCGCTTGCCCTGGCGTCCCGCGACCGCTACCAGGCATCGCTGACGGAGGCCGGCTACGGTCCGATCACGACCGAGATCCGCGAGGCACCGGCGTTCTACTTCGCCGAGGAGTACCACCAGCAGTACCTCTCGAAGGTCCCCAATGGCTACTGCCCGAACCACCGGACGGGCGTGAAGCTGCCGGAGGGCTTCGCCGTCACGCCGCTTGCGTACGTCGACTAGCGACGTACCCTCGCGAGCCGGCCCCGCCTGACCCGACAGCGCTGCCCCGTCGTCCGTACGATGCCGCTGGAGGTACCCCGATGACCGACCTGATCGCGGACCACATCGGCGACTACCGCGCGTTCGCGGCGCGGCAGCGCGACCGCCTCGCCGCGCGCGGCATCGACATCGCGCCGTACGAGCTGAGCCACCTCGCGTTCCGCGTCCCGGAATGGGACCAGTATGTCCACCTTCGGACGATCCTCGAGCGGCACGCGCTCGCAAACGTCGAGAACGTCTGGAACGGACGGCCGATCTCCCTGATCCTCCTGGCCGAGCCGCTGCGCGTCCTCGACGGCCAGGTCGTGCCGCTCATCGAGCTCATCCCGCCCGTCCACCAGCGGGTGTACAAGATGGGCCTGGAGCACCTCGGCGTGGTCGTCGGCGAGGAGGTCGACGCCTTTTCCAGGCGGCACCGGGAGGCGCTGACCGGACAGCAGTTCCAGAGCGCGACGAATCAGCCGTACTACATCCTGTTCGAGGACTTCACCCACGTGAAGTTCCACCGGCACTCGCTGCGGTCCGAGATCGAAGGCAAGGGCAGGACGTTCGACGGCTTCTACCACGTCGACGACTGGGTCCCCCAGCGGCTGGTCACGGCAACAGGACCGAACCCGCTGCCCCGGTGAGGAGCGTCCAGGCCACCTGGTTGGCTCGCGGAGCCGACGCGCCGGCCGGGCGTCAGGGGTCGATGAGCTCGTCGGTGATGTCCTGGAAGTCGTAGATGTGGTCGTTGTCGGGCCAGGTGAAGCTGCGGTCCGGCAGCGGCGGGAGATCCGCGCCGAAGTAATCGCGGAACACCGTGCGGAACGTGTTCACGGAGCTGTAGGTGTCCGGGAGCCGCTCGTCGACGCCGGGCAGATACATCGCGAGCAGGTTGCCGAGCCGGATCCGGAGATAGTCGGGTGTCGTCTGCACGCAGTCGACGCTCTGGCACGCCAGCGGGCCCTCGTCGCCTTCGATGATGACGATCGGCCGGGTCGCCTCGGGTCCTGCGAGCAGGTAGCCGACGATGTCCTTGATCTGCGCGTTCGCAAACGCCAGGTGGTTCCGGTACAGCCGGGCCTCGGGCGTCGCCTTCGCCTCGTCCTCGGGGATCGGCGTGCCGTCGGCCCGGAACACGTAGGGGTCGTGCGGCAGGAGGATGTGCGCGAACACGAACTTCCGGCCGGGCGCCGTCGACACGCGCCGGAGCTGCCGCAGCTCGAACAGCGTTCCCTCGCGGTGGCGGTCGCGGAAGCTGAGCTCGGGGGTCGTCCTGCCGAGCATCCGGTCGATCGCGGGGAGCATCGTCGTGCCGGTGAGCACGTTCTCGAACTCGCTGGTCTCGCCGAGGACGAGGTTCTCGTCCGCGATGGGGATGTCGCGGGTGGGCTGGAACCACGTCCCGAGCTGGTAGTAGCGGTAGCCCTCCGCCTTCAGGAACTCGCCGACCGCATGGTCCTTGAACATCGCCTGGGCCGGCGTCCGGTCCCGCGAGACGCGGCCTACCGACGTCGTCAGGTCGTCCAGGTAGCGCATGTTGAGCGTCGCGGCGAGCGAGAAGTCCGTCGCCCGGTAGTTCGCGTGGCTGTGGGCCGGCACCTGGAACCCCTCGTCGCGCAGCCAGGCGTAGAGGTCGTTGTCGGTGATCCCGAACCGGCGCTCGAGGGATTCCGCTGAGCCGTAGCGGTCGAAGACCAGGAAGTAGATGTCCCTCGAGGTCGTCATGGTCGTGCGCGCGAGGACGGGTGGCGCCAGCGTCACCGGCAATCGGCCGGCGCGGTTGAGCTCGTAGGGGACGATCGAGGAGGCCGCGAAGACGAGCAGGACGATCGCGAGCACGTTGAGGCCGGCCGTGACGGTCGGCAGCGAGCCGTTCGCCCGGATGGCATAGACGAATGCTGCGATGCCGACCACGCCCCACACAGCCATCTGTGACCGGTCGTCCAGGCCGCGGTCCGCGAGGCCCGGTGCGAGGTGGCCGTACGCGAGGAATGCGACGACGCCCGCAGTCGCGACGATCGCGCCGCGACGCGGGTCGCGGAGCACGAGCGCGAGCGCCGCCCAGGCCGCCGCGGCTCCGATGACGATCCGGGCGAGCGGCGCGACGACGTCCACGGGGAGCACGTAGGCGAGATTCGCCGCATACAGGAACAGCACCGCGTAGGCGGCGAACAGCACCGGGTGGAGGGGGATCCTCGACAACACCCTCATCGCGACGACCGAGCTCGACCCATCCGCACCGGAATACCAGTATGAGCGTCGCCGATACCAGCCGACGAGTGCACGTTTGGGCCACAATCGCGTTGCAAGTGTTCGGGTCATTGGCGGCGGCATGGCTGGCCCCCGTGTCGGCGAGGGTGGCGCGCGCCGCACCCTGCGCCGCATGGCCACGGACCGAAGGACGAGCTGAGGGCAGCGTGATGGCTCGCGATGACGCGTCCGGCCCCATCTTCCTCCCCGCGGGCTCGGGAAGGGTCCTGCAGCTCCTGTCCGTCACACACCGACTGACGAGCGACCAGTCCGGTGGCTCGATCTACATCTTCGAATCGGTGTTCGGGCCGGGCGACGGCAACCCGCTTCACGTGCATCGCCGCGAGGATGAGATCGCCTACGTCCTCGAGGGCGCGCTGGAGGTGCGCCTCCCGGATCGCACCGCGGTCCTCGAGGCCGGCGGGGTCGGTCGGCTGCCGAAGAACCTGCCCCACGCCATCCGGAACCCGCTCGCGACGCGATCGCGCTACCTGTTCCTCGCCGTGCCCGGCGGCCTCGACCGATGGTTCGATGCCGTCGCGGAGGCGAAGGACGCCGGCCGGCTGGACGACGCGCTGTTCGGACGCCTCTCCGAGGAGGCGGGGCTCGGCTGGCTCGAGTAGTCGCCGCGGCGTCATCGAGCGGAATCAGCTGCCCCCGATGCCGTACGGCTCGCCGTCGCGCCAGTCGGCGGGCGCCACGGATGCGAGCGGGTCGAACGGGGTGGACCACGGCCGGCGCCAGTCCGCGGCCGGAAAGCCATCCATGATGTAGATCGCCTCGTGCGCGATCCGGTCGCCGCGGAACGTGAGGAGGTTCACCGAGAACATGGGCGGGGCGCCGTCGTACGCGATGAGGTTCTCGGTGACCCACAGGCAACCGTCGCCGGTGAGCCGGCGGATTCGGAAGTCGAGCGCGGCCGGGTACCGCTTGCGCCACTCGAGGAACGTAGCCCGGCCCACGAACCGCTCTCCCGACTGCGGGAACTCGAGGACGGCGTCCTCGTGGTAGATCTCGTGCGAAATGTCGTAGTCCTTGCCTTCGTACGCCCAGTGGCGCACGAGCGCCGCCCGGACCGCCGCCTCGTCCATCCATCCCTCCGCGTTCGTTGTGGCGGCCACGGTACTCGACAGCCTGCGGTACGGTGACCGCATGTTGCGGGTCGGATCGGTTGTCATCCGCGTGGACGACCTCGAGCGGCAGGTGGCGTTCTGGTCGGCGGCGCTCGGGTACGAGGCGCGACGCGGTGCAGACGACTTCGTGCTCCTGAGGCCGCGCGACGGGGTCGGGCCGAACGTCTCCCTCGATCGTGTCCGGTCAACGGTCCAGGTCCCGCCCCGGATCCACCTCGACCTGTACGCCGACGACCAGGCGGCCGAGGTCGCGCGGCTCGTCGCGCTCGGGGCCACGGAGGTCCACTGGGACAAGCGACCCGCGGACGCGGACTACGTGATCCTGGCCGACCCCGAGGGCAACCGGTTCTGCGTCGTGGACGTGTCCGGCGGATAACGCGCGGGCGCAACGCGGATGCAACGTCGTGCGGGTCGGGTCGATGCTGGATGCGAGGGGTCCCCGCCCGACACTGCGAGCGGCGCAGCGGGGTCGGCGCGGGCCCGCGAGCGACCTCACGGCGGGGATGAGCGATCGTCCTCGCCGTCTCCATGTCCACGCCGGGACGCTCACCCTCCGCGCCGCGGAGTATGCGTCACGGAGGCGTCATCCCCGCGTCGTCACGACGTCATCGCCCCCCGCCACCGTGTGGCCAGACGCCGGCGCCGAGCCCGCGACGACAACGGTGGAGGAACCGATGAAGCGAATCCTGGTGGCGGCCACGGTCGGCCTGCTTGCCCTCATGACGGTCGCGAGCCCCGCGGGCGCCCGCACCTTCGGCGCGGTCTACGCGAACGACGCGGTCTACCGCGTCTTCGGCAATGCGGCCAACGTGCCGGACGGGACGGGCACGGATCCATTCGCGAAGTTCACCAACTCGACGAATGGCGCCCAGCTCGGGGTCGCCGAGTTCGCGCCGGGCTCGCCGACGGGCCATCACGGCGGCCGCTGGGCGGTCTACCGCGTGACCTGGACGAGCGGCGACGCCTCCACGCTCGTGACCAGCTGGCCGCAGCTCGAGTCGCTCGCGAACGCGGGGCAGCTGACGCTCACCCGTGACCCCGCCGCCGACTTCCGCTGCCCGGTCCTCGGAGACCCCGAGCCCATCGGCTGACGGCTCCTCGCACGCACCGCGCGGCTCCCGGACATACGCGGGGGCCGCGCATCCGCGCTCAGGATCGGGGTGTAGGCGACCACGAGGCTGCCTGGAACGACCTTCATGCGAGCGCGATGATCATGTCGTCTGACGGCGGCGCCTGGGCACGGCGACAGCAGCCGGGGCGGGCGAGGCGATGAGCACCGTCCGCATGGCCTCCATCTCCTTGAGCGATGCCTGGACCGACGAGATCCAGCCCTCGAGGTGCTCGGTCACGTAGTCGCGATCGACTCGGGGGCCGGTGGCGTTCACTTTGCCCACGAGCCATTCGACGTCGATGAGCGCGTCGGGCTCCTCATTCTCCACGCGGAACCTGCTGTTCTCGGGCTCGAGGAGCTGCCACCACAGCTTGAGGTTCGTCCCGAAGCTTCGCTCAATCAGCGCGAGCGGTACGTGCCCGGCGCGGACCAGGTTGGCGACACTGTCCCAGTAGTTCGCCACGTGCATGGACGCGCTGCTGGGTATCTCTGACAAGGGCCGCCCATCCCGCAAGTCGAGCACGAGGTGAGGCAACGCCTCAACTTCTCGTCTGCCCCGCAATCCGTGTCTCAGGACCGGTGGGGAAGCTGGCTCCGGCGGTAGGATTCGAACCTACGACCAAGTGATTAACAGTCACCCGCTCTACCACTGAGCTACGCCGGAGCGATGGACGAGAGTGGCCCGCGGGCCGCTCGTCGAGGGCGCCGTCGCGGCGCCGCGGCAGAGGATAGCAGGGGTCTGGCCGTCGCGGGAGTGCCGCTCCCGTCCGATCGTCCACGCCGGGCGCGAGTCGCGAGCCGCCCACGCGCCGCCGCCGAGCGGTCCCATATCCTCGTGCCATGAGCCTGATCGCCCCCGAAGCCCTGCTCGGCCGCCTCGATGACACGGGGCTCCGCATCGCGGACGTCCGCTGGTGGCTCGCGGACCCGGGCAGGGGTCGTCGCGCCTATGCGGAGGGCCACCTGCCCAGCGCGATCTTCGTGGACGTCGACACCGAGCTCGTCGCCGCCGATGGCCCCGGTCGCCACCCGCTCCCCTCCCCGGCGATCTTCAGCTCCCGGATGGAGGCGCTCGGGTTCGACGACGAGAGCGACATCGTTGCCTATGACGACGCCGGCGGCACGATCGCCGCCCGCCTGTGGTGGATGTTCGACGCACTCGGCCATCGGCGCGTCAGCGTCCTCGATGGCGGGTTCCAGGCGTGGGTCGCCGCGGGCGGTCCCGTGACCGCGTCGGTCAGCGCGCATCCGCGCGGCCGCCTGACGCTCGACAGCGCCTGGACCCGGACCATCGACCGCGAGGGCCTGGCGCCGCTGCTGGGAACGGTCGCCGTCATCGACGCCCGGGCACCGGAGCGGTACCGCGGCGAGGTGGAGCCGATCGATCCCGTCGCCGGCCACATCCCGACGGCGATCAACTGCCCGACCGGCGGCAACCTGGCGGCCGACGGCCGCTTCCTCCCGCCGGGCGAGCTGCGCCGCCGGTTCCAGCCGCTCGGGGACGAGCTCGTCATGACCTGTGGTTCCGGGATCACGGCCTGCCACAACGCGCTCGCGATGCGGGTCGCGGGCCTGCCCGATCCGCTGCTCTACCCGGGGTCGTACAGCGACTGGTCCCGGGCCGGGCTGCCGGTCGCGACGGGCGATGCTCCCGGCGTCGCGCCGGGGCCTGGGGATGCGCTGCGCTAGCCGGCGCCGGAGGACGCGGACCCCGAGCGGCGGCGACTCGACCGCACCACGGCCGCCTGGAGGCACGCGCCGCCGAGCGCGGCCGCGAACCCGATCGCGATGTCGCCCGGCAGCGCGACCTGGAACCCGAACAGGCCGAGCTGGGGCCCGATGCTCAAGCCCAGCCTGTGTCCGATGAGATAGAACGCCCCGAACCCCGCGAGGATCGGCAGGACGTACGCCAGGCGACGTCGGGAGCCCCCGACGCGCGCGGCGAGGCGGACGGCGACGACCCCGGCGACGACCGAGCAGGCGAGGAACAGGGTGACGAGCGCATAGGCGCCGGGCGGCATGGCCGAAGCCTACCGCCGATCTCCGCTACCGGCCGCGCACGTGCCTCGAGGCGAAGCTCCGGTTGTACGAGGTGTCCACCGCCCGGACGTAGTACCTCGCGCCCCTGATCGTCGAGATGCGGATCCTCGTCCGGTACGTCCCGGCCACCGGCCTCGAGCGGCCCTCGCGGTAGATGCGGTACTTGAGCACCCGCACGTTGTCCGTGGACGCCGACCACGCGAACGTCACGTACCTGCCCGACCGCTTCACCACCCGGAAGTTCCGGGGCGTGCTCGGCCGCGTCGTGTCCGCCTTCGTCCGGATCGACAGCGACGAGGCCGCGCCCGTGTTGAACCCGGTGTCGACCGCGGCGACGGTGTAGGCGTAGGTCGTGGCCGGCTTGCGCGAGCTGTCCTTCCACGACACCTGGTCGCCGGCGAGCGTCGCGACGAGCGTCCCGTTGCGACGGACCTGGTACGAGACGACCCCGAAGTCGTCGGTCGCGGCACCCCAGGTGAGGCTCACCGTCGTGGTGCCAGCAGCGCCGGCGAGCGGTTCGGGGGCGGTCGGCGCCGAGAGGTCGTCGGGGTTGGGGGTCGGGCTCGCGACGGGCTCCGGCGTCGGCGCGGGCGTCGGGTCGGGGCTGAGGGTCGGGGCGGGGGTCGGGTTCGGGTCGGCCGGAGTGGTGACGCCGCTCGTGGCGGCGGGCCCCACGTTGCCCGAGGTGTCCACGGCAGCCACCCCATAGGTGTACGACGTGCCGAAGGCGACGCTCGCGTCGGACCAGCCGGTGGTGGACGCGTCGACGGTCGCCAAGGTCGCGCCGTTGCGCGTGATCCTGTACCCCGCGACGCCCATGTTGTCCGTTGCGGTGCCCCACGAGAGGGCGACGGCGGGCGTGCCGTCGGCGGTGGCCGCCAGGGCCCCGGGTGCGCTGGGGGCGATCCCCTCCCTGACCTGCACCTTCACCCCGGACGAGTCGGACGAGAGGGTCGTGAACGAGATCGTGGACACCGGGTCCTTGACCGTCCTGCCCACGAGCAGCGGGGCGTCCTTGAGATCGGTGGTCCCGGGGGTCGTGTCGATGAGGTCGGTTGCCTTGGGCGACGACGTGGGGCTCGCGGTCCCGACGGCGAGGCGGATCGTGACACCCACCGTTGCCGGTGACCCCGCGGCGAAATTGTCGAAGTTGCCGTACGGCGTGCGGAAGTCGAGGTCGAAATAGGTCCCGTCGCCGCGCGGGATTCGCACGAGCTTCACGGGGCCGCTGCCCAGGTACGGGGAGATCGTGTACGTGTTGCCGGGCGCCCCGACGACCTTCTCCGAGCTGCCCAGGAACCCGAGCTCGCCGAGCTGCGATCCGTGGTTGTGGCGGAGCGCATTGTTGCCCATCGTGCTGAACGGGTCCTGATAGCCCTGCGAGCTGCAGTTCGACGTCGAATCGATCGCGACCCTGGTGCCCCCGGACGTGCAGGAGAGGGCGTTGGCGTGCCCCAGCCCGAAGTTGTGCCCGAGCTCGTGGGTCATGACCTGGACGCTGATGTTCCCGTTCATCACGGACTTCGAGCCGTTGACGTACGCGACGCCGGCCCATCCGCAGGCACTCGTGCTCGGGATGACGTACAGGAAGTTCGTGTAGCCCGACAGGTTGGCGCCGGCCGCGGTGGCGGCGTTGCTGCCCATCGTCGCCCACGTGCTCCAGTCGCAGCTGGTGGACGTGGTGTCCAGCGTGTACCAGCCGAAGACGGTGCCGGTCACGGACCAGCGTGACTTGGACTCCTCCTCGAAGAACGCCTTGATGCTCGTGGCGCTGCCGGTGAGGGCGGACTGCACGGTCGACTTCGTGAACGGCGCAGCCGTGTTGTCCTTGAAGTTGATGAGGATGACGGCGAGGTTCTTCGCGGTCGTGGATGCCGTCGAGTAGGAGCCGGTTCCCGAGTCCGCGGTCGTGCTTCCGTCGGTGCCCAGGTTCTCCTCGGCCGTCGCCAGCACCTCGAGGTCGGGGCCGGGCCGCGAGCTCGCGACCTCCAGCGTGCGACCGACACGCCGCCCGGTGACCTTGACCTTCGCGCCGGCGAGCCCGTCCGGTCCGCCGTCCGCGAATGCGAGCGGGATCGAGCCCGTGCGGGTGCGCAGCTCGTACCGCTCACGAGGGTGCACCTCGCGGAACGTCTCGACGAACAGGGCGTCAAGCGTCCCGGTCAGGGACTCCTTTGCCGCCCCGCCGGGCTCCACGGCGTCGACTGGGGCGGCGAACACCGCCGCGAGCGAGAGCGCAAGGATGGACTGCAGGACGGGTCGGCGCATGAGACTCCGGGGTGCTTCGGGGGCACGTGCACGACCTTGGGTGCCGTGCTCCAGCAGCGTCGACGGAGGCGGTGCGCCGCGGCATCCATCGGCCGTTCAGGCGCGGGAGGGGTAAAGGTCCCGGTTTGGTGCGAGCGCGCACCACCTCGTGGCGGAGGGGTGCGGACGGGTGCAGTCAGCCCGTCTGGGCGGTGTCAGGAGGCGCCTCGAATTTGGCGCTGAGATGTCCGCCGGGAGGCAGGGTCACGCGTCCCGCCGCGGACCGTTCGGCGCGCTCGCGACGCGCCTCGCGGCTTGGTTCGGGCGAGCAGGAATCACGTGGACCGCCCGATGAACACGAGCAGCGCCGAAGAACGGCCCCGTGCCGGCGCGTCGTCCGGCCGAGGCCCGCGGCGTCAACGATCCCAGGTTCGACGCAGGGCCGGCTCAGCCGGCGGGTGACCCCCACGCGTTGCGGGTCTCGTCGACCGCATCCGCGACCGCGTCCGTCGCGTGATCGGCCGCGTCGGCGACGGCGTCGGAGGCGTCGTCGACGACGTCGGACGCGGCAGTGCCCTCGTCATCGGCGAGGCCGGCGACCTCCGTGGTTGCGTCCGCGGTGGCCTCCTCAACCGTGGACGCGGCATCGTCCCCCGCCTCGGCGACGGCATCGCCGGCGTCGCCGACGATGGTGTCCGTCCTCCCGCGTGCCCTGTTGATCGCGTCGGCCGCGACGGCCCTCGCGCTGTCGATCTGGGCACCGGCCCCGTCGAGGGCGGCCGGGGCGCTCGCGCGGACGTCCGCGATCCGCTCCTCCAGCTGGGCCTGCATCTGGCCGAACCGCGCTTCGAGCCGCTGCCCGAGGGCATCGAGGTCCGTCCTGTCGATATCGGACCTGACCGACTCGAAGACCTCGCGCAGGTCGCGGCCGGTTTTGCCCGCGTAGGCGACGGCGCCCGCGGCGCCGAGGACGATGCCCGTTGCCAGGCCGACGAGGAACTTCATGGGACGTGCCTCCTGTGTGCTGCTCCGCCCGGGGCGGAACGGGCTATTCCAGGTAGTCCTTGAGCTTGCGGCTGCGGCTCGGGTGCCGGAGCTTGCGAAGGGCTTTTGCCTCGATCTGGCGGATCCGCTCGCGGGTCACGTTGAACTCCTTGCCCACCTCCTCGAGCGTGCGGGCGCGCCCGTCCTCGAGGCCGAACCGGAGCTGGAGGACGCGCCGCTCGCGGCCGGTCAGCGAGTCGAGCACGGCCTCGACCTGCTCCTTGAGCAGCTGGTGGCTGGCCGCTTCCGCCGGGGCGAGCGCGCCCCGGTCCTCGATGAAGTCGCCGAGGTGGGAGTCCTCCTCCTCGCCGATCGGCGTCTCGAGCGAGACGGGCTCCTGCGACACCTTGATGATCTCGCGAACCTTCTCTGGGGTGACGACGACCTCCTGGCCCTTGGACATCGCCTCCGCGATCTCCTCCACCGTGGGCTCGCGGCCGAGCTCCTGGAGGAGCTGCCGAGAGACGCGGATGAGCCGGTTGATCGTCTCCACCATGTGGACCGGGATCCGGATCGTCCGAGCCTGGTCCGCGATCGCGCGCGTGATCGCCTGCCGGATCCACCACGTGGCATACGTGGAGAACTTGAAGCCCTTCTCGAAGTCGAACTTCTCGACCGCCCGGATGAGGCCGATGTTTCCCTCCTGGATGAGGTCCAGGAACGACATCCCGCGGCCGATGTACTTCTTCGCGATCGACACCACGAGCCGGAGGTTCGCACTCGTCAGCTGCTCGCGCGCGTCGCGGCCGATGCGCACGACCTCGCCCTTGCGGTCGCGCATCTTCGTCTGCGGCGGGATCTCCGGGTCGAAGCCCATCCGGCGCAGCAGGTCCGAATCGTTGCCGGCCTCGATCCAGCGCTGGATGCCCGGGAACGCGATGTCATCGCGGGTCCAGTTGTAGATCGCCCGCAGGCCCACGTTGTCGCGCGAGTCGAGATCCCCGTTGTGGACCGAGAGGTACGACCAGTCGAGCAGCGGCTGGAACGTCGCCGGGCCGGGCGCGTCCGCATATCCCGCCAGCAGGTGCTTCGCCTCCTTGAGCAGGTCCTTCGTCCCGTCGGACTGGACATCCTTGCCGGCCTTCACGAGGTGGAAGTCGGGCGACGGCGTGTACAGGTCGGCGACCCCGTCCCAGCCGAGGGCGTCCGCCACCATCCGGTGGGTCTCCTCGCCGAACGGCAGCTGGTGCTGGCGCTTCGTCGTGCGGGTCTTGCGCTCCGTGTCATGGAGCGTCCACTCGTGGAGCGACAGGACCGCCTTCCACGGCTCGACGATGATCTGCTCGCCGAGCTCGATCGCCTTCGCGAGGACGACCTCCTCCTCGGCCGACAGCAGGGCGACCTTCCCGATCTCCTTGAGGTACATCCGGACCGGGTCGTCGATCCCGATCATGTCCGCGGAGAGCGCCTCGAGCTCCTCGCGCGACGGCTCCTCGACCTCGTCCGAGGTCAGCTTCGCGGGCGCCTCGAGGCCCTCGGGCACCTTGACGCCCTCGACCGCCTCCTCCTCGACGATCTCCACGGAGAGCTCGGCGGGGCCGGGCTCCGCGTTCTCGTCCAGGCTCAGGTCGAGGTCCTCGTCGTCGTCATCGTCATCGATGTCCGCGTCCGGATCGGCCGAGACGGGTGCGACGGATGCGCCGGCACGTCGCGGTCGCATCGTGGCGAGCTGCGCCTCCTCGAGCTCCCGCTTGGTTCGACGCGGGCGCGAGGAGAGCACCGCCTCGACGAGCTGCTTGTCCAGGGGATCGGCCATGTCCACGGGTCCTCCGAGGTTCGAGCGCGAGTGGGACGCGGGTGACGGTCTGTAGTGGCGTGAGGCGTTGCGGTGACGTCGATGCGTTCCGGTTGGTCAGCCCGCCGTGACGACCTGGCGGGCGAGGAGTCTCGTCTGATCTCGCCGGCGGTCGAGCGAGCGGCGCTGCTCGTTGAGCAGCCGGCGTTCGAGGGACAGGCGGTCGATCGTCTCGCGGTCGTTGTCGCGCTCCGCCTCGCCCATCGCGTCGCGGTTCCAGGCGGCGCGTTCCTGCCAGTCGGCGTCGTCCAGCTCGAGGGTCAGTCGCTCGATCTCATACCCCAGCGAGTGGTCGCTGAGTTCACGCGGGTTGGGGCCGGGCCGTGACACGAGCGCCTGGCCCAGCGCCCGGCTCTCCTCGTCGAGCCCGTCGAGGATCGCCGTCAGCACGTACGGCGGACGGACGCCGTGATCGTCACGGGCACGCGCGAGCACGATCGCCCGGTAGAGCTCGCGCGCGACCTGGCTGGGCAGGCGGTCCGGGCCGAGCCCGTCGAGCACCGCGTCGTGCGTCTCGGGGACGAGCAGCACCAGCCGCAGCAGCTCCTGCTCGGTGCGCGAGACGCCCCGCAGGATGTCGTTGACGGGCAGCGCGTCCGCGGCCCGGACGACGGCCGCCGCGCTGAACCGCTCCCGGCCATCGCGAGGATCCGCGTCCCGCAGCTGGCGACGGTGCATCGCCTCGAGCAGCGTCCGCTGCTCGACACCGCTCACCTGCTGAATGCGCTGGAGGTAGGCGTCGCGGAGGACCGGGTTCGGGAGGTTGCGGATGATCGGCAGGACCGCGTCGACGAACCGTGCCTGGCCGCCGGGCGTCCGCAGATCGTGCGCGCGAGCGTGGACGTCGATCAGGTGGTCCACGATCGGACGCGCCGTCCGGACCACCTCCCGCCACTCGTCCGGGTTGTCGCGCATCACCTCGTCGGGGTCCTTGCCCACCGGGAGCTGGACCACGCGAACGTCATCCAGCTCCACGCCGGAGTCGTCCGGGGCGAGCTGGCGCATGACCTCCTCGAGCGCGGTGGCGCCGAAGGTGCCGGCCTTCTCGCCCGCCGCGTCGACGTCGTAGGCGAGGGCGATCCGCTTCGCGTACCGCGTCACGAGCGCGACCTGCTGCGGGGTCAGCGCCGTGCCGAGGCTGGCGACGACGTTCTCGAACCCGGACTGGTGGGCCATCAGCGCGTCCGTGTAGCCCTCGACGATCACGGCCTGGCCGGTCTTGCGGACCGCCGACTTCGCGCGGTCGATGAGGTACAGCGTCCGGCTCTTGTCGAACAGCGGCGTCGCCGGGGAGTTCAGGTACTTCGGGCCGCGATCGACGCCACCCTCGCCCTCCCTGCCCAGGATCCGCCCACCGAGCCCGACGGCGTGCCCGTTCTGGTCCCGGATCGGGAAGATGACCCGCTCGCGGAACCGGTCGTAGACGCCGCCGCCACGCTGGCGCGGGCTGGCGAGGCCCACCTCGAGCAGCTCGCCCGCGTTGACCTGGCGCTTCGTCGCGAGCTGGCGGGTGAGCTGGTCCCAGCCTGCCGGCGCCCAGCCCAGCTGGTGCTTCTCGATCGTCTCGTCGGTGAAGCCCCGGTCCCGGAGATAGGCGAGCGCGGGCTCGCCTGCCTTGGACTTCAGCAGGACCGCGTGGTAGAAGGCGATGGCCGACTCCATGACGTCGCGCAGCCGGGCGTTGCGGGCGTCCTCGCGCTTCGTCCGCTCGTCGACCTCGACGCCCGCGCGACCCGCGAGTTGGGCGAGCGCCTCGGGGAACGAGAGCCCGTCCCGCTCCATCACGAACGTGAAGATGTCGCCGTGCTTCCCGCAGCCGAAGCAGTGCCAGGTGTCGCGCGCGGGCGTCACGACGAAGCTGGGGGTCTTCTCGCCGTGGAATGGGCACAGGCCCTTGAGGGTGGTGCCCGCCTTCTTCAGCTGGACCGTCTCCCCCACCACGTCCGCGACGGGGAGTCGGCCCTTGATCTCGGCCACGACGCCGACGGCCAAAGGCGCCCCTTCCCGAGCAGGCCGGCTGACGACCGGCCGGAAATGACTGTCGACCTGTCAAGTCTTGACAGGCCGTCTCGGGCCGAAGATACCCCCGGTCAGGGGGCTTGACAAGACTCGCTTGTCAAGCCCCCGGCACCGTCGCGGTCAGGCCTCGGTGCCTGATTGTGAAATCGCGAACATGCGTCAGGCGAAAATTGGGCAGGCGCTATTTGTGTCCGAGCCGCACCTCTCGCACGGTCGAGCGAACGGCACGTGAACAAGCCCGAGCGCGACGGCGCGGTCGTACAGATCATCGTCAGCCAACTGTTCACCGGGGAAGAGTCGGAGGAAGTCCTTCCATCTCTCGACGGACCGAGTCACCGTCTGGCGGGTTACTCCGCGCCTCGTGGCCAGGCGGCCGCGATCGAGCGGCGGTAGTAGGTCGCTGACATGGAGGCCACCCGTCGGCAGCCGACCTTGCGGCGGCTCGAGTTGCCTGCGAAAGTGCAGCGCGACGGCTCGCAGCGTGTGGATCGCCATCCTCGGCGGCACTCCAACCCGCTGGGTCGCCAGCACCACAAGGTGCGCGAGTTCCGATAGAGGTCCGCCTGTTCTCAGGTCGGACCAATAGGGGGCGAGCGCCGGTCCAGGGTCGCACTCCGAGATGCCATCGGTCAGGAGGAGGACAGGAAGGTCCGGCCAGTGCTGCTGCACGCAGACGACTGCCTGATACCGACTGCCCATGGGCCCGAGGTCGGTCGTCAAGACAAGGACGGCCAGATCGGCCATGTCCGCCGCGGCCAGCTTGGCGAAGGAGTCACCAACAATTCGGTGGTTTCGCAGCCCGGCGTCAGCACATGCCTTCGCCACGGCCTCCCGAAGGGCGCGGTCGCCCATGGCGAGTCCGATCAGGCTCTCTCCTGACATTTCGCACCAGTTCGAATCTGCTTCCGGCCCGGGCGTTCCGGGACGCGAGCACGAACAGTGCGCTTATGCCCGCTACAGGCGACTAAGCAGCCACGACATCGGTGAGCGTGGGTCGGAGGTCGTGAACCGCACTGCCGGCCCACCACCCTCGGGTCCCTTCAGGCCGACGTTCACCGAAAGTCGGCGCATCGATGCATGTGAGGCGGGACACCGGATCTACCCCGAGATCGCTTGACAACAGTTGGCCAGGAGGCAGGTGCATCACGCGACTGACGCGGGACGTCACTTGGCAAGGTGGCCTACGCAAGGAGAGGATTGCAGTGGTCTTTCATTTCTATTGCGACGCGCGACACCTCGACGCCCAACGCTCCTTAGCCGCCTGCCCGGCTACCCCTGTCGCACCTCAGTCCCTGTCGCGCGCAGCGCCTCAGCGAGCTCGACCTCCGTACTCTCCGCGGCCGACCTCCCGAGCGGGCCCAAGTGTTTGTACAGGGCCGGGAGCAGGCCGATCCCGTGCCTGAGCACCGACTTCGAGGCCTTGTGACCCGCCTTGTGGTTCAGGTAGCGACGATCGGGGGTCAGGCCGGTGAGGCCGACATAGAGCCCATGCTCACCGTTGGCGTACCTGAGGAGCGCGACGTAGACCCAGAACAGCGACTTCGGCGGCGTCGCCGGCGGCTCAGGCTGGACCGAGCGCGCCGCCTTGACCAGGGCCTGTGTGGTCGGCGGATCGAACGGTGCCCGCGATGTAGCGATCTGGCCGCCTTCCTCGGGCGTGCGGACGGTGATCCACTCCGGCATGGGTTCGGCCTCAGGACCGAGTGCCATAGGTGAGGGCGAGGTCCCACGGCTCGACGCCCCAGGTCGCGCAGGCGTCGATGATGAGCATGGGAACGACATCGATTGTCTTGGCGGAGGCAGGGGCAGCCATGGTCGCGCCGACTGCACCGGGCTGGATGTGCTCTTGCCAGAGCTTGGCGCCGCTCGGGGCGGGCGCGGTTTCGATCAGGCTGACCTCGCCTTGGTCGTGCGTCACCAGGAACAGGCAGTAGGGCTCGAGCGGCGCATCCCAGCCACCGAGCTCGACAACGAGCAACCCGTCGGTCTCGACCGTGTAGCGCACCGCCTGCCCGAGCAGCTCCTTGAGGTCCATCCACGGCGACGATGTCGGTGCGATTGGCTCGGTCAGCTGCAACGACGGCACCGTGGACTGGAGCGTCCCATCAGGCGCGGCTGTCGGGCGCCGCGGCTGGAGGAGCAGCGTGGCGGTCCGCTCGTTCAGGAGGGCAACCTCGCGGTATCGCCGTTCCTCGCGGAGCGTGCGCGCGATGAAGCCGCGCCCCATGCGCGATGCCAGGCTCGACGGATCGGCGACGCCCCACAAGCGCGAGTCGCCGTTGCCGGTCCAGGTGCGCACAAGGCCACCGACGCATGGGCTGAGCATCACCGCTTCGAGCGTGTCCCCGACCTCGACACCGGGCGCCGGGTTCAGCACCACGCCCTGCCTCCCCTATCAGCCATCAGGGTCTACCCACTTGCATGAACCCGCGTGGCGGGTTGGGTGGGAATCACCGCCATCCAGGCGACGAGCCGGACCTCGTCCTCCTCGATTGGCAAGAGGGGCTCGGGGGGCGGCGGCGCCTCGAGGCCTTCCGCCTCGACGAGCGCACGGAGCGCCACGATCCGTTCTGAAACGGGGACCACCTCGTCGTCGAGGATTCTGCCGACTTCGCGGGAGATGCGGATTGGCCACCGCTGCGATAGCGCCACCGCGACTCGGGTCCGCTCCTCATTTGACAGCGACGACTGGCTGTCGCGGACGAGGTCTGCTGCCCGCCGCAGGACGCCCTTCACGTCGGGCTGGAGGTTGGCGGGATCGGTGAGCCGCATCCAGGAACGCCAGATCGCGCGGCGAGCCTCCGGCCAGGCATCGAAGACACCCTGATACGCGGCGTCGGACAGCTCGGCGTAGGTGCTTCGGTCGCCGGGGTCGGCGTAGGTGAGGCACGTCAGCGGGCTCTCATCCACCTCGGCAAGACCATCGTCGCCGTGACGGACGTTCCAGTAGGGCGTCGCGGCCACGAACGCGAGCCGGGCGGTTCGCTCCGGGCCAACCTCGGTCGCAAAGACCCACCCGTGCTCGTTCGCGAGCACCGACCGAAAGCCGGTCCCCGAGGCCATCGGAAGCCGTTCGACCCGCTCGCGGATCAGCCCGTCCTGGAGGGCGAGCTCCAGGCGCCGCCGGTACTCCTCGCCCGAGAGGGCCGCCGAGTCTCCGCCGGACTCGAACAGCTCGGGCCGCTCCTCGCGCAACTTCTCGATCTGCTCGCGGTTGTCGGCGAGGACCACCTCGATCCGCTTTGCCTTCTGGCCCGGGATCACATCCCCGATGCCGACCGACACGGCGGCGTAGGCGATCTTCCGCTGGATCGTCTCTTCGAGGCGGAGCAGCTCGTCGAGGCCCGATGCTGGGAAGAAGCAGCCGAGGTGGACCTCACGATGCCGGCTACCGATGCGATCGATCCGGCCGTGGCGCTGGACCAACCGCATGGGGTTCCACGGCAGGTCGTAGTTGATGATGCGGCCAGCCTGCTGCAGGTTGACGCCCTCGGACAGCACGTCGGTGGTCAGGAGGAGGTCGTACCGGTCTTGCGCGATCGGCGTGCCATCGTCACGCAGGGGGCCGGCCGTTGCCGGGGCAAAGCCGGCAAGGATCCGGGCTCGCGCCGTCTGGTCGATCCCCATCTTGCGGCCACGGACCGACTCGGGCACGCGGTCTTGGTAGGCCGCGAGCGGCGACTCCGCCGGTGCCTTGGCGATGGCGGCGATTACGCGCTCGTGGAGGTCCTCGATCGTGTCGGCGAAGGTTGAGAAGACGATGACCTTGCGCCGGTCGGCCTCCGTGAGATCACCGTCACGCGACGGCCTGGCTGCCTCGGCCGCGATCTCGGCGAGCTTCTCGAGGAGCCGCTCCGCCTTGGGATCGCGGCCCGTGGCAACCGCCTTCGCCTCCGCCCGGAGCTCGCGCAGAAGCACGAGGTCGGCCTCGACGTCGCCGATGAGCTCCGCCCCGTGATAGTCGGCCAGCTCGCCAACACTCTCGACGCCGTCGTCGCCCAGCGCCGCCACGACTTCGTCGACGAGCACGTCATCATCGGCTTCGCCCCAGATCTGCAGTGCCTTCCCCCGGAGGACCTTCCCCTGCCCGAGTGCCCGCAGAAACGCCTCGTGGCCATCGATCACGACACCGAGCGTGTTGGCAAGCGCGGCCGGGCTCGACTCGAGGCGCTTGAGCAGCCCAGATCGGAGGAACCCCGCGTTGACGACCTGGACCGCCTCGATCTCGTCGGCAACCGCGTACCGGCTCGGGACGTAGCGGGCGAGAGTGAGGCGCCCCGGGATGGGCTTGCGGCCTGGCTGCCACTTCTCGGTGTCCGCGTCGTCGGGCTCGAGGGCGGCGATGACCCGGCCGAGCAGCGCTTCGCCGGCCGCGTCGAGCTCGTAGTCGATCCGCTCGACCCGCGGCGATGGAAACTCGATCGGGACGTCCTTGCCGGCGGGATTTCGAATCGTCGAGCCCGCGTAGTGCCTCTTGACGAAGCCCCGGGTTCGGCGTACCGCGATCTCGTCGAGGAGCGCGAAGAGGTGCGCTGGAGAGAGCGTCTCGGGATCCTGGGCCTGAGCATCGCGGATGTAGCGGAAGAGGCTCGGGATCCCCCGGCTCGCGAACGCCGCGTCGTTCTTCACGAAGTAGCCCGTGAGCGCGTGCAGGTCGAGAAGCGAGTTGTTGACCGGCGTCGCGGTCATGAGGAGGAGATCCTTCGGGTAGGCGCCCGACAGGAGGCGACGCACCGTCTCCGCCCGCGCAGTCGCGGGGTTGCGCAGGTTGTGAGCCTCATCGACCACGACGAGGGCGTACTCGTCGAGCTCCTCGAGCACACCGTCGTCCGCGAGCCGGAGTTCGTCGTAGCTCATCACCTCGACGCGGTTGGAGTAGAGGTCCCACGCGCGTAGGAACGGGATCCACATCGAGTCCTTGAGGGCCGCGGGCGCGAGGACGAGCG
>DASXVG010000063.1:0-1870 GCA_036504355.1 Candidatus Limnocylindrales bacterium
TCATCGCCGGGGGCCGCCTCCAGCTCGGGATCAGCCGCGGCTCACCCGAGCAGGTCATCGACGGCTTCCGCTACTTCGGCTACCAGCCCGCCGAGGGCGAGACCGACGCCGACATGGCGCGCGACCACGCCGAGGTCTTCCGCCAGGCGCTGTCCGGGGTCGGGTTCGCCCGGCCCAACCCCACGCCGATGTTCGCCAACCCGCCCGGGCTGCTCCGCCCCGAGCCGCACTCGCCCGGGCTGCGGGACCGCATCTGGTGGGGCGCCGGTTCGCGGGCGACCGCCGAGTGGACGGGCACGCAGGGCATGAACCTGATGTCGTCGACGCTCCTGACCGAGGACGCCGGCGTCCCGTTCCACGAGCTCCAGGCCGAGCAGATCCGGTTGTTCCGGGCGGCGTGGACTGCTGCCGGCCACACCCGCGAGCCACGGGTGTCCGTCAGCCGCAGCATCTTCGCGCTGGTCGACGACCGCGACCGGGCGTATTTCGGGCGGGCCGGCGAGGAGTCGGACAAGGTTGGCTACCTCGACGCGCAGACGAAGGCGATCTTCGGCCGGTCCTACGCCGCGGAGCCCGACACGCTCGTCAGGCAGCTGGCGGGTGACACCGCAATCCAGGCGGCCGACACGCTGCTGCTGACGGTCCCCAACCAGCTCGGCGTGGAGTACAACGCCCACGCGATCGAGAGCATCCTGCAGCACGTCGCGCCGGGCCTCGGCTGGCGGTAGCTTCTCGCATTCGATCCGCCATAGCCGAACCGAGCTCGAGGCTCCGATCTCGAACGCTGCGGCGAGTCGGGCACGCCCAGACGACGCCGGCGCGATCCTGATCGGCGAGTCATCGGGCGAGGGATGGCTCCCGTGGCCGCGACGCGCCGATGATCAGCCGCCGTCCCGCAGGGAGGCTTTCAGGCCGTCGATCAGCTGTGTCTTCTCGCCGTCGCTCAGACGGGCTTCGGGGTGCACGAGCAGGTAGTCGAGGGGCGGCATCGCACCGCTCGTGATCTGGTCGCCGACCTTGTCGACCCGCTGGCGGCCGGTCCCCCACGTGGAGAAGTTGAGCTTGGAGCGGCCCTCGTCGACGTGCTGCTGGGTGCGCCAGGAGATCGGGGCGAGGTTCGTATACGACGGCCAGATCGTCTCATTGCTGTGGCAGTCGAAGCAGGCGCGAACGGCCAGCGCCCGGGTCTGCGGCGAGTCCCACGGCGGCTCGGCGGTCACCGGCGGGTTCGTGTGGCTCCGCCGTAGGGCACAAGCTGGATCGCGACGAACCCCACGATCGCGATCACGAACCCGCGCAGCAGCCAGCCTCGCATACGTCCCTCGACCCGGATGGCGGCCGCGTCGTGGCCCTGGCGCAGATCATCCGTCGCGGGGCGCGGGCGGCACAGTGGCGAACGGCCCCCTCGCGCCGTGTACGCGAGGCGGTGCGTGGCCAGACATCGAACGAGAGGAGTCCAATCTCGGGGTTGTCTGGGAGCCAGGGCGCCACGTGAGACCTAGTCGGAAGACTGCCGTGCGAGGGTGGGTGCGGACTCCCCTGTGGCGTTCGGCTCGACGATCTAGAGGCGACGCACTCCGGCGCCCGAAACGGCGGAGTCGAGCGAAACGTCGGCGCGTGCCGCACCGGGCTCAGTCTCGAGGGGAGGCCCGGCGATCGCCTTGTCGAAGACGCACAGGCCAGCTCCGGGGCCCTCGCCCGTCTGGTTCTCGTAGATGCGGTACGCGTCCGTCGGCGTCGAGTGGACCCCGCCTGCTCGCCCGTTCTTCGTCGAAGCTGCGTGGGTATGGCGCCCCCGGACGGATTCGAACCGCCGACGCCAGCCTTAGGACGGCTGCGCTCTATCCACTGAGCTACGGGGGCGCGCGGC
>DASXVG010000064.1:0-6817 GCA_036504355.1 Candidatus Limnocylindrales bacterium
CGGTCCGGTAGCGAGCAGGAGGTGGGCGACGTCCACGGGTCCCTCGTCCGTCAGGATGCGCAACCCTTCGACGCGGGCGTCGACACCGTCGATCCGAGCCGCGCGCAGCTGGAGGCGGCCGCCCGACTCCCACGCCCGCACGTCGCGCTCCACCCCGGGCGCGAGTCGCGAGCGGTGGACCTCCCACTCGCGACGATGCTCGGTGACGAACCGTCGCCGCGTCGCGTCGTCCAGCGCCAGCCACAGCTCGCGGTGGAACGGGCGCAACGAGTCGACCCCCTGGCGCCACCCCAGCGGGTAGGCGATGAGCCGCGCGCGGACCTGCTCGATCGGGTCGGAGAAGGTAGCGAGCTCCTCGGGCGTGACCGCGGGCGTCGACGGGCGGGGCCGCCACGGATCCTCGTGCGACCGCGGGATCTCGCCGTGGCGCGAGAGCGCGACCACGCGACCCACGCCGTGGCCGCGGAGCAATGACGCCGCGAGGTCGATCGCCGTATGTCCCGTCCCGATGATCCCGACGGCCTCCCCCGCCACGATCCCGTCGAGGGAGCCCGGGGCCCACGGGTCCGCGACGAACCGGGCGTCGCCCGAGTCGGCCACGGCGGTGAGGAACGCCGGCGGCCGCGGCAGCTCATTGCCCGTCGCGATCACGACCGCGTCCGCCGGGAGCACGGCGCCGTCCGCCAGCTCGACAACAAGCGGCGCATCCGTCTGACCAGCGTCCCCGTCTCGGACCAGCGCGGCCCGCCCACGCACGTGCTCCAGCGCGCCGCGCGACGCCGCGCGCGCATCGGCCAGGAGCGACGCCAGGTATGCGCCGAACACCTGCCGCGCCGGGAACTCCTCGGGCGCGCAGCCCGCGAACGCCCGGAAGTGGTCGGGATCGTCTGGCAGCCCGCCCATGGTGATCGCGGGCACGTTCAGCCGGTGCCATGGGTCGGGCGTCGCGAACGCCACGCCGCGTCCGAGCTCGTCCCGCGGCTCGACCACCGTGACCGCCAGCCCGGCCCCGCCACGCCGGAGCAGGTGGACTGCCGTCAGCGTCCCCGACGCACCACCGCCGATGATGACGACGCGGGTGGAGTTCACAGCGGCTGCACGCGCTCGGGGACGCATCGGCGCGCACGCTAGCAGAGCGCCGAGGCGCCCGTCCGGGTCCGGCGCGCCCACCGCCCCACGTATCATCCGTGCATGCTCCTCGCCGTCGACATCGGGAACACGAACGTCACGCTCGGGATCGTGGAGGACGGCGTCATCGAGGGGGTCCGGCGTGCGGGCACGAACCGCGCCACCACCACCGATGAGCTCGAGATTCTCCTGCGCGACCTGCTGGCGCTCGACGAGCACGGGCTCCACGGGATCACGGCCATGGCGATCGCGTCCGTGGTGCCGGCGATGACGGCACTGGTCGAGGCGGTTGCGGCGCGCCTCGGCGTCCCGGCCATGGTCGCGACCGCGGGGACAGTCCCGATCCCGATCCGCATCGACCGCCCGGATCTCGTCGGCGGCGACCGGATCGTGAACGCGCTCGCCGCGGTGCGCCTCCACGGCTCGCCGGCCATCGTCTGCGACCTCGGCACCGCCACGACGCTCGACTGCGTGGGCCCGGACGGGGCGTTCGTCGGCGGCGCCATCGCCCCCGGGCTGGAGCTCGGGCTGGAGGCGCTCGCGGCCCGCACGGCGAAGCTGCCGCGGGTCGAGCTGCGGACGCCGGACCGGGTCATCGGCCGCGACACCGTGAGCGCCATCCAGAGCGGCACCGTGTTCGGCTACCAGGCGCTCGTCACCGGGCTGCTCGCCCGCGCCCGCGCCGAGCTCGCCGAGACGGCGGGGATCGCGCCCGGTGCCGTCCACACGATCCTCACCGGCGGGCTGTCCGCTGCCCCGTGGGCGCGCGACGTCGAGGGCGTGGACGTCATCGACCCGGACCTCACGCTCAAGGGCCTCGCGATTCTCGCGGCCGAGGTCGCGGGCGGCGACCCGTACCGCGACCCGCCGGCCGGAGACGAGGAATGACCGGCCGCCTCGAGGGGCGCCTGATCGGGCTCGGGGTGTGCGGGTCCATCGCGGCGTACAAGGCCGTGGAGCTGCTGCGCCTCCTCCGCGCGGAGGGCGCCGACGTCGTCGTGATGCTCACGCCGTCCGCGGCGACGTTCGTGGGCCCGCTCACGTTCGGGGCGCTCAGCCGACACGCCGTCGAGACCGACGTGCTCGGGCTGCTCCCCGACCAGCGGATCGGGCACATCGTCGTGGCGGACACGGCCGATGCCATCGTCGTGGCACCCGCGACCGCCCGCTGGCTGGGCTCGATGGCGAACGGGATCGCGAACGACACCGTGACCGCGACCTGTCTCGCGACCTCCGCGCCCGTGATCTTCGCGCCGGCCATGGACGGCGACATGTGGACGCACCGCGCGACACGCGACAACGTCGCCCGGCTCCAGGACGCGTTCGGCTACCGGATGATCCCGCCCGAGATCGGGTCGCTGGCGAGCGGCCAGGCGGGCATCGGTCGCCTGGCGGAGCTACCGCTCATCGTGGACGCGGTCGTCGAGGCCGTCGCGGGCACGCCGGTCCGCGCTCGCGACGCGGTTGCCCGTCCCCCGCTCGTCGTCCCCTCCCGCGACCCCGACCTCGAGGGCCGGCACGTCGTCGTGAGCGCCGGCGGGACCGCGGAGGCAATCGACCCCGTCCGGTTCATCGGCAACCGCAGCACCGGAAAGATGGGCGTCGCGATCGCCGAGGCCGCGCTCGCCCGCGGCGCCCGGGTGACGATCGTCGCGGGCCGCGTCGAGGTGCCGCTCCCGGTCGGGGCGACCGTCGTCGAGGCGGAGTCCACCGCCGCGATGCGCGCCGCAATCCTCGACGCCGTCATCGACCATCGCGCCGACGCGCTCGTCATGGCCGCCGCCGTCGCCGACTTCCGCCCGGCGACGACCGCGACAACGAAGCTCACCCGCGGCGAGGGCATGACGCTCGAGCTGGAGCCCACGGAGGACATCCTCGCGGAGGTCGGCGACCGCGCCCGCGACCTGGGCCCGCGCCCCGTCATCGTCGGGTTCGCGGCGGAGACGGGTTCGCTCGAGCGCGCGCCCGACAAGCTGCGGAGGAAGGGCGCCGACCTGCTCGTCGCGAACGACGTCAGCGAGCCGGGCTCGGGCTTCGGCACGGACACCAACCGGGTCGTGATCCTCGGCGCGGACGGGTCACGCGACGAGCTCCCGCTGCTCTCGAAGCGCGAGGTCGCGGACCGCCTGCTGGACCGGGTGGTCGCGCTGTTGGACGAACGGCGCGGGTAGCGCGCACACTGGCCGGACATCCACGGGAGAGCACATGAGCGCCCAGACCGAGACCGTCCGCCGCCTGTCGGTCCTCGACATCGCGAAGCTGTACGCCGACGGCGTGCGCATCGCCACGATCACTGCCTACGACTTCCCGACCGCCGCCATCGTCGACGAGGCGGGCCTCCCGCTGATCCTCGTCGGCGACAGCCTGGCCCAGGTGATGCTCGGCTACGACACGACGGTGCGCGTGACGATGGACGAGATGCTCCACCACACGAAGGCCGTGGTCCGGGGCACGAAGCGGGCGCTCATCGTCGCGGACATGCCGTTCCTCACCTACTCCAACCCCGAGGACGCGCTGCTCAACGCTGGGCGGTTCATGCGCGAGGCGGGCGTCCAGGCGGTCAAGCTCGAGGGCGGCGTCCGGAGCGCGCGGATGATCGAGGCGCTCGTGAAGGCCGGGATCCCGGTGATGGGGCATATCGGCCTCACGCCGCAGGCGATCAACACGCTGGGCAAGGTCCGCGTCCAGGGCAAGAACCGCGAGCAGGCGCGCCAGCTCCTCGCCGACGCGCTCGCCGTCCAGGAGGCCGGTGCCTTCGCGGTCGTGCTGGAGCTCGTCCCGGAGCAGCTGGCCGCCGCGATCACCGAGCGGCTGCGGATCCCGACCATCGGGATCGGGGCGGGTGCCGGGTGCTCGGGCCAGATCCAGGTGATCAACGACACGCTGGGCTACACGGACTGGACCCCCAGGCACGCCCGCAAGTACGCGGACATGCATGCCACGATCCTCGACGCCGTACGGCAGTACCGCGCGGACGTGGAGGCGGGCACGTTCCCGGCCGAGGCCGAGACGGTGCGCATGGACGACAGCGTCCTCGACGAGGTCCTTGGGCGGACCGCCGAGGACATGGCCGACACCCGGTCCGGGATGCCGCTGGCGGGGATCCCGCTGGACCGCGACCTCTAGCCGCCCGCGGTACGGACGTCCACCAGGTTCATGCACATCGTCAGGACGCGCGCCGAGCTGCGCGCCGTGCTGGCGACCGCGCCACGGCCGGTCGGCCTCGTGCCGACGATGGGCTGGCTCCACGCGGGTCACGTCTCGCTCGTGGAGCGGGCACGCGCCGAGAGCGCGACGGTCGTGATGTCGATCTTCGTCAACCCGCGCCAGTTCGGCGATGCGGCGGATTTCGAGCAGTACCCGCGCAACGAGGCGCGTGACCTCTCGCGGGCCGAGGCGGCGGGCGTGGACATCGTATTCGCGCCGACCGTGGACGAGGTCTATCCCCCGGGCTTCGACACGATCGTGTCCGTGGGCGCCATCTCGTGGCCGCTCGAGGGCGCGGCCCGGCCCGGCCACTTCGACGGCGTCGCGACCGTGGTCGCGATCCTGTTCGCGCTCGTCGGTGCGGAGCGGGCGTACTTCGGCCTCAAGGACTACCAGCAGGTCCGCGTCATCCGCCGGATGGCGCTCGACCTCGCGCTGCCAACGACCGTCGTGCCGTGCGAGACGGTCCGCGAGGCGGACGGGCTCGCCATGTCGTCTCGCAACGCCCGGCTCACGCCCGCGGGCCGTGCCGCGGCGCCGGTCCTCCGCCGGGCGCTGCTCGCCGGTTCCGGGGCCATCGCGGCAGGCGAGCGGTCGGGTGATGCCGTGCGTGCGGCGATGCAGGCGGTCCTCGCGACGGAGCCGATGGCGCGGCCGGACTACGTGAGCGTCGCGGACGGCGACACGCTGGAGGAGCTCGCGACCGTGGATCGCGAGGCCCTGCTCTCGCTCGCCGTGCGCATCGAGGCGGTGCGGCTGATCGACAACGAGCGCGCGATCCCACCGGGATCGGCCTCCGCCTAGCGGTCCGGCGACGGAAGCTCGACGGCTGTTGTCGGCGTTGCCCGCGGGGCGACCTCGGCCGCCTGGACCGGCACGTCGCGGCGGATCACCGCGAGCCAGATCATCAGCGCACCCACGGCGGAGGTCACGGCCGCGGCCGGAAACACCGCCGCGAGCCCCCATTCCCCGGCGACGAGGCCCGCGAGGATCCCGCCCACGATCGACCCGATCGCGAAGGCCGTGCTGGAGAACAGGGCCTGCGCGGTGGCCCGGAGCGAGGCCGGCGCCCGGCGGGCGACGAAGGTCGTCGTGCCCACGAGGAACAGCCCGAAGCCCACGCCGCCGAGCGCCGCGCCCACGACAAGCCCGATCGCGCTCCCGGTCACCGCGAACAGCGCCGCCCGCACGACGAAGATCGCTGCGCCGGCCACGAGCAGCCACTGGACCCTGAGCCGGCCGACGAGCCGACGGTAGGCGAGCATCGTGGGGATCTCGAGGACCGCGTTCGCGGCCCACCCGATGCCGACGAGACGGGCGTCGCCGCCGAGCTCGATGAGCCGCAGGCTGAAGAACGCCATGACACCGGTCGCGGCGATCCACACGACGACGGAGCCCGCGAAGAACAGGCCCATCCCTGGATCGCGGAGAAGCCGCAGGGCACGGATCGGGCCGATGCCGGAGGCGCGTGTCGAGCGTGATCCCCGCCCCAGCAGGGCCGCCCCCGCGATGCCGGTGAGCGCGAGCGCCGGCACATAGACGGCCAGCATGGCCACGGTTCCGCTCGCCTGGACGAGCATCCCGACGGCGAGCGTCGTGAGGATGAACCCGAGCGAGCCGAACGCGCGGGCCTGTCCGAACCGGTCCCTGGCGCGGCCGAGGCGCTCCACCGTCCGCGCGTCGACGAGCGGGGTCAGGCCGGATGACCCCGCCGCGAGCACCGCCACGACGAGGGCGGTCCAGGGCATGGGTGGCTGCAGCGCGAGCAGCGACGCGGCGGCCGCGGCCCACAGGCCGGCAACGAGCAGCGGCGGCCGAACGTCGCCCAGACGGTCGGCGACCAGGCCCCACGTCGGGGCGCCCACGATCGACACCGCCGCCGGCACCGATGCGAGCAGCCCGATGACCGCGAGGCCGACGCCGAGCTCCTTGAACAGGACCGAGGCATACGCGGACCAGCAGCCCACCGCGCTGAACAGGATCATGTACACGGCGGCCGATCGGGTCAGGGCGCCGCGGATCTCGGCGGCGGGGAGCTCGGCAGGCTGCGTCACCCCGCAAGTGTGCCGGAGGTGCGCGTCAGGCGAAGACCGCCTCCGAGGCGGCGTCGAGGATCGGGTCGAGCTTGAGGCCCTCCCAGACGAGCGCCTTGATGAGCTCGATCTTGCCGGCGTCCGCCGCGTGCGTCTTGACCAGCAGGTCGTGGAGCTCGGAGGCGACGGTATACGTGTCGTCCTCCACGAACACGGCGAACATCCCGGACCGCCGGATCGCCTCCATGACCTCGGGGCGGGGCTCGTAGCCACCGGTGAGCACCATGCCGAGGGCCCGCTGGTCCGGTCCCGCCTCGACCGCACCCGGTGTCTCGTCGACGAGCTCCTCCACCAGCCGTTCGATGCCGCTCGTCGTCGCGTGGGCGCTGGTCAGCGTGAGGATGACGTCCTCGCGGTCGCCGGGCACGATGACCAGCGTCGTGGGACCG
>DASXVG010000065.1:0-11456 GCA_036504355.1 Candidatus Limnocylindrales bacterium
CGCACGCTGTTCGAGGTGGACACGCCCGGCGTCCGCCTCGCGCTGACCTACCTCCACCGCTCGAAGCGGTGGACGATCGACGGCCTGGACGAGCTCGTGCCGGCCGCCTGAGGACCAGATACCGGGGTCGCGGCTCCTCCCCGTCGGCCTCGTGGGGTCGGCTGCGGGGCGGGCGCCACCACGCTCGCCCCGCGGGCCACATGACCCGCCTGACCACGCCACGATCGGGACCTCCGGGCTCGTCGTGGCGGGTACGGGCGTTTCGGGGCCGGACGGCCCATGAACCGCGGGACACACCGACCCGCGCCAGGCGGCGTCGACGGTCCCTACAATCGGCGGGTGGAACCGAGCACGCGCTTTGGCGACCTGACGGTCGCTGCCTTCGTGGACCGGCTGGCGTCCGCAGAGCCCGTCCCCGGTGGGGGGAGTGCCGCGGCGATCGCGGCGAGCCTCGCCGCGGGCCTCGTGGCGATGGTCGCCTCTCTCTCGCAGGGGCGGCCCAGGTACGCGGAGCACGCCGCCCTCCACGACGAGGCGATCGCCGCGGCCCGCGGGCTGGCCGACCGCTTCCTCGAGCTGGCTGACGAGGACGCCGGCGCGTATGCCGGGTTCGGCGCCGCGATGAAGCTGCCCCGCGAGACCGACCACGAGCGCGAGGTCCGTGCCGCCGCGATCAGCCAGGCCGCTCGGGCCGCCTCCGAGGTCCCGTTTCGGACCGTCCAGGCGTGCGCGGAGGTCGTGGGCTACGCCGAGGCGCTCGCGGGTCGCAGCAACCGCAACGCGAGCTCTGACCTGGAGGTTGCCGCGCTCCTGTCCGTCGCAGCCTCGCGTGCCGCAGCCGCCAACGTCTACGTGAACCTGTCATCCATCGGCGACGAGGCCGCTGCGCGTGAGCTCCATTCCCGCACCGAGGAGCTCGCGGACGAGATCGAACGCCTCGCCGACCACACCCGCGAGGTCGTGCTCGGCGGCGAGGCGCGCGAGCCGCTGGAGGCGCACGGGGCGTGACCTCCGCATCCGGCAAGGGGCCGAGGCTCCTGCTCGGGGCGCCCATCGCCGCCGAGATCCGCGCGACGGTGGAGCGGGAGGTCTCGGCCTTCCGGGGCAAGCGTGGCTACGCGCCCGTGCTCGCCGTGCTCATCGTCGGCCGCGACGCCCCGTCGGCGGTCTACCTCAACCAGATCCTCAAGTCGTGCGCGAAGGTCGGCATCGAGGGTCGCCTCGTCGAGGTGCCGGGTCGCGCGTCCGCGGCGGCGGTCCGGCGCGAGATCGAGC
Source organism: Candidatus Limnocylindrales bacterium (assembly GCA_036504355.1). Lineage (GTDB taxonomy): Bacteria > Chloroflexota > Limnocylindria > Limnocylindrales > CSP1-4 > CAIXZV01. The sequence continues at coordinate 1,276 of DASXVG010000065.1, forward strand.
AGCTCAACGCCGACTCGCAGGTCGCCGGGATCATCGTCCAGATGCCGCTGCCCAAGCGGATCCCCCTGTCCACGGTCATCGACACGCTGGACCCGGCCAAGGACATCGACGGGCTGCAACCCCGCAACGTCGGGCTCATGACCCTGGGCTACGAGGGCTTCCTGCCCACGACCGCCCACGCGGCCGTCGAGCTCCTCAAGCGCTCCGGGATCGAGATCGCGGGCAAGCGCGCCGTCGTCGTCGGGCGGTCCAACGTCGTGGGCAAGCCTGCTGCGCTGCTCCTCATGCGCGAGAACGCGACGGTGACGATCTGCCACTCCAGGACGAAGGACCTCGCGAGGCACCTCAAGGACGCCGAGATCGTTGTCGTGGCAGCCGGCTCGCCCGGGCTGGTCACGGGCCGGATGCTGCGCAAGGGCGTCGTCGTCGTGGACGTCGGCATCAACGTCGTGGACGACCGGCTCGTGGGCGACGTCGACTTCGCGTCCGCCAGCAAGGTCGCCGCTGCGATCACCCCCGTCCCCGGAGGCGTCGGCCCCGTCACCAACGCCCTCCTCCTCACCCACCTCGTGCGAGCGGCCCAGGACCAGGCGCAAGCCGCCGGTGGCCGGAGCAACGGGGCCCTGCTGCCCGTCGGGAGTCGTCAATGAGCGCCGCGTCCTTCCCCTCCGACCTCGAGATCGCGCGCGCCGCGACCCTGCGCCCGATCACGGAGGTCGCCGCCGACCTGGGCTACGCGACCGACGAGATCGAGCTGTACGGCAACACGAAGGCCAAGGTCACGATCGAGGGCATCCGTCGCCTCGAGGGCGCCAACCCGCGCGGCAAGTACGTCGTGGTGACCGCGATCACGCCGACGCCGCTCGGCGAGGGCAAGAGCACGACGACCGTCGGACTTGCCCAGGGCCTCAACCGGATCGGCCGCCGCGCGGCCGTGGCCCTCCGCCAGCCCAGCCTCGGCCCGGTGTTCGGGATCAAGGGCGGGGCCGCGGGCGGCGGCTACTCGCAGGTCATCCCGATGGAGGACTTCAACCTCCACCTCACGGGAGACGTCCACGCGATCGGCGCCGCCCACAACCTCGCGGCGGCGTTCATCGACAACCACGTCCATCACGGCAACGAGCTCGCCATCGACGAGAACCGGATCCTGTGGCCGCGGGTGGTGGACATCAGCGACCGCGCGCTGCGGGACGTGGTGGTGGGTCTCGGCGGCACCGAGAACGGGTATGCCCGAGAGACGCAGTTCGTGATCACGGTCGCGTCCGAGGTCATGGCGATCCTTGCCCTGGCGTCGGACATCCACGACCTCCGCGCCCGGCTCGGCCGGGTGGTCCTCGCGACCCGCCGTGACGGCACCCCGATCACCGCCGACGACCTCAAGGTCGCGGGGTCGATGACCGTCCTGCTCAAGGACGCCATCAAGCCCAACCTGCTGCAGACGCTCGAGGGCGGCCCGGCGTTCGTCCACTGCGGCCCGTTCGCGAACATCGCCCACGGTAACAACAGCGTCATCGCCGACCGCGCCGCGCTCGCGTCGTCGGACATCGTGGTCACCGAGGCGGGCTTCGGGGCGGACATGGGCGCGGAGAAGTTCTTCGACATCAAGTGCCGGGCGAGCGGCCTGACGCCCGATGCGGCGGTCCTCGTCGCGACGATCCGTGCGCTCAAGATGCACGGCGGCGTTGGCCGGATCGTCGCCGGCAAGCCGCTCGACCCGGCGTTGCTGGAGAACAACCCCGAGGCGGTCCGCCTGGGTGGGGCGAACCTCGCCAAGCAGATCGAGAACGTGCGCGCGTTCGGCGTTCCGGCCGTCGTGGCGATCAACACGTTCCCCACCGACACCCCTGCGGAGATCGAGGCGGTTCGCGCGGTCGCGCTCGCTGCAGGCGCGCGCGATGCGGTCGTCGCCAGCCACTTCGTCGACGGAGGAGCGGGTGCCGAGGCGCTCGCGGCTGCAGTCTGGGCCGCCGCCGAGGAGGGCGCGCCCCGCTTCCAGCTGCTGTATCCGGACGACGCACCGCTCGCCGACAAGATCGAGGCGATCACGACCCGCATCTATGGCGGCGATGGCGTCGACTACCTCCCCGCGGCGAAGCGCCAGCTCGCCCTGTACGAGGACATGGGCTTCGGCGGCCTGCCGATCTGCATGGCCAAGACGCAGTACAGCCTGTCGGACAACCCGAAGCTCCTCGGCCGGCCGACGGGGTTCCGGGTCCAGATCCGGGAGATCCGCCTGGCCGCCGGCGCGGGTTTCATCACCCCGATCGCGGGCGAGATGCGGACGATGCCGGGGCTCAACTCCAGGCCGGGCGGGGAGCGGATCGACATCGACGCGGACGGGAACATCGTCGGCCTGTTCTAGGGCGGACGCCCGCGGCACCGGTTCGTGCTGGGCGCGGGCCGCGACTCGGCCTATGCTCCCGCGGTGATCCTCCAGGTCGTCGTCGGGCTCATCGGCCTGCTCGTCATCATGCGCACGGTGCTGAGCGCCATCCGGACGTTCGTCGTGCCGCGCGGCGACAACGACCAGCTGACCCGGTACGCGTTCCGGGCGATCCGCAAGGTGTTCGACCTCGCCGCGCCGCCGTCCCGTCCGTACGAGTTCCGCGACCGGGTCATGGCGTACTACGGCCCCATCGCCCTCGTGCTCCTGCCCGCGTGGTGGCTCGTCCTCCTGGTCTTCGGCTTCGGGGCGATCTACTGGGCGCTGGGCCTGCCACCCGAGGAGGCGCTCGTCGTCAGCGGCTCCTCGTTGCTCACGCTCGGCTTCCGGGAGCCCGCGATCCCGGGCGGCGACGGGCTCGCGTTCGTCGAGGCGGCCATCGGCCTCGCACTGGTGGCACTCCTGATCTCGTACCTGCCCACGATCTACGGCGCGTTCTCCCGCCGGGAGCTCCTCGTCAGCCTGCTCGAGGTCCGCGCGGACTCGCCCCCGTCACCGGTCGTGATGATCACGCGCATGCATCGTGTCTCCGGGCTGGACGTGATGCACGAGATGTACGAGAAGTGGGAGGGATGGTTCGCGGAGCTCGAGGAGACGCACAGCTCGCTGCCGGTCCTGGTGTTCTATCGCTCGCAGCAGCACGACAAGTCGTGGGTGAATGCGGCCGGCGCGATGATGGACGCCGCGGCGCTCATGCGCTCGGCGGTCGCGGTGCCACCGGATGTCCAGGCGGACCTCATGATCCGGGCCGGGTACATCGCGCTCCGGCGGATCGGGTCGTTCTTCAACATCGCCTACGACCCGCACCCGCTGCCCACGGACACGACGAGCATCGAGCGCGCCCGGTTCGACCGTGCCTTCGACGTCCTCGCCGCATCGGGCGTCCCGGTCGTCGTGGACCGCGACCAGGCGTGGCGCGACTTCAACGGCTGGCGGGTCAACTACGACGCCGTGCTGCGCAGGCTCGAGCAGCTGACGCTGGCACCGACGCCGTGGTGGGACCGTCCGATGCACTCCGCGTGGGCAACCGACGAGCCCGATCCCGAGGCGGCGGCCGCGGCGGCCGCGGCCGACGAGCCGGAGAATGCAGACCTGCCGGCGGCCACCGGCGTCGCGGCCGGCTGAGGCGGGGCTGGGCGGGCGGTGCCGGCGGCGCCGTCAGGCGTTGAACTGGAAGCCGGTCGCCGCGACAAAGCCCGCGGTGATGAGGAGCGCGGCGATCACCCCGACGACCCCGACCAGCCACATCCGGAGGTCGACCGGGCCCAGCGCCATCCCCGCGTGCATGTGGTCGTCGTGGGCGTGGGCGCCCTCGGCGTGGCCGGTCGCGGCGCCATGGGCGTCGGGCGCGTGGCCGTGCTCGGCAGGAGTCTCGGGCGCGGGGTGCATGTCGCTCATCTGGTCTCGTCGGATCCTCCGAGCGCCATTCTCACACGGGCACGACACGCGAGAGCAGGCTGTACAGCAGCGCGATCCCAAGGGCGATGACGAACATCGACAGCGCGAGCTTCGTCCACACGTCCCGCACCAGCACCCGCGACGGCGCGCCGCCCAACGAGGGCCGCACCGCGAGCAGCGGCTCGTCCCAGTCGGCCCGGCCGCCGGCAAGGCGCGCGCGAGCCTCCCCGATCGCCCGCCCCACCCGCAGCTCCATCGCCGCCTCGGATCCCGGGTCCAGCCGCGCCTCCAGCGCACCCGCCTCGGCGAGGAGCGCGTCGTCCACCGGCTCGCCCGCGACGAAGCGCAGGTGGGACCGGTTGAGCAGCTGCCCGACCGCCTCGATGTCGTCACGGGGCGGCGGGAGTCGTGCGGCCTCTGCAGCCGCCTCCGGGAACCGCCCGAGCATCGCCAGCACCTCGACGCGCGGCAGCGCGGTCACCGGCGATGACGGGTTGTCCGCGAGCCAGCGGACCGCGGCGTCGGGGTTGGTCCCGGTGAACGGCGCGCCCGTCTGCTCCCGGATCCGGTCAAGCTCGCGCCGCCCGAGCCAGGCGAACGACTCGAACGCGTGCCGCGTCCGCGTGGGGAGGGCGACGAACGTGGCCGCGATGCCGGCTGCCGTCGCGAGCAGCGCGGCGACGAGCACGCCCGCAAGCCCCTGCGCCCCGAGGACGAAGCTCAGGACGGCGGCCAGGAAGGCGCTCGCGATGGAGCCCGCCCACGTGGCGCGCCGCAGCGGTTGCCCGAGGGCCCCTGCGATGAGCACGCCGCGAGGCTGGAAGCCAGCTCGGGCGGGGGGTTGGTCGGCCATGGATCGAGATTGTGGGGGATCGGGCTGGCCCGTGCCCCTAGACTGGGTGCGATGCTCACCCTCGTCCTCACCCGCCACGGGCTCACCGACCGCTCCGAGCCCGAGCAGCACCTCGGCCAGCGGGTCGACATCTCGATCAACGAGGCCGGCCGGCGCCAGGCGCAGGCGCTCGCCCACCGCCTGTCGGCCGTCCACTTCGACCGCGTCATCACGAGTCCCCTGTTCCGCGCCCGCGAGACCGCCGCGATCATCGCGCCGGGGCTGCCAGTGGAGGCGGACCCGCGGCTCAAGGAGATGGACTACGGGGCGTGGGAGGGGCTGACCTACGGCCAGCTCGAGGAGCGCGACCTCGCGGCGCGCCGCGAGTGGGAGCTCGCGCCCGACCGTCTCGCCTGTCCCGGCGGCGAGTCGGGGAACGACGTCGCCGAGCGCGTCCGGTCGTTTCTCGCTGACCTCATCGAGGAGCACCGCGCCTGGTACGCCAGGGCCTCGTTCCGGGCCGCGACCTCGCCCGGCGGGCCGACCGCCGCCCCGGAGAACCGGCCGGTGCTCGCGGTTGCCCACTCGTCGACGAACCGGATCCTGCTGTGCGTCGCCCTCGGCACGGACGTGCGCGACTACCGCAAGCGGTTCGTCCAGGGCCAGGGCAACCTGACGGTGCTCCGCTGGGAGGACGGCGACGGCCCCGAGGACGCGAAGCTCATCGTGGGCAACGACCTCGGCCACCTGCGCGGCCCCGACGCGCTGCCCTGGGAGTAGCCCGACTACGCCTCGGGCTCGGCGGGCTTGACCGCGGCCTCGACGGCGGGCGTCGCCGGCTTCGGCCGGCCGGGCATTCCCAGCCGCCACCACAGGAGCGCGAGGAAGCCGAGCACCACCAGGACGGCGATGAGCAGGTCGAACGGCTTGAGCGCCTCGCGGATCTGGACCCAGTTCGCGCCCAGGACCGTGCCGGCGTACACGAGGGCGATCGACCACGGGAACGCGCCCGCGGTCGAGTAGGCGATGAACGTGCGGAGCGGCATCCGGGTGACCCCGGCCGGGAACGAGATGAACGTCCGCACGATCGGCAGGAGGCGGCCGAAGAACACGGTCGCCGCGCCGTACCTCGCGAAGAAGTGGTCGGCCGCCTCGATCTCGTGGTCGCGGATCAGCAGGTACCTGCCGTAGCGCTCGAGGAACGGCCGGCCGCCGTACGCGCCGATGGCGTACGCGACGAGGGATCCGATCGTGTTCCCGATCGTGGCCACGATGACGACGATCCAGAAGCTCCACCCCTGCCCCGTGATCGGCTCGAGCTGCCCGGGGGCCGACACCATGAACCCCGCGAACGGGAGGATCAGCTCCGACGGGAGCGGGATCATCGCGGACTCGATGGCCATCGCGAGACCCACGCCGAGGTATCCGATGGCCCCGTAGAGCTGCTGCAGGAACGGGATGACGATCTGGTCGATGAAGGCGAGCACGGGCTAGCTCGCGCCGGGGCGGTGACGGGCGGGGCCGTTCAGCAAGTCGAACACGCGCCGAAGGGTAGCCTATGCTCGCGTTCGTGACCGACGCCCACTTCGTACCAGCGCGTACGCCCGTCCGACAGGCGGCAGACCTCGTCGTCCTGACCGGGGCGGACCTGACGATCGCCGATGTCGAGGCCGTCGCCCGGCACGGCGCCCGCGCTGCGCTCGACGTGCACGGCCGAGAGCGGATGCAGGAGGCGCGCGACGTCATCGACACGCTCGTCGAGCGGGGGGAGGTCGTCTACGGCGTGACGACCGGCTTCGGCGACCTGGCGACCACGTTCATCCCGCCCGGCGACGCGGCCGTGCTCCAGGCGAACCTCATCGCCTCGCATGCGGCGGGTGTCGGGCGCCCGTTCCCGCGCGAGGTGGTCCGCGCGATGCTCCTGCTCCGCGCGAACACGCTGGCGCTGGGGCACTCGGGCTGCCGCCCCGAGCTGGTCGACTTCGTGTGCCGGCTCCTCGACCTGGGCATCCATCCGGTGGTCCCGGAGCAGGGGAGTGTCGGCGCGTCCGGCGACCTCGCCCCGCTTGCGCACCTGGCCCTGCCGGTCATCGGGCGCGGCCAGGTGGAGATGGACGGGCAGGTCATGCCGGCCCTCGTCGCCCTGCGCGAGCACGGCCTCGAGCCGCTGGTGCTCCAGCCGAAGGAGGGCCTGGCGCTCCTCAACGGGACGCAGCTCATGTCCGCCCTCGGGGCGCTGCTGCTCGCCGACGCCGACCGCCTCGTCCGGACCGCGTCCGTGGCGGCGGCGATGTCCGTCGAGGCGCTGCTCGGGACGGAGGTCGCGTTCGCCGCGCCCTACCAGCTTGCCCGGCCGCACCCGGGGCAGGTCGCGGTGGCCGGGGAGCTCCGCCACCTGCTCCGCGACTCGGGCCTCCAGGCGGGGCACCACGGGTCTGCGCACAAGGTCCAGGACCCGTACTCGCTGCGCTGCGTGCCCCAGGTCCATGGCGCCGTGCGCGACGCGCTCGACCACCTCCGGCGCGTCCTCGACATCGAGCTCAACTCCGCGACCGACAACCCGCTCGTGTTCCCGGCGGGCGGGGACGTCCCGGTCGACGCGCTGGCGACCGGCGGCGGGCTCGTGATCAGCGGCGGCAACTTTCACGGCGAGCCGATCGCGCTCGCGCTCGACTTCGCGAAGCTCGCGCTGTCGGAGCTGGGGGCGATCTCCGAGCGGCGGACGGCCCTGCTCGTGGACGCGCGGCTGAACGGCGGGCTGCCGGCGTTCCTCAGCCCGGACCCGGGCCGGAACAGCGGCCTGATGATCGTGCAGTACACGGCCGCCGCCCTCGCGTCCGAGAACAAGGTCCTCGCCCATCCGTCGTCCGCCGACTCGATCCCGACGTCCGCGAACCAGGAGGACCACGTGTCGATGGGCGCGTCGGCCGCCCGGCACGCGCGCACGGTCCTCGGGCACGTCCAGCAGATCGTGGCCATCGAGCTTCTCGCCGCGGCCCAGGCGCTCGACCTCCGGCTCGCCTCTCTAACCGCTGGCGGCCTCGAGGCGCCCCAGCCCGGAGCGGGGGTCGCCGAGGCGCACGAGCGGATCCGGGAGCGCGTGACGCATCTCGTCGAGGACCGCGAGCCGGGCCCCGACCTCGCGACGACGCTCGCGATCGTCCAGGAGGGCGCGCTCGTCGACCTCGTGGGCGACTGACTGGCGGCCCACGTCTCGTAGACTTCGGGCATGGCCATCCGGATCGTCGATATCACCGACGCCGCCACGTTCGCGCTGCTTCCGCCGTGCGCGGACCCGGGGTTCGACCACCGCTCGTGCGACTACTGGGAGGACGCGGACCGCGGCTCGAAGGCTGCGCGCGCGTCGTGGTTCGACCCAGCGGCCGCCCCGCCCCCGTCGGCCCCGTCGCGGCCGCGGAACCCGTTCGCGGACGACGATGCGGACGAGCCCGCGTTCAACCCGTTCGCGCCCGCCGCGAAGGCATCCTTCAACCCGTTCCTCGCCGCCGGCGACGCCCCGGTCAACCCATTCGCCCCGCCCCCGAAGGCCGGGCCGGCCGTCGGCGCCGGCGCGCCGCGCAAGCTCCAGCTCCTGGGCCGCGGGCTCGCGATCTTCGGGTCCTACGCGAAGGTGCTCCTCGAGGACGATGACGCGGCCGCGTACGCCCAGTTCGGGCCCCTCTCGGCGTATCCGCGGGCCCTCCGGACCCGCGAGCTGTACCCGCGCCTCCCGGTCTCCCCGCTGCCTGCAGTGATCACGTGCATCGCGACGACCGCGACGGCGCGTCGCCGGGGTCATGCCGCAACCCTCGTCGAGGCGGTGTGCGACGACCTCTCCTCGCGCGGGTTCGCCGCGGTCGAGGTCTACCCGGAGCGAGGGGCGAGGCCGGACGCGACGAGCGCCGCGACGCCTGCGTTCTGGGAGCACCTGGGGTTCGCGATCGCGGCCGCAGACGATCGCTTCCCGGTCATGCGCCGGGAGCTCGCGTGACGGTCGCCCGGCCGCTCATCCACCTCGCCTGCATCCTCCCGCTCGTGCTTGCCGCCTGCGGCGGCACGGGTCCCGCAGGATCGACGCCCCCGGTGGCCGCGACCCCGGTCGGCGCGCCGGCGACGATGCCGCCGCCGGCCACGTCCGAGCCGGTGAGCCCCGCCGCGACGCCCACGCTTTCCACCCCTGATCACACGGTCGTGCGCGACGACTCGCTCATCGCGATCCTCCCCCCCGACATCGACGGGGCACCGGTCACCGTGGAGGACGCCTCGTTCGCGGAGGCGGCCGCGGAGCCGGCGTTCGCCTCGAACGTGGATCGTGCGGCATTCGCCATCGTCACGACGCCCACGGACCTCGCGTCGGGCGTCGTCGCGAAGCTTCGCGCCGGGGTGTTCGGCAACGCCTTCTTCGCCGACTGGCGCGAGACGTACAACGAGGGTGCCTGCGCCCCGGCGGGCGGCGTGGCGACGAACGCGGAGACACAGCTCGGCGGCCGGACGGTCTACATCACGACCTGCGCGGGCGGCATGCTCGCCTACCACACGTACGTCGAGGAGCGGGGCGCCATCGTCTCGCTGTTCTCGCTCGGGACCGGCCGCTACGGGGAACGGCTCGTCCGCGGCCTGCGCCCGTAGCCCACGGCACCCGGGGCCCGGGCCTAGACTCGGCCCCATGACGACCGAGATCCCCGGCGAGCCGGTCTCCGGCCCTCGCCCCGTCCGCGCGCCTCGCGGCACGACGCTGAGCACCAGGGGCTGGCAGCAGGAGGCGGCCCTGCGGATGCTCATGAACAACCTCGACCCGGAGGTTGCGGAGGATCCCGACAACCTCGTCGTCTACGGCGGCACCGGCCGCGCCGCGCGGTCGTGGGAGGCGTTCGACGCCATCGTCCGGGAGCTCCGGCGGCTCGAGGATGACGAGACCCTGCTCGTCCAGTCGGGCAAGCCCGTGGCGGTGTTCAGGACTCACGAGTGGGCGCCGCGCGTGCTCATCGCGAACTCCAACCTGGTGGGGAAGTGGGCGACCTGGGAGGTGTTCCGCGACCTGGAGCGGCAGGGGCTGATGATGTACGGCCAGATGACCGCGGGGTCGTGGATCTATATCGGGACCCAGGGGATCCTCCAGGGCACCTACGAGACGTTCGCCGAGCTCGCTCGCCAGCACTTCGACGGGACGCTCAGGGGACGCGTCGTCCTCACCGCCGGGCTCGGCGGGATGGGTGGAGCGCAGCCGCTGTCGGTGACGATGAACGAGGGCGTGTGCCTCGCGATCGAGGTGGACGAGCAGCGCGCGCAGCGCCGCCACCAGATCGGCTACGTGGACCATCTCACCCACTCACCCCAGGAGGCGCTGGCGATGGCCCGGCAGGCGGCCGAAGCCGGGGACGCGACCTCGATCGCGCTGGTGGGCAATGCGGCCGAGATCGAGCCGGCGTGGGCGGCCGCGGGCGAGCACTTCGACGTCGTGACCGACCAGACCTCGGCGCACGATGCGCTCGGCGGGTACGTGCCGGC
>DASXVG010000066.1:0-8871 GCA_036504355.1 Candidatus Limnocylindrales bacterium
GTTCAACCTCGCGTTGCTCAACACGGTCGCGGTCCTGATCATCGCCTGCCCCTGCGCGCTCGGGCTTGCGACGCCCACGTCAATCATGGTCGGGACCGGCAAGGGCGCCGAGAACGGGATCCTGTTCCGCAACGCCGAGGCGCTCGAGCGGCTGGGCTCGGTCAAGGCGGTCGTCCTCGACAAGACGGGCACGCTCACCGAGGGCAGGCCCCGCGTGACCGACGTCGTCCGTGGTGATGGTGCGCTCGGCGAAGACGAGATCCTCGCGCTCGTCGCAGCCGCGGAGCGGGGCTCCGAGCATCCCCTCGCCGACGCGATCGTGCGCGAGGTCACCGAGACCCGTCAGCTCGACGTCGCCGATGCCACGGACTTCCTGAGCGTCGCCGGGGGTGGGGTGTCCGCCACGGTCGACGGCCACGCCGTCCTCGTCGGGCGGCCGGGCTTCCTGGCGTCACTGGGGGTCGACGTCGCCGCGCTCGTCGGGACGGCCGATGCCCTGGCTGCGGACGGCAAGACCCCCGTGTTTGCCGCCATCGACGGCCGTGCCGCAGCGGTCATCGCCATCGCCGACACGCTGAAGACGGGCTCGTTCGACGCCGTCGCCGAGCTCCATCGCCTGGGTATCGCCGTGACGATGCTCACCGGCGACAACCAGCGCACCGCCGAGGCGATCGCGCGCTCGGTCGGGATCGACCATGTGGTCGCCGACGTCCGACCGGATGGCAAGGCGGCGGCCGTCAAGGCACTCCAAGCCGACGGCACCGTCGTCGCGATGGTCGGCGACGGCGTGAACGACGCCCCCGCGCTCGCGTCGGCGGACGTGGGCGTTGCCATGGGCACTGGCACTGACGTGGCGATGGAAAGCGCTGGCGTCACGCTGATGTCCGGCGACCTGCGCGGTCTTGTGACCGCCATCGCCCTCTCGCGCGCGACGATGCGAAACATCCGCCAGAACCTGTTCTGGGCGTTCGCCTACAACGTGATCCTGATCCCGATCGCGATGGGCGTGCTGTATCCCTTCACGGGGATGCTCCTCGACCCGATCTTCGCCGCCGCCGCGATGGCGCTCTCGTCCGTGACGGTCGTCTCGAATGCGCTCCGCCTCCGCCGCTTCACGGCCAAGGGGACCGTGGCCGCACCCCGCCCGCGCCCGGCCACCGTCGCCCCCGCGTCCTGACGCGTCCATCACGCCCACAGGAGAACCCATGCGTCTCGTTCGTCTCGCCCCCCTCGCCGCCATCGCCCTTGTCGTCACTGCCTGTTCGGGCGGGGGTGCCTCGCCCGCTCCGGCCAGCGCCGCACCCGCCGAGTCCGCTCAGGCATCCGCGGCAGCGACCCGCATCGAGGTCACCCTCACCGACGGGCTCAAGATCGAGCCGGTGGCGATGACGGTGCCCGCGGGCGTGCCGGTGACCTTCGTCGTGACCAACTCGGGGACGATCCTCCACGAGTTCGTGCTCGGCGACGAGGCGGAGCAGACCGCGCACGAGGCCGAGATGGCCGCGTCGGGCGGCATGTCGATGCCCGAGGACGAGGAGATGGCCATCGGCGTCGAGCCGGGCAAGACCAAGGAGCTGACGGTCACCTTTGACGAGCCGGGCTCGGTTCTCGCCGGATGCCACGTCGTCGGCCACTACGCAGCCGGCATGCGAGCCGACGTCACGATCGACTGACGATGAACCGCCTCGTCGTGCCGTTCGCCCTTGCCGCGCTCCTGCTGGTGGTGCGCCGTGACATCGTGGTCCGCGCGATCCGCTGGCTCGACCGGCGTGGCGGGATCACGAGCCGGCGCGGCGAGGAGGCATATGCGGCCGCGGCAGGCATGTTCGCCGGCGTCCACGAGCGTGCGGCCGCAGATGCTGCCAGATCGAGCGCTCACAGAATCGTCGACATCGGCGCGGGCCCGGGCAACCTCCTCGAGGAGCTTGGTCGCCTGCGGCCGGATGCGTCGCTGACCGGGGTGGATCCCTCGGCCCGCATGCGCGCCATCGCCGCGGCGCGGGGCATCGCGGAGGTGGACGGACGTGCGGAGCACCTCCCGTTTGCCGACGATTCCGTCGATCTCGTGCTATCAACACTGTCCTCCCACCACTGGGACGACCCGACGGCCGCCTTCGCGGAGATCGCGCGGGTTGTTCGACCCGGTGGCGAGGCGCGCCTGTACGACGTGCGGTTCGCGGGCTTCGGCCCGCGTGAAGCGCGCCAGTTCGCTCGGGACGCGGGCCTGGACCCGTCGCGGGTCCACCACGAGGTGCTCGATGAGCGCCTCTTCGGGCTCCGTCCCTACTCGCTCATCACCATCACCGCCTGAGAGGAACCGCATGCAAGCCGAGCGTCCCGAGAAGCTCATCGACCCCGTCTGCGGCATGACCGTCGACGTCGCCACAGCTGAGGCCGCGGGCCTGCTGCTGGAGCACGAGGAGCGGACCTACGCGTTCTGCCGGTCCGGGTGCCTGCGTGCCTTCGTCGAGGGTCCTGCCGAGTACGTCGCGAAGGCCGAGGCCGCGGTCATTGCCGCCGACAGCCCGAAGGCGCTGCCGGTCATCGACGAGGGGATGCGCCGCTGGTACGAGAGTTGCTCCTGCTGCCTCTCCGAGACCTTCCCGGAGATCAAGGCCCAGCTCGATGCGGAACGTGCTGCTGCGGCGCAGGCACCGGTCGACCCCGGGATCTGTGAAGGCGCCGAGGCGGCGCCGGAGCCGGTCGAAGCCGCGCACGCCCACTGATCACGAGCAAGGAGACCGACATGGCGGAACATCGCACCGTCACCCCGAACGAGGACCCCGTCTGCGGGATGAGCGTGGATCTCGCCCAGGCCCGCGACAAGGGCCTGACAACGACCTACCAGGGCCGGGAGTACGGCTTCTGCGGCAAGGGCTGCTTCCTCGAGTTCCGCGACGATCCCGAGACGTTCCTGGCGGTGGGATACAAGCCCGAGATGTAGGAGGCCGCGGTGCTGCGCGGCCTCGTCGTCCGGCCCCGCGAGGACGGTGCGGCGGCTAGCGCAGGATCTGTGCGACCCCTTGCTCCATGTCGTCCTTCGACAGGGCGCCGATCTTGATCTGCTTGATCAGCCCGTCGCGACCGATGAAGATGTGGGTCGGGATCCCCACGAGGTTGTAGGCGGCACCGATCTTCGCCTTCTCGTCGGCAACGATCGGAAACGTGAGGCCGGCTCGCCCGGCATAGGCGGCGATGTCGGCCCGGGGATCGTTGATGAACACGGCGAGCACGTTCAGTCCCGAGCCCTGGTACTTCTCGTACGTGGCTTGCAAGTCCGCGGCTTCGACTCGGCAGTCGCGGCACCACGAAGCGCCAAAGGTGAGCCAGAGCGGCTTGCCGGCGTAGCTCGCGAGCGACACCTGCTTGCCGTCATACCCGAGTCCGGTGAACGGAGTCGGCGCCTTGCCCACAGCCGGTGGCTCCACGCTTGCGTCGCGGGTGATGTCGATGCTGGTGACGCCATCGTCGAACCCGGCAGTGATGTACCACGAGAGGCCAGCCACGGCGACGATCGTGACGGCAAGCACGATCAGCGTCTGCTTGCGACTGGCCGGCTCGCCGAACCCTCGGCGGGACCCGATTGCTACGCCCACGGCCGGACTCCTTGCCAAGCGTCGTGCGATACACCGGGCGGCAGCGCAGCTGCAGGAGCCGGTCCAGACGCGATGCGTCCACGCCGATGATCCCCTCGTTCGAACGCGAAGTCGATGAAGGCGCGATCACGCCTTCCTCAAGACTCGATCAAGGCACGGAACGTGGCAACCGCCCTCGGTCAGCTCGTCGACAGGTTGACGGCCTCGTCACGCTCACCTCTACTACGGCGATGCACGACAACGAACCCCATGGAGCGCGGTCGCTCGGCACCGAAGGTGCGACGTCACCTGCGAGCCCGGAGCCCTGGGCCAAGAGGCGCGTGACGAGGATTCTCGTCGTGGACGATGAGCCACCGATCGTGAGTCTGGTGCAGGGGTACCTCGAGCGTGAGGGCTGGGAGGTGCGAAGTGTCGGCGACGGCATCGGTGCGCTCGACGTCCTTCGCGAGTGGGACCCGGATGCGGTTGTCCTTGACCTCATGCTGCCGGGGATGGACGGGATCGAGGTCTGCACGCGGTTGCGGGCTTTCTCGAACGCGTACGTCCTGATGCTCACGGCGCGGAGTGAGGAGATCGACCGGATCGTCGGCCTCACGATCGGCGCCGACGACTACCTCACGAAACCCTTCTCGCCGCGGGAGCTGGTCGCGAGGCTCAAGGCGTTGCTCCGGCGCCCGAGGACCAGCCAGTCGCTGGTGGCGCGGGGGCCGGCGGGACTCGACGTCGACGAAGGGCGTCGGCTGGTGCAGGTCGACGGGCGGCGGGTTGAGCTCACTGCGCTCGAGTTCAACCTCCTCGCGACGCTCGCCCGTGACCCGGGCAGGGCCGTCTCCCGCACCGCGTTGCTCGAGCAGGGGTGGGGTGCGGGTTACCTCGCCGACGACCACCTCGTCGATGTCCATATCGCGAACCTGCGGCGCAAGCTCGGCGACGATCCCGCGAGGCCCCGATTCATCGAGACGTTGCGCGGTGTCGGGTATCGGCTCGTGGAAACCCCGGGATGAGCTGGTCGCTCCGAGCGCGCCTCCTCGCCGCGTTCCTCGTTGTCGTCGTCGCGGCGCTCGGGACCGTCGCGGTCGCGGTCCTGGTCATCGGACCCGGCTACTTCACTGACGCCATGGGCCACCTCCCTGGCGATCCCATGGGCGAGGCGATGGCTGTCGCAACCCGGGGGGCGTTCACGGACGCGATGCGTCAGGCCATCCTCGCGGCGACCGTGATCGCGATCGTGACTGCTTCCGTCGTGAGTCTTGCCGTCGCCGCTCGCATCGCGCGACCGGTCACGCGCCTCGCAGCGGCATCCCGACGGATCGCGGCTGGTCACTACGCCGAGCGTGTCGACGTCGCAGAGCCGGGCGAGCTGGGCGAGCTGGCAACCTCGTTCAACGAGATGGCCGGGTCACTCGAGGCGACGGAGCGTCGTCGGGTCCAGCTCGTCGGCGACGTCGCCCACGAGCTCCGGACGCCGCTGACCACGCTCGACGGGTATCTCGAGGGTCTGGAGGACGGGGTGATCGAACCGTCCGCGCGCACCTGGCGGCTGTTGCGGGCCGAGACGGCTCGTCTGACGAGGATGGTCACGGACTTGTCCGAGCTCTGGCGAGCCGAGGCGCATCAGCTGCCGCTTCAGGCCACCGCCGTGGATCTCGCGGAGGTCGCTCGCGATGTTGCTGCGCGGTTCGTGCCCCTGGCCGGACCGCGGGGGATCACGATCGCGTTGCCTGCCGCCGCAGCGCTGGCAACGGCGGACCGCGACCGTGTCTCGCAGATCGTGTCCAACTTCCTGTCCAACGCCCTTCGCCACGCACCCAATGGCTCGACAGTCCGGCTTGCGACATCCGTGACACCGGGCTGCGCGCGCGTCTCCGTCACTGACGAGGGACCAGGACTGACCCCTGATCAGCTCGAGGCCGTCTTCGAGCGGTTCTATCGGGTCGATGCCGCCCGGAGTCGCGCCGCCGGTGGCTCGGGGATCGGCTTGGCGATCGTTCGTGCTCTCGCCGCGGCGATGGACGGTGAGGCGTGGGCGGAGAGTGACGGTCTCGGTCGCGGAGCCACGTTCATCCTCGAGCTGCCGGCGGTCTGAGCGAATCCCCATGGCACGTGGCGGGCTCTGGATCCGCACAGTCGAGCGATGTGCCGGGTGGTGTGACTCGTTGCGGTTGGCGCCATTCGAGGCCCTGGACAACGCGCAGGGTTCCAGGCCAGCGGCAGCGACCTGCTGAAGCAGCCCGCCGAATGCGGCTGATCACAGCCGGTGGCCTGCCACTGAATCGCCATTGGCCCTGACCGCACCGGCACGCGTGCATCGGAGATCGGCGGGCCCGGTCCTTCTCATGCCCTGCTCACCTGAGCCTCAGGTTGCGGTGTGACGCTGCTGCGCGTCCCGCGGCCGGAGCCATCCGCCGGTGGACGACCTTCGTTGGCGCGGGCCTGTCCCGCCGCCATCCGGCAGAAAGGAATGACCGTGGGATTCGTCCCCTTCGGCGCCCAGCGGGCGTCAGCTCGGTCGCGCATCGCGGCCATCACGGGTGCGGCACTCGTGGCCACCCTCTTCTCATTCGCGGCTTCGAGCGCGGCGCCAGGCGGCGTATCGGCGGCCACGCCACCGTGGTACGACGTCGAGCTCTACTACCTGAAGCTCGTGAACTGCACACGAACCGGCGGGTGGGTGCTGAGTGATGGCACGTGCAGCGGCTACGGCTCGGGCAGGTACTCGAAGTACGTCGCCCCGCTCAAGCTCAGCGCGGGCATCTCGAGCGTCTCGCGGAACTGGGCCAAGTACCTCGCGGTCAACGCCCGGTGCGTCCATGGGGATCCTGGCGCTCGTCTGCGCAGGGCCGGCTACATGAGCTACCGCTGGGCCGAGAACATCGGCTGCCGGGACGGGTACGCGACCGCCAAGAAGGCCGTGCTCGCGACGCACCGCTTCTACCAGTCCGAGAAGACCACGAATGGCGGGCACTGGCGGACCATCAAGAACCCGGTCTACAAGTACATCGGTGTCGGCGTCTGGCGCGCTGGGACGCGGACGCGGCTCGTGACCGACTTCTACGCACCCTGACGCGGAGGGCAGGGTGCGCGGGTCCCGGCGGTCGGGTGCTCGGCGACATCACCGTTGCCCGCTACCCGCGGACCAACGATCCATGCGGCCCCACACGTGTCGCCAAGTGCCCCGGTGCTGTGCCGACATCAAGTGCGTGCGCCTTCGCCCTCAAGCAGCAGCTCCCGCAGATACCCCGTCGCGGCCTCCCGGTCGCCGTCTGCGCGCACCACCGCGAGCTTGGCCTCGAGGATCCGCCGGTCGACCGCTGCCCGGACCTCGGCATCGGTGACGGGCGGGATGCGGACACGCTCGGCGGCGTTCGTCTCCTCGACCTGCATCCGCAGCACGTCGAGGCCGACCCGCGTCAGGTCCGCGACCTCACGGGCGCGCGCGAAGGCGAGCTCGCGACGGTTGAAGTGGCGTCGTTCGATCGTGGCTCGGGCCGCGCGCTGGACTCCGACATCGTGGATGAGGCTCACGGCCGCCGCGCGAGCACGCCGACGATCGGCCTGCTGCATCTCACGCTCAACGGGTGACGCCGGCCGGTCTCGATGCGCTTGGAGCTCGTGGCCGAGGAGATGCAGGCGAAGAAGCAGGTCGTCGAACAGGCGCTCACCCTCATCGAGCAGATCCGTGGCGAGGGCGTACAGGACGCGCGCCTGCGTCCGCTCCTCATCGAACGTTGCCCTGCGGGTCGACGGCGCGGTCGACGGGCTGAACGGCCGCTGCGGGATCGCCATCGCGCTGGCCGGTATGGATACACAGGACATCATGCCGCCGACCCTGTTCCGCGAGGCGTGCGCCGCCCTAGGCGACAGCGTCGACGCCTTCGTCGGCCGCACGTCGACCAGGGGAGGGCTCGCGGGCGACCTCGCGTGGATGTGGACGACGCAACCGTGGGCGGAGGCGAACCTCGCGTGGGTTGTGATGGCGGGCGTGTACGCCGACGCCAGAAGCCGCGACCGCTATCGCGGCGAATTCGGTCTGGGGGCGAGGGAGATCACCCACTCGCTCGTGGAGCTGGCTACCGAGGGCGCAGGCGGATTCTCCACCGCGTCGAACGCCATCGAGACGGCCTCGATGGGCGTTCGCGGTTCCTTGGGCGTCCAGGTCGCGGGGGGCACGGCCGATGTTGTCTCGGACCTGTGGCTCACCGTGGTGCGTCGCCTTATCGGTCCCGCCAAAGAGACGCTGCACGAGGTGGAGACGCTGTCGGAGCTTCTGCTCGCCGGGGTCTACGACGCGGAGTCGGAGCGCCCGACTGCGACTCGAATGCGCGACGGCCTCACCGAGGCCCTCATCCTGACCGAAGCCATCACGGACGACTTCGACCAGCGCCGGAAGGCGCGCGCGTGGATTGGCGCGGGCAGGGCGGCACTAGGACGCGGTGACAGCGCGCTGGCCCAGATGATCGCCACGGCGATTGCGCCCGACGTGCGTGAACTCTTGGCTGCGCTGCGCGAGCGGCCGTGGGCGGCAGACTCAGACGAGCTCATGAACGCGGTCCGCGCAGGAGCCCGCGCGATGCGCCTGCCGGATCTTCCCGACACGCACACGAGGCCTGAGGTTGTCGCGGCATTCGACGCGCTGCTCGACAAGAAGCCGCCGCGGCGGCGCCGGGCACCCCGCAACCCGCCTCCCTCGGACGGGGCGGCAACCAAGCCCACCGACCCTCCGCGATCTCCGTCACGGCGCCGCGAGCGAGTCGATGAAGACAGTCCCGTTGTGACTCAAGTCGGCCCTGATGCGCGGGTTGGTAAAGCAGGCTCCCACTCGGGCGGTTGACGACCCGGCGCGTGGTAGCGCACGAGAAGGCGTACAGGGGTCACCGCAGGGGTCAGGCGCCGCCCACATACGGCGAAAGCCGGCCAATCGGCCGGCTTTCACGCGTGATCAGGTGGAGCCGACACTCGGATTTGAACCGAGGACCTGCTGTTTACGAAAAGTAGGCAGGGGATCCACGGGCATCCGCTGAGGTATCGCGGGTGCTGAGATCGACCCTTGGCCGTCCCCTGGTGGCCACGCCTGACCGAGGAAGTCCAACGCCGTGGCTGTCAACTGGGCTGTCAGCGGTCAGCTGTGGCCAGGCCTTGCGCCTAGAACCAGACTGGCACGAGGGGTGTGCCACAATGTATCCAGTTCCGCACCGCACGACCACGTTGCACCGAGGCGGCCCATCTGTCGGAGCGGCGTCCAAACCGGCCTAGACTCACAAGATCGAATGAGTTG
>DASXVG010000067.1:0-4432 GCA_036504355.1 Candidatus Limnocylindrales bacterium
ACAGGAGCGGTGGGACACGTCCGCGCGTCGCCTGGGGCATCCAATGAGTACCGGCAGGCATGAGCCGGCCCGACGCGGAGCCCGCCCGACGCGGAGCCCGCCCGACGCGGAGCCCGCCCGACGCGGAGCCCGCCCGACGCGGAGCCCGCCCGACGCGGAGCACGCCCGCGGCGGAGGACGCCCGCGGCGCCCGCGAACCTCAGCCCGCGAGGCCGAGGACGTTGGCGACCCGGCTGAGCGTGTCATCGCCGTTGGCGCTGATGAGCACGACCCGGTCGGGCGCCGGCGTCAGCACCGCAGCGCTGCGACCCGCCGCCTTGAGCTTCGTGACGTAGCCGTCGAGCGCCGCCGCGAACTCGGACGCATCGGTGTCCGTGTCCCACTTCGTGTCGAGGACCGCAGCGTTCGCCCCCGCCGGGCCCGTGACCCACGCGACCCGGTCGCCACCCCAGCCCGCGGCCGCGTCGAGGGGAGCCTGCGCACCCGCAACGTCCTTCAGCAGCACCCCGAGCTGGTACTCGCCGATGGTGTCCTGGAGCGCGATCGACCAGCCCTCCCCGAGCCTGGCAGCGAAGTCGGACGGAAACGTGACCTCGACCGCGGGCTCGCGCGCGGCGAGCTTGTCCGTGTGGAGGAGCTGTTCCGTGGTGTCCGGCGGGTTCCCGAACAGCTGGTCCACGCCGCCGAAGCCGCCCTGCTGGAACGCGCCGAGCGTGAGCTGGAGGCCCTGGGTGTACGGGAACAGGAGCGTCTCGCGGAGGATCGCCGGCATCTTCGCCAGGATCTCCCCGGATGCCGGGTCGGCCGCGGTCGCGACCTGCGACAGCTCCGCGGCAGTGAGGTGCTGCTGCGCCCAGAGCGACATCAGCAGCGTCGCGTCCCCCTCGACGAGCGTCGTCCTGGCCAGGGTCCGGTCGCCCTGGTCCTTCGCGTCACCCACGATGTTCCGGAGCGTGAATCGCTGGTCCTGGAGCGCGTGGGTGTACTCGTGCGCGTACGTGATCCGCTCGGCCAGCCCGATCACGCCGGTGCTGGTGACGACGTACATCTTCTTCGTCTCGTCGTCGTACAGGCCCGCGACCTGGCTGGTGAGCAGCTCGATGTACAGGTCGAGCAGCTTCGCGTCCTGCGGCATCAGGAGGAGGGCCTTGTACAGCGCCTCGGTCCCGTTCACGAGGGACTGCGGGTTGTCCTTCTCGAAGCTGGCCGTGATGTACGCGCACAGGCCCGGCTTGTCGAACACGCCGCGCTCGACCGGCTTCGTCGCGGTGATCCCGCGCAGCTGGCTGACCTGGCCCTCGATCTCCGCATACAGCGCGGCGTTCGGGTCGTTGGTATCGGGCGCCGCGACCTCGGGCGATGCCTTGGCCGCGGACGGGTCGCAGGCGGCAGCGGCGGCGGATGCCGACGGAGACGGAGACGCGGCGGGCTCGTCGGAGGCGGCGGGTGATCCCGAGGCGGGCACGGCGCTCGGGGTGACGCTGGGCTGCGGGGTCGGGGTGGAGGGAGCGCACGCGGCGACCAGCAGCGCGATGACGAGCGCGGCCAGGCCCCCGGATCGGCGCACGGGTGCAGTCATCGGGGAGGAGTGTGCCATGCCGCCCCGACGAGGCCCGCCAGTACCTTGGTTCCCCAACCGAGATGTGCGTTTCTTAACCGTACGGCGGGTCGCGGTTGAATCACGCGATGCCTATGGTTCTTCCCGGAACACCCCCTCAGTTCCATCCTCCCTCCCTCGAACCGGGGGCGCCGATTGGGCAGGCGCCTCCGGTTCTCCCGTTAAGCGCGGGAACCGTTGGCCCGCGGCGGGGTCGTTGGCCCGCGGCGTGGTCGTCAGTCCCGGGTGAGGGACCCGCCCTACAATCGGGCGCATGGAGCTCACCTGGTACGGACGGACCTGCATCCGCCTGCGCGGCAAGGACGCCGTCGTCGTCAACGACCCCTATCCGTCGATCGTCGGGCCCACGGGTCGCGGCATCACCGGCGACGTCGTCACGTTCAGCCACCCCGACGACAACCACCCGCCCAAGAAGGCAACGAAGCTGTCGCGCGACGGCGGGACCGCGATGCCCACGAGCCTCGAGGCGGCGTTCGTGCTGGACGGGCCGGGCGAGTACGAGGTCCACGATGTGCTGCTGACGGGTGTCCGGACCTATCGCGACGACGCGAAGGGATCCGAGCGCGGCCGGCAGACGGCGTTCGTCACCGAGGTGGACGGGATTCACACCATCCACCTGGGCGACATCGGCCACCAGCTGACCGAGGAGAAGCTCGCGGACATCGGGCGCGTCGAGGTGGCCTGCGTGCCGATCGGCGGCGCGCTCAGCGCGACCAACGCCGCCGCGCTTGTCGCCCAGCTGGACCCGAAGATCGTCGTGCCGATGCCCGTGTGCGAGAACGAGGCCGATTGCGACGAGGCGCTCAAGAAGTTCTTCCACGAGATGGGCGCGGAGCCGCAGATCCAGCCGAAGCTGTCGATCACGACCTCGAGCCTGCCCGCGGAGACGACAACCGTCCTCTTGGAATCGCGCGGCAAGGCGTAGGGCAGGGGCGTCGCATCGGGCAGGTCCGGTTGGGGCAGCCCGCGAGGCGAGCCCGAGATGGGTCAGCCCGCGCGGCGGTCCCGGGATGGGTCAGCCCGCGCGGCGGTAGACGATGCGGCCCCGTTTGACGACGACGTCCACGAGGTCGGCCCCCACCCAGTACGGCAGCTCGCCGACCGAGCGCGCCCGCCAGATCACCAGGTCGCCGAGCTTGCCGGGCTCGAGGGACCCGGCCTGGTCGCCGATCCCGGCAGCGTGTGCGGCGTTGACCGTCACCGCCGCCAGCGCCTCTTCCGGCGAGAGCCGCATCTCCAGGCAGGCGACGGTCATCACGAGCGGCAGGTTGGCGTTCGGCGAGGTTCCCGGGTTGAAGTCCGTGCCGAGCGCGACGGGCACCCCCGCGTCGATGAACCGGCGGGCCGGAGCGGGCGCGTCCGCCATGAGGAACCATGTCGTGCCGGGGAGAAGTGTTGCGACGGTCGGCCGGCCGGCCGCGGCAGTGTCCGCGAGCGCCGTCAGACCCTCGTCGGACGGGGTGTGGAGATGGTCCGCCGACACGGCACCGAGCTCTGCGGCCAGCTCCGCGCCACCGCTCGGAGCGAGCTCGTCGGCGTGGAGGCGGACCGTCATGCCGTAGCCGGCCGCCGCGAGCAGGATCCGCCGGCTCTGGTCCGCGGTGAACACGCCCTGCTCGCAGAACACGTCGCACGAGAGCGCCCGGCCCTGCGCGGCGACACCCGGCAGCTGCTCCTCGATGACGCTGCGGACGTAGGCCTCGGTGCCATCGGGCCGGGCGCGGTACTCGGCCGGCACGGCGTGTGCGCCCAGGAAGGTCGGCAGGACATCGACCGGGCCTTCCTTGCCCAGCGCGTGCGCGACCGCGAGCAGCCGCAGCTCCGTCGCGAGGTCAAGGCCATAGCCCGACTTCGCCTCGACCGAGGTGACGCCGTGGCGGAGCATCTCGTCCAGCCAGCGGCGGCCGTGCGCCGCCAGCTCCTCCTCCGTCGCGCGGCGCGTGGCGGCCACCGTCGAGAGGATCCCGCCGCCCGCGTCGAGGATCTCGAGGTACCCGGCACCGCGCTGGCGGAGCACGAGCTCTCGCTCGCGGGTGCCCGCGAACAGGAGGTGCGTGTGGGGGTCCACGAGCCCGGGCGTCACGACGCCGCCGTCCGCGTCCAGCCGTGCGAACCGCGCCAGCGGCATCCCGCTGCCCTCGAGGCCTGCCTCGACCTGGTCGCGCGGCCCGACGGCAACGACCCGCCCGTCCCACGTCGCGACGACCGGCGCCTCGGCTGCGCCCGGGCCACCAACGTCCTCGGCATCGAGCAGCGCGAGGTCACCCTGCGCATCACCCCGCCGGATCCCCCCCGCGAGCGTCGCCACCTGTGATGCGCCGTGGATCAGCAGCCCCGGGGCATCCCCGTTCGAGCGACCGCCCTCGATGAGGCGGAGCGTCATCCCGCGCCTTCGCGCGCCGCCGCGAGCCGGAGCTCGAGCGCCATCAGTGGGTCGAAGTCGCGCAGCCTGATTGCCGCCGCCGCCGCCGCAAGACGGGTGCGCTCGTCGGCGTCGGCGGGGACGCCGGCGTGATCCGCCACGTCGAGCAGCGCCGCGATCGGCGCGAGACCGATGAGCTCGGACTCGGCGAGCCGGATGCCGTCCTCAGCCGCGAGCTCGCCCACGACCTCCCACGCCTGCCAGATCGGGGTCGTCCGGAAGTCGAGCAGGTTCATCGAGACCTGCGCCCGCACGGGGTGGCCGCGCTCGGGCTCCTCGACGCGGAACCCGTTCGCCTGGACGCGGGGCAGCCCGCCCCCGGACTCGCGGACACGCCGCGCGATCCGCTTCGCGAGCTCCACGTCGTCCGACTCGAGGTTGATGTTCCAGGC
>DASXVG010000068.1:0-43821 GCA_036504355.1 Candidatus Limnocylindrales bacterium
GATCGCGCTCAACCTGGGCCACACCGTCGCCCACGCGCTCGAGGCGGCGGACGGTTACGCGAACCTGCTTCATGGCGAGGCCGTCGCGTACGGCCTGCGCGCCGCGACGCGGATCGGGGTGGCGGTGGGCGCCACGCCGGCGGTGCGCGCGGCCCGGATCGAGGGCCTGCTGGACCGCCTGGACCTCGCGCGGGCCGCCCTCCCCTACCCGCTCGACGCCGTGCTGGCGGCGACCGGGAGCGACAAGAAGCACGCCGGCGGCCGGCTCCGGTGGGTGCTCCCGACCGCGCAGGGCATGGTGGTCCGCGACGATGTTCCCCCCCACGCGGTGGCCACGGCGGTGGCAGGGATCCTGGCCGGCGCGCCCTCCGCCTCGGCGGTGGCGTCATGACGCGCGTGCTGGTCCTCCAGGGGCCGAACCTCAACCTGCTCGGGACGCGCGAGCCGGCGATCTACGGTCGCGAGACGCTGGACGAGATCCACGCCGGGATCGCGGCCCGGGCCGCGGAGCTGGGCCTGGACGTCGCCTTCTACCAGTCCAACCACGAGGGCGCCCTCATCGACCGCCTCCACCTCCGCGACTTCGACGCCGCCATCGTGAACGCCGCCGGCTACACGCACACGTCGGTCGCCCTGCGGGACGCGTTGCTGGCCGTGGAGCGGCCGTTCTGGGAGGTCCACCTCTCCGATCCCTGGAAGCGCGACGCGTTCCGGCAGGTCAACTTCCTGCACGACATCGCCGCAGCCTCGATCGTGGGCCAGGGCGGCCGCGGGTACCACCTCGCGCTCGAGGCGATCGCCGCCAGGTTCGGGGGCGCGGCATGAGCCAGCGCAAGGACCCGGACGGCGTCCGGCCGACGGCGCTCGACCGAGACGAGGCGGCGCTCGAGCTGGCCCGCGTGCGGGACCGCATCGACGAGCTGGACAAGCGGATCGTGGAGCTGCTCAACGAGCGGGCGATCCTGGGGCGGAAGGCGGGCCGGGCGAAGGCGCTCGCGGGCCGGCGCGCGATCCGGGACCCGGAGCGCGAGCGAGAGGTGCTCCTGCGCGTCGCGATGGCCAACGGCGGGCCGCTGACGCAGGCCGACCTGCTCTCGATCTATCGCCGCGTGGTCGCCGCGACACGGACGCTCGAGACGAAGGACCGCGGCCATGACGCCCGATCCTCCGACGGCTGACGACGAGGCGCTGCTCGTCCCGCTCGTGACGGGCGGCGCGCTCCCCGATCCCCGTCTGCTGCCGGGCGCCCCGGTCACCCGCTTCGCGCCGGCGCCGACGGGTCACCTCCACCTCGGCCACCTCGTGAACGTGCTCTACGTCTGGGGCATCGCGCGGGCCACGGGTGGGCGGGTCGTCCTGCGGATCGAGGACCATGACCGGCAGCGGTCACGTCCGGAGCACGAGTGGGCGATCCTCGAGGACCTCGAGCGGCTTGGCGTCACGCCCGACGAACCGCCCCTGGCCGCGTTCAACGGCGACACGCCGTTCCGCCAGTCGGACGCGGGCGCGATCTACGCGGCCGCCGTCGAGAGGCTGCGGGCGGACGGGCTCGTCTACGCCTGCGACTGCGCTCGCTCGACCTTCGACCGCTACGAGGCCGAGCGGGGCCGGCCCTTCCGGGGCATCGGATGTCCCGGCGACTGCCGGTCGCGTGGCCTCGACGAGGCCGGCGATGTGGGGCTGCGGGTGGCCCTCGGCGCCGGGTCGGAGCGCTGGCTCGACCTCCTCCTGGGGCCGATGGCCGGCGAGCCCGCGGCGGCCGGTGACCTGCTGGTCCGCGATCGGGTCGGCAACTGGACGTACGCGCTGTGCGTCGTCGTCGACGACCTCCGCCACGGCATCGATCTCGTGATCCGCGGGCGCGACCTCCTCGACGCGACACCCGCCCAGCTCCGGCTTGCCGTGCTCCTTGGTCGGGCGACGCCGCCACGCTTTCTCCATCATCCGTTGATCCGACGCGTCTCCGGCCAGAAGCTGTCGAAGGCGGAGGGAGACACGGCGATCCGGTCGCTCCTCGACGCGGGGCGGACGCCCGCCGAGCTGTTCGGCCTCGCGGCGCGACTCGCCGGCACGCGGGACTCCGACGCCCCCGTCGCGCCGGACGAGCTGGGGTCGCTGTTCCGGGTCCCGTAGTCGGACGCCGGGACGCTGTCAGCCAGGCTCCGAGCGGTCCTCGATCTCCCAGGCATGGTCCAGGGCATGCCAGGCGATGCGCCGCGCGGCGTAGCGGGCCGGCCACTTCTTGCCCGCGATGGGGCTCCCGTCTGATGGCTCCCGGAGCGTTGCGAGGACGGCGGCGCGCAGCGCCTCCACCTGCGCTCGGGTGTCCGACCTGTGCTTCAGCCCCAGGACCGTCGCATACGCGGCGTCCGCGCCGTTGACGTGCTCCTCGATCTTCGAGCGGTCGCGACCGCCACCGCGTGGGCCCTTGCGCAACGCCTCGGGTGCCCCCGCGGCAATCCGGTCGAACTCCGCCCACGAGGCCTCGACGATCGCGGCGAGCCGCTTCGCCTCGCGGGCGTCGACCGGCTCCCGGTCCTCGGGCGCGACGAGTGACGGGATCCCGAACGCAGTGCCGTAGTCGCCTTCCCTGCGGCTCGTGACCTCGATGTCCTGGTCCGTGGGGTCGAAGCGCTCGCCGGCCTTGCGCGCGACCTTCGCATAGCGCGGCATCGCGGCGACGAGCAGCTCGATGGCGAGGTCGTCCGTCTTCGCGCCACGCGCCAGGCCCGGCCAGTCCAGGGCAGACACGAAAGCCTTCTTGGGCGTCGCTTCGACGAACAGGCGGAGAGGTCTGCTCATGCAGGCATTCTCCGCGCAGAACGCGTCACCACGTGTCAGGTTTGGCGGAACGCCGGCCGGACCGGCGACCGGCGTCCCGCAGCCGGTCAGGGGAAGCGGATAGTGCCGGCCACCGACTCCAGCGCGTCGCTCGCGGCGTCGAACGCCGCCGCATCCGCGGCACGCTCCACGAGCACGGTCGTGCCGTCGACGTCCACGGCGGCGAGCCGCATGACGATCCCCTCGCCGATGCCTGCCCGGCTGGTGAGGATGTCCGCGAACGCAACGAACCCGCCGCACTCGGCGAGGTCGCCGGCCACCGGACGGAGTACCGTCTCGAGACCCGCGTGCCCGTCGATGGTGACCGGGACCGGCGTGTCCATGGGCACGGGCGTCGTCGCCAGGATGTCCATGAACGCGGCGGGGCCGCCGGCAGCGGTCGACGGCCTCCAGGGCACCGTGTCGAGGACGGGTGCGTCGGCCCACTTCGGGTCGCACGGGGTTCGTGCCGCGTCGACGAGCGCGATGACGACGACCTGGCCCGTCGCGGCCGACGACCCGGTCGTGGTCACGCCGAGCTCGAGGTGGCGTGCGTTCTCCGAGATGCGACGCAGTCCGGGGGCCCCGCTGAACGAGACGCGCGGGGTGAGCTGGTCGGACTCGAAGGAGCAGGCTGGGTCGGTGAGGGCGGAGGATGCGCCAAGCGTAGACGCAACGCATGGCGTCGCGTCGGGCGAGGCGGGACCGGATGACGGGGCGGGCGCGGTCGTCGGGGCGGACGGCGTCGTCGGGGCGGCGACCTGCGCGCTGCGCCCGAGGGCGAACACGGTGCCGCCGACGACGAACGCCGCGGCCATGATCGCGAGCGCGATCCGAGCTGCGGGATTCATGTCGGTGAACCTCCAGGGCGCGCGCCATGCGCGCCGCGACTGTCGGGTTGTCCGGGCATCGACGACGATCGCCCGCCGGGCCGTATGGGGGAGCCTGGTGGGACCCTCCTCGAGCCACGTCGCGAGGATGTCGTCGGGATCGCGTCGGGTGCTCATGCCGGTCGTTCCTCCAGGGACTCGACCTGGCTGTCGGCGAGCAGCGCCGCGCGCAGGGTGCGGGCCGCGTGGTGCAGGCGGGACTTGACGGTGCCCACCGGGGCGCCGACGGCGTCGGCGACCTCGGCGAGGGGAAGGCCCGCGTAGTGGTGCAGGACGAAGACCGCCCGGTGGGCCGGCGTGAGCCGGGCGAACGCGCGGTCGAGGGCGTCCCGGTCGTCGACCGAGATGGTGGGGTCGTCGCCCCCCGGCCCGTCGGCCGGCAGGCTCCGGACACGGCCACTCCAGCGCCGGTGACGGCGCAGCTCCTCGTAGCATGCGTTCACGAGGAGCCGGTGGAGCCAGGGCCCGAAGCGCTCCGGGTCCCGCAGCCGGGGGAGTTCGCGCCAGGCGACAAGGAAGGCCTGCTGGACGGCATCCTCTGCCCAGGTGACGTCCCGGAGGATCCGGTACGCCACTCCGAAGCAGAGGTCGCCCTCCTGGTCGACGAGCGACGAGAAGGCGAGGTCGTCGCCATCCATCGCCCGCTGGACCAGGCCCGCCACCATCACCCGCGCTCCCGTTCCCGCGCCACGGCGTGGCGCTTCACCCGGTCCAGATGATCGGGCAGTGCGTCCGGTTCAATCTTCGTCGCGCCACCTCGTCAGCGGGTGGTCGCCGTCTCCGCCCGGAGCCGGGCGACGAGTGCACCGAGCGCACCCACGTCCGTCCCGTCATCCCCGAGCGCCTCCACCAGCGCGCTCGCGACGATGACGCCATCCGCCCCAGCCCTCGCGATCGCGCGCACGTGGGCCGGCCTCGAGACGCCGAACCCGACCGCGACCGGCACCGGCGAGACCGCCCGCACCTCCCGGACGAGCCGCGCGATCGTGGGCGGCAGCGAGGTCCGCGCCCCCGTCACCCCGACCAGCGACACGCAGTACAGGAACCCGCCGCTGCGCGAGGCGACCGCGGCTCGGCGAACCCTGGACGACGTCGGCGCCACGAGGTAGACGACCGCGATGCCGGCCTCGGCCGCGACGGCCTCGAACGGCGCCCCCTCGTCGGGGGTGAGGTCGGCGACGATGACGCCCGCGACACCCGCCGCGGCGAGCGCCCGCACGCGATCTCGGCCGTCCCCGCCGCCGATGAGCTGGTTCGCGTAGCCCATCGCGACGACGGGCACACCCGGCCGCGCCGCGGCGATCCGGCCGGTCAGCGCAAGGCTGCGGTCGAACGTCGCGCCGGCCGCGAGGGCCCCCTGCGATGCGCGCTGGAGCGTGGCCCCGTCCGCCAGGGGGTCCGAGTACGGGAGGCCGACCTCGAGCAGGTCGGCGCCGTTGTCGATGGCGGCGCACGCCGCGGCGAACGACGTGTCCGCGTCCGGGTATCCGGCGACGACATACGGGATGAGCGCCGCCCGTCCCTCGGCGCGGGCTCGCGCGAACGCGTCGGCGATCCGCCGCGCTCCGGCCGTGTCGTTCGTGTGGGCGGGCGCCGCGACGGCGCTCACCGGCTCGTGTCCCACGGCTCCACGTCCGCGAATCGCTCGAGCGCCCCGAGGTCCTTGTCGCCGCGGCCCGAGAACCCGAGGAGGATCACCGCCTCCTCCGGCCATGCGAGCGCGGCGCCCTCGTGACCCGCGAGCAGCTTCGGCAGGGCCGCGATCGCGTGCGCGGTCTCGAGGGCGGGGAGAATCCCCTCGGCGCGCGTCGTCGTCTTCATCGCGGCAACGGCCTCACGGTCCGTTGCCGTGGCGACCTCCAGCCGGCCGCCTTCCGCCAGCGCCGCGAGCTGCGGCCCGATCCCCGGGTAGTCGAGGCCCGCCGACGCGCTGTGCGCCTCGACGACCTGCCCGTCACGGTCCTGGAGCATGAGCGACCGGCTCCCGTGCAGGATCCCCGGCGTCCCGCCGACGATCGCCGCGGCGTGGCGCCCGGTCTCGACCCCGTCGCCCGCGGCCTCGGCCACCGCGAGGCGGACCGTAGGCTCCCCGATGAACCGGGCGAGCAGCCCGATGGCGTTCGACCCGCCGCCGACGCACGCGAGCGCCATGTCCGGCAAGCGGCCCTCGGCCTCGCGGAGCTGGGCCGCGGCCTCGTCGCCGATCCGGCGCTGGAAGTCGCGCACGATCGTGGGGTATGGGTGCGGCCCCATCGCGGACCCGAGCACGTAGTGCGTCGTCTCGACGTTGGTCACCCAGTCGCGCATCGCCTCGTTGACCGCGTCCTTGAGCGTCGCCGTCCCGCTCGTCACGCTGCGCACCTCCGCTCCCAGCGCGTGCATGCGGAGCACGTTCGGGGCCTGGCGCCGGATGTCCTCCTCGCCCATGTACACCACGCATGGCAGGCCGAGCAGGGCACACGCGGTCGCCGTCGCGACACCGTGCTGACCTGCGCCCGTCTCCGCGATGACCCGCGTCTTGCCGAGCCGGCGCGTGAGCAGCGCCTGTCCCAGGGCGTTGTTGATCTTGTGGGCACCCGTGTGGGTGAGATCCTCGCGCTTGAGATAGAGCCGCAGCGCGGTGGGGAGGCGCGGAAACCGGGAACCGCCGTCGCGCGACCGGATGGCGGCCTCGCGGAGGGCCTCGGCGGCCAGGTTGTCCGCCCGGTAGAGCGACGTCGGGCGGCCCGCGAACCGCGCGAGGAGCTCGTCGAGCTCCGCCCAGAACCGGGGGTCGTGGCGCAGGGCGTCGTAGGCGGTCTCGAGCTGCTCGAGCGCCCCGACGAGCGTCTCGGGCACGTATCGCCCGCCGAAGTCGCGCTCGACGCCCCAACGGCCGCCCGCGTCCACCTCGAGCAGCCCCGGGTGGACGCGCGTGGGCCCGAACGCCGCGTTCGGCCGGTGGCGGCGGGCATCCCGTGCGCGCTTGACGAACAGGGCGACGCGGAGCGGATCCTTGCGCGGCCGCACCCCCGGGACGCGGGGCTCCTCGGTGCCACTGGCGACGTCCACGCCGGTCGCCGCGATCGCGAGCAGCGCCTCCGCGACGTTGCCCGGGTGAAGCCCGCCGGCGAGCGTGATCGGGACCTCGCGCGCCACGGCCGCGGCCAGGGCGACGTCGACCCGCGTCCCGGTCCCGCCCGGGTGGGGCCCGCCCGCGGCGTCGAGGAGGATCCGGGTGGCCCCGGCATCGAGGAACGCGCGGGCGGCGGCGATGACGTCCTCCGGTGCCGTGCCGGCCGACACGCGGAGTGCCTTGGAGGTTGGGCGGCCGGTGCACGCGATCGCGGACGGCGGCTCGTCCCCGTTGAGCTGGACCGAATCCGGGTCGATGGCGGCAATGGCCTCGGCGAGTCGCTCGGACGGCAGGTCCGCGGTCACGAGGACGACGTCAGGGCGGGCGTTCGCCGGGGCGGCGGCGCGCGCGAGCCCCGCCAGCCGGACCGCTTCCTCGATTGACAGCTCTCGGGGCGTCCCGGGGGCGAAGTTGAGCCCGATGGCGTCCGCGCCCGCCCGCACCGCCGCGAGCACCCCGCGTTCGTCGGTGACGCCGCAGATCTTGACGTACGGGAGCCGGGCGACCTGCGCCGGGCTGGCCGGGTCGCGGCCCGCGGCCGTGAACGCACGGGCCGCCGCCGCGGGATCGGCGGCACGCATGAGCGCCTCGCCGACGAGCGCGGCGTCGAAACCCGTCGCCCGCCAGCGCGCGACGGTCGACGTGTCGCGGACGCCGGACTCCGCGACGAGGAGCCGATCGGCGGGCACGAGCTCGCGCAGGCGGACCGCACGATCCGGGTCCACCTCGAGCGTTCGCAGGTCGCGGTTGTTGATCCCGATGAGCCGCGCGCCGCTGCCGACGGCGGCGGTGAGCTCGCGGGCATCGTGCGCCTCGACAAGCGGCTCCATCCCCAGGTCCCGCGCCTGCGCCACCAGGCGAGCGAGCCGTTTCGGCGGGTGGAGCACGGCGAGCAGGAGCACGAGGTCGGCCCCGGCAGCCCGGAGGAGGTCGAGCTGCCGGGGGTCGACGACAAATTCCTTCGCGAGCACCGGGACGGGGACGGCGGCGCGGACGGCACGGAGGTCGGCCACGGATCCGCCGAACCAGTGGGGCTCGCACAGGACGGAGATGGCGGTCGCGCCGCCGGCGGCATACGCGCGCGCACGGGCGACGGCGTCGTCGGCTTCGACGATGACCCCCGCGGACGGCGAGCGGCGCTTGACCTCCGCGATGAGGTGGAGGCCGGGCGCGGCGAGCGCGTCTGCGACGGGTCGCGGCTCCGGAGCCGCCGCCACGGCCGCACGGAGTGCCGCGGCTCCGAGCGCATCGAGCTCCGGGGTCACCTCCGCCAGGCGTCGGGCGGCGATCTCGGCGACGACGCTCGCGGGGCGAGTCCGGGGCGACCTCGATGCGGTCACGACCCGCTCCCCGCGGCGGCCCGAGTGGCATCGGCGACCGTGCGCTCCGTACGCAGCGCGGCGAGCAGCTCCGCCGCGAGACCGGCATCGACGACGAAGGCCGCCTGCTCGATCCCGTCCTCCAGCCGGTCGACGGCGCCCGCGACCAGCAGCGCGGCACCCGCGTTGAGCAACACGACGTCGCGCCGGACGCCGGGCTCGCCGCGCAGGACGCCTTCCACGAACCGCGCGTTCTCGTGGGCCGTCCCGCCGGCGAGCTTCGCCGTCGAGGCAGTCTTGAACCCGAGCGCGGACGCCTTGATCTCGTGGCGGACCACGCCGTCAGGACCTACGTGGTACAGCACCCCCGTGTCGTCGAGCGGCAGCTCGTCGACCCCGGCGCCGTGGATGACGAACGTGCGCTCGGTCCCCAGCCGCGCGACCACGTCCGCAATCCGGGGGGCGGCGTCGGCGACGCCGACGCCGATGAGGCAGCGGGTTGCGCCGGCGGGGTTGGTGAGCGGCCCGAGGAGGTTGAACGCGGTCCGCACCCCGAGCTCGGCGCGAGTCGGACCCGCGTGACGCATCGCCGGGTGGAACGCCGGGGCGAACAGGAACGCGAAGCCGTGGTCGCGCAGCGCCCGGCCCGCGGAGGTGGCGTCGTGGTCGATCCGGACGCCGAGCGCATCGAGCACGTCGGCCGACCCCGACCTGGACGTGATCGCGCGGTTGCCGTGCTTGGCCACCGGGATCCCGGCCGCCGCGACGACGAGCGCCGCCGTCGTGGAGATGTTGAACGTGCCGGATCCGTCGCCGCCGGTGCCCACGATGTCGATGGCGCCATCGGGCGCCACCACCTTCACGACGCGCTCGCGCATCGCGGACGCGAACCCGGCGAGCTCGTCGACGGTCTCGCCGCGCATCCGCAGTCCCATGAGCAGGGCCGCGAGCTGCGACGGTGTCGCCTCGCCATCCATCACGGAGCCCATCGCGATCCGGGCCTCGTCCATCGACAGCGTCCCGCCCTCCACGATCGTGGCCAGGGCGGCGCGGAGCTGGGCGCTCATCGCCCGGCCCCCGCGGATGCGGCGGCGGGGGCATCGTCGGTGTCCGCGTGGGGCACAGCGTCCGGCCGCTCGGCCATGCCGCGTGTCGCGAACGAGCCGGAGACGGCATCCAGCCGGCTCGCCTCGCCCTCGCCGGCGAGCCGCAGGAAGTTCGCGAGCAGGTGCGGACCGTCGGGCGTCAGCACCGACTCCGGGTGGAACTGGACGCCCTCGATCGGGAGGGTGCGGTGCCGGATGCCCATGACCACGCCGTCCTCGGGGCTCGTCGCAGTGACATAGAGGTCCGCGGGGAGCGTCGCCGGGTCCACGCACAGGGAGTGGTAGCGCGCGGCCGGGAAAGTCTCGGGCATGCCCTCCATGAGCCCGGTGCCGTCGTGGACGATCTCGCTCGCCTCGCCGTGCACGAGCGTGGGTGCGCGCACGATCGACGCGCCGTACGCGGCGCCCATCGACTGCATGCCGAGGCACACGCCCAGGAGCGGGATGCGGCGGTCGGCGGCCACCCTGATCGTCCCGATCGACACGCCTGCCCCGTCGGGGTCGCCCGGGCCGGGCGAGATGACGATCCCCCGCAGGTCCGCAGCGGGATCGTCGGCGAGCGCGGCCACCTCGTCGACCGTGATCTTGTCGTTGCGCACGACCCGCACCTCTGCCCCGGCGGCCTGGAGGGCCTGCACGAGGTTGAACGTGAACGAGTCGTAGTTGTCGATCATCAGGATCATCGTGGCGCGTCCTCCGCCTCGGGCGGCGGGGAGACCGGGCGGGAGGGCGCCGCGGCGGGCGCGGCCGCGAGCTCGATGGCCCGGCGCATCGCCGCGGCCTTGTGCTCGGTCTCCTCGAACTCCGACTCCGGGACGCTCTTCGCGACGATGCCCGCACCCGTGTGGACGTGCGCCTGGCCGCCCTTCAGGACCGCCGACCGGATCGTGATCGCCGTGTCCAGGTTGCCGTCATAGCCGAGGTAGCCCACCGCCCCACCATACAGCCCGCGACGCTCGCCCTCGGCTGCGGCGATGAGCTGCATCGCGCGGACCTTCGGGGCACCGGTGAGCGTGCCCGCGGGGAACACGGCCCGCAGCGCGTCGAGCGCGTCGAGGTCCGCCCGAAGCTTCGCCTCGACGTGGCTCACGAGGTGGAGCACGTGGCTGTAGCGCTCGACCTCCATGTACTGGCTCGTGGTCACGGTGCCCGGCCGCGCGACCCGGCCGAGGTCGTTGCGCCCGAGGTCCACGAGCATCACGTGCTCCGCCCGCTCCTTGGGGTCGCCGCGGAGCTCGTCCGCGAGCCGGTCATCGTCCGCGGGCGTGGCGCCGCGGGGGCGCGTGCCGGCGATCGGGTGGGTGGACAGCCGCTCCCCGGCGACCTGGACGAGGAGCTCCGGGCTCGCGCCGACGACCTCCATCCCGGGCGTCCGGGTGAAGAACAGGTACGGGCTGGGGTTGACCCGCCGGAGCGCGCGGTACAGGCCGATCCCGTCGATGGGGCTGCCGTCCGCGCCGACGGGAAGGTCGAAGCTCTGGCGCCGCGCGAGCACGACCTGGATCGCCTCTCCGGCCGCGATCGCGTCCTTCGCCCGCTCCACCGCACGGATGTACTCGTCGCGGCCAAGGCTGGTCTCGATCTGGCCGAGCGGGGTCGGGGCCGCCTCGCCGTCGGCGGCGCCGGGTCGTCCGAACGCCGCGTTCCTCTCCGCCGGGCTCGGCCGAGCGGTCTTCTCGAGGGCCTCGAAGATCGCCCGCTCGGCGATGCGGTAGCGGCCCTCGAGGTCCGGCGCCTCGGTGTGGAGCGACGCGATCGCGCTCAGCTGGTGCGTGAGGTGGTCGAACACGAGGACGAGGTCCGTCTCGATCCAGCTGGCGAGCGGGACGCCGACCGGGTCCCTGTCCGGCAGCGGGACGGTCGGCTCGAACGTGCTGATCGCGTCGTAGCTGAGCGCGCCGACCGCGCCGCCGGTGAACCGGGGCATGCCCTCGGTCGGCAGGACCCGGCGCTTCGGGACGAAGGCGCGCAGCGCCTCGAGCGGGTCGACGGTCTCCGTGACCGTGACGGGAAGGTCGGGGGCGTACTCGGTTACCCCGACGGGGCGCGTGGTGGTGAACGCCCTGCCGTCGCGGACTTCGAGCAGCCGCCGCGGCCCGACGCCCAGGAAGCTGTACCGCCCCAGCCGCTCGCCGCCCTCGACGGACTCGAGCAGGTAGGCGGGCGTCACGCCGTCATCGAGGCGGAGGAACGCGCCGATCGGCGTCTCCAGGTCCGCGGTCCGCGTGGCGCGCAGGAGGATCGTGTCGGCGGTGCCGGCGAGACGCCGGACTTCGGTGATGCTGAGCGGATCCGTCATGGGTGTGGTCCCCAGGAAATGGAACACGACCTGATCGTCTCTTCCGGGACGAAAGGTCGTGACCTTCCGCGGTGCCACCCACGTTCGGCGAGTTGCCGCGCTCTGACCGACGGATCGGCGACCGGCTGCCCGGCTGATCGATCGGCGCTGCCCTGTATCGCTGGCGCTCTGCGCCGGAGCCTACTGGTCGTCCGCTCGCCCTGGGTCGCTCGCGCGCCCCGTGGCTCGCCCCGCGTTCGGTCCGGAGGCTCCCGGGTCCATTCCTCGTCGCTGCCCTCCCGGCTCGCACCAGCCGCCGGGTCTCTGGAAGGGTGGTCGACGGGTACTCGTCCCGATCAACGCCCGTGTTCGTGATGTGGGCGGGAGTCTAGGGCGCGCCGATCCGGGGCGTCAAGCCGCCGTGAACCCGCCCCCGAGCGACAGCCGGGACCCTGCCTCGTAGAACGCGAGTGCGCGACGCAGCGACTCGTCGTGGCGCGGACGGCCCTCGGCCACGCGCCACAACACCTGGGCGAGCTCCTCGACGCGGGTGAGGAGCTCGGCCTCCGTCCTGGGACGGGGGATGTCGGCGTAGGTGCGGTGGGCGCGGGGCCAGGTGACGGCGGCGGCCGGGAGCGTCGGCAGGACCGAGAACACGATCCGGGTATGCGCCGCGGCGAGCATGTGCGCCCCGTCGGCGGGCCGGATCTCAGGGTGGACCGCCCTCGCCTCGGCGGCCGCCGCGACCGCGTCGGGGCCCGTCCCATGCGGCGGCTCCACGATCGCAGCCCGTCGGACGAGGTCCCGGAGCTCGGCAGGGGTGAACTGCCCCGCCCGGGCAATGGACACGAGGCCGTCCCAGACGGCATCGACGTGGGGAAGGCTCTCGCTCGCGATGATCTGGCGGACCATCTCGCCATCACCGGCGCGCTCGTGCGCGACCGCGACAAGCGCGGCGCGAGTCCTGCGATAGGTCTCGACCAGGTCGTCGAAGGCCGCGAAGCGCGATGGCGCATCCCGGCGGGACTCCGCTTCCATTCGCGGATGCTGCCACGACGCACCATGCCCGTGCAGCACCCGATGGTCACGGGTTGGGTATCGACCGAGCGATGACTCCGGCTGCGGGTCGGAGTTGTCCGCCCGCTCTTGACCCCACGCCGGTTGCAGGTCGGTGCGCGGACGTTCGGGACGCTCCTGGGACCGCTTCGCGGGAGGCGTTCCGCCTGGGAAGCCGAGCACGAATGCCCACGGCCGGAACGTTCGGCCTGCGGGGCGGAGCCCGGTCGGGGCGGAGCGCGGTCGGGGCGGAGGCGCGCCGGCCGGGGCTCGGACTACCAGGCCCAGCCGGGGATCGCCTCGACCAGCGCCGCGTCGTCCTCGAGGAGCGACCCATCCCCGTGCGCTTCCCGCACGTACGCGACCCACTCGCCGAGCGGGAAGCCCTGGGGGGTGACGTGGTCCTCGGCCACGTCGAGTGACCGGCCGGCCGCGACCTCCTGGCCCGCGACGAGGACCCCGGTCTCGAGGTATGGGTCGTACTGCTCCCAGCCATCGTCTGTCTCGCGGATCATCGATGAGTCCACGAAGCACCACGTCCACTGCTCGCCCGGGTCCGCACCCCGCATCACCGGGTGGCCGACCGCGTTGAAGTGCCCCGTCATGTGGCGGTTGGGGCTGTTGTCGCAGCACAGCGTCCGGCCGCACGTGAGGCACTGGCGGAGATGGACCCACGTGCTCCCGATCTCGATGCACGACTCGCACACGTCGCGGGGCCCGTGGACTGCGGTGATGGCGGTGGCGTGGACGCAGGCCTGACGCATGGCGATCTCCCGGTGTGCAACGGGGTGATGGGGACGGACCCGCGGGGACCGGACGCGGTCGTGGCGGCGAGGGTGGGATTCGAACCCACGGGACTTTCGCCCGGCGCTTTTCAAGAGCGCTGCCATAGACCGCTCGGCCACCTCGCCGCGGGCGAGCATAGCAGCGGGACGGTATCGTCTCGCCGTGATCCGGGCCCCGTTCGCCGACCGCGCGCTCGCAGACGGCTATCTGATCGATCTCCGGGAGGTGACGAAGGACTACGTCACCGATGCGGGGCCGTTCCGCGCCCTGCGCTCGGTGAGCCTGCAGGTCGACAGGGGCGAGTTCATCGCGGTCGTCGGGCGCTCCGGCTCAGGCAAGTCGACGCTCATGAACATGATCACGGGCATCGACCGGCCGACGGCCGGCAGCGTGATCGTTGGTGGGACGAACCTGCCCGCCCTGTCCGAGAGCCGGGTCGCGCAATGGCGCGGGCGGACCGTCGGTGTGATCTTCCAGTTCTTCCAGCTGCTACCGACGCTGACGGTCGTCGAGAACGTCATGCTGCCGATGGACTTCGCCGGGCTGTGGACGCCGCGGGAGCGACAGCAGCGCGCGATGCACCTGCTCGAGCTCGTGGAGCTCGCGGACCAGGCGCACAAGCTCCCGGCGTCCACGTCCGGCGGCCAGCAGCAGCGGGCGGCGATCGCGCGCTCGCTGGCGAACGACCCGCCGCTCGTCGTTGCGGACGAGCCCACGGGCAACCTCGACTCCACGACCGCCGAGGACGTGTTCACGCTGTTCCAGACGCTCGTGGACGAGGGCCGGACGATCGTGATGGTGACCCACGACGCGGACCTCGCGATCCGCACCCGGCGAACCGTGCACATGGTTGACGGCGAGATCCTCGACGGGACGCTCGCGCCGACCGTGGACGGGCAACCCGAGGCCCAACCCGAGCCGGAGCCGGAGCCGGAGCCGTCCGCCGCCTAGACCAAGCCTTGCCCGCCCGCAGGGCGCACGGCATGCACGACCCACACGTTCGGGTCCAGGTAGACGCCACGGTCCGCCGCGATGTCCACCGTCACGGGCGCAGCCGCTCCCTCAGGCAGGTAGTCGCCGGAGCCTGGGAACTCGCGGCCCGTCCACTCGTGCCACTCGGCGACGGAGCCCTCGATCCGCATCGAGGCAGGCGACGGGCGCACCAGCCGGCCGCCGAGGCGCACGTGGAGCCGGACCCAGGGATCGAACGGCAGGCCATCGGCGCGCGTCCATCGTGCGTACGCCTCGATCGGGATGAGCGGGTAGCGGACCTTGTCTGTCGGACGGACGCAGGCGATGACGGCCCGGTAGCCGTGTGCCTCGGCATTGGCGCGCATCGCCTTGACCATCACGCCGCTGTAGCCCGATCCCTGCCGGTCGGGGCGCACCGTGACCTGGAGCGCGCCGAGCGTGTCCGGCGGCATGCCCGCGTCGAGCCCGTCGACGCTCCGGAGCAGCTGGTCGTCCCAGCCCGCGGGCAGCCCGTCGTCGGTCCCGTCCCACGCCAGCGGAGCGCTGTTGTTCACGGCCATGAGCTCGCCCGTCTCGTCGAGCAGCGCGAGCTGGAACGGCGCAAAGTCCTCCCGGAGCCGACCCCAGTGCTCGTTCGCGACCGGGTCGTTGAGCATGAACTCGGGCCACACGGAGACGTTGACATCCGACATCGGCCGCCACAGGTCGGGCCGTTCTTCGACCGACAGGAGCGTGTGCCCCGGCGGGAGCGCCAGCCCGCGCGCGGCGAGACGCTCCCCCGTGGTCACGGCGTCAGGCCTTGACGACGACCGTGCCGCCGATGAGGTCGTGCCAGCCGCGGCGGCGGCTGTCGAACAGGATCCACAGCCAGCCGATCGGCAGGCCGAAGATGATGGAGTTGATCGCGTAGCCGATGTAGCGGAGGATCGCGGCGCCCCACCCGAGCGGCCCGCCGTCGTTGTCGCGAACGACGCGGATCCCGAGCATCCGCATCCCCGGCGTCTGGCCCCTGCGCTGCCAGAAGTACGGGAAGTACACGAGGCTGACCCCGATGATCACGAGGGTCCAGATAGTCGCGGCCGCGATGCCGGCTCCGCTCACCTCGTCGCCCCGCGTCGTGCCCGCGAGCGTGGCCACGAGGATGAGCGACAGCACCGACATGACGACCCCGACGAGGAGGCCGTCGACGATGTAGGCGAGGATGCGGGCGCCGTACCCGGCGAACTCGACGCCGGGCGCCGGACCCGCGGCACGGACGCTGCCCTGCCAGGACGGCGGGCCCGATACCATCGCTGGAGGGGCCGGCGTCACCGCGGGCGGGACCGCGGATGCGGGTGCGGGTGGCCGCGGGGCGTCCGGCGGCTGCGGGGCCGACGGCGGCTGCTGGTCCATGGTCGATCTCCCTCGGAGCGCCGCCGGCAGGCCAGACCCCTCAGGCCTCGGCCGGCGCCCCAATCGTATCGCCGCCCATGTAGGACCGGAGCACGTCCGGCACAGTGACCGTGCCATCCGGCAGCTGGTACTGCTCGAGGATCGCGGCGACGATCCGGGGGAGCGCCAGCCCGGACCCGTTGAGCGTGTGGACGAGCTCCGGCTTTGCGCCCTTCTCCGGGCGGTAGCGGATCGCCATCCGGCGCGCCTGGTAGTCACCGAAGTTGGAGCACGAGCTGACCTCCAGCCAGCGCTCCACGCCGGGCGACCAGACCTCGAGGTCGTACTTCTTGCGCTGGACGAAGCCCATCTCGCCGGTGCTCATGAGCAGCACCCGGTACGGCAGCCCCAGCCGCTGGAGGAGCACCTCGGCCCGGCCGGTCATCCACTCCAGGGCCTGGGGGCTGTCGTCCGGCTTCTCGAACAGCACCATCTCGACCTTGTCGAACTGATGGACCCGGAGGATGCCCCGCGTGTCCTTCCCGGCGGCACCCGCCTCGCGCCGGAAGCACGGCGAATAGGCGACGTAGCGGATCGGCAGATCGGCCGCCTCGAGGATCTCGTCACGCAGCAGGTTGGTGACGGGGACCTCCGCCGTGGGGATCAGGTAGAGGTCGTCGCGCGTGACGACATACATCTGGTCTTCCTTGTCCGGGATCTGGCCGGTCCCACGCGCGGAGGCCGCGTTGACGACCGCCGGCGGCCACACCTCGGTGAACCCGTGCTCCCGCGTGTGCACGTCGAGGAACCAGCTGATGAGGCTCCGCTGGAGCCGGCTGCCGGCGCCCTTGTAGACGGGAAAGCCCGAGCCCGCGATCTTCGCGCCCCGGACGTTGTCGATGATGTCGAGCGCCTCGCCGAGCTCCCAGTGGGGCTTGCGCTGCCACGTCGTGCCGTCGGCGCCGCTCACCTCGCGGGTGAGCTGCTCGCCCCACGTGCGGACGGTGACGTTCGCCTCCTCACCGCCCACGGGGACCTCCGGGTCGGCGGGGTTCGGGATGCGGAGGAGCAGGTCCTCGAGCTCC
Source organism: Candidatus Limnocylindrales bacterium (assembly GCA_036504355.1). GTDB lineage: Bacteria > Chloroflexota > Limnocylindria > Limnocylindrales > CSP1-4 > CAIXZV01. The sequence continues at coordinate 16,799 of DASXVG010000068.1, forward strand.
GCCTCGGCCGCGGCCAGCTCGGCGTCGATCGCGGTGATCCGCTCGCCGGCCGCGGTGGAGCGGTCGCGCAGCGCCGCAACCTCGGGGCCGTCGGGCGTCGCCCCGCTCCGGATCACCTCGCCGATCTGCTTGCTCGCGGCGTTGCGCTCGGCCTTGCGCGCGTCCGACTCGGACTGGAGCTGACGACGCGTGGCGTCGACGGCGATCGCGCGGTCCACGAGCGCCGGATCCTCTCGCTTGTCGATCGCGCCCTGGCGGATGCGGTCCGGCTCCTCGCGGAGCCGCTGGACGCCGACGCTCATGCCGTGGCCTCCCCTGCAGCGCCGGCCTCGGTGAGCCGGCGGATGACGAAGTCCCGTTCCAGGCTCGCGAGAAGCCACCCCGCGCGCGGCCCATTCGGGCGCCCGAGGAACGCGAGGTACAGCGCGTTGAACGCGGCCTTCGCGTCCAGGCCGTGCTCCGCGGCGACGGCGAAGATCGCGGCCTGCCAGTGCTCGCCGCTCGAGAGCGCCTCGCCATGCGCCGCCCGGGACAGGGCACGCAGGAACCCCAGCTGCTCCGGGCGCAGGAGCTCGACCTCGGTCGGCAGCGCGTCGCGCCGGATCTCGATCCGGGCGCGCTCGGGCGCATATGCCTCGAGCCAGCGACGGACGGCGGCGAGGCGGACCTCGAACTCGGCAGCCTCGGCGCCGGTGAGCGCGCTCCCCTTCTCCGCGGCCACGCGCTCGTGCACGTCGACGCCCGGGACCTGCGCGAGCAGCGCCAGGTGGCCGAACGCCGGCCGGAAGGCGGCCGCGACCGACGCCACGTCCGCGGCCGGGTCGAGCAGGGAGTAGCGGAAGATCGATTCGTGGCCGGACGGCAGCTCGCCCTTGACCTCGTGGCCGGCGGTCGCCGCGCCGAGGCGGTCGAACTCGTCGAACAGGCGCGGGATCGCGTCCGTGCCCTCGGGGTCGAACTCGAGCGCGGTCTCGGGCCGCTGCCGGACGAACAGGAAGCGCAGCTGCTCGGGCGGGATGACGGCGCCGATCGTGTGCGCGGCCGCGCCGCGGCCCTTCGAGGTCGACATCTTGCGCCCGCCGATGTTCAGGAACTCGTACGGGAAGTTGATCGGCGGCTCCGCGTCGAAGACCTCCCGGCTGATCGCGTCGCTCCGGTCGCGTGAGCCCCCGGCAGTCGCGAGATCCTTGCCGTTGGGCTCGATCGTCACGCCGAACAGGCGCCACTGCGCCGCCCACTCGAGGTTCCACGGGAGCTTCGCCGCACCGCCGAAGGGCGACACCCTGCCCTGCCAGCCGCAGCCGATGGCCCAGGCCACGAGGTCGGGCCTGCAGTGGACCGCCACCGTCTCGCCGTCCCAGTCCGACGCGATCGTCGTGCCCACCTTGCCGCAGTTGGGGCAGATGACGCCGAGCGGCAGCCAGTGGTCGGGATGCTGGACGTTGGCGACGCGGCGATAGACGTCCCGCACGACCTGCGCCCGGTCGAGCGCGGTGCGGATGAACGGGTCCAGCTGCCCGGTCGGGTAGATGTCGCTCATCCAGTAGTAGCGGTCGGGGACGATGCCAAGACCGGCGAAGGTGTCGATGAAGATGCCGGCGAAGTGGCGCGCGTAGCTCGTGTGGCAATCGCCGGCCGGGTCCGGGACGTGGGCGAGGGGCCGGCCCATCTCGCGCTCGATCGCGTCCGGCGACAGGAGTGCCTGGGCATCCATCGGGTCGAGGTCGTCCACGCCGTACAGGAGCGTCGTCTCGATTCCGCGCGCCCGGAGCGCGCGGGTGATCACGTCGAGGATGACGGGACCGCGGAGGCTGCCGACATGGACGGTCCCGGACGGCGTCTTGGAATCGTTGACGACCTGCGGGCCATCGACGCTCGCCGCGAGCTCATCCGCCCAGTCCACGCTGTTCGCCCCTCTCCCGGCATCGTGCCGTGCTGCCTGCCCGGGCGCTCCCTGGTGGCGACGGTCGCTGGGCGGGGCCCGGGATGGTGTCTAGCTGATCTCGACGATCGTGTACGCGAAGTCCCCGGCAGGGACCTTGACCACGACCTTGTCGCCCTTCTTGCGGCCGAGCAGGGCGCGGCCGACCGGCGACTCGTTGGAGATGCGGCCCTGGGCGGGCTTCGCCTCGGCGGAGCCGACGATGAGGAACGTCTCGGGTCCGTCATCGCCCTTGACCTTCACGGTCGAGCCGATCTGGACATGGTCCGTGGACGTGTTCTCGTCGATGATGATCGCGTTCTTGATCATCGCCTCGAGCGTCTGGATGCGGCCCTCGACGAACGCCTGCTCGTTCTTGGCGTCCTCGTACTCGGCGTTCTCCGAGAGGTCGCCGTGCTCCTTCGCGTCGTGGATCCGCTGCGCGATCTCGGGGCGGCGAACGGCGAGCATCTCGTCCAGCTCCGCACGGAGCTTCTCGAGGCCGTCCTTGCTGATGTAGGTGGTCTTGCTGTTCACGCGGTTCGGACCCCCGAGGTGCAGCGGACACGGGCTGTGCCGCCGCTCGGTCGGCTTGGAACAAAAGAACCCCGGGCGGGCCTGCGCCGCGCCACCGAGGTTCGTGGATCGGCCGGAATGGTATCCGTGAGGGCCCGAATCGTCAAAGAATCGGGTCTCCGGGTTCGTTGCGCGGGTTCACGCGACGCGGCCCACGGGAGCCGCTGCGTGGTGCGGGCGTTCGCCGCCGGGGCTCAGAACCGGATGAGTCGCCGGGCGTTGTCGCGGTAGACCTTGCGCAGGATGTCGTCCGGGAGGCCCAGGCCATGGATCCGCCAGCGGCCCTGGCTCGGGGGCTCGTCGGGGTCCGCGTCGTAGGGGAACGACTCGTCGCGCGTCTCGAGGAAGCGGTAGTAGACGGACCACCAGGCCGGATCGGGCGCCATGTCCGTGCCGAACAGCACCCGGTCCTGCCAGCGCTCGATGAACGCCCTGGTCGTGTACGGCTGGCGGCCCAGCTCCCCGATCCGCGCCGCAAGGTCCACGTGCAGGTTGGGCGCACGCTCGAGCATCACGGAGACGCGCGACAGGTCCTCGGCCGCACACCCGACGTGCGCGCCGACGAACGTCGTCCCCGGGTGCCGGACGACGACCCGCTCCAGCCCGTCGACGAGCTCGTCGAACGGTGGGAACCCGGCGAGGTCCGGCCGGCCGGCCGGGCGGGTCGGCCAGAAGTGCCAGTCCGGGTGCGCCTGGAGCTCCTCCCAGCGCTCGTTCCTCGCGTCGAGCGGCTCGAAGAACGCGATCGGGTCGGCGACGTGGATCGTCACCGGGACGCCGAGCTCGCCGGCCGCAGCCCACAGCGGGTCGAGGCGCGCGTCGTCGACCGGGACCAGGCGACCCGCCACGTCGAGGGCCCGCAGCCCGAGCAGCTTCCACACCTTGAGCCCGCGGGCGCCAGCGGCGACCCCCTCGCGAAGCCGGCCCGCCTCGACGTCACCGAACCGCGGCTCCGTCGCCCACATCGCGTAGTCCAGCCCGGCGAACACCGCCACCCGGCCCGGCAGCGGCGCCTGCCAGCGCTCGATCTCCCGCCGCAGGTCGACGCCCCAGCCGCCGTCGAGGTCCACGAGCGCGTCCACCCCCGATGCGTCCATGACCCGCGCGAGGTCGGCGGCAACGCGCCCCGCCCAGTCGCCGCCGAACGCGGACCCCAGGTGGTTGTGCGCGTCGACGACCGGGAACCGCGGCCGCTCCACCTGGTGCTCGGGCAGTCGCAGCGCCTGCCGCGGCCGGAAGTCGCCGAGCGCGAGCTCCGGCGCCGGGCCGCCCGGTGAGAGGTCCGGCGCCGGGCCACCCGGCGAACCACCTGCCACGGTCGTCAGCCCTTGAGGCCGGACAGCGCGATGCCGCGCACGAAGTACTGCTGCGCGACGACGAACAGGATGATCATCGGCGCGAGGCTGACCATCGCCCCCGCCATCATCTCGGGCCACTTGCCCACGAACTGGCCCTGGAAGAAGGCCAGGCCCACCGTCGTCGTGTACTGGTCCAGCGTCCGCAGGTAGATCAGCGGGCTGAGCAGGTCGTTCCACGACCACATGAACGTGAAGATGGCGAGCGTGGCGAGCGCGGGTCGGGCGAGCGGCAGGTAGATGCGCGCGAAGATCTGCCACGGGTTGGCCCCGTCCACGCGGGCGGCGTCGGCAAGCTCGATCGGGATCGCGAGGAAGAACTGGCGCAGCAGGAATGTCCCGAACGCGCCGCCCAGCCAGGCACCGAGCCACAGCGGCTCCTGGGTGCCGTAGAAGCTGCCACTTGCGCTGAGCGGGTTCGGCAGGCTGCGCCACAGGACGAAGTTCGGGACCAGCACCACCTGGTACGGGATGATGAGCGTCGCGAGCAGCAGCCCGAACAGCGGCCCCTTGAACCGGAACGACATCGTCGCGAAGGCGTAGGCGGCCATCGAGCACGTGAGCAGCTGGCCGCCCGTGTTGAGCAGCGCGAGCTTGAGCGAGTTGAGGAAGAACGTCCCGAAGGTCACGCCCGGCAGGGCGTTCCACATCCGGGCGTAGTTCTCCCAGTGGGCGCCGCTGGGCAGGGACAGGGGCGCAGCCCCGAACACCTCGGCGCGGGTCTTGAGCGACGTGATGATCATCCACAGGAACGGCCCGATCATCAGCAGCGCGCCCGCGATCAGGAACGCGTACAGGAGCGTCCGCCGGCTGGTTCGCAGGACCCGTGCCCGGGCCATCACTGGTAGTGCACCCAGCGCCGCTGTGAGCGGAAGTAGAGGACGCTCAGCGCGGCCACGATGAGGAACAGGATCCACGAGGCAGCCGCCGCGTAGCCCATCTTGAAGTTCTTGAAGCCGTTCTCGTAGATGAAGTAGATCAGCGTGATGGTCGCCTGGGTCGGCTTGCCGGGACGGGCGAGCACGTACACCTGGTCGAACACCTGGAACGCGCCGATGAGCGCGAGGATCCCGTTGAAGAAGATGCTCGGCGTGAGCAGCGGGAGCGTCACCCGCCGGAACCGCGACCAGCGCCCCGCCCCGTCGACGGAGGCGGCGTCGTAGTACTCCTGCGGGATCCCCTGGAGTCCGGCGAGGAACACGATGACGCTCGTGCCGAGCCCCTGCCACACGCTCATCACGATGATCGACGGCATCGCCCAGAACGGGTCGGTGACCCACTTCTGGGCCGGGAAGCCGAACACGCCGATGACCTGGTTGAGGATCCCGTCACCGGGGCTGTAGATCCACGCCCAGACGAGGCCGACCGCCGTCGCCGAGGTGACCACCGGCAGGAAGTACGCCGTGCGGATGAGCGCGATGCCCCGCAGCGCCTGGTTGAGCGCGACCGCGAGCCCGAGCGACAGGACCATCCCCACAGGCACCGACACGAACGTGTAGAACGCCGTGTTCCGGAGCGCCACGAGGAACCGCGGGTCGCGGAACAGGGCGAAGAAGTTGTCCAGCCCGACGAAGGTGGGGGCGGTGAGCAGGTCCCACGACGTCAGGCTGATCCCGAACGCGGCGACGATCGGGCCCGCGGACAGGAGCGCGAGGCCGACGAGCGTCGGGGCAAGGAACAGGAGGGCCCAGCGGCCCTCGCCGGTCCGCGGGCCGCGACGTCCCTGGCGGGATGGCGGGGCGATGCGGCGGAGATCGGCGAGGGCCACCGGTGCGGCCTCCTACTGGCCGGCGAGGAGCGCGTCGAGCTGCGGAACGACGTCCGTGAGCGCCTGCTTGGCGGTCTTGTTCGCGGCATTGAACACGTTCTCGTCGAGCTCGCCCTGGAGGATCGTCGTGAACTCGTTGTAGCCCTTGAATGACGGCTTGAGCCGCGCATACCCGAGGCTGTCGGCGAAGACCTTGGCCCCGTCGAACGACGTGGCGTATGGCCCCGCCAGGACCTCCTTGCTCACCGGGAGGGAGGCCTTGAGCTTCATCAGCTGCTCCTGCGCCGCCGGCGACGCGAGGTACTTGACGAACTCCCAGGCGGCGTCCGGGCTCTTCGAGCCCTTGTACACGACGGCACCCGTCGGGTTGACCGAGGTGAACCGGCCCTTCGGCCCGGCGGGCAGCGGCGCGATCCCGAAGTCCAGGCCCGCGGCCTGGAACGTCGGCACCAGCCACGAGCCGTTGGAGGCCATCGCGGCTACGCCCTGCTCGAACGCGTCGCCGGTCTCGGCGAACACCGCCGGATCGGCCATGACCTTGTCCTTCCAGATCAGGTCCTGGATGAACTGAATGCCCCCAGCGGCCTCGTCCGTGCCGAGGACCGTCGACTTCCCGTCGGCCGCGAGGACGTCGCCGCCGTTCTGCCAGACCGTCGACAGCCAGTAGTTCTCCATGTCCGTGGTCTCGGTGTAGAACCCCCACTGGTCCATGGTCCCGTCGCCGTTGGTGTCCTTGGTCAGCTGCTTCGCGGCATCGACGAGCTTCGCCCAGTCCCACGTGTCGTCGGGATACGCGACGCCGGCCTCGTCGAACTTCGCCTTGTTGTAGTAGAGGGCGATGACGTTCAGGTCACGCGGCAGTCCGTACTGCCCGCCGGCGGTCGTGAAGTCGGCCACGCCCTGGTCCGCCAGCTGGGTGAGGTCGTAGCCGTCGCGGTCGATGTACGGCTTGAGGTCGAGGAGCACGTCCCGCGACTGGTAGTCGGGGAACAGGGGACCGTCCATCGCGAACACGTCGGGCGCCGCGCCGCCGGCGATCCCGGTCTGGAGCTTGTCCCAGTAGGCGTCCCAGTCGGACACGGACACGTTGACGGTGATCGAGGGATTGGCGTCCATGAACGTCTGCGCGATCGCGGTCTGCGAGGTGATCTCCGCCGGGTCGCCCCAGATGGCGTACTCGATGCTGGCCGGCGGGCCGCTGTACCCGGCGCCGGCGCTGGCGGCGGGCTCGCCCGACGTCGATGCCGCAGGTTCGCTGGATGGGACGGCGGTGCCGCCCGTCGTCGGGGTCGTCGTCCCGCCGCACGCGGCGAGCATGACTGCCAGCGCGGCTGCGGCGAGGGCGCCCCGCGGGCGCCCGGTGGTGGTCGTCGCGAACATCGGTCTCCTCCTCACGCGAGCCAGTCGGGAAGGTCGCCGCCGAGCCACGCGGGGAGCCACTCCCGCTCGGCGGCGATCAGCTCGTCGGTCATGCGCCAGGCCTCGTCGAGCGTGAGCCGGGCCTGGACGATCGGATCCGTGAGCACCGCGTGGTAGACGAGGTCACGGTCCTCGTCCAGCGCGGCCTGCACGGTCAGCTCCTGGCAGTCGACGGCGGGGCGCGTGTACGCCGCGCATTGCGGCGGCAGCGGCCCGACGGCTGTGGGGTGCACCCCCAGCCCGTCCACGAGCGCCGGGACCTCCACGCACGCCTCCGCCGACAGGTTGGAGATGAGGGCACCGCCACCCGCGCCGGCGAGGCCGACCCGGTTCATGACGTTGGCGACGATGCGGGCGGGCTCGCTCGTGGCCATCGCGTTGACGATGACCGCGGCGTACTCCCCGCTTCGCTCGATCTCGAACGGCTCGCCGGCATCGAGCCTGCGGCGCGTCTCCGCATACTCGTCGAGGTTGTTGGCGACCCGCGACAGGTACTCGCCGATCGGGACGTGGTACTGCTCGACGAGGTCCCTGGGGATGAACCACGGGTTGTACTCGGCGTGGTGCTCCGAGGACTCCGTCGGGTAGAAGCCGAACCGGCGGTACAGGTCCGCCCGGACGAGGTCGTTGTCGGGGACGGTTCCCTCCCGCACGAACCGGTCGAGCTCGGGATAGAGATCGCGCCCGCGATGCTCCAGGCGGAGGATCCACGCCAGGTGATTGACGCCCGCCGACAGCGCATCGACCTCCGACGCCGGGACGCCGACGTACCCGGCCAGCGTGTCCACGGTCCAGTACACCGAGTGGCACAGCCCGACGGTCGGAAAGCCGATCGCGTCGTCCACTGCCCTGACCAGCATGCCCATCGGGTTCGTGTAGTTGAGGAACAGCGCGTCCGGGCACGCCTCGGTCATGTCGGCCGCGATCCCCAGCACCACGGGGATCGTGCGCAGGCCGCGCAGCACGCCGCCCACGTTGATCGTGTCGTTGATCGTGTAGCGCAGGCCGTACGTCGCCGGGATGTCGAAGTCGATCTGGGTCGCCCGGGCCCCGCCGACCTGGATCGTGTTGATCACGTAGTCCGCGCCGGTGAGCGCCTCGATGCGATCGAGCGAGCCGGTGATCGAGGGCGTCGCACCGAGTGCGCCCGCCGTCCAGGCGGCCATCCGCTCCGCGGTCCGGAGCCGCTCCGGGTCGATGTCGTGGAGCACGAGCTCCGCGTCGCGGAGGGCCGGGAACGTCAGGATGTCGCCGAGCAGGTTGCGCGTGAACTCCACGCTGCCGGCGCCCACGAGCACGATGCGGGTCATGAGCTGATCTCCTCGGCGCCCAGGATGTGCCTGAGCCCCTGGCTGTGATAGCGCTCGATCCAGCCCGGGCGGTCCGGGTTGGCCCCACGCAGGCGGGCGAGCGCGAAGGCGAGCAGGGCGACCGGCGGCACGGCCGACAACGGGGCGTGCGCCTCGGCGGCCGACGGTGAGAGCGGGAGCAGCGCCGATCCGCCGTGGAGCCGGCCGGGGCCGACCTCGATCGTCGTGGCGCCCCAGGCTGCGGCGTGGCCGAGCAGCTCGCCGACCGCCTGGCGGGCGGGTCCGTCCGGTGCGAGCGCGATGACCACGGCGTCCGGCCCGAGCATCGTCGCGGCGCCCGAGGTCATCTCCCATGCCTCGGCGCCCTCGGCATGCACGAGCGCCATCTCCTTGAGCTTGAGCGCGGCCTCGAGCGCCGCAGGATATGCGAGCCCCCCGCCCGTGACGAACAGGTGGGCCGCGCCCACGAGCCGCTGCGCGAGGTCCTCGACGAGTGGCTCCGCCGCGGCAATCGCCGTCTCGGCCGCGTCGGCCGCGGCCAGGAGCTCCGTGCGGAGGGCGTCCCCCACGATCGGCCCGAGCAGCTCGAGGAGCAGGAGCTCGGTCGCCGCAAGCGTCGACGAGAAGGTCTTGGTCATCACGGGCACCGTCGACGGGCCGCCGGCGGACACGACCACCTCGGAGGCGACCCTGGTCAGCGTGGAACCCTCGACGTGGACCACGGCGGCGAACGGGATGGTGCCGCGTGCGCGCTCCGCGGCTGCCACGACGTCCTTGAACTCGCCCGACGACGAGATCCCGACGATGGCGTCCCCAGGTCCGAGGGCCGGTGGGTACGTGACGAAGTCGGCAGCGGTCACCGGGACGACGACGGGGTCGTCCGCGCCGGCGTGGCGGCGGTAGAGGGTCGCCGACGCGAGGCTCGAGTGAAAGCTCGTGCCGTTGCCGATGACGTGGACGCGGCGGATCCCCTGCGCCCGCCAGCGGCCGGCGACATCGCGTGCGGCCGGGCCGGCCGCGCGGACGGTTGCCCGGATCGCGTCGGGACCCTCGCGGATCTCGCTGGGAACGACGCCCTCGATCATCGGCCGGCCGCCTGGGGCGACTGCGCGTTGCCGGTTGTGCCCACCGGCGCCACGACGACCTCGACGCCACGCCGGCGGACCGCGGCGAGCGTGTCCTGGCGCACGCCGTCGTCGGTGACGAGCACATTCACCTCCTCGAGCCCGAACACGAAGCCGGGGGCGGCCTGCTCGAACTTCGTCGCGTCCGCGAGGACGACGACCTGGCGCGCCATCCGCCGCAACGCGCGGTCGACGAGGATCTCGGGCACGGAATCGTTCATCAGGCCCTGGTCCACGCTGATCGCGCCGATGCCCATGAACAGCGTGTCGGCCCGCAGCTCATTCGACGCCAGCTCGGCGAGGTGCCCGAGCATCGAGTGCATCCGCGGCCGCACGACCCCGCCGAGCACGATGAGCTCGATGCCCTCGCGGTCGAGCAGGACATTGGCGACGTCGAGCGCATTGGTGATGACCGTGAGCCGCCGGTCCGCGATCTCGCGGGCGAGCGCCAGGGCGGTCGTGCCGCTCCCGATCGCGATCGTGGAACCGTCTGCCACACGCGCGGCCGCGGCCCGGGCGATGGCCTGCTTTGCCGCGAGTCGCGGGTCCGAGCGAGCGGCGCGCGACAGCCCGTCGTTCAGCGCGGCCCCACCGTACGTGCGGACGAGACGCCCGTCGCGGGCGAGCCGCTGCAGATCCCGCCGGATCGTGGACGGGGTGACGTCAAGGCTGGACGCGAGCTGCGCGACGCTCGCACGGCCGTCCACCCGGAGGTGCTCGACCAGACGTGCACGACGCTCGGACTCCCGCATGGCGCGCATGGTGCGTGATCGGCGCGCAGTCTGTCAATCTGGAGCCAAATGCTGCGCATTGTGCGCAATGCAGATGCGCGTTTCGGCTTGCACGGGCCCGCGGCGGCGCTCTACGATGTCGCGCGATGGCATATCTCCTCGGCACCCTCCGCGGCCTCGACGCGTGCAGCAGCGATCGGGGCACGTTCACCGTCCTCGCGCTCGATCACCGGCAGAATCTGCGCAAGGAGCTCCGCCCGGCCGACCCGACGTCCGTGACCGAGGGCGAGATGGTCGAGTTCAAGCGCGCAGTCGTCCGGTCACTCGGGCGAGCGGGGACCGGCATCCTGCTCGACCCGGAGATCGGCGTCGGGCCCGCGATCGCCGACGGGTCGCTCGCCGGCGGCACCGGGCTGATCGTCGCCGTGGAGGCGACCGGCTACGAGGGCGCCGCGGGCGCGCGGCGGAGCAGGATCCTCCCGGGCTGGGGCGTGGCCCAGGTGAAGCGCATCGGTGCCTCGGCCGCGAAGCTCCTCGTCTACTACCACCCCGACGCCCCCAACGCCGCGGACCAGGAGCGACTCGTCGCCGAGGTCGCCACCGCCTGCCGCGAGGCGGACCTCGCGCTGTTCCTCGAGCCGCTGTCGTTCGGTCTCGACGGCGGGCGGCTCACGGGCGACGCACGGCGACGGGTCGTCGTCGAGACGGCGCGGCGGCTGACCGCGTCGGGCGCGGACATCCTCAAGGCCGAGTTCCCGTACGACGCCTCGGTCCGCGACGAGGCCGCGTGGGCGGATGCGTGCGCGGAGCTCGATGGCGCGACGCCGGTGCCGTGGGTGCTGCTCTCCGGTGGCGTCGACGACGCGACGTTCGAGCGCCAGGTCGGGACCGCGTGCCGGGCGGGCGCGAGCGGCGTCCTCGTCGGGCGCTCCGTCTGGGCGGAGGCGGCGACCCTGGCGCCCGACGCCCGCGACGCGTTCCTGGCGTCGACCGGTCGCGAACGGCTCACACGGCTGGCCGCGCTGGTGGACGACCTCGGCGTCCCGTGGCGGCCGCGCTGGGCCCGGGCGCGCGGCCCCGAGGCGCCCGCGCCCGGCTGGTACGCGGCGTACTGAGGCTCGTGGACGGCGTGCACGACATCGACCTGCTCGTCGTCGGGGAGATCAATCCCGACGTCGTCGTCACGGATCCGGACCCTGTTCCCGCGTTCGGCCAGGCCGAGCGTCTCGTCGAGGGCATCCGGCTCACCATCGGCAGCTCGTCCGCGATCACGGCGTGTGGCGCCGCGCGACTCGGGCTGCGGGTCGCGATGGTCGGTGTCGTCGGCGACGATGCCCTCGGGCGGTTCATGCTCGACGCGCTGGCGGCGCGAGGGGTGGACGTGTCGGCGTGCCGGGTTGCCGCGGGCCGGCCAACGGGCGCGTCCGTGGTCCTCGGCAACGGCACGGACCGCGCGATCCTGACCGCCGCGGGCACCATCCGGGACACCCGCGCGTCGGACGTCCCACCGTCGCTGCTCGCCCGGGCGCGTCACGTCCATGTCGGGAGCCTGTTCCTGCAGCCCGGGCTGGCATCGGACCTGCCGGGACTGTTCCGGGCCGCCCGCGCGGGCGGCGCCACGACGAGCCTCGACCCGAACTGGGACCCGACCGGCTCGTGGGACGGCGGGCTCGCGGCCGCGCTCGCGGAGACCGACATCTTGCTCCCCAACGCCGGGGAGGCGCTCCGGCTGACCGGCGCGGCCGATGTCGAGACGGCCGCGCGGGCCCTCGCCGGGGACGGGCGGACCGCGGTCGTGAAGCTCGGCGCCGACGGCGCCATCGCCATGTCGGGCGGCGAGCTCCTCCGCGCGCGGGCCCGCCCCGTCGTGGCCGTCGACACGACGGGCGCCGGCGACTCGTTCGACGCCGGCTTCCTCGCAGCGCGCCTCGACGGTCGTCCGGTGGATGATGCGCTTGCCTTCGCGGTCGCGTGCGGGTCGTTGTCGACCCGGGCCCCGGGCGGCACGGACGGACAGGCGACCCGCGACGAGGTCGACGCATGGCTGCAGGAGGGCCGAACGTGACCAGCGGCCCTGGCGAGGACCCGATCCGGCGGGTGGTCGGCGTCTCGCTCAACGCCGCGATCGACCGGATCGTGTCGGTGCCTCATCTCGAGCCGGGCCGGATCCACCGGCCCGTCCTGCGCGCGGTCGTGCCGGGCGGGAAGGCGGCGAACACGGTGCGCGCGGCAAGTCACCTGGGCCTGCCGGGCTCGCTCGTCGCGGTGCTGGGTGGTCATGCCGGCGCGTGGTACCGGGATGCCGTCGCGGCGGCCGGGATCCCGCTGTTCGGCGTGGACGTCGAATCCGAGACGAGGACCTGTCTCTCGATCCTCGACGAGGCGGCCGGGACGCTCACCGAGTTCTACGAGGCCGGGGTCACGCTCCGGCCCGAGGACTGGCCGATGGTGGAGGTCGCGCTCGCGGAGGCGCTCGCGGACGACCCCGCCGGCGCCGTCGTGGTGCTCGCGGGCAGCCTGCCGCCGGGTGCCCCGCCGGACGCCTACCGGCGGCTCGCGGCCCAGTCGGCGGCGGCCGGCGCTCGGGCGGTCGTGGACATCGGCGGCGACCCGTTCGCGGCGGCCCTCGGGGCGGCCCCGTGGCTGGTCAAGGTCAACCTCGAGGAGGCGGGCTCGATCCTGGGGCTCGAGGGCGACGGGGACCCGGTCGGCGCGGCGCGGGCCCTCGTGCGGCGCGGCGCCGGGACCGCGATCGTCACGCTGGGCGTCGACGGTGCCGTGCTCGCGGGCCGGGACTGGGCGTGGCGGCTCGGACCCGTGCCCTCCGAGGCGCTGGGCGCCTATGCCGTCGGCAGCGGCGATGCGTTCACCGCCGGCTGGCTGGCCGGGCTCGCGGCAGGCGACGACGTCGTGATCGGCCTGCGCCGGGCCGGGGCGGCGGGGGCCGCCAACGCGCGCCGGCCCGGCCAGGGCGAGATCGACCCTGCCGACGTGGCTGCATTCCTGGCGAGCTTCAGCGTGGAGCCCGTCCAGAGCTGACGGTGGCTTGGCGACGCGCTGCCCGCCGGCCCGGTGCGTCCGCCGGCGGCTATTCGGCCAGCTCCACCAGCCGCCGCTTCACCCGGCCGAGCGTCCCCCGGTCCGCGAAGGCGACGAACACCGTGTCATCGCCCGCCAGCGAGCCCGCGACCTCGGGCCACCGGGCGCGGTCGAGCGCCGCGGCCAGCGGGTGCGCGGACCCGGGCAGCGTCTTGAGCACGAGCATCGTCCCGGCCTCGCGGATCTCCACGGGCATGTCGCGCAGGAGCGTCCGGATGCGCTCCTCGCCGCTCGTGTCCGCCTCCCGCAGGCGGGGCGGGATCGCGTAGGCCTGCGTGCCCGAGCGACCGGCCTTGATCAGCCCCAGCTCGGCCACGTCCCGGGAGATGGTCGCCTGCGTCGTTCGGAAGCCGCGCTCGCGAAGGGCCGCGGCCAGCTCCTGCTGGGTGCGGATGGGCCGCTGCTCCACGAGGTCGCGGATGGCCCGCTGGCGGAGCTGCTTCATGACCTCCATGGATGCCCTCCCCGGCGGCTAGGGCCGGACCACGAGGGTCGCGAGGACGACGGCCGCGAGGACGAAGCGGTACACGACGAAGATGGAGAACGAGTTCGTGCGGACGTACCGGAGCAGGACGGCGATGGCGAGGATCCCGGCGACGAACGACGCGACGACACCGACGATCAGCGTGACCGGCTCCGCCCCACCGACCTCGCCCCGGACGAGCTTGAGGCCCTCGTAGGCGACCGCCATCGCGGTGATCGGCGTCGCCATGAGGAACGAGAACCGGGCCGCGTCCGTGCGGCCGAGGCCCGCGAACAGCGCCGCCGACATCGAGATCCCGGAACGGCTCACCCCCGGGATGAGTGCGAGCGCCTGGGCGAAGCCGATCCCGGTCGCGCCGCGGAACGTGAGGCCGCTCAGCTTGTGCGTCCGTGGCCCGAACCGGTCCGCGACCCACAGGATGACGCCACCGATGACGAGCATCAGCGCCACGATCCCCGCGTGACGGACATTCTGCTCGATGACGTCGTTGAGGAACACCGCGATGACGGCCGCGGGGACGGTCGCGGCGACGATGAGCCAGGCGAGCCGCCGGTCGGGATCGTCGTCCAACGAGCGGTCGCGAACCGCTGCCAGGCCGGCGGGGATGAGCCGCCGCCAGTCGTCGCGGAAGTACACGAGGAGCGCCCCCAGCGTCCCGCCGTGGAGGACCACGGAGAACGCCAGCGACTCGAGGAACGGGTCGTCCCACCCGAACAGGTACGGGACGAGGATCAGGTGCCCGGACGAGGAGATCGGCAGGAACTCGGTGAGCCCCTGCACGACCCCCATGACCAGGGCCTGGATGATCTGTTCCATCAGCTACCTCCCCCCGCCGGCACCGGTCGCGCGTCCGCGAGGCGTCGCTGCTACCGGATGAACAGCGGGGCGAGGACGAGGGTGATCGTGGCGAGGAGCTTGACGAGCACGTGGAGCGACGGGCCGGCGGTGTCCTTGAACGGATCGCCCACCGTGTCGCCGACCACGGCCGCGGCGTGGGCGTCGGAGCCCTTGCCCAGCACGTTGCCGTTCTCGTCCTTGAGGTTCCCCGACTCGATGTACTTCTTGGCGTTGTCCCACGCGCCGCCGCCGTTGTTGAGGACAGTGGCGAGCAGGACGCCGGCGATCGTGCCGACCATCAGGAAGCCCGCGACGGCCTGGTAGCCCAGGATGACGCCGACCAGGATGGGCGCCGCGACGGCCACCAGGCCCGGGGCGACCATCTCCCGGAGGGCGGCCCGGGTCGTGATGTCCACGACGCGCGCGTAGTCCGGCTTCTGGGTGTAGTCCATGATCCCGGGCATCTCGCGGAACTGGCGGCGCACCTCGACGATGATCGACTGCGCGGTCTTGCCCACGGCCCGGATGGCGAGGCTGCTGAAGAAGTACGCGAGCATCGCGCCCAGGAACGCCGCGACGAACACGCTGACGTCGGCGAGGTTTACGGCGTTGAGGAGCTGGTCGCCCGACTTGCCCTGGTTCGTCAGGATCAGGTTGACCTTGTCGATGTACGCGGAGAACAGGAGGAACGCGGCCAGCGACGCCGAGGCGATCGCGTACCCCTTGGTCAGGGCCTTGGTGGTGTTGCCCACCGCGTCGAGGCGGTCGGTGATCTCGCGGGCGCCGGCCTCCGCGCGGGAGAACTCGGCGACGCCGCCCGCGTTGTCGGTGATGGGGCCGAAGGTGTCCATCGCCAGGATGTAGGCGGTGGTCATGAGCATGCCCATGGTGGCGACGGCGGTCCCGAAGATGCCACCGACGTCCTTGCCGGCGGCGTTCGTCAGGCCGGCCTGCGTGCCCAGCCAGTGCGACGCGATGAGCGCGATGCCGATGGTGATCGCGGTCACGAAGGTCGTCTCGAAGCCGACGGCCGTGCCGCTGATGATGTTGGTCGCGGGGCCGGTCTTGGACGCCTCGGCGATCTCGCGCACGGGGCGGAACGAGCCCGCCGTGTAGAACTGGGTGATGTACACGAACGCGACGCTGGTCGCGAGGCCGACGACGCCGGCAGCGAAGAACCAGATCCACGCCGGCAGGCCGTTCGCGGCGGTCGTCGTGCCCGTGTCCATCATGATGCTGGTGGTGACCGCGAGCCCCACCACGGACAGGATCGTCGTGACCCAGTAGCCGCGGTTGAGGATGTTCATCGGGTCCTCGTCCTCCTTGCCGCGGATGAAGAACATCGCGACGATGGTGGCGAGGAGACCGAACGCGCGGACGACGAGCGGGAAGAAGATCCAGTTCTCGGGGTTCGGCCAGTTGGCGCTGATCGCGATGTTGTAGACCGCGACGCCCAGGATCATGGCGCCGATGTTCTCGGCGGCGGTCGACTCGAACAGGTCCGCGCCACGACCTGCGCAGTCGCCGACGTTGTCGCCGACGAGGTCCGCGATGACGCCCGCGTTGCGGGGATCGTCCTCGGGGATGCCCTTCTCCACCTTGCCCACGAGGTCGGAGCCGACGTCCGCAGCCTTGGTGTAGATGCCGCCGCCCAGCTGGGCGAACAGGGCGACGAAGCTGGCGCCGAAGCCGAAGCCGACGATCACGAACGGGGCGTCCGCGATGGAGATGTCGGAGATCAGCAGCTGGTAGAGCGTGAAGATTCCCCACACGCCGAGGAGCGAGAGCGCGACGACCAGGAAGCCGGACACCGCCCCGCCGCGCATCGCGACCTGGACCGCCTCGACGAGGCTGCGCCGCGCGGCCGCGGCGGTGCGGACGTTGGACCGCACGCTGATCGTCATGCCGATGATCCCCGAGGCCATCGAGCAGGTCGCACCGACGAGGAAGGCGAACGCAGTCAGCGCACCGATCGGCACGCCCGCCAGCGATCGCACGTCGGCGACGTCCGGCGTCTCCACGAGCGCGATCACGACCCCGATGATCACCGCGGCCACGAGGGCCAGGGCGGCGATGGTCGTGTACTGCCGCTTGACGAAGGCGTCCGCCCCCTCGCGGATGATGGCGCCCACGTCCTGCATCGCCTGGGGACCCTTGTCCCGGCTCAGGACGTCCCGGGCGAGATACATCGCGAACAGGACCGCGGCGATGCCCGCGATCGGGACAAGCCAATGGAGCGCGTCGGCCATCGGGGTTTGCAGTGCCTCCCTAACGCAGGTGCGGAACAACGGCGGTGATCTGGTGATCTCGTCGGCAGCCCGGCAACGGTCCGGGGCGCAGCGGCGCGCGACGACATGGGCGACGCCCGCGGGGGTTCGGAACGCAGGGGAACCCGCACGCTGGCGGCGTGAGTGTATGCGTGGGCCTTCGCACGGGTCAAACCGATTCGGGCACCGGGCGGAACCCTTGCAGCCGCCGGCCGGGCCTATGCATCGGGCTCGTCGGCCGATCGTGGCGGGTCCTCCGGCCCTGTCGGCCGACGACGCGTTGCGCGGCCCGCGCACGGCCGGCGGGCCGGTTCGTGCACGAACGTCCGCCGGGAACGGCCGCTCCCGGCGGGTGGGGCTCCCCGTCCCTATACTCCCCGCTCGTGGACAGACGCAGCAGCCTCGGGTGTCTCTTCGAGGTCCTCGAGACGCTCGTGCTCACGCTCATCATCTTCTTCGTCATCCAGAGCTTCATCGCGCAGCCGTACCAGGTGCAGCAGCAGTCGATGGAGCGGACGCTGGAGCCGGGCCAGTACGTCCTCGTGGACAAGCTGACGCCCCGCTGGGACGCCTACGGACGCGGCGACGTCGTCGTGTTCAACCCCCCCGCGACCTGGACCAGCGACAACACGCCGTTCATCAAGCGCGTCATCGGGCTGCCCGGTGACACCGTCGAGGTCAAGGACGACGGCCTCGTCTACGTGAACGGCGTCGCGATCGACGAGCCCTACCGGTACAAGAACGACCAGGGCGTGCCCGAGCCCACCGAGGTCGGGGACCAGGTCCGCTGGGTCGTGCCGGACGGGGAGCTGTTCGTGATGGGCGACCATCGGCAGCGCTCCGCGGACTCGCGCGTGTTCGGGACGATCCCGATCGGGAACGTCATCGGGCGCGCCTTCCTTCGCTATTGGCCGATCTCCACGTTCGGGATCCTCCAGACCCCGGCCTACCCCGACCAGCAGCCGGCCGCTTCCTGACCCGGGTGACCCGGTGCCCACCGTGACGCCCGCCCTCGTCATCCTTGCCGTGATCGTCACCGCCGCCGCGGTCGTCGCCACGAGCGCCCGCGAGCCACGCTTCGCCGCGCTCGGCATGATCGTGGCGATCGTGGGCGCGGCCTACGTCACGGATCCGCTGCCCGGCGCCGTCGCGCTCGCCGCGCGGCTCGCGGGCTCGGCGCTCGGTGGCTACCTGGTCTGGGTGTCGCTGCGTGGCGCACCCCCGCCGACGGCGGGCTGGCAGGTCGGCTGGCCCGGCGCGGCGGCCGTCTCCATCGTGGCGTTCGCCATCGGCTGGCTGGCCTCGGGAACCGTCGCGAACGCGATCGTCGCCGCGACGGGCAGCGGCCCGACCGTCGGGGCGGCCGCCGCGCTCGCCGCGGGCTCACCCGTGCCGCGCGCCGGCTTCGGGGCGGCTCTCGCCCTGAGCGCGCTCGCGGCAGCGCCCGTGCTCCTCGGCCGGGACGTCCTGCGGCTGGGTCTCGGGCTGCTGCTCCTGCTCGCCGCGGTCGGGCTCCTTCGCAACGTGATGGCCGTGGGGACGGACGGCCCGGTCGAGCTCGCGCTCGCCGTGCTCACGGCGCTGGCCGGCGCGGGTGTCGCCGCGATCGTCGCGCGCTCGCTCACCGTCCACGGCGACCTCGACCTCAGGGGCAGCGGCCGCGGCGACGGCGCCGTCCGCCACCGCGGGCTCGACGCCGCGCACCCGAGGCCGTGGCCCGGGATGTACGGGCCGTACGGGCCCCGGCGCCGCTCGCTCCCGCCGTCACCCGGCGCCCATCCCGACCAGCGTCGGCCGAAGCGCCCTGCGCCCGCGCGCCCTGAGCCGCCTAGCAGCCCGGGCGGCGCCGGCGGCTACGGCACCGGCTGGCCGGGGACACGCTGATGGAGCTGCTGCTCCTCCTGGGCCTCGGGGCGTTCGGCGCCGTCGCATCGTGGGTCGGCCTTGCGCGCGGCGGGCGCGCGGGGCAGGCCGGCGCGATGCTGGGTGGGCTGTCGCTGCTCGGGATGGTCGCCGTCTCGTTCGCGCTCAATGCGCCGCGGGTGGGGTCCGGGGACATCCCCGAGGGCGTGGGGATCCTGGACGGACGCCTCATCCCGAACAACTACATGCGCCTCGTCGTCGCGCTGTGGGCACTCGACGCCGCGCTCATCGTGTTCATCGCCTGGCTCGCCAGCGGCCTCGCAGGGCTCAGGGGACTCCTCCCCGCGATGCTGGCGTCGATCGCCGGGGGGGCGGTTGCGTTCGCCGCGACGAACCTCACGCTCGGCGCGGCCGCGGCCGGTGCCACGGGCCTCGTGGCGCTCGTCGTGCTGCTCGCCTGGCGGGACCCGTCGGGCATCCCGGCGTCGGCCCGTGAGCTGCGGACGTCCGTGATCTCGACGGTGCTGCTCATGGCCGCGATCGTCGTCGCGCCCCTCGCCGCGGGGCTCCAGGTCGGGGACGCGACGAGCGGCGGATCGCTGGTGGTGGCGGACGGCAGCCAGGGCGTCCTGGCGCTCGTGGGCCTGCTCGTCCTGGCGATCGCGCTCGCGGTCGCCATCCGGCTCGGGGCGATCCCGTTCCACCTCCGGGTGCCCCAGCTCTCGGACGTCGCACCGCCGATCGCGCTCCCGCTGCTGCTTGCCTGGGTCCCGGTGCCCCTTGCGGTCGTCGGCCTCGCGACGGTGGACCTGCTGCTCGCGCCGCTCGCGCTGTCCCTCGGCGGCGAGCAGCTGATCATCGTCGCCGTCGCGATCGTCACGCTCGCTGGCGCGGCGCTGGCTGCGTTCCTCCAGGACGACCTGCGGCACACGACGGGCTACCTCGTCATCGCGGACGGGGCGTTCGTCCTGATCGGCTTCGCCGCGCTCACGCCCGAGGCCTGGGGCCCCGCCCGCACGTGGCTGGTGGCCCTCGCAGCCACGAAGACCGCGCTCGCGACGTGGGCCGCGGTCATGGAAGGTCGCTTCCTCACCCGGAACATCCCGGACCTGCGGGGGTGGATCAGACGCTCGCCGTTGCTGGGCGCCGCGCTCCTGCTCACGACCGTCGCGACGTTCGGGCTGCCCGGCTGGGCGGCCTACCAGGCGCGGACGACGCTGGCGGAGCTCTCGGCGACACCGCCGCTCGACACCGTGCTCGTGGTCCTCGCCTTCCTGACGCTGCCCACCTACCTGCGACTGTTGGGGGTGGGCACGGGATCGCCGACGAGCCGCGTGGACCGGGCTGCGCCCGAGCGGATCATGCGCCGGCGGGTCGAGATCCTGCCGGTGGAGGTCGAGGACGTGATCGGCGGCGGGACGTCGGTGGCGGCGGCGAGCGGGACCCGCAACGCCTACCCGTCACCGGCGCGCCGGGTCGCGCGGCGCTCGAGCGACATGGCCTCCAGGGGCGCCGTCAGCGCCGGGCGCCGGCTGACGCGGGCGATGCGGCGTGACGCCACCGAGCTCGCCGCGGCCGCCGTGCTCACGCTCGCCGTGCTGGCTGCGCTCACGGCGTGGGGGGTCCTCGACATCGGCAGTGCGGCCAGCGAGCCGGCCCCGATCACGACGAACGCCGCGTCGGACTGAACGGCGAGTCGTCGGGCGGTCCGGGTCGACGCGAAGGCGCGCCGCGGCTACTCCCCGGGGGCGAGCACCCAGCGGTCGACCTCGCGCTCGTACCGCAGCAGCTCCTCGGGCCTGAACCACAGGGCGAGCTCGGCGGCGGCGTTCTCGACGCTGTCCGACGCGTGGACCAGGTTCTGCGCGGTCTCGACGGCGAAGTCGCCGCGGATCGATCCCGGCGCAGCCTCGTGGGGGCGCGTCGCGCCGTTCATCGCGCGGACGATGGCGATGGCATTGGGCCCCTCGAGCGCCGCGGCGACGAGCGGCCCCGACGTGATGAACTCCACGAGGCCGGCGAAGAACGGTCGCTCGCGGTGGACCGCGTAGTGCGTCTCGGCGAGCTCGCGGCTCGTCTGGACGAGCTTGAGGCCGACGAGCTTCAGGCCGCGCTCCTCGAATCGCGTGAGCACCCGGCCGACCATCTGGCGCTGGACGCCGTCGGGCTTGACGAGGAGGAGGGTCCGCTCGAGCTGTGCCATGGCGATGGGTGCCTCATGCTGCGGGCGACGCCGCGCGGGGTCGCCGCCGATGACCGGTGATCGGCTGGGGATCGCGCAGCGCGGTCCGGCGGGCGGAACGGCCCGGGGCACGCGGCGCGGGCAATCAGCGTAGCGCGAGCGGGCGCGCGCGTGCCGCGGCTCGCCTGGCCCGGGGCGTCAGTCCGGCTCGTCCTCGGGCTCCTCGGTCGCGAGCTGACGCACGTGCGGCTCCTCCGGGGAGTGGACGTGCCCGCGGGCGATGTCGAATGCGGCGAGGGCCTCCGACTCGCGGCCCAGGAGCCGCAGGGCGTCCCCGGCGACGAGCGCCAGGGCGGGATCGGTCGCCCGCTCCCCGATGGCACCCAGCACGTCGCGAGCGTAGCCCGGCTCCAGGCGCAGGGCGACCCCCAGGCGGACCGCGGCCAGTGGGGTGTCTCCGGCCCCGAGCGCCGCCTGGCCACCCGCATAGGCCTCGGCGGCGCCGGTCGGCGCGGGTGCGGCGTCGACGGGCGACGCGTCGCGGGCGGGCGAGCTGCCCACCGGGATGCGCGGCGGGACCGGCTCGCCCGCGTCAGACGCCGGTGCACGGTCGTCGACGGGCAGGTCCGCGGGCCAGATGAGGCTGCGCGGGGTGCCTGCAAACAGCGGCTCGAGCGGGCCCGAACCCGCCTCGAGGGCCCGGGCCGCGAGTCGCCGCGCCTCCCCCGGCCGACCGAGCGCCGAGACGGACTCCGCCGCGATCACCAGCGCGAGGCGATCCGCCCGGCCTCGCTCGAGGAGCACGTTGGCGGCCTCCCCCGCGCCCGCGAGGTCGCCCGTGCGCCAGCGGACCTCCGCGAGGTCGAGGAGCGCGGCATCGTCGAGCATCCCGCGGCCCGCCAGCGCCTCGAGCTCCGCCCGTGCGAGCGGGAGTGACCCCATCCGCAGGTGCAGCGCAGCAAGACGGAGCGGCACCGGCCGACCCTCGGCTGCGGCCGTCGAGCCGCGTCCGCCATCGTCGCTCGCGCCCGCGTCGTTGGTCACCTGCCGCCTACCGCGCCAGCTTCAGGTGCGCGTCGAGCCCGCGCAGGTGCTTCGCGGGCGCCACGACGGCCATCCGCAGGGCCTCGTCGCGGAACAGCTCCTCGGCCAGGCGCCGGATCGCCGCTGGGCGGACCGCCTCGACGGCACCGAGCGCATCGTCCAGGGTGAACACCCGGTCGTGGAGGGCCTCCTGCCCGCCGATCCATGACGCGAGGTGGCGGGTGTCGTCCATGCGCAGCTCGAGCCCCCCGGAGAGGTACGCCTTCGCCTTCGCCAGCTCGTTCTCGGGGACCTCCTCGTCAACGAGCCGCCCCAGCTCGAGCAGGATCGCGTCGATCGCGGCCGGCAGCGACGCGGGGTCCACCCCCGCCGACACCTCGAGCGCGCCCGAGTCGCCGTACTCCACGATCCCCGACGACACGTCGTAGGCGAGGCCCTTCTCCTCGCGCACGCCCAGGAACAGCCGCGACGACATCCCGTCCCCGAGCACCGCGTTGAGCACCGCGAGGTTCCACGCGTCGGGATGGTCCCGCCGGAGCGCCGGAACCGCGATCGAGAGCTGGGCCTGCGACGTCGCGCGGCGACCGGTGAGGACGCGCGCACCGGCGGGCAGGACGGGTGCCGGCTCGTACGTGGGATGGACGCCGTCGCCCGACCCGAAAGCCTCCGATGCCAGGGCGACCGCCTCGTCGTGCTCGAGGTCTCCGGCGACCGCCACGACCGTGTTCGACGGGCGGTACATCGCCTGCCAGAAGTCGCGGATCGCGCGGGTGGGCAGGGAGCGGATGCCGGCCTCGTCGCCGCAGATCTCGCGGCCGAGCGCGCCGTCGCCGAACATCGCCTGCTGGATGAGCATCTGGGCGTACTCCGACGGGTCGTCCAGGTAGGAGCGGATCTCCTCCACGATGACCGTCCGCTCCTGGTCGATGTCCGCGTCATCGAGCCGCGGCCGGACCACGAGCTCGCCCAGCACGCGCATCGCGGTGACCGCCTCGCGGCGTGGAACACGGACCCAGTACACCGTCGATTCCCGGTCGGTGGCCGCGTTCGCCGAGCCGCCCACGCCCTCGATCGCCTCGGAGATCGCGCGGCTCGTGGGGTAGCCCGCCGTGCCCTTGAAGGTCAGGTGCTCCATGAAGTGCGCCACGCCCGCCTCGGCAGGCGTCTCGAAGCGCGACCCGGCGAGCACGTAGGCGGCGATCGAGACCGATCGTGAGCCGGGCAGGCGGGCGGAGATGACGCGCGGCCCGTCGGGCAGCTCGGTCCGGTGGAACATCCGATGGATGGTAGCCCGGATTCGACGACCGGCGGCCGTCCCCGAGGGGTCGGACGCCGGTCGGGATGCGACGCGGGCGGGATCAGGCGGCCGGCGCGGCCGGCTGCCCGAACGCCAGGATCCAGTCCTGGAAGAAGAACACGAGGAACAGGGCCGCGACCACCCACATGAGCGGATGGACCTCGGACGCCTTGCCCTTCACGAGCTTGATCAGGACCCACGACACGAAGCCGGCGCCGATGCCGACGGTGATGTCGTACGTCAGCGGCATGAGGATCATCGTCAGGAGGGCGGGGATGCCGTCCTCGAGGTTGGTGACGTCGATGCCCTTGACCTGCGTGAACATCAGGTAGCCCACGAGGACCAGCGCGGGCGCGGTCGCCACGCCCGGGATGATCCCCGCGATCGGCGCGAGCAGGATCGCGAGCAGGAACAGGACGCCCGTGACGACGGAGGTGAACCCGGTTCGGCCGCCTTCCGCGACGCCGGCCGCGGACTCGATGTACGTGGTGTTGGAGCTGACCCCCGCGAGACCGCCGACGGCCGCCGCGACCGAGTCGACGAGCAGGATCCGGCCGACGCCCGGGACCGATCCGTCCTCGTTGGCGAGCCCCGCCTCTGCCGCGACCCCGGTGACCGTGCCCATCGTGTCGAAGAAGTCGGTGAGCATGATCGAGAAGATGATCAGGATCGCCGCGAGCAGGCTCAGGTTGGGCAGCGAGAAGATCTCGAACGGTGCGACCTTGCCCAGCGTGGTGAACGACGGCGTCAGGACGAAGTCGGCGGGGACCTGGGCGACGCCCGCCGCGAGGGCGATGACCGTCGTCAGCAGGATGCTGATGACGAGGGCCGCCTTGATCTTGCGCACCCACAGGACGATCGTGAGGATCAGGCCGATCCAGAACACGAAGTCGGCGGCCGTCGTCGGCAGGTGGAACGTCGTGGGGGTGACCGGCGCGTTGCCCTTCACGAACCCGCCGTTGGCGAAGCCGATGAACAGGATGAACAGGCCGATGCCGACACCGATCGCGCGCTTGAGCGCGAGCGGGACGGCGTTCATGATCGCCTCCCGGAGGCCGACGAGGACGAGCACCGTCACGGCGAGGCCCTCGAGCAGGATCACGCCCATCGCGCCGGCGGGCGACAACCCCCGCGCGGTCAGCGAGAAGGCGACGATCCCGTTGATGCCGAGGCCGGCGGCCAGGGCGAGCGGGAAGTTGCCGACCACGCCCATGGCGATGGTCATGATGCCGGCGACGAGCGCCGTGCCGGCCGACAGGGCGACGGCCGTGAAGGCCGCGTCCTTGTCGGCGAACCCGCCGGTGAGGATGATCGGGTTGAGGAAGATGATGTAGGCCATGACCATGAAGGTGGTCAGGCCGGCCCGGGCCTCCGTCCCGATGGTCGTGCCGCGCTCGGAGAACTTGAAGAACTGGGCGATCGCGCTCATGCGCTGTGTGGAACCTCCGTCGCTGCGTTGCTCCCTCAGCCGTCGGGCACACCCCGCGGCCACCGCTCCCCGGATCCGCCCTCCCCTGGCGGCTCCCCTACTCCTCGGATCCCTCCAGGCCGAGGAGCTCCATCTGGACGAACCCGCTGGTGTCGAACTCGAGCTGTCTTGGCGCGACGGGCGACGACTCGTCCTCCGCCGCTGACGGCACGAACTCGATGACCACGCGCTCGTCACCCTGGACAAGGGTGTAGACGAGCAGCTGGTCCGGGCGCGTCTCGAACTCGAGGTGCTCGAAGGAGTCCACGTTGATGGTGATCGCGATCGGCGTGAAGTACGTCGACACGTCGGGCTGGTCCGCAACGACGCGCTCCACCCAACCGGACCCGTGGGCAACCAGCTCCCGCGACCGGTAGAACCGGTACGAGACGGTCTGCTTCAGGATCGGGCGCAGGAGGTGCTGGACATCGGTCCGGCTCGTCACGAGGCCCTGGTTGACGAAGAACTTCGCGGGCGGATCGCTCGCCACGTGGGCTCCAACCTCATAGGCTCGAGGGGTTGGTGGAGCGGCTCGCCGCGCCGCCTTCCCGGGACGGCCCGACACGCGGATCGTAGCCCACGGCGTCGGTTGCGGGTGGGTGAAGTTCGCAGCGGTTTCGGGACCCGCGCGACCCGCTCGCCGCACCTCTCCCCCGCCGCCCGCCTCGTCGCCCGGTCCGGTGCTCGCCGCACCTCTCCTCCGCCCCGCCGCCGCTGGGCGGCTGAACGGTGGACGCCGCACCTCTCCTCCGCCCCGTCGCCGCTGGGCGGCTGAACGGTGCACTCCCGGCACCCATTGCTCGCCGGGCGGCCGATCCGTGGCGTGTCGGGCCAGGGGGTGCACGGATCGCCCGCTCGCAGGTTGACCAGGGGAGGCGGGGCCACGGTTCACCCGCTTGGCGGGCACACGAGCCCGTTGGCCGCTTGGCGGGCGCACGCGCCCGTTGGCCGCTTGGCGGGCGCATTTGCCAGTTGGCCGCCTGGCGGGCGCACGCGCCCTGACCGATCAGCCCACGAGGTCCCCGGCATGTGCGTCGAGCCAGGCGCGCGACCGGCGGTTCTGGTCCGGATAGCCGCCCTCCCACGCGCGGACGTACGCCTCCAGCCCCGACTCCGCGCGACGGCGCATCGCCACGAGTGCCCGGTCGAGGAACGGCCCGAGGTGCGCGATCACCCCCTCGCGGCCGGCGCGGTCGAGCCCGTGCGCCTCGGCGAACGAGCGGAACCGCGCGACCTGGGCCAGCCCCGCGAGCGCGGGATCGATGTCGACCGGGTCGCGCATCGGGATCCAGTGGCGCGCGGCGATCGCGATGTCGAGCAGCCGGTCCGACGGAGCCGCGAAGTCGAAGTCGATGAACGCGACGACCCGCCCGTCGCGCACGATCACGTTCTCGACGCACAGGTCGTTGTGGCACACGAGCGCGCCCGCCCGGGCGCTCGGGAGATTGGGCCGGTCCCAGACAGCGTAGGTCGGCGGGACGAAGGACGCCGCCGCCCCGTGGAGCGCACGCTGGAGCCGCGCGACCCCGAGGAGGATCGTGTCGTCGCCCACCCACGCAGGGTACGGCGGCGTCCCGACCTGTCCCTCGATGAACGTGAGGACCTCCCGGCCCTGCTCGTCGATCCCCAGGTACCGCGGCGCGCCGTCGAACCCGACGGCCTCGAGGTGGCGCAGGAACGCGGCCACCGCCGGGCTGAACGGCCGGACGGGCCGCCGGACGGTGTCGCCGACGCGCACGACCGCGCCGCCCGAGCCCATGCCCCCGGCCAGCGCGACCTCCTCCACCCGCCTCGTTCCGTGGCTGGTGGGTGCCGGGGTCGGTCCGTCCGCGCCGAGGTCCGTCATCTGGCCAGTGTGCCCCAGCCCGAGCGCTCAACCCGAGCGTTCAGCCGCTGCGAGGATCTGCTCGGCGATGCGGACCGCCTGGAGCCGGATCTCGGCGACCGCGATTGTCTCCCAGACCGAGCCCCGGATGATCGGGCCCAGGGCGAACAGCGGCCGCGACTCGGCGCCCGCGGTGTCCCGGACGCGGAAGTCGTACGGGTGCACGTCGATGCCCAGGTCCAGCGGACCGGGGCGAGCGAGGCCGGCCGCCATCGTCGCGGCGAGGAGCGGGCTCGCGGCGGGTGACTCGTGCGGTCCGGTAGCGAGCAGGAGGTGGGCGACGTCCACGGGTCCCTCGTCCGTCAGGATGCGCAACCCTTCGACGCGGGCGTCGACACCGTCGATCCGAGCCGCGCGCAGCTGGAGGCGGCCGCCCGACTCCCACGCCCGCAC
>DASXVG010000069.1:0-22734 GCA_036504355.1 Candidatus Limnocylindrales bacterium
GGCCGGATCCGCCCGCTCGTGATCTCGCACGGCGTGAACGACGATCGCACCGACCGTCCCCGGTTCCGGCTCCTGTTCGACTGGCAGGGAACGAGCGACCCCACCCCATACCTCGCGCTCCCGGCGGCGATCCGCTACACCGGGGGCATCCACGACGATGGCTGGCACGGGCTCATGACGGCGAACGCGGCGCTCGCGCGACGGGCGCGGGACATCCTGTGCGGCGCGCTCGGGACGGCACCGCCGTCACCGGACTCGATGCTCGGCGCGATGGCCGCCGTGCCGATCCCGGGAATCGCGCCGACGAAGGCGGCGGCGCAACGCCTCCAGGCCGGGCTGTTCGACGAGGACCGGATCGAGGTCCCGATCATGACCTTCCCGGTGCCGGCAGCGGTCGACGGCGGGGGCCCGGCCCAGCTGCTGGTACGGATCTCGGCGCAGGTCTACAACCGCCCGGAGGAGTACGTGGCGCTCGCAGAGGCGCTCGCGCGGCGGGTCAGGGCGTCGGGCCCGCGGTCGCTGCTCAGCCGGCTGCGCCGCGGCTGACGGGGCGGGGAACGCGTCGCCTGCGCGCAACCGTCATCCGGACACGCACGTCGTCGCCCACGATATCGGCCGCGACGAGCCGGAAGGTCCGCAGATCCTCGATCGTGGTCACGCCGGCGAGCTCGAGCAGCGGCCGGCCGGCGCCCAGGACCGCCGCGCGCACGTAGCCGACGATCTCGTCCACGAGGCCCGCCGTGAGGAACGCCCCGGCGATCGTTGGGCCGCCCTCGACGAGCAGAGACGCCACGCCGCGCCGAGCGAGCTCGGCAAGGAGCTCGGGCAGCGACAGCCTGCTGGTGGCGTCCGCGGAGACGCGTGCGATCGTCACGTAGGCGGGCAGTCCGGGGTCGGGCGCGTCCCGCGCGACGACGACGAGCGTCGGCGCGGCCATGTCGACGACCCGCGATGCGGGGGTCACGATCCTGGCTCTCGCGTCGAGCACCACCCGGAGGGGCGGCCGACCGCGAACCCCGTGGCGCACCGCGAGATGCGGGTCGTCGATGCGGGCCGCACCGGAACCGACCAGGACCGCGTCATGCGCGGCGCGCAGCCGGTGCGCGTCCACGCGCGCGGCTCGCGACGAGATCCAGCGCGAGGTGCCGTCCGGGGCGGCGACCCGGCCATCGAGCGTCGCGCCGAACACCCACGTCACCCGCGGTCGTGTGGGGCCTGCCACCGGTCCTACCGTCCCCCGAGCGAGAGCCTCGCCCCGGTGACCGCGGCAGCCGCCGGTGACGCGAGGAAGGCAAGCACCTCCGCAAGCTCCTCGGGCGTGGTCCACGACGCGTTCTTCGGCGTCGGCGCGGTGAGGCGCTCGTGCGCCTTGTCGATGGTCCGGACGACGACGAGGTTCGCCGTCACCCCGCTCCCGGCGGTCTCCTGGGCGAGCGACCGGATGATGACCTCCTCCGCCGCCTTGCCGATCGCGTAGCTGGCGCCCTTCGGGCCCGGGTTGGCCGCAAACGGCGACGACACCGCCAGGACCCGCCCGAACCCTCGCGCGATCATTCCCGGGACCACCGCCTGGGTGATGTTGAGCGTCGTCCACAGGTGCTGGGAGAGCATGGAGCCGACCTCGTCGTGGTCGAGGTCAACGACCGCGGTCCCGCCAACCCAGCCGCCGACGAGATGGACCAGGGCGTCGATCCGCCCGAAGCGAGCCTCGACCGCTGCCGCGGCGGCCCTCGCGCCCTCGGGCTCCAGGAGCTGGCCCGCGATCGGCAGCCACGAACGTGGCTCGAGCCCAAGCTCCGTCCCGAGGGCCTCCAGCCGGCCAGCGTCCCGGCCCATCAGCGCGAGTCGGGCGCCGTCGCGCATGAGGCGAGAGGCGACAGCGCGACCGGCGGGCCCCGTGGCGCCCGTCACGAGGACGACCGGCGGCTCAGTGGACATCGGCCGTCTCCACGACGTCGTCCTCCGCCTGCTCGACGCCGGCAACACGCATCAGGTGGCCGCTCTTGCGGGCCTTGGTCTGGAGGTAGGCCCGGTTGTACCGGTTGGGCTCCATGACGAGCGGGATCCGGTCGACCACGTCGATGCCCAGGTTCCGCAGCCCGTCGAGCTTGCGCGGGTTGTTCGTCATCAGCCGCACCGACCGCACCCCGAGAGAGGCGAGCATGTGCGCCGCGATCGAGTAGTCCCGCTCGTCGTCGTGGAAGCCCAGGGCGACGTTCGCCTGGACGGTGTCGAGCCCGTGGTCCTGGAGCGCGTAGGCGCGGATCTTGTTGGTGAGCCCGATCCCGCGACCCTCCTGGCGGAGGTAGAGCAGGATCCCGTAAGGCATCTTCGCGAGCTGCCGGAGCGATGCCTCCAGCTGGTCGCGGCAGTCGCAGCGCAGCGAGCCGATCGCGTCGCCGGTCAGGCACTCGGAATGGATGCGCACCGGCACGGCCTCGTCGTCGATGGCCTCGTGGCCATGGACGAATGCCGCGTGCTCCTTGCCGTCAACGGGGTTCCAGAACCCCACGGCGTGGAAGTCGCCGTAGCGGGTCGGCAGCTCGGCGGCCGCCGCGATCCGGACGCACACGTGGTCCTTGCCGACGCCGGAGCAGACGTGGGTGGCATCGCGCTCGACGATCGAGTCGAAGGTGGGGAGGGACATCGGTTCACCAGCTGCGGGAGCGGAAGGGAGGCGGATGGGGGCGAGCCCCTGGGCCGGGCTCACCGTGGAATACGTACGCGGGACGCGCAGGGATGTCAGGCCCTGGCCCGGTCCTCGGCGGCACGCCGCCCGCGACGCGGGTAGATCACGAGGATCGTGCCCGGCTCGTCGCCGATGTTCTCGACGTCGTGCGGGACGGCCGGGTCCCAGGCGAGATAGTCACCGGGCCCGAGGTCCACGCTGTGATCACCCTGGGTCAGCCGCCATGACCCCGACAGGACCACGTGGTGCTCGTCGCCATGGTGGGCGTGGACGCCGGTGGCATGGCCGGGCGGCGCGGTGACCTCGAGGATGCACACGTCGCGCGAGGTGCCGGCATCCACCTCGGTGAGGAGGGCGCCGCCGGGCATCGCCGAGCGCGGCCGCTCGTGCGTCCGGACCACGCGGGGCGGCGTCGACGAGTCGAGCAGCAGCCACGCGGGGGGCACGTCGAGCGCGTTCGCGATGGCCGCGAGCGCCTCCAGCGACGGGACGGCCTTGTCGTTCTCGATCTGGCTGAGGTAGCCGATGTTGAGCCCGCTCGTCTCGCTCACCTGGGCGAGCGTCAGGCCGCGCGTCTGACGCCACTTGCGCGTCTCGCGGCCCACCTGGACGCACGCGGATGAGGATTGCGTCCCCGTCGTCTGTTTTTCCACAGCCAAACTACTTGACCTCCGGCAGAACTCGTGGCAGAGTTCGCTCATCGGCAATGTTGATTTGCCTGCAGCAAAACGTCAAGTGGGCGCGGTCGGCGCCCGTCGGAGGCTCGGAATGACCAGGATCGCGATCATCGGGACAGGGAACGTGGGCGGCGCCATCGGCAGCGCGGCCGTCAAGGCGGGCTACGAGGTCGTGTACGCGGCCCGGGACGCCGAGAAGACGCAGGTCGCCGCCGACGCCGCGGGCGCCGAGACCGCCACGTCGCCGAGCGATGCCGTGGCTTCCGCCGACATCGTCGTCCTTGCCGTCCCCTACGCGGCCCTCGCCGACGTCGCCGCAGAGATCGCACCGGTCGTCGCCGGCAAGATCGTCGTCGACCCGACCAATCCCCTGAAGGCCGACTACTCGGGGCTCGCCACGGGTGCGGACGCGTCCGGTGCCGAGGAGCTCGCGGTCCTGCTGCCCGGCGCGAAGGTCGTCAAGGCGTTCAACACCCTGTTCGCCGGCAACACCGCGAACCCGGAGGCTCTCGGCATCCAGCTCGACAGCCTGTTCGCGACGGATGACGAGTCGGCCAAGGACGCCATCTGCGGCCTGTCCTCGTCCATCGGCTTCCGCCCGATCCATGTCGGCCCGCTCACGGCAGCCCGCGAGCTCGAGTCGATGGCCTGGCTCAACATCCGACTGCAGCTGATCAGCAACGGCAACTGGAACACGGCGTTCGCGCTCGTGTCGCCGCCCGAGGCATCGCTGACCAAGGTCGCCTGAGCTTCCTCCCGCCGATCCGGCCGGGCACGCACCGCAGTCGCGGTTGCGCCGCCCGGCCGCTTCCGTCTACCGTTCCCCGCGTCCCCACCCCACGAGCACCACGATGACCGACCAGCCGACCGCCGCCAATCCCGCCACGGGCCGCATGCCCGCGCTCTATCTCGGGCACGGCGCCCCGCCGCTCCTCGACGACGCGCAGTGGATGGCCGAGCTCGCCGCCTGGGGCCGCGATCTCCCTCGGCCGAAGAGCATCCTCATGGTGTCGGCGCACTGGCAGACCGCGCCGATGGCGATCGGGGCGACGACGACGGTCCCACTCGTCTACGACTTCTACGGCTTCCCCGAGCGCTTCTACCAGCTCGAGTACCGGTCTCCCGGTGCGCCGCAGCTCGCGGCGGACGTCAAGGCGCTCATGCCGGACAACGAGCCGGTCATGGACCGCCCGACGCGCGGCCTCGACCACGGCGCGTGGGTCCCGCTCATGGCGATGTACCCCGACGCGGACATCCCGGTCCTCCAGCTGTCGCTCCCCGACCTCGACCCCGAGCACCTGTTCGAGGTGGGCCGTCGGCTCGCACCACTGCGCGACGAGGGCGTGCTCGTCGTCGGCTCCGGCTTCATGACCCACGGGCTGCCGTACATCGGTCAGTACTGGGACGGCCGCCCGGGCGCTCCCGCCTGGTCCGAGGACTTCGACCGCTGGGCTGCCGAGGCGCTGGCGAGCGGCGACATCGACACGCTGTTCGCGTTCCGCGAGAAGGCGCCGGGCATGCCGTTCGCGCACCCGACGGTCGAGCACTTCGCGCCGCTGTTCGTCACGCTCGGTGCCGCCGCCAGGCCGGACGACGCCCCGAAGACGACGATCGAGGGCTACTTCCTGGGCCTCTCGAAGCGCTCGATCGAGGCGGCGTAGCCGTCGTCGTCTCGTCGCCCGGGGATGTGGTGAGCCCGCTGGGATTCGAACCCAGGACCAAGGGATTAAAAGTCCCCTGCTCTACCGCTGAGCTACGGGCCCCGGGCAACGATACCGCCCACGCGGAGGCACTCGATGGATCGATGCCCAGGGCGGCAGGGCATTGCGGGCTGCGGGGTCAGGGAGTCCCGGTGCCCAGCTCGAACAGCAGGTTGAACGTCGACAACGACGAGTTCGCAACGTTGTACACGATGTACCGTCGCGGCCTGCTGGTGAGGATGATCGAAGGGTAGTCGTTGATCCGGCGGGCGCTGCCCGCGGTGTAGCTCGCGATCGTCACCGCAGGCTTCTGGGTCGACAGGTTGTCGGTCGATTCGCGCCATCGCACGTTGACGCCCTTCCGGGACCCGGCCGAACAGTCCGTCCGCGTGCAGGCGGACCAGGCGATGGCCACCCGACCTGTCCCGGCAAGCGCGATGGCGGTGCCGTAGCCCGCCCGATAGGTCCCGGTGGACGTGAACGTCGCGATGGACCTCGTGCTCCGCCAGGCACCTGAGCGGTGGAGCCTCGCCCTGATGCCGCTGGCCTGCGCCCAGGCGAGACCGAGCCGACCGGAGGCCGCGGCGGCCGACAGGTCCCAGACCTGGGCGGTGGCCAGCGTCGTGGGACCGACCGGCCAGGTGACACCGTGGTCCGTGGAGACCTTTGCCACGATCCGACCGCCATCCTGCGAGATCCAGGCGACGAGCACGAGCGCGCCGACGGCGGCGACGACCGGCTCCCCCTCGAACCCGTTGCCGTTCTTCGCCTCGCGCGTCGTCAGGCCGATGTTCCTCGTCACCCAGCCGACGGCCGCGGCGTTCACCCCGGTGTTGCTCGCGAACACGATGCCACCGCTGTCCGCGTCGGTGTACACGGCATACCCGTAGGTGCCGGTGGCGGCGACCGACGGGCGGCCGACGCGAGCGACCGTCGACAGCGTCCGGGATCCGAGCCACGCGGTCGACGACCCGTGGTTGGTGTTGACCCGGATCGCGATCGAGCGCGGGTCGGTCGGCACGAAGCCGGCATAGCTGCCGATGACCTCGTATGCCACGTAGACATCCTTCCCGGCGGCCGCGATGGCGCCATGCTCCGCATAGCCGCCCGAGCGATTCATGCGCTTCGGGGTCCCCCAGGCTGATCCCGTCGAGTTGCCGCGACGGTAGTAGACGCCCGGATTGGTCGTGTTCACGAAGGTGTACTGCTCGTGCAGGTACGAGGTCGTGCTGCTCACTGTCCGGGCGAGCGCCCTCCCGTAGTCGTAGCCGCCCGAGGGCCCCGACTTGACTGGCGCCGTCCAGCTGACGGTCGCGACCACGCTCTGCGTCGCGAGGACGAGCATCAGCAGCGCGCTCACCGCGGACCACAGCACGCGTGCGCGACGACCTGTCGGCGTCCTCATGGTGCCCTCTCGCTCATCCTGTCGCGTCTCGCGGCGTCTGCCCAACGAGCGCGTCGGCGAAGCATACGGTCAGCCGCGTGATCAGGATGGCAGCAGCGTCTCGTTGACGAGCTGGTCGACGGTCACCGGGTTGGGCACGAGGTCGAGCGACGTCATGAACTCCAGCGATCGCTGCCAGCCCGCCCGGTCGATGGTCCCGTAGGCCGCCTTCGTGCGCGGGTTCGTCCACTGGGCGACGGTCGCGTCGAGGATCTGGCGCTGGAGCGCGGGGTCCTGGGCGAGGTCCGGGACGAGCGCGAACGTGGCGTCGAGCCCCTTCTGCGGGTCGGCGGCGATCTCGTCCATCGCACGCAGCGTGGCCGACGTGAACGACTGGAGGGCGGCCTTCTTCGCCGTCAGGGTCTGGGTCCCCGTCACCAGGCCGGGGCCGGGCAGCGGCACGATCGAATCGACGGTGAGCACGACGGTGTCGATGCCCGCGTTCTTGAGCACGATCGGCTCGTTGTTGGCGAAACCCGTCGCGGCGTCCACGGTCCCCTGCTGGAGGGCCGTCGCCTGCCCGAAGTCCGGGAACTCGACGATGTCCACGTCCGCCGGCGTCAGGCTCGCGGACTGGAGGAGCGCCTGGAGCATGATCCACGAGCTGCCGTACTTGCCCGGGATCCCGATCCTGCGGCCCTTGAGGTCCGCGGCCGTCGCGATCCCCGCATCGGCCTTCGCGATGACGACGCTCGGAAACTGGCCATAGATCGTGGCGGTGTACACGACCGGGATGCCCTGGCTCACCGCCGGGATGACCGACGTGCCGTCGCCCGACCCGATGTCGACGGCGCCCTGGCCGAGGAGCGTGATGAGGTCCGGATCGATCTTGTTCTGGAGCGTGACGGCGAGCCCGGCATCCGCGTAGTAGCCCGCCTGCTGGGCGAGGTAGAACTGCGCGAACTGGACGCTCGGGATGTAGCCCAGGCCCACGATGAGGGCGACGGGCTCGGCCGACGGAGTCGCCACGGGCGTCTCGCTCGGAGGGGCCGATCCCGTCACCGACGGCGGAGCGTCGGTCGGCCCTGCGGCGGATGGCGAGGGCGTGGAGCCGCCGCACGCCGCGACGACGAGCGCGATCGCGGCGACGAGGCCGGCGAGCGGGCGGCCGACGGCGCGGCGTCGACGGGGCTGGCTGGGAGTCTCGTGCACGGGTTCGACTTCCTCCTGGGCGCTGGGCGCGGGGACGCGTCTGCGGGTCGGGGTGGCGGTGGCGGGGCGCCTCACCGGTCGCCGACCAGGCGGCGCTCGATGAGGACCATCACGAGATACAGGGCGACGCCGAGCAGGGCAAGGGTTGCCAGGGTGGCGAACATGAGCGGGATGTCGAACAGCGACCCGCGGGAGATGTTGATGAGCACGCCGAGGCCCTGGTCGCCGCCGGCCCACTCCCCGATGATCGCGCCGATCACGGCGAGCGTGATCCCCACGCGCATCCCGCCGAGGATCGCGGGCAGGGCGGCCGGGATCTCCACGCGCCGGATGACCTGGCCGCTCGTGGCGCGGAAGCTGCGCGCCATCTCGAGCAGGCGGGGGTCCACCGAGCGCAGGCCGACCATCGTCGCGACCGCGACCGGGAAGAACACGATCAGCGTCGTGATCACGAGCTTGCTCGGGAGGCCGGTGCCGAACCACAGGGCGATGAGCGGCGCGAGCGCGAGCACGGGCGTCGCCTGGGCCGCGACGAGGTACGGGCTGAGGAGCCGCTCCGCGAGCCGGGAGCGCGCGAGCATCACGCCGGTGACGAGCGCGAGCGCGGCGCCGATGGCGAAGCCCAGCAGGACCTCGACGAGGGTTGTCGAGAAGTGAGGCCACATCGTCCCGTCGCCCCATGCGCGAACGAACCGCTGGGCGACGGTGAGCGGCCCCGGCAGGATGAACGGCGGGTAGCCGCCGATCGCGACGATGGCCTGCCACGCGAGCAGGAACGCGGCAAGGCTCGCGAGGATCGGCCAGCCGATGCCGATGGCCCGGCGGGTCGACGAACGACGCGCGGAGGTCCCCGCGGGGTCGCTCGCAGACGCCTCTTGGGCGGCGGTCGCGGTGGAGGTCGCCCGGCTTGTCACCGGTCGTCCTCCGGGCGGAACGGGTCGAACCAGGCGGGGGTGCCTGGTGCGGTCTCCTCGCGCGCGACCGGGGGCCGGCCCCCCGCAACGGCCGCCGCGAGCGCGGCGCGCGTCTCCGCGAGCGCGATGGCGTCGTCGGTCGTGTCGACGAGATGGGCGCGGATCTCCGCGCCGATCGAGCTCACCGACGCAGTGTCGAGGTCCGCGAGCCGCCGCGGTCGCGGCAGATCCACGCGGACCTCGGCAACCACCCGACCCGGACGCGGGCTCAGGACGACCACCCGGTCGGCGAGGAACACGGCCTCGGGGATCGAGTGGGTCACGAGCACGATCGTCGTGCCGGTGCGCTGCCACAGGTTGAGCAGCTCGGCGTTGAACCGCTCCCGGGTGAGCGCATCGAGGGCGCTGAACGGCTCGTCGAGCAGGAGCGCGGCGGGCTCGAGCGCGAGCGCGCGCGCGATCGAGACGCGCTGGCGCGTGCCCCCGGAGAGCGTGGACGGCTTCGCCCGGGCGAACTCGCGCAGGCCGACGAGCCCGAGCAGGTCGCTCGCCCGCGCCTCCTCGCGGGCAGCGGACCAGCCGGCGAGCTCCATCGGGAAGCGGACGTTCTGCTCGACGGTCCGCCAGGCGAGGAGGCGCGGCTCCTGGAACACCAGACCGACGGCCGGGTCCGGCCCGGTCACCGGGCGCCCGTCGATGGCCACGGATCCGCGGTCGGTGGCGATGAGCCCGGCGAGGACGCGCAGCAGCGTGCTCTTGCCGCAGCCGTTGGGCCCGATGAGCGCGACGACCTCGCGTGGAGCGATGTCCAGCGAGATGCCCTCGAGCGCGGTGACCGTCCGCGTGCCGCGGAACGTGAGTGAGACGTCGTCCACGCGGACGCCGGCACCTGGCCCGGGCACGAACGGGGACGTCGTTGCGAGGACGGGCGCGAGCGAGGACGCGTCGAACCGGGGATCGGACCCGGGCGCTGCGGTCATCGGCACCTCCGTCATACGTTGCGCACGACGGGGCAGGCGGCATGTGGCGGCGTCCGCGGGCTGCGGACGTGCCGACGCCGATGGCCTTCTTCCATCCGGACTGTACCGTCGGCTCCGGCGGGCGGGGCCGCGCCCCGCCTCGGATCTGCCGCGCCGTGGAGGTCATCCAAGGCGCCGCTCGTGGGCTCGTCCCGCGTCGCGGGACCCTACCACCGGTCGGGAATCGCACCCTGCCCCGAAGGCTCTTCGGCCAATCTACCACCCGCCGCGCTGGATTTCGATGGCCGCGCCGCGCCGATCAGCGCGGGGCGTGCCCCAGCGCGTGCATCGACGGCGCAAGCGCCGGGTAGAGCGCCGCGTAGACGGCGAACAGCTCGTCGTAGCGCCCGCTTGTCGCGGGATCCGGCTCGATCCGGCGGTCGACGGCCGTCATCGACGCGACGCCCGCCTCCAGGTCGGCCACGAGGCCGGTCGCCGCCGCCGCGAGGATCGCCGCCCCGAGCACGGCGGTGTCACCGATGGCCGGGATCGCCACCGGGACTCGCAGCACGTCCGCCTTGATACGGGCCCACACGTCATCGCGGCTCGCGCGACCCGTCAGCCGCAGCTCGCGGACGGGAGCGCCGGCGGCGGCCAGCGGCTCGGCTACGTGGCGCAGCGCGAGCGCCGCACCCTCGAGCACCGCACGGGCGAGGTGCGCCCGGTCGTGCCCGAGCGTCAGGCCGACGAACGCGCCGCGCGCCTGTTCGTCGAAGATCGGGGCCCGCTCGCCGGCGAGATAGGGCAGGAACACGAGGCCATCCGCGCCCGCCGGCACGGCCGCGGCCGCCGCGAACAGCTCGTCCGTGGACCAGTCGCCGCCCGTGACGCCGCGGATCCAGTCCACCGCGGCGCCGGTCGCCGCCATCGCCCCGCCGACGACCCAGCGCCCGGGGAGCGGCGCCGGGGCGGCGAACAGGCCCGGGACCACGACCTCGCGGTCGGCGTAGATGCCGATGCCCCCGGATGTCCCGCCGGTATCCACGGCGTCGCCGGGCAGCCGGAGGCCCGCCCCGAGCATCGACGCGGTGCCGTCGTTCACGCCCGCGACGACCGGGATGCCCGGACGAAGCCCGAGCGCTGGCGCCACGTCCGCCCGCAGCGCCCCGAGCGGCGTGCCGAACGGAAGCGCGTCGGCGACCTGCGCAGCCCGGACGCCGGCCGCCTCGAGGTCCCCGCGCGCCATGGCGGCCTCGTGTCCCTGGCGCGTCTGCGCCGCCTCGCCCGTGAGCCACAGGCCGAGCGCGTCCCAGCTCGTCAGCAGCCAGCGGGCCTCGGCTGCGGCGTCCGGGTCCTCGTTCGCGAGCCACGCGATCTTCGGGAGGATCCCCCACCCGCCGGCGCCCGCCCGGCGGTCCTGCCACGTGATCGCCGCCCGGATCGGCTCCGCGTCACCGTCGAGGACGGCGAGCGTGGGCCCCTGCCCGACACCGCAGATCGCGGCGACCGCCACGTCCCGACTCGAGAGCGCCTCGATCGACCGGGTTGCCGTCGCGATCGCGCGCCACCAGTCGCGCGGATCCTGCTCCGCGCGGCCGTCGGGCCCGTGGACCGTGGGGATCGGCGCGCGACCGAGCCCGTACAGCGTGCCGTCCAGGCCGACGAGCGCCGCCTTCGCCTCTGTGGTGCCGAGGTCCAGCCCGAGGACCGCGGTCGTCCCGGCGCCCGGACCGCGCTCGCTCACGCCGGGTCGGGGTCGTCCGCGAGGACGTCCTCGGGGAGGAGGAACCAGCGCAGGTCCTCGAAGTCGAGGCCCACGGCGCCGGGGGCGATCGACGGACCGTCCATCGCGTGCGGCGGCCGGGCGAGCAGCTCGCGCGCCTCGGTGAGGTACTCCGCCAGCCGCGACTCGGGCTCGCGGTGGCGGTGCGCGGGGTAGGCCATGCGCCCGTCGTCGTACCGGATGTCGTGGAGCGAGAGCGGCGGCTCGGGACGGCCGGCCCGGTGGCGCCACATGCCGCTGGCCGGGTCGAATGCGTAGTCCGGCAGGAGCCGCCAGCCCTCGCGGGCGACGAGGTCCACGGCGTCGAGGATGAACTCGAACACGGCATCGCTGATGAAGTAGTTGAAGTTGACCCGCACCCAGCCGGGCTTGATCCCCTCGCAGCCGCGCGCGATCTCGCGCTCGAACTCGTGGCTCGTCGCGAGGTCGATCCCGAGCAGCCGGTGGCCATACGGGCCGGCGCACGAGCAGCCGCCCCGGGACTGGATCCCGAACAGGTCGTTGAGCACGGCGACGACGAAGTTGTGGTGCAGGTATCGGCCGCGGTTGCGCACGACGAACGACACGATCGACAGCCGGTCCGCCTCGTGCGAGCCGAGGATCTCGATCGCGGGGTTCGCCTCCCAGCGCGCCAGCGCGCGCCGGATGAAGTGCGCCTCGCGCTCCCGGATGGCCTCGATGCCCACGGTCGCCTTGAGCTGGAACACGAGCCCCGCGCGGATGGACTCGACGATGGCCGGCGTCCCGCCCTCCTCGCGGTGCTCGATGTCCGCGAGATAGACGTGCTCCACGGGGTTGACGTACTGGACCGTGCCGCCACCGGGCATCGACGGGACCGTGTTCGTGAACAGCTCGCGCCGTGCCACGAGGATGCCGGGTGTCCCGGGACCGCCGATGAACTTGTGGGGCGAGATGAACACCGCGTCCTTGTAGCCCAGCGGGTCGCCGGGCGGGTCCATCTCGATCGAGACGTACGGCGCCGCGGCTGCGAAGTCGAAGAACGAGAGGGCGCCGTGCTCGTGGAGCAGCCGCGAGATCGCGAACGTGTTGGACACGATGCCGGTCACGTTGGAGGCCGCGGAGAACGACCCGATCTTGAGCGGCCGGTCCGCGTACGTCGCGAGCTCCAGCTCGAGCTGCGCCAGGTCGATGTACCCGTCGCGGTCCTCGTGGATCGTGACGACGTCGGCGAGCGACTCGCGCCACGGGAGCTCGTTGCTGTGATGCTCGTAGGGGCCGATGAACACGACCGGCCGCTGCCCGGGCGGGACCAGGGATCGGAGGCCCCAGCGCGCGTCCAGGTCCGCGGGCAGGCGCAGGTTGAGGACGTCCACCATGCGGTTGATCGCGGCCGTCGAGCCCGACCCGCAGAAGATCACGGCGTGGCGGGCAGGGTCGCCGCCGCAGCCCTCGAGCACGAGGCGTCGCGCCTCCTCGCGGAAGCGCGTCGTCTGGAGTCCGGTGCCGGA
The DNA here is from genome assembly GCA_036504355.1 of Candidatus Limnocylindrales bacterium. GTDB lineage: Bacteria > Chloroflexota > Limnocylindria > Limnocylindrales > CSP1-4 > CAIXZV01. Next base: position 12,788 of record DASXVG010000069.1, read on the forward strand.
CGACTCCGTGTGGGTGTTGGCGTACAGCGGGAGCACCGCGTCCCGGATGTAGTCCTCGACGAACGAGAGGCTCCGCCCCGAGGCCGTGTAGTCGGCGTAGGTCACCCTGCGGATGCCGTACGGGCCGGCAACGGCCTCGTCGTCGCCGATCACGGATGCCCGGACCAGGTCGACGAGCGCGTTCGGCCCGGGTCGGTCGCCCGTCACGCGGTGACTGGGGTCCCCGTGGGCGCTGGTGGCTGCGCTGCCGCTCGTGTCCATGTGCCCCGCAGCATAGGGGACCGCTACGGGATGAGGACCGTCGTCCAGTTCGTGTAGCGATAGCGGTCGAGGTCCACGCGCCCGCCGATGCCGCTCACCGTGCCGCTGGACGTGTACTGCCAGAACGTCCAGCCCTTGCCGTTCCAGTTGTTGGCGGGAACCGTCGGCGACGTCGCCGTCGTCCAGTGGGCGACCCACAGGACCTCGTAGCCGGCGGCCGCGATCGACGACGTGTTGCCCATGTACGTGGACCAGAAGCTGGGCGAGACGTAGATCGCGCCCCTGACGCCCGTCAGCGTGTAGACCTGGTCCATGAACGCCTTCACCCACGCCTGGAGCTGCGCGACGCTGAGGCCGCCCGATACCTCGAGGTCCAGGACCGGGAGCAGCTCGCCGGACACGGGCGCGGCGTTCTGGATGAACCAGGTCGCCTCGGCCACGGCGTCGCCGCTCGTGGTGCTCGGACGTGCGAAGTGGTACGCGCCGACCTTGATCCCCTGGCCCTTCGCCTGGGCCCGGTTCGTTGCGTACATGTCGTCGAGGAAGTCGGTCGACTCGGTTGCCTTGATGTAGGCGAACCGCTTGCCGGCGCCCTTGACCTGGACCCAGTCGATGACGCCCTGCCAGTGGCTGACGTCGATCCCCTCCCAGTACGTGCTGGTGGGCGTCGGCGACGGTGAGGGCGAGGGGGTGGGACTGGGCGTCGGCGTCGGCGTGGGGGTCGGGGTCGGCGTGGGGGTCGGGCTGGGCGTCGCGGCAGACTCGGTGGTCCACGTCACGAACAGGCCGGTCGCGCCATACGCGGTGCTCACCCCGTAGAGGGAGCTCACGCTCTTGCCGTTGATCTCCTTGATCGCGTACCAGCCTGACCCGGATACGGCCTTGCCCGCGCACGTGGTGCTCCAGCTGCCCCCGGGCACCGTGCCCGACACGGTGACCTTGGTCCCCGCGGGCAGGCTGGCCTTCTTCGTGCCACTCGTGCTGGCACTCGTCCGGAGGGAGACGCCGTCGCAGGCCGTCTGCTTGTAGCTGATGCTGTACAGCTTCTTGAGCAGGCTGCCGGCGATGTAGACGTAGCTCACGCCATAGCGCGTCTTGACGTCCTTGCCGTTCACGACGGACACCTTGAACCAGTTGGAGCCGGTCCTGGTCGTGCCCGCGCAGACCGTGCGCCAGCTCCCGCCCTGGACGAGGGCGACCGCGATGACCTTGACCCCCTTGTCGAGGATGGCCTTCCTGGTGGACGTCGCGGACGGCCTCGTCCTGACGGCGACGCCATCGCAGCGCGTCTGGAGGAGGCTCAGCGCGCTGGCCGGCTGGGGCGCGACGGCGCTGATCGCGGTCATCGTGAACACGAGCAGCGCGACCAGGAGCAGGACCGGGCGCCTTCTCCCATGGCGGACCGCCGTGGTGCCCGGGGGCTGAGCGGCAAAGCGTGGACTGAACGCGGACACGGAACCTCCCTCGTGAGGGGCCAGCGTCGCCGTTCCGAGGCTCGAGTGCTATGGCCCCATTGGGCCAGTACGTACCAGTCCGATGGGGCTAGGTGCGGTTGGGCCCCGCCGGCACGACACGGTCACGCACCGCCGTCGTAGACGTCAGGGTTGACGGGAGTGGGGAGGCGTTCCCCGCGCACGCCGGCGAGGAGGTTGGCGGCAGCCATCGCCGCCATCCTGCCGCGTGCCGCCCGCGAGGCGGAGGCGATGTGCGGGACCACGAGGCAGTTGTCGAGCGCCACCAGGGGGTGGCTCACGGGCAGCGGCTCGGGGTCCGTGACATCGAGCGCGGCCCCCCAGATCGTGCCGTCCCGGAGCGCAGCCACCAGGGCATCGGTATCCACGACCGGGCCACGGGACGTGTTCACGAGGACGGCGGTCGGGCGCATCAGGGCGAGCGCCCGGGCGTCGATGAGGTGATGCGTCTCGGGTATCAGGTTGACGTGCAGGCTGACGAAGTCCGCCTCGGCGAGCAATTCGTCGAGGGCCGTGTAGGCGGCGCCGGTCTCCTCCTCGACGGCGCCCGGGAGGCGGTTGACATCGTGGTACAGGACGCGCATCCCGAACCCGCGGGCGCGCCGCGCGACGGCCTGGCCGATGCGCCCGAAGCCGACGATCCCCAGGGTGCCGTCATGCACGTCGGGTCCCAGGAGCGTCAGTGGACCCCACGTGAGCCAGCGCCCCTCGCGCACGTAGCGGTCGGCCTCGGCGATCCGTCGGGCCGCGGCCATGAGCAGCGTCCACGCCAGGTCCGCGGTCGTCTCGGTGAGCACGCCCGGGGTGTTGCCGACCGGGATCCCGCGGCGCGTGCACGCGGGGACGTCCACGTTGTCAAAGCCCACGGCGTAGTTGGACACGACCCGCAACGCTGGGCCCGCGGCGTCCAGCAGCTCGTCATCGACGCGGTCGGTGAGCAGGGCGAGGAGCCCGTCGATGCCGGCGACGCGGCGCAGGAGCTCGTCGCGCCGCGGCGGGAGCTCGTCGGTCCACAGGTCGAGGTCACACGCTTCGCGGATTGGGTCCAGGCCCTCGTCGGGGATGACTCGGGCGACGAAGACCCTGGGTCGGCTGCTGCTCATCCGTTCCTCACCGTCTGGGCGGGTGGCATCGGCGGGGAGCACGCCCTCCCGCGGCCGCCTGGTCGGTCCACGCCATTCCTTGCCTGCGGACCGCTAGTCGGCCAGCCCGCCGACGAACGCCGCGATCCGCTCGATGGCGGTTGCGAGGTTCTCGCGGCTGTTCGCGTAGCTGATCCGCACGTGGTTCGCCCCGACCGTGCCGAACGCCGAGCCCGCGAGCACGCAGACGCCCTGCTCGGTGAGCAGCCGATCCGCGAACGCGGCGCCGGTCAGCGAGGTGCCGCTCACCCGCGGGAACACGTAGAACGCGCCCGCCGGGACCGCGCACTCGATCCCCGGGATCGCGTTCAGCCCGTCGACCACGATGTCGCGCCGGGCGCGGAACTCCCGCACCATCGCCTCGACGTCGCCCTGCGGACCGGTCAGCGCCTCGACCGCCGCGACCTGGCTGAACGACGAGACGCAGGACACGGAGTTGATGACGAGCTTGCCGAAGGGGTCCACGAGCGCCTCGGGCAGGATCGCGTAGCCCATCCGCCAGCCGGTCATCGCGTACGTCTTGCTGAACCCGTCGAGCACGATCGTGCGCTCGGCGAGCCCGGGCAGCGAGGCGATCGAGACGTGCTCGCCGTCGTGGACGATGCGCCCGTAGATCTCGTCGGCGAGGACGGTGACCTCCGGATGGCGCAGGACGAGCTCGCCGATCCGCTCCACGTCGGTGCGCGTGAACACGCCGCCGGTGGGGTTGGCCGGGGAATTGATGATCAGCAGCCGCGTCCGGTCGTTCACGAGCCCCTCGAGCTCGTCCAGGTCCACCCGGAAGTCGTTCGCCTGGGTGATCGCGTAGGGCACCGGGGTGGCGCCCGCGAAGCGCGCCATCGACTCGTAGATGGGGAAGCCCGGGTCCGGGTAGACGACCTCGTCGCCTGCCTGGGCCAGGGCGAGGAGCGCGAAGAACATGACGGGCTTGCCGCCCGGGACCACTGCCACCCGGTCCGCGGTCACCGCGAACCCCTTGCGTGCGGTCGCGTCCGCGGCGATCGCCTCGCGCAGGGCGGGGATGCCCGTGAACGGGCCATAGTGCGTCCATCCCTCGTCGAGGGCGCGCTTCGCGGCCGCCCGGACATTGGCCGGGGTGTCGAAGTCGGGCTCGCCGATCTCGAGGTGGATGACGCTGCGTCCCGTCGCCTCCAGGGCACGGGCACGCGCCGCGGCCTCGAAGGCGCTCTCGGAGCCGATCCCCGTCATGCGGTCGGCGAGTCTCATCAGCGGATGCTAGCCCACGCACGTCGCGCCGCAAACGGGCCCGCTCCCCCGCGCCGGTACAATCGCGCCGTGTCCCGCTTCTACTCGCTCGACGCCGCCAACGCCATCGTCCCCGACCTGGCCCTGGTGACGACCCGCCTGCGCGAGCAGCGGGACGAGCTCGTCGGCGTGCGCGATGCCTACCGGGATCGCGAGGGCGCCGTGCTGCGCGAGGTGATCGCCCAGACGACGCAGGACGACGAGGCCGACGCGGACCCGGAGCTGCGGCGCCTCCAGCTCCGGATGCGCGGGATCGTGGACCAGATGCAGGCCGATGTCGCCTGGCTCGACGAGCGCGACATCGTGCTCCGGGACATCGGGACGGGGCTGGTTGATTTCCCGGCGCTCGTCTCGGGCCGGCAGGTATGGCTGTGCTGGCGGTCGGGCGAGGTCGCGATCGGCTTCTGGCACAACGTGGACGAGGGCTTTGCCGGCCGCCGGCCCCTCCAGGCCCTCCCCGGCGAGACGGCACGCGCCTGACCCGGCACACAACCGCGGCCCGGCGCCCGGGCCGCTGCGACCCGTCGCTGCGCGGGTGCCGATGCCCGCTTCACGACGGGCCGTGGACCCGGCGGCACTGTCAGGGTGGCCCGCGGGTACACTCCCGCGCATGCCCGCCCAGCCCGAGCCCGCGCCCCGCCGAGACAGGATCCGCCAGGGCGGCCGCGACAAGGCGTACCGGCCGCTGCCCGCGGGCGCCCGCCAGGAGGCGTTCGACGAGGGCCTCGCAGCCTGGGAGCGGGGCGACTTCTTCGCGGCGCACGAGGCGCTCGAGCCCGCCTGGATGGGGACGGACGACCTCGCCGAGCGTGCCCTGCACCAGGGCCTGATCAAGGTCGCCGCCGCCTACGTCCACGCCGTCCGCGACAACCCCGCGGGCGTCACGAAGAATCTCACGGGCGCCCGCCGACACCTCGACTCGGCACGGCCCGCGGGCCCCCGATGGGGGATCGATGTGCCGGACCTCATCTCCGCCATCGACGCCCGCCTCGCCGATCCGGCGTTGGCACCGACCCCACCCGTCATCCGGAGGACACCACGCGCATGAACCGCCCTGCGGGCATCCCCGCCGTCGACCCGCTGTACGCCGACCTGCGCCGGCACGACCCCGTCCGGCCGGCGGTCATCCTCGACGTCCGCGAGGCCGACGAGTTCCGCGACGTCCGCATCCCGGGCTCGCTGTTCGTCCCGATGTCGCAGCTCCCGGCTCGGCTGCAGGACATCCCGAAGGACCGGCCGCTGCTCGTCCTGTGCGCCGCGGGTTCGCGCTCGCAGCAGGTCACGGGCCACCTGCTCCAGAACGGCTGGGAGGACGTGGGCAACATCGCGGGCGGGATCACCGCGTGGGAGCGAATGGGGCTCGAGGTCCGCAAGGGCCCGGTGGCCGATGGGGAGGGCACGCTCGAGGGCTGACGGGCCCGCGCGACGCTCGTGAATCGAAACGGCCGTCGGGGATCCGACGGCCGTCAGCGATCTCGCGGGGTGCCCCTACCCGCGGCGGCGGATCCGCGACCACAGGGCACGCACCTGCGCCTCGTGGTTGAACGCGTAGCCCACGAGGATCAACAGGACGAAGTTGATGCCGCCGATGGTGGCGGCGTTGAGGTAGCCGAGCTGCTGGCCGATCTCACCGTCCAGCTTGAGGGCCGGGACCACGGCGCCCAGCAGCCCGACCTGGAAGAACGGCTCCTGGGGCGCGAGGTTGGTCCGGGCGATGTCACCGGTGACGCCGTCGGGCGTGCGCCCCGCGATGAGGAACGCGTGGGAGCCCGATGCGACGCCGGCGGAGCCCTCGAGGCCCTGGCCGAGATCGGTCTGGGCGAGGTGCTTCCAGCCGGGGATGACGCCGTTCGCGTCGGGCTGCGCCCAGAGCGTCTCGGTCCGCGGCACGGAGCCGTCTGAGCCGCCCTGGACGTAGATCACGCCATTCGCGGTGTAGCTCGACATGTTGGTGCGCGGGCCCGGCAGGTTCGTCTGCGTGGAGACGCGCCACAGCGCGACGATCGCATTGGGGTCGTCGGCGGTGGCCTTCGGGCCACCGACGAGGCCCTGCTGGACCGTCGCGACGACGTCGCCCTTGGCGTTGGTGCCGCCCACCACGAACACCACGTCGCCGACGTGGACCGCGGTGCTGTCGACGACCGCCTCGAACAGGGGCGACTGCGGCGTCCACTTGCCGGGTACGCCGGACGCGTCGGTCCTCGTCTTCCAGACGGTGTTCACAGCTGTCTTGCCGTTGGTGCCGCCCATGAGGACGAGCCCGTCGGAGATGCTCACCGCGACCGCTCCCGCCCGCGCCTCGCTGAGGGCGGCCCCATCGACGGTCGTCCACGCCGTCGGGAGCGTCCCGTCGGTGCCGACGGTCAGGCTGTAGACGGTGGTCGTGGGCTTGCCGTCGGGGCCGTAGCCGCCGATGACGAACATCGTGCTGCCGATGACGGCGGACGCGGCGTCAGCGCGCGCCTCGGGGAGGGCCGGTCCGGCCGACCACTTGTCGATGTTGCCGGTGCCAACGGCCTTGGAGAAGTAGACGTCCGCCACGGGGGCGGTCCCGTCGGTGCCGCCGGCGTAGAGGTACGTCGTCCCCAGGACGGCACCCATGCCGTCGACCCGGCCGGCGGGCAGCTGGACTTCGGCCGGCGCGGTGTGCCACGGGAGCGTCGCGCCGCCCGGCGCCGGGCACGGCAGCGTCTCGTTCCCGGGCGGGCAGAGGTTCACCGGTGACCAGGCGAGCAGTCCGACATCGACGGTCTTCTGGACCGTGAAGTAGTAGGCGCGGTCGGGCAGGTAGCCCAGCAGCAGGATGATCACGACGAACCAGAACAGGGCCTTGATGAACGCCCATGTCCAGCCGTCCGCGTCCACGAGGCCGCCGAGGGCACGCCGCCGAACGGGCGTGCGGGGCGCGGGGAGTGCGGTCTGTGCCATCGCTCAGCTCCCCGCCGTGATGGTGCCGGTCATGTTCGGGTGGACCGTGCACACGAACGTGTACGTCCCCGCGGCCAGGGCCGGGACGTCGTACGTCTTGGTCGCGACGCCCGGGAAGATCTCGCCCACGTACACGTCACCGCCGCTGGCGTCCTTGATGTCGATGTTGTGCGGGATCCCGGCGTCCTTGTTCTCGAACTCGATCTGGAACGCGGCGTCGGCCGGGGCCTTGAGGTCCTTCGTCTCGAACGCGATGTTGAGCGCGCTCTCGGTGACCACGGTCCCCGACGGGGCGCCGGACGTGCCGGCCGAGGGAGACGCGGAGGCACCCGCGCTGGCCGACGGGGACGCGGCGCTGAACTCGTCCGTCCAGCAGGCCGGGAACGGCGTCGCACCGGCCGCGGGCTGGTAGGCCGGGTCAACCCACGGCTCGAAGGTGAGCTCCTCCTTGGTCACCGGGTCCACCTTGGGCTCGAACAGCGAGGGGTCCATCACGCGGTAGGTGCCGCTCCCCTTCTCCGCGCGGATGAACGCGATGAGGTCCTCGATCTGCTTGTAGTTGAGGGGTCCCGCGGGGTTCCCGGTGTTGGACCAGATCGGCATGATCGAGTTCGGGTTGCCGCACACGTACCGGCCGCCGACCTGGAGGACGTTGTGGAGGTAGCCGGGGTTGAGGTGAGCGAACAGCTTGTCCTGGCGGTTGAGCTGGGGGCCCTTGCCGCCTTCGCCCTGGGCGCCATGGCACTGCGCGCAGTTGGCCTGGTAGATGTTGTAGCCCCGCTCGACCGAGGTGACCTGCTGCTCGTTCGCAGCCGCCGCCATCCGCGGCTCGGACAGCCCGCCCGGCAGCCCCAGCTCGTAGAAGTAGTAGCCAATGACGAACAGGCTGACGAGGGTCACCGCGAGGAAGCCCACCCAGCGCGCGTTCGCGGACTGGCGGACGATCTTGGCGGCGCGTTCCGGCGTCAGGTCGTTGCGGTGGGCCGACGGCGGCGCGGAGAAGCGCTCCGCGGGCACCGGCGCGGACGTCGGCACCGGCGCGGGCAGGCGCTCCTCGGGCGGGCGGCCGGGCTGGTCGGTCATCGGTCTCCTCGGTGGGCGGGCGGGTGGGCGGCGGGCTAGATGCAGCCGGTGGGCGAGCGCGGCGGCTCGATGCCGGGCTGGCCGACAGCGATCGGCAGGGGTCCGAGCGTGATCTTGCCGGTGTTGATGGTGAGGACGCCGGCGGCGTCGACCTTCACGCCGAAGCGGTCCATGCCGCGGGGTGCCGGGCCGTACTGCGGGCCCGACGCCTTGATGCCCAGGCGGTCATAGCGCGAGCCGTGGCACGGGCACTCCATCCAGAAGTTCTTGAGGCACGGGTTCGGCTTGCAGCCCAGGTGCGGGCAGCGCTGGTACAGGGCGCGGACGTTCACGGCCGTCCCGTCCCCCACCTGGTCCTCGCCGGGGATGAAGCGCGGCTGGCTGGGATCGATGAGGATCACGAACGCCTTGGCCGACCCGACGTAGGCCGGAAAGCCCTGGTCGATGGGCAGCGTGGAGTTCGCGGCCTTGACGTCGTCGAGGGTACCCACGATGACCTCGCCGCCGAACTTGCCCTCGAGGTTTGGCCACAGGAACCCGATCGTCCCTGCCGTCACCTCGAGCAGCCACAGGCCCATGCCCGCCGCCAGCGAGCCACGCAGCAGCTCGCGCCGGGAGACACCCTGGACCTGCTCGTGACGGACGGCCTTGAGGGCCTCGGCTGTGAGCGCCTGGGGCTTGTCGGCCGGCTCGACGTGGTAGTTGCTCATGACTCCGGTTTCCCTCGGATCACAGGGCGAAGTGAAGGCCCGGCGTCCCGATCGAGAAGAACTCGAGGTACGGGATGACGAACGAGTAGCCGGGACCGCGGAAGAAGATCCCGACGAACGTGACGAACAGCCCGAGGACGCAGAACAGCGAGAACAGCATCACCGTCGTCTTCCGCTCCGAAGGGCGGATGGCGAGGATGTTGCCGCGGTCGATGAACGGGATGAGTGCGGCGCCCACGAGCACGAACGTGGGGGCCAGCACGCCCGCCACCGTCGGATGGAAGTACGCGAGCAGCTCCTGGAGGCCCAGGAAGTACCACGGCGCCTTCGCGACCGCCGGCGTGATGTTGCCGTTGGCGAGGTCCTCCAGCGGCGCGTTCACGAACAGGCCCATGAGCAGCAGGAACACGCTCATGAGGGCCGCGGCCATGAACTCGATCGTGAGCAGGTGCGGCCAGGTCATGACCGTGTCGTCGGGTTCCTTCTGGACCCGGACGACGGCGTCCTGCTTTACGAGCGCCAGGAGGCGGTACGGACGCGCCGACATCGGCACGCGCTGCTTGTCGATCTCCGTCCGCCGCGCGGGGTCGACGGGCAGGACGACGCGCCCGCCGGTCGGCTGCTTGGTATCTGTCATCGGACGCTCCCGGTCAGGCGGGGATCAGAGCGGACCACTGATGCCTCCGTCCTTCCTGATCCTCCAGAAATGGACCGCGAGGAAGATCGCCGCAACGAGCGGGAAGACCATGATGTGGAGCACGTAGAACCGGAGCAGGGTGTTCTGGCCGACCTCGATGCCGCCCAGCAGGAGGAGCTTCGAGGGGGTGTTGGCCAGCGGCGCATAGCCCGCCATGTTGGTGCCGATCGTGATGGCCCAGTAGGCGATCTGGTCCCAGGGCAGCAGGTAGCCCGTGAAGCTGAGCATGATCGTGAGGAACAGCAGGACGACGCCCACGACCCAGTTGAACTCGCGGGGCGGCTTGTAGGCGCCGTGGTAGAAGACCCGCATCATGTGCAGGAACACGAAGAACACCATCAGGTGCGCCGCCCAGCGGTGGACGTTGCGGGTGAGCAGCCCGAACACG
>DASXVG010000070.1:0-29928 GCA_036504355.1 Candidatus Limnocylindrales bacterium
CACTCGACCGGGATCGAGATCGAGCGGAAGTTCCGGCTCCGCGCGGCACCGGCGGCCGACGAGCTCGCCGCGCGCGAGGAGGACGCCTGGCGCGTGGAGCAGGTCTACCTGTCGCGCGGCGATGACGGGCTCCACCGTCGCATCCGCCGGATCGAGCACGCCGATGGATCGGTCGAGTACGTGCTCACCCACAAGGCGTCCATCGGGAACGGAACGATCTCGCGCCACGAGCGCGAGGAGCCGCTCACCGAGCACGAGTACAAGGCGCTGCTCGCGGAGGCGGATCCTGGTCGGCGTCCGATCCGCAAGACCCGCCATGTCATCCCGCATGGACGCCAGGTCCTCGAGATCGACGTGTTCGACGTCCCGGCCGGGCTCGTCGTGGCCGAGGTGGAGCTCGAGCACGAGGACGAGGCCGTGACGCTGCCCGACTGGCTCGGCGAGTGGTACGAGGTCACCAGCGACACGCGGTACATGAACGCGGCGCTCGCCCGACCGGACGCCGAGGTCCCGCCGCTGCCCCCGGGCCCGGAGGGCGACGACTGAGCATGGGCGCCGCGCCCGCCCGCCGTCCCGGCGCGCGGGTATCATCCCGGCGATGACCGACCGAGGGCTCCCGATCGTCGATGGCGCGCCGGCCTGTCCGTTCGTCGCCTTCGAGGACGACCGCGACGCTCGGGCCACCGCGCCGGACCACCGTCACCGCTGCTTCGCCGAGGCCCGCCCCGCGCCCCGCGCGCTCGCGCACCAGGAGGCGTACTGCCTCTCGTCCGCATTCCCGGTCTGCCCCACCTTCCAGGACTGGGCCCGACGCGAGGCCGCGGCTGCCCGCCCCGCGCCCGGTGGAGAGCGCGCCCCCGATCCCGAGCCGCCGGTCAGCAGGCCGCTGCCGCCGCTCGATCGGGATGCCTACCACGCGCCCGACGTCACGGACGAGGAGGCACCACGCCGCATCCAGCACCGCGACTGGGCCGCGCCTCCTCCGTGGGCGGCCGCGGCTGGCGCCGCGGCCGGATCTGCAGCGGGTGCGGCGTCATCGCCCGATCCCGTGCCGCCGGAGGGACGCGGCCTCGCGGGCAGCGCGGCCGATCGCCTGGCCGGGCCGGACCCGTCGGATCCGCTGTCGCCTGCGCCGTCACGACCCGCCGCGACGTTCGGCGACGGCGTGGCGTCTCGAGCCCTGCACGCCGAGGACGCCCGCGACGTGGACGCGCCGTACGGGGCGATGGCCGCCGACTCCGTGATCTCCGGGGCCGGCGCCGTCTCTCCGGACGAGCTCGACGACGAGCCCGACTGGGGCCCCGCGGAGGAGCCCGTCGTCTCGGGGGATCGCGGGTACCCACCTGCCATCCCACGCGAGCCCGTTCGCAGCGAGTCGCGCCAGCCCGCTCCGAACCCGAGGGACCAGGTCAGTCGTCGAAAGCCGCAGGATCCGGACGACCTGTTCGGGCCCGCCTGGGAGCGCCCGCGTCGCTACGAGGCGTATCCGTCGCTCAGGACGCGGGTGGGACTTCCCGCCATGGGCGGCATCGGCAGGGTGGGGCTCGGCGCCCTTGCGCTCGTCGTCGCCGCCCTCGCGCTGTTCTTCATCGGCCCGATGCTGCTCGGGATCGGCAGCGACAGGACCGCGAGCCCCGGCGGAAGCGGCGCGCCGTCCGCCACGCCGGTCGCCGTGGAGACGGCCTCGCCGGTGCCCACGCCAGTGCCGGCACCGACCCCGCAGATCTACCTCGTGAAGAAGGGCGACACGATGAGCAGGATCGCGAAGAAGTTCGGCCTCACGGTTGACCAGCTGCTCGCGGCGAACAAGCAGCTCAAGGATCCCGACAGGATCTCGATCGGCGACGAGATCACGATCCCGTTGCCGGGTGGCGGTGGCGACGGGACGGTCGACGGCGCGTCAGCCACGCCCTGACGGTCGCCCGGGCGATTCGGGAGCCGGGCGACTACCTCGAGAACGGGGTCAGGTTGATCGAGGTGATCTTCCCCGCCTCGACGCGGAACTGGGCGTCGAGGTGCTGGGACGGGGCCCCGGGGCGAAGGACGATGAGGTCCGCCTGCCAGGTGTTGCCGAGGTCGCGGGCGTCGCCGGGAACCATCTTGAGGCCCTTGTCCGCTCGCAGGAACCAGCCGCCGACCTGCTCCACGCCGCGGAGCGTGCGGGCGTTGTCGCCGACGTGGATGCGCATCTCCGTGCGCTCGTCCATCAGCTCGACGGCACCCTCGACGTCGCCCGCGTTGAGGCGCTCGAAGAAGATCTCCATCGTGTCGGTGGCTCCCATTGGGCCCGAGTGTACCGCCAGCGCCGCCGAGCGCGGGCCGGGGCTAGAACCCGCCGCCGGCGCCGCCTCCGCCGCCACCCGACGACCCGCCGCTGAACCCGCCACCCCCCGAGCCGCCCGAGCCGGACGACGCCGGCGAGTTGCCGATCGTCCCGAGGGCGGCCATCATCCCGCCGAAGTTCGGGATCGGCGAGCTGCTCATGAGTCCCGGGGCGATGCCGCCGCCACCCTGGCCTCCCCCGGACCAGGACGTGCCCGGGCCCGCGCCGTACCACAGCGGCATGTAGCCGGCGGTGCCGTGCTGCCTGGCATCCTCGGCCGTGCGCTCCAGGACCCGCTCGACTTCCTCCTGGAGCCCGAGGGCCACGCCCCACGCGACGGCGTCGTCGGGTGACTCGATGAGCGGGATGGCCGACGCCGTGACGACCTCGCCCATCGACCGTGCCTGCGCCATCGTCTTCTCGAGCGTGCGCCGGTAGGCCTCGAGCATCGCGCGGATCATCGAGCCCTCGTCCGTGACCGAGGGCATCACGCGGGAGATCACGACGAGGCCGATGCCGCTCGCGATGAGCGCGACGCCCAGCAGCACGAGGCCGTCCGATGGCAGGTTGAAGCCGGCGATCAGGGCCACGATGCCGCCCACGAACCCGAGCGCCGAGCGGCCGATCCAGCGGCCTCTCGCGATCGCCGGGCGCTCCCGGAACCAGCCTTCGCGGACACAGTGCTCCTCGACCCGCTTCTCGAAACCCGGGACGTCCCCGCCGAGGTCCGTGATGTCATCAGGGCTGACGTAGGCGGTTCCGCCGCCGATCGACTGCAGCCGACGGAGGAGGAAGGCCGTCCCCTCGTCCATCCGGCGCTTGCGGGCCCACAGCATCCGGGCCCGCTCCTGTGGATCGGCGGTGACGGTCTCGCCGGTGTGGATCCCGATCTCCTGGCCCGACGCAAGCAGCCCCGGCTTGTCCTCGGCCTCGAACGAGATGAGGCCGCGGACCGCGAGGTCGAGGCTCGCCGCGGTGAGTGCGCGCCGGCTCACCTTGCCGTCGCGGACCGTGGCGCCCGCGGCCGGCGTGAGGCCGGCCGGCGGGGCGGGGATGTGGACCGAGGGGTCGTCCAGGTAGACCGGGTCGCGACCCGTCCGGAACCAGGTGAGGATGGCCCACGCCATGACCAGGACGAACAGCAGCGGCGCCACGATGAGGCCCAGGACCGCGTTGAGCTGGCGGAAGAACGTGATCGAGGCGGCGTGGTCGGGCGTGGCGTTCGCGTTGACGCGGTCCATGGCAACGAGCAGCGCGCCGTCGAGGTCGCAGCTTCGCAGGAGCGGCAGCATGTCGTTCTCGAAGATCGCCTGGCGCTCCGCGTTCGAGAGATAGGTCGACTGGTAGCCCGGGCCCGCGTACAGCTGGACCTGCCCGTGGCACGGGTCGCCCTCGTGAAGGTCGAACAGGATGACGAGCCCGTCGTCGATGCCGGCCCGGCCGACGCCCCACTGGTCCATGAGCGCGATCGCGTGCTGCTTCGCCTCATCGGTCGTCACGCCGAACGGGACGAGCTGCGTGTAGACCACGACCTCCGCCCCGGTGCGGGCCTCGATCGCGTCGATCGTCTGCTCCGCGGCCTGGATCGTGCTCGCCCGCAGCACGCCCGCAGTGTCGTACACGGCCTGGTTGTCGACGGGACTCGGGAACGGCGGTCCCGCGGCCATGGCGACGGCTGCGGGGACGAGGACGGTCAGGGCGAGCGCCGCGAGGGCGGCGACTCGGGTCAGGGTCGTGCGCACGAATGCACGATACGCAACCGGGCGGGGCGTCGGCAGGCCCGCGGCGCGCGTGCGCGCCATCGTCGTCATCAGGTGGCGGCGACGCCCAGGAACGGGCTTGCGACCGGGCCCCGCGCGCGGACCGTCACGCCGTCGCGCGGTCCGCGGCCGCCAGCGCCGGGTGCCGCGCGCGGATCCGCCGGACGAGCTCGGCCGCCTGCTCGTAGCGCCCGAAGCTCGGCATCAGGTACGTGCCCGCCGCCTCGTCCTCCACCGCGGCGAGCAGCGCGTCGGCCATCTCGATGCCGGCCTCGGTGCCGCCCGCGCCGGCGTCTCGCATCCGCGCCCGGGCGGCGTCCGGGATCGTGATCCCCGGGACCTCGTTGTGGAGGAACTCCGCGTGGCGCGACGAGACGAGCGGCAGCACGCCGAGCAGCAGCGGCACCGGGAAGCCGCGCGGCCCGAACCGGCGGCGCGCCTCCGAAAGCATCGCCTCGACCTGCGCCACGTCGTACAGCGGCTGGGTCATCACGAGGTGTGCCCCGGACTCGAGCTTCCGCTCGAGTCGATCCCACTCGGTCCGGGCGTCGGCCGCGGTGGGGTCGAGCGCGCAGGCGATGGTGAACGACGCCTGCTGGCCGATGGCCGACCCCGCCTGGTCCTCGCCCCGGTTGAGGCGGGTCAGGATCTCGATCAGGCCGATCGAGTCGACGTCCCAGACACCCGTCCCCGTTGGGTAGTCGCCGACACGCGGCGGATCGCCGGTGAGCGCCAGGATGTTTCGCACGCCGAGCGCATGCGCCCCGAGCAGCTCCGACTCGAGCGCCATGAGGTTGCGGTCGCGGGTCGTGACGTGGACGACGCACTCGAGGTCGAGATCATGCTGGATCCCGAATGCCACGGCCAGGGCGCCCATCCGGACGCGGGCCATCGCGGAATCGCTGATGTTCACGACGTCGGTGCCCGCGTCGCGCAGCAGGCGCGCCGCCTCGAGCGTGCGCTCGATCCGGATGCTCCGCGGCGGGTCGATCTCGACCGAGACCACGAACCGCCCGGCGACGAGCGCGCCGGCAAGCCTGGACGCGGGTGTCCCGGCGGTCGTCTCGCCGGTAGCCGCGTCAGCGAACGCGGTCCGTGGGCTCGCACCGGACTCGACCTGGGCGGGGACGATGCCCGTCGCGAGGCCGCCCGCGCGGGCCTCGGCGCGACGCGCCTCGGCCGTCCCGAGGGCATCGAGCGCTGCGCGCATGGCCGCGATGTGGGCCGGGGTCGTCCCGCAGCAGCCACCCACGATTCGTGCCCCCTGGTCGAGCATCCGCGGCACCATGGAGCCGAAGTACGCGGGCTCGGCGGCGTAGACGAAGCGGCCCTCGGTCCGCTGCGGGAGGCCCGCGTTGGGCATGATCGAGCGGGCCGGCTCACCGGCCGCGGGTGATCCGAGCTGGGCCAGGGCGTCGAGCGTCGCGATCGGTCCGACGCCACAGTTCACGCCGATCGCGTCCGCGCCCGCCTGCGTCAGTGCCTCCAGAGCCGCAGCCGGGCTGGTGCCGTCCGCGAGCACGAGGTCGTCGCCGAAGGTCATCGAGGCGATGACCGGGATGTCGCCAGCGGCCCGGGCCTCGCCGACCGCCAGCAGCAGGTGGTGGAGGTCGAAGAACGTCTCGATCACCAGGACGTCGGCGCCGCCCTCGAGCAGGCCGTCGATCTGCTCGCGGAACGCTGCCCGGATGACGGAGTCGGCGGGGTGGCGGAGCTCGCGTGTCGGCGGGCCGAGCGGGCCGATCGAGCCCCCCACCCAGGCGTCGCGACCGCTGACATCGCGCGCCTCTCGAGCCACCTGGGCGGCGCGCCTGTTGAACCGCCCGGCCTCGGCGGCAAGCCCGTAGACGTCGAGGCGGAACCGGTTGGCGCCGAAGGTGAGCGTCTCGATGAGATCGGCGCCGGCGTCGAGATACTCGCGGTGGAGGGTTCCCACGAGGTCCGGCCGACTGGTCGCCAGCTCGTCGAGGCAGGCCCGCTGCGGGATCCCGCGCGAGAACAGGAGCGTGCCCATGCCGCCGTCAGCGAGGAGCGGCGACGAGGCGAGGCGCGCGGCGAAACGGTCCCTGGGGAGGCTCACGGCGGCAAGACTAGCGGGTCCTGCGACGTCCGAGCGTCAGCGAGCCGTCGGCCTCGAGCAGGACCTGCGGCGGCCGGCCCCGGCCGTTGTAGCGCATCGCCATCGAGGCGGCGTAGGCGCCGGCATCCGAGATCGCGACGAGATCGCCGCGCCGCAGCGGCGGCAGGTCGTGGCGGTCGAAGGTGTCGGTGCTCTCGCACACCGAACCGTCGACGCGCGCGGCCGAACGCGGGGTCGCGGCATCGACGTCCGCGCCCAGCGACGTCAGCGCCGTCACCCGGTGGTGCGCCCCGTACAGGGCCGGGCGGATGAGCTCGGTCATGCCGGCGTCGAGGACGACCACCCGGTCGCCCGCCGCCCGGTCGCGGACATGGAGCACGGATGCCACGATCCAGCCCGCGCGGGCGACCAGGAACCGTCCGGGCTCCACCGCGAGACGCGTCGGACGCCGATCAGCCGGCAGCGCCTCGAGGAGCGGCGCGAGCTCCCGGGCGAACCTCGAGGGTGCCGGCACCGTCCCGGGCTCGCCGACCGGGAATCCGCCCCCGACGTCGAACGTGTCAAAGCCCTCGCGGCCCGCGCCGACGAGCGCGAGCAGCGCCAGCCCTCGGCGGACCGCGTCACGCCATGCGTCCACGGCGCCGAGCTGCGAGCCGACGTGGAGGTGGATGCCTCGGGCGCGGACCGGACCGCCTTCCGAGAGCGACGACACGGCGCCCGTGAGCTCGGTCTCGGTCATCCCGAACTTGGACGTGCCCGCGCCGACGGCCAGGCCTGCGTGCGTCTCCGGGGAGACATCGGGGTTGAGGCGGACGAGGACGTCCACCGGCGCGGCGTCGCGTCGGCCGAGCCCGGCCCGGCGCGCGATCGCGACCAGCGCGTCCAGCTCCTCGGGGCTCTCGATGGCGACCCAGCGCAGGTGCCTCCCCTCCGCCGCGGCGCGGACGGCCGCTCGGAGGTCGCCCGCGTTCTTGCCAATGCCCTCGAGGGTGATCCGCGCGTTGTGGAGGCCCGCCGACCGCGCGGCGGCCCACTCGCCGCGCGACACGACGTTCGCGTCCAGCCCGAGACCGCCGAGCCGCCCGATGACCGCCGGCACGTCGTTGGCCTTGACCGAGAACGCTCGCAGCCACGGATCCGGGAAGGCGTCGCGGAGCTCGGCGGCCGCAGCCTCGAGGGCGGTGACCTCCGTCAGGTACAGCGGCGTGCCGAGGCGCCGGGCGGCGCGGACGAGGCTACGACCTGGGACGACGGACGCCACGCGTCAATCGTGGACGACGAGCCCGACGATCGAGGTCAGGATCGACAGGGCGATCGACACCACGAACGCGCCGACGATCGTGTCCGAGGACAGCCCATGGGTCGGCCAGCCGCCGATCGTGAGGTCGAGGCCCGCGACGTTCTGGGCGATGAACGCGACCAGGAGCACCATCGCGGCGTTCACGACGAACCCGAACAGCCCGAGCGTGAGCATCGAGATCGGGAACGAGAGCGCCTTCACGATCGGCTTGATGACCGCGTTCACGAGGCCGACGAGGAGGGCGACGAGGATCAGCTCGACCGTGCCGCCGCTGAAGTCGACGAAGCTCGCGGGCAGGATCTTGACCAGGATGACGAAGGCGATCGCCGATGCGACGATCGACAGGACGAAGCCCTTCATGCGTGCGCCTCCGTACGGTGGACGGTCCGGCGGTCGAGCACGGTGAGCGCGACGCCGGTCCCGATGATCGCAGATGCACCGGCCGCCAGCAGGTCGCGGTGCAGCGCGATGACCCCAGCGGCGACCTCGCGGCCGCCAACGGCGGTGAGCCGCCCGCCCTGGATGGCGACCGTCGCTGCGCCGGGCGTGCCGAAGGTCGTGCCGTTGACGATGGCCAGGTCGGTCATCCGCCGATCCTACGCGGCGCGACCGGCCGCGGGCGGCGCGTTGGGTACGATCAGGACGTGATCGAACTGCGCAGCACCGCCGAGATCGAGGCCATGCGGCCCGCCGGCCGCTTCGTCGCCGAGGTGCTCGCGGAGCTCGCGACGCACGTCGCGCCGGGCGTGAGCCTGTTCGACCTGGACCGCATCGCCCACGAGATGATCCGGCAGCGGGGCGCGGCCTCGTGCTACATCGACTACCACCCCTCGTTCGGCGCGATGCCGTTCGGCAAGGTCCTGTGCACCTCGGTCAACGACGCCGTCCTCCACGGCCTGCCGCACGACTACCGGCTCAAGGCACACGACAACGTGAGCCTTGACTTCGCGGCGGAGGTGGACGGCTGGGTCGCGGACTCGGCGATCACGTGCTTCGTCGGGACGCCGCAGGACGAGGACGTGCACATGTACCGGGTGGCCGAGCAGGCCCTCGCCGCCGGGATCGCGGCCGCACGGCCCGGCAACCGGGTGGGTGACATCTCGGCCGCGATCGGTGACACCATCAACGACGCCGGGTACGCGGTCAACACCTCGTTCGGCGGGCACGGCGTCGGCCACACGATGCACCAGGCCCCGGACGTCCCCAACTGGGGCGAACCCGGTCGCGGGCTCCAGCTGCGCCCCGGCCTCGTCGTGGCCATCGAGCCGTGGTTCCTCGCCGGCGACGGGTCGATCCGGATGGACAAGGACGGCTGGACGATCCGATCGGGCGATCGGAGCCGGGGCGTCCACGTGGAGCACACGGTCGCGATCACGGCCGACGGGCCGATCGTGCTCACGGACCGCTCCGGGCTCCTGCTGCGGCCGGCCGCAGCGGGCTAGACTCCGCGGCACCCGACCCGCCAGGCGCGACCCGCGCCGACCGCCACGATCCGGAGGTGCCCGTGCCCGGCCTGGAACCCGTCGTCGCCCGCTTCCTCGAGGAGCTGTTCGTCCTCCTGCCCGACGTCGCGACCCGCGTCGGCGATCACCGGTACGACGACCGCTGGCCGGACTTCACGGAGACCGGCCGCCGGGCGCGGCTCGCGTTCGCGGACCGCTGGGAGGCGGAGCTCGGCGCCATCGAGGACGCGACGCTGGACGCGGGCGAGCGCATCGACCGGGACCTGGTGCTGGGGGAGCTCGCGGAGCTTCGGTTCCACGAGGAGGAGCTCCGGGAGTCGACCTGGAACCCGCTCGCGTGGATCTACACGATGGGCAATGGGATCCACCCGTTGCTCGCGCGCGAGTTCGCACCGCTCCACGTGCGCCTCGCGTCGGTTGCCGGCCGGCTCGAGGGGATCCCTGCCGTCATCGCCGCCGCCGAGCAGGTGATGGGCACGCACCCGACACGGGCGGTCGCCGGGTTCATGGCCGAGGTCGCCGCCAAGCGGATCGGCGGCGTCACGGCGCTCGCGGACGAGGCCGTCCAGGCCGGCGAAGCCGCGGCTGCGGCAGGGGACACGGACGTCGAGGCGCTGCTCCCGCGGTTGCGCGCCGCGGCCGACACGGCGCGCGCGACGCTTGATGCGATCGCCGCCCACCTGGTCGCGTCCGTCATCCCCACGGCCGACGGCAGCCCGCTCCTCGGGCGTGCGCTGTTCACCGCCAAGCTCCGGCACACGCTGCGCGATCCCGAGGTGACGCCGGAGGCGATCCTCGCCCGAGGCGAGCGCGAGTTCACCGCGATCCGCGCGGAGATGGTGCGCATCGGTCGCGAGATCTGGGGCCAGTGGGTGCCCGGTGAGCCGGTGCCGGACGACGACGGTGTCCTCGTCCGGCGGGTGCTCGACGAGACGGCGAACGAGCACCCGGCCGCGGACGAGCTCGTCAGCTGGTGCTACGCGGAGCTCGAGCGCGTCGAGCGGTTCTGCCGCGAGCGGAACGTCATCGGACTCACGGAGGATCCGCTCGTCATCGACTGGACACCCGAGTTCCTGCGCTCGTTCGGTGGCGCGATGCTGGACTCGCCCGGGCCGCTGGACCACGGCCAGAAGGCGTTCTTCTCGATCACGCCCGTGCCCGACGACTGGCCCGCGGACCAGCAGGAGTCCTACCTGCGCGAGATGAATGCGCGCCAGATGCAGCTCCTCGTCATCCACGAGGCCGTGCCCGGGCACTACCTCCAGGGCGCGTATGCGAACCACGGCTCGTCGCTCGCCCGACGCGTCTTCCCGTCGGGCGTGTTCGCCGAGGGCTGGGCCGTGTACGTGACGCAGGTCATGCTCGACCGTGGCTACTGCGCCGACGACGCCGCGCTGTGGCTCAACCACTGGAAGTTCTACCTGCGCTCGGTCGCGAACACGATCATCGACGTCCGGATCCACACGCTGGCCATGACCACGGACGAGTGCGTGGACTTCCTCGTCGACGAGGCGTTCCAGGAGCGCGGCGAGGCGATCCACAAGGACGAGCGCGCCCGGCTCTCGTCGACGCAGCTGTCGACCTACTTCGCGGGCTCGCTGGGGATGTGGGACCTGGAGCACGAGCTCCGCGTCCGGGCCGCGGTGGCTGCTGGGGCGGGCGCCGATGCCCTGCCGGCGCCGCGCGTGGTGGGCGGGTACCCGTCGACGCCGGGCTTCGACGAGCGCGCGCACCTCGAGTCGGTCATCTCCCACGGCGCGCCGCCGATCCCGATCCTCCGACGGATCCTCCTCGGTGACGCGTAGGGCTGTCGCGAGCCCGCACCTGGGAACGGGAGTCGGGGTTTCGAGGGGGCCGCGCGATCGGCCACGCTTGATCCCCGCCAGGACCACGAGCGCGGAGGCCCGCGATCGTCCGGGAGCCCCGCGGGTCTGGTCCTGACTGCCGAGCCGCAAGACTGGCTGCCCGACGTCGGGTCGCTGCGCGGGAAGCAACGACGCGACGGAATCTGCCGCGCAGGGCGCCGTCCGGACCCCGAACACCTGCCGGAGAAGCTGCGATCCGACCAGGACGCGTCCGCACCACTGCCTGCCGGGCAGGGCCGCTGAGGACGGGGCAATGCCGGGAGGGCCGCGCGCCGCTCGTCTGCGCGGATCAGCCGGGTCGGGGCGGGTCCTTCGGGCCGCGCGGCAGGCCGGTCGCCTTGGGCAGGCGCGGCGCGGTCGGTGTCGCCGGGCGCGCGGGCGACGACGGCTCGGCCGCAACCGTGCCGGCGAGCGCGGCCCGCAGGCCGTCCACGCGATACCCGGACGCCTCACCGGCCTCGCGCAGCTCGCGCGCGATGAGGCTCCGCTCCACGGGCCGCACGGCCCGCTCGTCCGCGGGGGTCAGGACCCGCTCGAGGCGGTCCGACCAGGCGACAAGCTCATCCCATGACTCGCGGTGGAACCACTCAACGCCATCCCACGCGTTGATCCGCAGGAACCCGCGGATGACGGGACGCTCGAGCCACGCCTCGGCCAGCCGGGCCGCCCGGCCCTCGACCGGCCCGCCGATCGAGGAGGGGAGCGGCAGGTCCACGAGCAGGTGCACCCGCTCCGACGCCCACCACGCTGCGGCCTCGTCCAGTCCTCGGGCGCGCAGCGCGTCGGCGACGATGCCACCCAGGCGCAGCTCCTCGTACCAGGCGCGGCTCGTCGGGCCCACGGGCGCACCCTCGGCGAGCGACCCCAGCGGCGACAGCAGTGACCACAGCCGGAGGGCGGCCTGCTGCGAGGCATCCTCGATCGTCTCGACAACGGGCTGCGCCTGCGCCGCCCGCTCGGCCACGAGGTCTACGGTCGCCGCGACGTCTCCGCGCGTGCCCGTCGCCCCTGCCACTGCCCCGACGAACCGCTCGACGGTCGGCCGGACAGGGTCGTCGATGACGGCCCGCAGCGCATCGTGGACGGGCGCCAGCTGGAGCTCCCGGAGCGACCCCTCGAGCGAGGCGACCCCGCGACCCTCGAGCCGCTCCGCCAGCCGCCGCCACACGCCGCTCGAGTCGTACAGCTCGCGC
Organism: Candidatus Limnocylindrales bacterium; assembly: GCA_036504355.1. Classification (GTDB taxonomy): domain Bacteria; phylum Chloroflexota; class Limnocylindria; order Limnocylindrales; family CSP1-4; genus CAIXZV01. The sequence goes on from DASXVG010000070.1 coordinate 11,985, forward strand.
ATCTCCCAGTAGACGCGCGTCTCGTAGGCGTGGAGCTGCACGTGGAGTCCGCGGTCGCGGAGCTCGCTGACCGGGCGCAGGTACTCGAGCCCGGATCGCTGCTCGCGGAACGCGAGCCACCGGTTGTCAGCGGACCCGTCGCCCAGGCCCAGGCCCTCCGCGAGGGTCCGCCGCACAAGCCGCTTCGACCCGTCGCCGTCCTTCACCGCGTACGCCGCGGAGTCCCGGATCCAGCCCGACGTCTCGGCGTACCGGTTGTGATACACGACGAGCGACCGTGCGGGCCCGCTGCCGTTGGAGTACGCGAACACGTGCTCGTCGACGCCGCCCCCGTCGCCGACGTCATAGAGCAGGAAGTCGTGCGCCTCGGCGAAGTCCCCCCGACGGTGAAGCAGCGGGACCACCTCGCGCTCGTGCCGTGCGATGAGCCACTCGTCGACGGACTCCTCCATCGCCGCCCGCCGGAACTCCATGCCGTACTTCTCGGCGAAGCCCTCGAACTGGCCGTGCCCGAACATCGGCAGGCCCGGCAGGGTCGCGAGCAGCGTCGCCACGCCGATGTACTTGTCGCCCTTGCCGAACTGCTCGACCGCGGTCTTCTCGTCCGGGTTGTTCATGAAGTTGACGTAGCGCTTGAGGATCTCGGGGTCGAACTCGAGGGTCTCCTTGAGCACCCGCCGGTAGCCCGAGTTGTCCTCGTCGCGGAGCATGTGCATGAACGCGCTGTTGTAGACGCGGTGCATCCCGAGGGTTCGCACGAAGTAGCCCTCGAGCATCCAGAACGCCTCGGCCAGGAGCAGCGTGTCCGGGACCTCGGTCGCGACCCGGTCAACCACCTCGCGCCAGAACTCCTGCGGCATCGCCGCCTCGAAGTCCGCGTCGGACATCGAGGCGAACTCGGCCCGCGACGGGATCGCCTCTCCGCCCTGCCCGGGGGCCGGGAACCACAGCCGCCGGACGTGGCGCTTCGCGAGGACCATCGCCGCGTCGAACCGGATGACGGGGAACCGCCGCGCGACCGCCAGGATCGTCTGGATCACCTGCTCCCGGACGGCCGCCTGGCTGAAGTCCAGCTGCGCGGTGTCGTTCCACGGGAAGCTGGTGCCGTCGTTGCCGTGGTAGATGTAGCGGCGCTCGCCCGACCAGCGGTCCCGGCGCTCGAACACGACGGCCGCGTCACTATTGTCCCAGTAGTGGTCCTCCAGGCGGACCTCCACCCGGTCATGCTCGGCGAGGTTCTCCCCGTTGAAGGTGTAGCCGGGATAGGGAGGCTCGGGCGTCTGGAGGAACCATTCCGGGTGGTCGACGACCCAGCGCGAGTCGATGCCCATATGGTTGGGGACCATGTCCGACGCCAGCCGGATGCCCCGCTGCCAGGCGCGATGGCGGAGGTTGGCCCAGGCGTCCTCGCCCCCGAGGTCCCCCGCGATGACGTAGTCGTCCAGCGAGTACGCCGAGGCCGCCGCGTCCGGGTTGCCGCGCCAGACCTTGATCCGCTGGCTGGCCCTGGAGCGCTCCCACAGGCCGATGAGCCAGAGGCCCGTGATGCCCCACCGGGCGAGCCGGTCGAGCTCCTCGTCCGGGATCGCGTCCAGCGTCCGGATCTCGCGCCCGTACCGGCGTGCCAGCTGGTCCAGCCAGACATGGGTGCTCTTTGCGATCAGGACGAGGCGTGGCATCCACGCGGAATCGCTCGAGAACCGTTCCGGCTCCGCGTCGAGCCCCGTGAGGTCGGGCGCCTCACCGCCCCCGCCGAACGCCCCCGCGCCGCCGTCTCCGCCGCCGCCGAACCGGAGGTGGAGCCCGCGCTCCTCCTGGGAGATGACGTCGATCGCGAGCAGCATCCGGTCGAGCAGCACGTCCAGCGCGTCGCCCAGCAGGTCGCCCCAGTTGTCGCGGACGTACCGCAGCTGCCCCGCGAGCGAGGTCGGGTGCGCGCGCGCGGGCGCGCGCAGGAGCTCGACCAGGGTCTCGCCGTTGGGCCCGATCGGCGGCAGCGTCGCCTCGTATGCCTCCACGGCCGCGATCACGGCGTCGCGGGTCGCGGGCGCCACGGGCCCGTCGTCCACCAGCGCACGCAGCGGCCGCGCCGCCGGGTTCTCGTTCGCCACCCGGATGAGCAGGAGCTCCTCGAGCCGCACCGGCGTCGGCCGGTCCTCGACATCGGGGAACTCGCCGCCGACCGCGTCCAGCACGTCGGTCGCGACCGCTGGGCCGACGGCCTCCTCGACGGCCGCGGTCGTCTCGTCCATCGCGGTCGCCGGGACGAGCTCCGCGGCCTTGTCCACGACGAGATGGAAGATCTCGTGGAGCAGCTCGAGCGCCGCGAGCTCGCCCGCCTGGGCGCTCGGCTCGCCGGCCTTGCGGGTCGCGTTCACGGCGGCCGTGACCTTGCGCGCGGCCGTGACATTGGCCGCGAGGCGGGCAACCGTGGGGGCGGGCGCCACGACGGCGGCATCGAGCGCGAAGCGGCGACGCGCGGTCCGCGAGATCGGCAGTGCACGCATGGCGCCAGTGTCGCAGGTTCGCGCGCCCGCGCGTTGTGCGGGCGCTCAGCGGGTGCGCCGCGGGGTGCGCCGCGCCTCAGCCCGGGGCGTGCTCGCGCAGCGCGTCCACCCGCTCGATGGCGCGCCGGAGGAGCTCGAACCCGGCGGGATCGAACTCGTACGTCCACTCGCGCAGGCGCTCCGGGCGCTCGAAGCGTGACTCGAGGCCCAGCGCCATCGCCTCGCGCGACAGCAGCACCAGGTCCGCGTCGCGGTCGACCTCGTCCAGCTCGGCCTCGGTGTGGGCAACGGCGGGGATGATGGCCACGCCCGTCGCACCCGCGAGCTGGAGGACTTCGGCGATGTTCTCGACGCCCCGCTGGGAGCCGCACACCAGTCCGACCTTGGAGCCGGGCGGCAGGCCCGCGACCTCGTGGACGAGGTTCATGTATCCGGGCCCCGCCAGCATCGCCACGACGGGCACGCGTCCAGCGACATACGCCTGGGCCTCGTCGGCGTGGAAGGTGGTCGTTGCCACGAGGTCGTAGTGGTAGCGGCCGAGGCGCTCGGGAAGCTCCTCGAGCAGGACGCCCATCGCCTCGATGCGGTCCGGGAACGCCTCGACGATCCGCTCCGCGTCCACGTGCGCGTCGGCCGTGGTGCACTCCGCGAACAGGACCCGGACGAGCGGGCCGGGGCGCTTGCGCTCGGTCGCGGCGGTGAACGTCGCCTGGGCGACCTCGTCGGGCGTGAAGCCGAGCTGCGCCGCGCGGCGCAGCGTCTCCGCGACGATGCCCGCGAGCGCGTCGGAGCCGCGGCGCACCGGCGGCCGGTCGACGACCCGCGTCCCCGCCCCGTGGCGTCCGATGACGTACCCGGCGTCCGCGAGACGCCGGTAGACCGCCCGCACCGTGTTGGGGTTGACGCGCAGCGCCGCGCCGAGCTCACGGACCGGCGGAAGCCGCGTGCCCGGCTGGAGGCGGCCGGACTCGATCTGGTAGGCGAGCTGCCAGTAGATCTGGGTGCTGATGGGGACGTCGGAGTCGCGCTCGATGTCGAGCTCGTGTCCACCCGCCGGTCCACTCACCGGGGTCCGGTCGGCTGTCGCGGGGAGCCGTTCGGCGGCCGCGGACGGGTCATTCCGGCTACTTGACATAGTGGACTAGTCCAACTATCGTTCGACTTGGCCTAGTTGACTATATCAAGCACGGGGTCAAACCCCCGAGAACACGAGACGGTCCCCATGGAACTCCTCATCATCACCATCGGCATGATCGTCCTCGCGGCCTTCGCCACGCTGGCCAACGAGGTCGGCGTCGACTCCCGGGACCTGTCGGACGATCCCCATCGGCCGGCCTATCCCGTCGGCATCGCCTGACCGTTCGTCGTCGGCCATCCGGCGACCCTGATCCTCGCATACTCCCGCGCGCCGGACCTCTCCCCCTCCAGCGGCGCGCTTCTCCGCAGCCTCCGGTCCGCCGGGGATTGCGGCGCTTAACGGCAGCTCGTCCCGACAGCTCCTGCCGCCGCTCGCGGGCCCGTCGCTACTGGCGCGCGACCGGGTGCCGCTCGACCGGTGGTGGCTGCCCGATCTCGCTCAGGGCCTTGCGGTAGATCGCCCCCCCGTCCATCCCCGTCGACGGAGAGTGGAGTGTCGCGAGGTCCTCGACGAGCCGGTGCTCGAGCCCGGATCCGGCGAGCGCGTCCACGAGGCGCACGGCGCGTGCCGCGGCCCGCAGCACCTGGTGCGTCTCGGTCCGGACGGGGTCGTCCCAGAACCAGCCGCACGAGGCGAACATGCCGAGGCGCCAGCGTTGCGCCTCCATGAGGTCAAGGAGGCGGGCGCGATCGGCCTTCGGCGAGCGCGGCCCGAGGCAGTCGATCGCGAACGCGTCGCCGCTCTGCGCCCCGATGACCACGTCCACGTAGCGGTCGCGCGCGGCCCACGGGTCGTCGAGACCCGGGATCCCCCTGGCGACCGACTCGGTGAGGACGTCGATGCCCCCGGCAAGGCGCTCGAGCGCGGCGCGCAGCGGGCCCTTCCAGCGGCCGTCGGGCACGTCCGGGCACTCCGCGGTCCAGCGAAGGAGGCCGTGGTGGCAGCTCCATGACGTGCGCTCGCGAATGCCGATCTCGGGGTGGGCACGGCCGTCGACCTCGGCCACGGCCTGGTTGAGGCCGACCACGTCGAACGGGCGGCCCGCGTCGGCCTCACGCGCAACGAGCCGCTGGAGGAACAGGTCACGGAACGACTGGTGGTGTCCGTACAGCTCCCCGTCCGTCGCGATCACGAGCGTCGCCGGGACGTCGTCGGGGAGGGGAGCCGCAAGCCTCGGCGCCACCCGCTCGCGCGCGAACCGGTCCGCGTCGGCGGTTGCGCCGGGCTCGAACGAGACGGCGCCGGACAGGTCGCCGTCGTAGAACATCGCGGTGATGTGCCGCCCGCCGCCGACGTCGACCCGGTACGGCAGGCGCGGATCGACGTGCGGGTCGTCGGCCTGCCATGGCGCCAGGATCACGGCCCGGACCCCGGCCTCGGCGGCGACCCGGAGCGTGGCCAGGTCGACGCCCGTCTCGGGCAGCCACATCGCGGTCGCCTCGCGGCCGAAGCGGAACGCGAAGTCGCGGAGGCCCCAGACGATCTCCGTCCGCCGGTCGGCCAGTGACGCGAGCGGCAGGATCGAATGGTGGAAGCTCTGCGCGATGCCAGTGCCGCCGCCGGCTCGGTCCTGCTCCACGAACGCGGCGAGCACGGTGGGCGCCTCGCGGGCGAGGTACGCGGTCAGCGTCGCGCCGAGATTCCACGAGATGCGCGCCGGGATCCCGAGCTCCGCGATCGGCCGATAGCACTCCGCGGTGATCCGCTCGTTCCAGTTGCGGAACGGCGCGGCCGAGAGGTCATCGGGCGTCCGGCCCGTGAACGGGTCGACGCGGAACGGCTGGTAGAAGTGGGCATGGACGACGAGCTGGCCGCGGGTCATCGCCGGAGGGTAGCGGTCACGCGGGGGTGCCGGCCTCCGCTGCGGTGCGGTCGCGGGTGACCGCAACCGCCTGGTGCACCGCGAAGCGGCGAGACTCGCCGGGGGCGATCGTGACCGGCCACGAGAGCACCAGGCCGGAGCCCTGGTACACGCGCTCGAAGCCGGACTCGGAGTTGGACACCGTCTCGATCGGGCTCCACCACGCGTCGGCGGCCGGAGACATGGTCGCGGCGACGGACACGCCCACCCAGTCGTTGCCGTAGCCGATGGCGTCGATGCCCTGCGCGGTCCCGGTGCCATCGTGCGCAGTGCGCTTCCCGCGAACGTCGTACCAGGCCGAGGGATTGCCGCCGCCACCGAGGAGGTGGAGCGAGAGCTCGATCCCGAGGCGGGTCTCGATCGGGGCGTCGCCCCGGTGGTGGACCTCGACCTCGACGGCAAGCTGCGGGTCCAGCCTGTCTCCGCCGAGCCGGATCGTCTTGGTGACCGTGAGCGGCTGCCCGAGCGCCGTGCCCTCGCGCGAGAGCGAGACCTGGCCCGCGGCGAGGTGGTCGATGCGGAACGCGCCATCGCGGAAGTCGCCCAGCTCCTGCTCCGCCGCCTGGGCCACGGCCTCGGGCGTCACGTCGGGGGCGAGGAACCGGACGAGGCCGGAGCGCCGCTCGTGGTCGTCGTAGAACAGGCGCCTCGAGAGCCCCTCCTCCTTGACCATCACGAGGTCGTGGATCGAGGCGGGCGCGCCGCCCTCGACGACCGGCGCCTCGGCGCCCGGGTCCTTCGCCTCGTGTGCCCGGAGCGTTTCGTGGTAGGCCTCGGGGCGACGCCGGAGGGCGGCCGCCATCGCGTGCCAGGCCGCCCGGATGTCCCACGAGCCGATGCCCGCGCCCTCGGACGGCTTGACCGTCACGACCTGGCCGGGGTCGGCGAGGAAGACCTCGGGGATCCCGTCCATGTCCAGGTCACGCGTCTCGGCGACGCGCTGCGTCCCGAGCGCCCGATCGGCCGCGTCCTCGGCCGCGATGAGGTGCTCGTACGTGGCGAGCCGCATGTGCGAGATGTAGATCCCGCCGAACAGCCCGTGCCAGTAGCAGTCGTTGGACTGCCCGCGGTGAAGATGGTCGAGCGCCGAGGTCCGGGACGGGCCCTCCGTCATGGCGGACACCTTGCGCGACGTCCGCAGCATCTGCTTGTGGAGGTCGTTGATCTCCCGGTACTTGACCTGGAAGTTGCGCCAGAACCCGCCGCGCAGCCAGCGTGCGTCGGGTCGGTGCTCGGCGACCGCGTCGTGGAGCAGCTTCGTGAACACGATGGTCTCGTCCGGCGGGAGCGCCCATTCGCCCATCTCCGCGTACGACGACGTGGGGACGTAGACGCGCCCGATCGGCGGCTCGCGCTCCAGCCACTGCGAGGGCGTGACGGTGGTCAGCCAGGCGGCATTCGCCTCGAGCGCCTCGAAGAAGCGCTCCACCCATCGGCCCTCGCCCCAGCAGTGCTCGTACGTCGTGGGCCAGGCGCCGAACTTCTCCCCGTCGTCGCCCATCATCCCGACCCGCGTCCCGTCCTCGGTCGCATGGTCGCGGAGATAGCCGATGACGTCCTCGACCCCACCGAACGGGATCCGGTAGCGCAGGCCCTGCTCGGTCCCGAACACGGTCAGGAGGTTGCCCTGGTCCTCGGTCGTGTACGCGCCCCACAGGTTGGCCTCGGGGATCGCGGCGGCGCGGAAGTGCTGATCGTCGAGGATCGTCCACTGGTAGCCGGCACCGGCAAGCGCCGTCGGCAGGTCGGGCTCCCAGACACGCTCGGCGAGCCAGGCGCCGCGTGGCCGCGTGCCCGTCATCCGCTCGAGCACGCCGGCCATCCGCGACAGCTGGTCCACCCGGTCGCGCTCGGGAAGCGAGGCGAGGACCGGCTCGTACAGGCCTCCGCCGAGCAGCTCCACCTGGCTGCGTGCGACGAGCGCCCGGAGCCGCTCCAGGAACTCGGGTCGCTCGGCGGCCAGCCACTCCAGGAGCGGGCCCGTGTAGTGGAGGGACAACCGGACGCCCGGATGTCGCTCGAGCGCCTCGAGCATCGGCAGGTAGGCGCGGTCGTATACCTCGGCGAACACCCAGCCGAAGTTGCCCACCGGCTGGTGGTTGTGGATCGCGAGGGCCAGCGAGATGCGGGGGGCCACGGGTGCGGTCCTCTATTCGTGTCGCGCGCGGGCGATGCGCGTCGATCGGGGGTCAGGAGGTGGAGGGCGCCATGGAGGCAGCGGCCGCCTCGCGCGATGCCGCTGCCGCGGCAGCGTCGGCGTCTGGCGCCGGCAGATACAGCCGCTCCACGTACTCGTGGAGCATCCGGGTCGTGGAGAACCGCCAGATGTTGCTGGAGATCGCATTGCGCATGAGCTGGATCCAGCGCGGCGGCAGGCCGGTCGCGTCACGCTCGTAGTAGGCGGGAATGAGCTCCTGCTCGAGGATCCGGTAGAGGTCCTGGGCGTCGGACCAGTCCTGCGCGCCCTCGTCCGGGTTGGTCTCGCGACCCCCGATCGCCCAGCCGTTGTCACCGGTCCAGCCCTCGTCCCACCAGCCGTCGAGGACGGACAGGTTGGGGACGCCGTTCGCCGACGCCTTCATCCCCGACGTCCCCGATGCCTCGAGGGGGCGACGCGGGTTGTTGAGCCACACGTCGACGCCCTGGACGAGGAACCGGCCGATCCGGATGTCGTAGTCCTCCATGATGAATACCCGACCCCGGAGCCTCGGGCTGCGCGACCGGCTGAAGATGTCCTGGATGACGCCCTGACCCGGTCGGTCGGCCGGGTGGGCCTTGCCGGCGAAGATGATCTGGAGCGGGCGCTGCTCGTCCCACAGCATCCGCGCCAGGCGCTCGATGTCGGTGAACAGCAGCGCGGCCCGCTTGTAGGTTGCGAACCGCCGCGCGAAGCCGATCGTGAGGATCGAGGGGTCCAGGACCTCCTCCAGCTCCTCGAGCGTGGACGGCGCCTCGCCGTGGCGCGCGAACTGGTTGCGCAGCCGGCCGCGGGCGAAGATCGCGAGCTCGAGCTTCTGGCGCTGGTGCGCCTCCCACAGCTCCTCGCCGGGGATCCGGTCGATGCGGTCCCAGAAGCGCCGCTTCTCGACCATGTCGTCCATGCGCTCGAGGTTGGCGTCCGCGTAGCGCTCCAGGGCGTCGCGGATCGGCTGACCCACCCAGGTCGGCGTGTGGACACCATTCGTGATGCCCAGGATCTCGTGCGGCGTCACGCCCTGCCACGTGGCGTTGGCCGTGCGGCCATGGAGCAGGCTCACCGCGTTCGCGCCGCGGGTCAGCCGGAGCGAGAACGCGGTCATGTCGAACTGCGTCGCGTCGCCCTCCACGCCGATCCCGAGCTCCAGCAGCGCTCCCGTGGGGATGCCGCCGGTGCTGGGGCGGCCGTCGCCCTCGAGCAGCGGCTGGGCCACCCGTCGGACGAGCTCCGCGTCGAAGCGCTCGTTGCCGGCGGACACGGGCGTGTGGATCGTGAACACGGCGTCGCTGCGGACGGTGGACCAGGCGTCGTCGAGCGTGGCGCCACCGGCGATGAGCTCGCGGGCCCGCTCCGCGAGGAGGAACGCGGAGTGGCCCTCGTTGAGGTGCCACACCGCCGGTGCGAGGTCGAGCTCGCGCAGCGCACGCACGCCGCCCACGCCCAGCACCAGCTCCTGGTGGAGGCGCATCTCGCGGCCGCGGACGTACAGGATGTGCGTGATCGGGCGGTCCGAGTCGTCGTTGTCCGGGACGTCCGTGTCGAGCAGCAGGACCGGGACGCGGCCCACCTGGGCGACCCACACGGCGGCGTGCAGGTCGCGGCCGGGGAGCGGGACGCTCACCGTCAGCGGCTCGCCGAGCCGGTCGAGCGCCCGCAGGATCGGCAGCCGCGCGAGCTCGTAGTCCGGGTAGGCGTGCTCCTGGTGGCCGTCCGCGTCGATCGACTGGCGGAAGTAGCCCTTGCGGTACATCAGCCCGACGCCGATGAGCGGGAGCGCCATGTCGGACGCCGTCTTCATGTGGTCGCCGGCCAGAACGCCGAGGCCGCCGGAGTAGATGCCGAGACTCTCGTGGAACCCGTACTCGGCGCAGAAGTAGGCGATCGGGCCCTCGAGGTCGTCGCCGTAGCGGCGCGTGAACCAGTGGTCCGCGCCGTTCGCCATGTACGCGTCGAACTCCTCGAGGAGGTCCTGGTATTCGGCCATGAACGCGGGGTTCTCGAGCAGCTGGTCCCACGCGACCGGGCCCGACAGGACGGGGATCGGGTTGCGGTACCTGGCCCAGGCGCCGGCGTCGACCCTGCTGAACAGGACGCGCGCATCCGGGTGCCAGCTCCACCACAGGTTGTAGGCGAGGCGCCGGAGGCCTTCCAGCTTCGGTGGCAGGTGGAAGGATGCGCCGGGCGCAACCGGCACGCGAACGAGGGGCTCCATGTGGGCGCACATGATAGACCGGCCCGGCGCCGTTCGTGAACCGGTTTAGTCGGCTGCAGGTGGGCCGACCTCCCGCCTCCGCTCTCGTATTCCGCGGGAGACTCTACGGTTCCGTGACGAGACGTTTCAGTCGCCGTGGGAATGGCCTGGTCCGTGGAATGGCCCTCGCGCGGAACGGACGAGTCGCGGGCGGAATATTCCTGACCGCGGCGGAACCGTAGAGTCCGTGGCGGAATGGAGAGCGGTTCTTGCGCGGGACGGGTGGCACGACCGATCGGCCGCGAACCCGGGCGGGCGCGTACGATCCCCGTTGATGACGATCCGTGCCGTGCTCCTCGCCGCCGAGTGCGAGCCCTGGGCGAAGACCGGCGGCCTCGCCGACGTGGTGGACGCGCTCGCGCGCGCGCTCGGCCGGCTGCCCGAGGCGGGCACGGGGCTCGCCGCGCCCGTCGACGTGTTCCTGCCGCGCTACCGATCGGTGCCCGTCCCCGCGGACGCGGTCCGCGAGCCGGCGCTCGTGATCAGGGATCCCCGGGGCGGCTCGCCGCTCGAGGTTGGCATCGTCGACGTCGCGGCCGACGGCTACCGCCTTCGGCTCGTCGACCTCCCGGCGGCCTTCGACCGCGACGCGTTCTACGACTTTCCGGACGACCCGTGGCGGTTCGCGGTGTTCAACCGGGCGGCCCTCGCGGCCCTCCAGCGCGACGGTCGTCCCGTCGACGTCCTCCACGTCCATGACTGGCACACCGGACCCTCGCTGCTGGAGAGAGCACGTGGCGAGGCCGCGGCTGACCCCTTCTTCCGCGACATGGCCGTCATGGTCACGCTGCACAACCTCGCCTACCACGGCTGGACGGACGCGGACCAGCTGGCCCAGCTCGGCCTCCGTCGCGGCGAGGCGCTGGCCGGTCCCAACCCGGCCGGCATCGACCTCCTGCTGACCGCCATCGCGGGCGCCGAGGTGGCGAACACGGTCTCCCCCGGGTTCGCCCGCGAGTCCCTCACCCCGGAGTTCGGGATGGGCCTGGACGGGGCGTTGCGTGCCAAGGGCGACCGCTACCTCGGGATCCTCAACGGCATCGACCCGGACGTCTGGGACCCGGCGAGCGACCGCGCCCTGGCCGCGCCGTACACGCGCGACGACAGGACGGGCAAGGCCGCCTGTCGCGCTGACCTGCTCGAACGCAACGGCTTCGATCCCGCCGACGACGGCATCGTGCTCGGGATGATCGGCCGGATGGATCCCCAGAAGGGGTTCGACCTCCTGGCGAGTGGCGCGCGGGACCTCCTCGCCGCCGGGGCGCGGATCATCGTCCAGGGCAGCGGCCATGCGTCGCTCGCGGACCCGTTCCGGGCGCTGGCCGCAGCGAACCCCGGTCGCGTCGCGCTGATCGAGCGCTTCGACCGCGACATGGCCCGCCGGATCTACGCGGGCTCGGACGTGTTCCTCATGCCGTCCCGCTTCGAGCCGTGCGGCCAGGGCCAGATGATCGCGCTGCGCTACGGCACGCCGCCGATCGTGCGCCGGACCGGCGGGCTCGCGGACTCCGTCATCGACGCCGACGAGCGACCGGGGGAGGGGACCGGGTTCGTGTTCGATGCCGCGACGCCTCCCGCGCTCGTCGCGGCGGTCGCCAGGGCGGCGGCGCTGCGCGGGAGGCCGCGCGAGTGGGCATCGCTGCAGGACCGCGGGATGGCCGTCGACTTCCGATGGGACACGGGCTCCGCCCCGATGTACCTGGAGGCGTACCGGCGAGCCATCGCGATCCGGCGCGGCGCCTGAGGTCGGCCGCCGGGCTCGGCGCCCCTGGCCCCACGTTTCGCCGGAGCCGACTTCCGCGCGCTCCCCCGGCCATGCGAGAATCGCGGCCACCATCCCGCTCCCACCTCGCGGCCGCGGCCGCCCGGAGGCACCGATGCCCAGGCAGTTCGTCGTCCAGGTCCCCAACAAGCCCGGCCAGATGGCCGACCTCGCGGAGCAGATGGCCGCGGCAGGCGTGGACCTGCGCGCGATCGGCGGCGGCGGACTCGGCGACGTTGGCCACTTCATCCTCACGACCGCGGACGACGACAAGGCGCGCGAGGTCCTCGAGGCCGGGAAGTGGACGTTCATCGAGGGCGAGTCGCTGCTCGCGGAGGTCGACGACCGGCCCGGCGGCATGGCGCGTGTCGCGCGCGCCCTCGCGGATGCGAACGTCAACGTCCTCGGGCACCTGTTCCTCGGACGCTGGAGCGACCGCGCGACGTTCGCGTTCGTGGTCGACGACCCGGACAAGGCGCGCGCGATCCTCGAGCAGCTGTAGCCGTCTGATGCGGGTCGGGATCATCGTTCCCCAGGGGTGGACGGGCGAGTACGACGGCTGGGACGCCACCCGAGCGTGGGCGCGGAGCGTCGCGGTCGCGCACGAGGCAGAAGGCCTGGGCTTCGACTCGCTGTGGATGTTCGACCACTTCCAGACCGAGCCCGTCCCGACCGACGAGATCACGTTCGAGGCGTTCGTGGGCCTGTCCGCGCTCGCTGTGGAGACGGCTCGGGTCCGCCTCGGCCACCTGGTCCTGTGCGCCGGCTACCGGAACCCCGCGCTCGTCGCGAAGATGATCTCCACGCTCGACGTGGTCTCCGGCGGCCGCGCGGAGCTGGCGTTGGGGGCTGGCTGGAAGGAGGACGAGTACACGGCGTACGGGTTCGGCTTCCCGCCCCTCAGGGACCGGATGGCGCTGCTCGAGGACGCCCTCGCGGTCACGACCCGGATGCTCGCGCCGGGCCGGTCGACGTACGAGGGCAGCCAGGCGTCGATCCGCGACGCGATCAACGTCCCACAGGGTGTCCAGTCCCCGCGCATCCCGGTCATGGTCGGCGGCAACGGCCCCAACAGGACGTGGCGCCTCGCCGCCTGGTATGCCGACGAGCTCAACCTGGACTGGCTGTCGCCGGCCGAGGTGCACGACGCGCGGCCAGTGATCGCGAGCCGGTGCGAGGAGATCGGCCGCGACCCGGCGACGCTGCGGCTGTCGGTGAACATCGGGCGGACGCAGTCCGCGCACGAGGGCGCGACGCGCATCGACCTGCTTCGCGCGTACGCAGATGCCGGGGTCGACCGGGTGATGACGCTCATCCGGGCCTCCGCCGATGACGACGGGGCGCTCGAGCGCTTTGCCGAGGACTGTGTTGCGGCTGGCTGCGAGCTGGACACGGCCGGGTGATGGTCGAGAGCTACGCCGGGATCACCGCCGGGTCGCTCGACGGCGCGCTCCACCACAACCTCCGGCTGGCCGATGCCGAGGTCGACGCTGCCATGGCGTCGGCGGGCGACACGCCGGCGGTGCTCGCCCACCTCGACCGTGCGGGCCGCCATGCCCGTCGCGGGTACGGGCGGACCGCCGCCCTGTGGGCCGTGCACCCGGACCCGGACGTCCGGGCAGCCGCAGGCGAAGCCCAAACGACGTTCGACGCCTGGCGCTCGGCGACGTTCGCGCGGCCCGGGCTGTTCGCGATGCTGGACCTGCTGGACACCTCGGGGCTGTCCGCACCCGACGCCCGGGCGATCGCCCTGTGGCGCGCGAGCGGGCGTGCCAACGGTGCTCACGTCGGGGCCGAGGGGCGCGCAGCACTCGAGCGGCTCCACGCCCGAGCGTCGGAGCTGTCGGTGGAGATCTCCCAGGCATTCGTCGCCGACGTGCCGGTCCTCGAGGTCTCCGCGGACGAGCTGGACGGCCTGCCCGACGATGAGCTGGCCCGACTGGAGCCGGGCGAGGCCCCCGCAACGCGCCGGGTCCGCGTGGAGTACGGCAGCCGGGAAGCGTTCATGACCCACGTCCGCCGGCGTGACGTCCGGGAGCGGTATTGGCGCCTGCTCCAGGACCGGGCGTCGGATGCCACGCTCGAGCCCATGCGGGAGCTGTTCCGAGTCCGCCGCGAGATCGCGCGCCTGACCGGGTTCGGGTCGTGGGCGGACATGCGCACGTTCTTCGGCGCGCTCGGCTCCGTGGAGGGGGCGCGTGCGGTGCTCGCCGAGCTCGCGGGCCCCGCCGCGTCGGCAGCACGGGCTTTCCGTGGTGCGGCGACGGTGGTGCTCGCCGCCGAGCTCGACGGCGACGGGTACCAGCCGTGGGACCAGCAGCGCGCCATCCGGGCGCTCACCGGCTCACTCGGCGCGGACGCGGCCGCGCTCCGGCCCTACCTGCCGCTCGAGGGAGTGGCGGAGGGGATGTTCAGGCTCGCTCGCGAGGTGTTCGGGATCCGGGTGGTGGAGCGGCCGGTCCGCCTCGGCTGGCACGACGACGTTCGGACCCTCGCCCTCCTCGACGACGCGACCGGCGACGAGCTTGGGATCTGCCTCTGGGACCCGTGGGCCCGCGACGGGAAGATGGCCGGCACGATCGCGTTCATGGACCTGCTCGAGGCCGACCCGGTTGCGTCCGACGGCGCGTTCCCGCCTGCCGTGACCATGCTCGTCACGATGGTCCCACGCCCCGACGGGGACACGCCGGCAACGCTCGGGGTGTACGACGCAGGCGTCCTGTTCCACGAGTTCGGCCATGTGCTGGATGTCACGATCGGATCCCGTCGCGGCGTCGCCCTCGACGACAGCTGGTGGGGCCAGGACTGGGTCGAGGGGCCGTCATTCTTCCTCGAGTACTGGGCGCGGTCGCCTGAGGTCTTCGCCACCTATGCGCGCCACCCGGCGACCGGGGAACCTGCCCCGTCCGCGCTCGTCGACGCGCTCTCGATCGCACAGGCCATCGAGGACGTGCCGTACCTGTCGAAGTACCTCCAGCTCGGCACGCTCGACCTCGCTGTCCACGGACCCGAGGACGTCGAGCTCGATGAGGCGTGGCGCACGGCGCACTCGGTCGTCCCGCTGCCCGATCCTTCGGGGGCGTTCCGGCCGTTCCCGCTGTCGATGATCGCGGGCGGGTACGACGCCGCGCTGTACGGCGTGTGCTACGCGCTGGCGATCCGCGACGACCTCCTGGCCACGTTCGCGCGAGAGGGCTGGTTGTCGCCGGCGAGTGGCCGGCGCTACATCGCCGATGTCCTGCGTCCCGGCGGGTTCGTGCCGCCCCCTGACCGGCTGGCGTCATTCCTCGGGCATCCGGTCTCGTCGGCGCCGCTGGTGACGCGGCTGGAGCGGGCCATCGACGCGGCGCGGCGGGGTTCCGGCGCAACCGGGTAGGATCTGCCCCACGCGGGAGTAGCTCAGCTGGCAGAGCGGCAGCCTTCCAAGTCTCCCTTTCGCGAGCGCTGTGCTCTGAACTTGTGGATCCCCGCACGGACCGCCCGGCAGCCGGCGGATCTGGCGCTGGAAGCCAGAGCGCGACAACGGGCCGTCAGCGCATAACCGATTCGTGCGTGCCCGAGCTCCATGAATCACGCCGGAGGTCGACGCGACGTCCCGGCCGAGGGCGTTCGTATCGATGCCGTCGAAGTGGTCGGGGTGATCGGATTTGAACCTCTCGGTCCCACGCCTCGCATCGTGCTACCCGACTGGATCTCGCGCACGCTCCGTGGGGCCGCGTAACTGGTCGGGGCGAGAGGGATAGCCCCGCGACCAACGACCGGCGGACAAGCAGCGCCGAGTAACCGCCATCCTCCCTGAGCTTGCGCCGATTTCGACTGAGAGTGGGCTGCGGACGGACACGGATCCGAGCGCGAGTCGGGGTTTGCTGACCCCCCACGCGCCCGGATTCTCGATCTCGAGATAGGCCGCGGTCTGTCGAATCACCGTGTCGCCCGGCATTGTGTAGTGCCGATGGGCGAAGGCGTTGACCAGGGCCCCGCGCAGCACACGCTCGGAATAGTTCGGAAGGTCCAGATCGCGGGGCCCCAAGCGGAGCGTGCGGACTCTGCCTGCTGCGGAAGATCTCAAGCAGCAGTTGTTCAAGGAGTCGCAGCAGCGCTGCCGATGACACGACCCGTCGATCGTAGCCCGTGGTTGCGTCCGGCGACCGGAGGTAGAACTGCCAGCGCTCCGAGTCCTCAGGGGGCCAGTCGCAGCGTGCCCTCCCCCAGCGCCGCTCGAGCGGCGGCCTCGAGGTCCACCGAGCGCGCCTTGAGGGCCCGCGAGAAGGGCGTCCCGCTCGACTCCCATCACGTAGACGCTGTCGGCGACCGCGTCGTAGCCGCTCGAGACGAGCGACCCGCTCGCCTGCGGCATCGCTGCGACGACCTCCTGGACCCACCAAGCGGAGACGGCCCGGGCTCGTCAAGTGCCTACTCGTCACGCCTGGGTGGCGACTGCTCACGCGCGAGGATGCCGAGCCCCTCGGCCTCGGTGAGCGGCCGGCGCTCGCGCTTCTCGACCGTGCAGAGCGCAGCGTCGACGAGGCGCAGCGCGTCGCGGGTGACGCTGTCGCCGGAGCGCATGGCGTCGGTGATCGATGTCCGTACGTGGTCGCGAATGCTCATGGGGATGCTCCTTGATGGGTTGAACAAGGGGGCTGCCCTGCGCCGCGCCGACGCGCGACAAGGAGGGCCGGGACACATCAGCGTTGCCGCGCTCGTCTACGCTATGCGGTGGCGGCGTGGCCTGCCCGCAACGAAGAGGGGATCGCATGAAGCGGCGCGCGCTGCTCATCATCTCGGTGTGGATGGCTGCCGGGTGCGGTTCGACTCCGCCTGTCGTCCCGAGCGGCGGCACGGACGCCGCAACGCCCGCCCTGGTGTCCCCGTCCGCCGTCCCCTCGACTGCGGCGACTGCTTCGTCGACCGCAACGCTCGTCGTTCAATCACGCCTGCCGTCGACGCCCGTCATCGGGCTCGCGCCAGCCACCGATGGTCGTGCGTGGTTCATCGGGCGAGGGTCACCGGGCGAGGTCGGGCTGCTGTCTCCCTCTGGCGTGGTGAAGCGTGCGCCAGCGGGACCCGCGCCCGTGGCGGTAGCCGCTGCCGATGGCGGGGTGTTCGTGGTCGAAGGCCGCCCGGATACCGGCCCCGCCAATCAGGCGCGGTCCGACGTGCTCGAGCGCCTGGACCCGGAAACCATGAAGGTCGTCGCGACCGTGCGACTGCCCGAACTCGTCACGGCCATCACGGCGGTCCCGGGATCCGTGTGGGCGATCGCGACCGATGGGACCGTCACGGCGTATGACGCGAAGACGCTTGCCGTCGTGTTCACCGCGCATCTCGCCGGCGCGGGCGCGGGTTCGATCGCTTCGACCGGCGACAACGTGTGGGCGGCGATCGGTCGGGTAACGGACGCGGGCGTTGGGCAGTATGCCGTTGCCCGCTTCAACGCAGCGTCGCGGGAACGAACCGACATGGTCGTGTCGGGGGACGGTGTGTCGCCCCTGGTGGTGGCCGCGGAAGGTCGAGCCTGGCTCGCATACGCCGATGGCGACGTGGTCGACCGGCTCGCGGTGAGTGACGGCGGCGACTTCGTCCCGATCGGCCAGGTCGCGGCTCCGGCAGGCATGGTGGTGATCGGCGAGACGCTTTGGTCAGCCGCGATCGATGGGACCGTGCAGATGATCGACGCGTCGAGCGGCGTTGTCCTCGCTGTCCACCCGGCGGCCGAGGGCGGTGGCACCGCGATCACCTCGGCCGGACTCGTGTTCGTGGGACTCGGCGACGACGTCCTCGTCTTCCCCGCCGGCTAGCGCCGCGGGCCGTTCGGCCCTGTCGAGCCGAGCGTACGATGGGGCGTGGGCACGCAGTGGATGACGCATGGGGAGGACACGTGCGAATGACCGGCATCCTGCGACGGGCTGCGACGCTTCTTGCGACGAGCGTCGTGGCGGTCGCACTCATTCCCGTCCAGCCAGCCTTGGCGCTCACGTACCCGGGCACCGTCTGGTCCTACTACATGAGCTCGGTGAGCACCTCGACGGTTTACGACCTGGGCTGCACCCTGGGCACAGCGCGAAAGGATGGCTCTGCGCCCCAGGACGCTCTGGTGTTCCTTGACTTCGGTCAGGCGCAGCTCCGCAACGGCGTCTACGGCACGTGGGACTTCAGCAACACGTACCGGACCGTCACCCAGGTTCAGGCTGCATCGGTCGCCTATGCGCACGGCTTCTACGTCTGCAC
>DASXVG010000071.1:0-27047 GCA_036504355.1 Candidatus Limnocylindrales bacterium
CCTCAGCGTCACGTACGGCAGCAACACCAACGCCGGGACGGCATCGGCCTCCGCGAGCTTCGCCGGCGACGCGAACCACACCGGCAGCAGCGACAGCACGACGTTCACGATCGACAAGGCGCCGTCCACGACGACGGTGACCTGTCCGGCCACCGTCGTCTACACGGGGTCGCCGATCACCCCGTGCTCGGCGGCCGTGACCGGTGCCGGCGGTCTCAGCCAGACGCTCAGCGTCACTTATGGCAGCAACACGGGCGTCGGCACTGCGTCGGCCGCTGCGTCGTACGCTGGCGACGCCAACCACCTCTCGAGCAGCAACAGCACCACCTTCGGGATCACCAAGGCCACGCTCCTCGTGAGCGCCAATTCGCTCTCGAAGACGATTGGGGCCGCGAACCCGCCCCTCACGTACACCATTACCGGTTTCCTGGGGACCGATACGGCCGCGTCGTCGGTTACCGGCTCCCCGAGCCTGTCGACCACGGCAACGACCGGCAGCCCCGTCGGGTCGTACCCGATCTCCATTGCGGCCGGAACCCTCGCCTCTGTGAACTACCAGTTCACCTTGGTCGGCGCTACGCTGACCGTCTACTACCGCTTCGATGGCTTCCTGCAGCCGATCAACGACACGGCCCACTCGCAGACGTGCGGAGCGACCTGCCCGATCAGCATCTTCAAGGCGGGGAGCACCATCCCAGTGAAGTTCGAGCTGAAGCGCTCGGACGGATCGATCGTGCCCGCGAACGCGCCCCCGACGTTCACCGGGCCCGTGAAGGGCGGCAAGACGACGGACCCAGTCGACGAGTCCGCTTACACCGAACTGCCGACCCCGGGCTCCTCGTTCTCGCTGAACGGCGGGCAGTATCAGTACAACTGGAGCACCAAGGGACTCCAGGCTGGCTACTACTACCGGATCGGCGCCGTCCTCGATGACGGAACCGTCCAGTACGTGTACATCGGGCTCCGGTAGCCGCCCTCCTGCGACCAATACCATCGAGGCCGGGCCAAGTGCCCGGCCTCGGTGATTCCACGCACCGGTACCGAAGGGGGGCGCGAGGGCGCACCGAACGGGACCTGCCTCCCATACCCGCAGCAGCCGTGCGGGGCGGACCCTGAGACCTGCGATCGCCCAGTCGACTTGTGCATCCCGGGCGCGCAGGGAGATACCCATATGCCGCTCGTCGTGGTTCGCCGGGGGATCGCCCTCGGGCTGTCGCTCGTCCTGCTCGTCGCCGCCACCGCCCTGGCCGACGATCTCAAGGCCGATGCCGACTCGCTGACGGGGGTCCAGAACTCGGTCAACCTGGGCGTGGTCGAGCCGGGCAGCACGCACGGCGTCGACGTGGGCTTCGTGCTGGCATGCAAGAGCTCGAACCACCTGACCGCCGGGGCCACCCTCGCGATCGACGAGACGTCGCGCGACATCCCGACGGGTGCGGGACTGACGGTCACGCCCGGACAGCTCGTGGTTCCCGATCCCTGGCCGGTCGATGGCGCGTTCTGCACCGGCGGCGAGGGTGAGGCCACCGTGACGCCCGCCCACCTGGCCGTCACCGCCCCGACGACCGAGGGCACGGGCTATGCGTACTCGGTGTTCTTCGGCCTGTCGAACGACGAGACCGTGGGCAACACCGTCGCCGTGACCGTGTACCTCGACGTGGTCGCGCCACCGCCGCCCCCGCCCGCCGATACCACCGATCCCGTGCTCCACGGCGTCCCCGCGGACATCACGGTCATCACGTCCGGCGACGGGGCCGTCGTCCACTGGACCGACCCGACCGCCACCGACGACACCGACGCCTCCCCGTCGGTGGCCTGTGACCCTGCGAGCGGGAGCCTGTTCCCGCTCGGCACGACAACGGTGACCTGCACCGCGACCGACGAGGCGGGCAACCACGCGACGGCCACGTTCACGGTGACGGTGAACCTCGACACGCCGCCGCCTCCGACGCGCGATCTGACGGGCACCTGGGGCCGGCCGCTGGGCGACACGTTCCCGGCCCTCGTCGGTCGCGCTGGGCGCACGATCCCGCTCAAGCTCAACGTCCTCGACGGCACGGCCCCGCAGTCGCCGGCCACGATGGATGCGCCGACGCTCACCGCGGCCCGGCTCGCCTCCTGTGCCTCGGACGCGGCTGCCGGCGTCACGACCCACGCGGGGACCTTCGCCTGGTCCAGCGGCGAGTGGCAGCTCAATCTCGACACGAGCGGGCTCGGCTCCGGGTGTGTCCGGCTCACGGCCGCCGCGGGCGACGACGTCATCGCGACCGCCGTCGTCCAGCTTGTCCCGGACACCGCCGGCTCGCTGAAGGGGCAGGGCAGGAAGTAGCCCGCGCGGGTGCGGGACTGACGCCGGGGGTCCCGCACCCGTCGCCGTTGCCCCACCCGCCGCGTCTGCGCCACCGGCCATTCCTGACGCATCCCGGCCCGCGCTGCCCGACAATGCGCGGGTGACCCCCGAGATCAAGGCGACGCTCGCCACCCTGCCCGACCGCCCCGGCGTCTACCTGATGAAGGACGCCAAAGGCGCGGTCCTCTACGTCGGCAAGGCGCAGAGCCTCCGGAGCCGCGTCCGGAGCTACTGGCAGAGGCAGTCCGCGGGCGGGCGGCGCGGCGAGGTCCACCGGATCCGCGAGGTCATCGACAAGGTCGTCGACCTCGAGGTGACCGAGGTCGACAGCGTCAGCGAGGCGCTGCTGCTCGAGGCCAACCTCATCAAGCGGTTCAAGCCCCGCTTCAACATCCGCCTCAAGGACGACAAGAGCTACCCCTACATCAAGATCACGCTGGGCGACGACTTCCCGCGCATCGAGCGGACGCGGAGGCTCCCGCAGGACGGGAGCCGCTACTTCGGTCCGTATGCGTCGGCGAGCTCCGTCGACGAGGCGATGAACCTCGTCCGGCGGCTGTTCCCGTTCCGGACCTGCACCATCGACATCAAGGACGGCAAGCGCGCGCTCGCGCGGCCGTGCCTGCTGTACCACATCAAGCGCTGCCAGGGACCGTGCATCGAGGCGATCGACAGGGCGGCCTACCGGCGCGACATCCAGCAGGTCGAGCTGTTCCTCGAGGGCAACTCGGACGCGCTCGTGGCCGGCTTGCGCCACGAGATGGGCTTCGCCGCGGAGCTGCAGCAGTACGAGAAGGCGGCGGTCGTCAGGGACAAGATCCGGTCGATCGAGCGGACGATGGAGAGCCAGAAGATGGCCGCCTTCGCCCGTACCGAGCTCGACCTCGCGGCACTCGCGCGCAAGGACGACCAGGCGGCGGTCCAGCTGTTCGTCGTGCGCAACGGGAAGATGCTCGGGCGGGACGTGTTCTTCCTCGATGCGCCGCGCGACACCGCCGACGACGAGGTGCTGGAGAGCTTCCTCCAGCAGTACTACGCGCGTGCCACGAGCGTCCCGCGCGAGGTCCTCGTGCCGCGAAGCCTCGCCGACACCGCGGACCTCGAGGCGTTCCTGAGCCAGAAGCGGGGGAGCATCGTCCGGCTCCGGACCCCCCAGCGAGGGGAGAAGCGGGAGCTGATGGAGCTCGCGGTGCGCAACGCGCAGGAAGCGCTGGCGCGCGAGGCGGCTCGCTGGCTCGCGGACGAGGGCCGGACGCTCGGGGCGCTGGAGGAGCTGGCGGCCGCGCTCCACCTGCCCGGACCGCCGATGCGGATCGAGTGCTACGACATCTCGAACTTCCAGGGCGCCCAGTCAGTGGGCAGCATGGTCGTGTTCGAGGAGGGCCGTCCGCGGTCGGGCGAATACCGGCTCTTCCGGATCCGGACGGTGGAAGGCTCCAACGACTTCGCCAGCCACCAGGAGGTGCTGCGGCGCCGGTTCAGCCGCGCGAAGTCGGGCGAGGAGGGGATCGAGGAGGAGCGCCGCTGGTCGATGCCCGACCTCGTGATCATCGACGGCGGCAAGGGACAGGTCGCCGCCGCCAAGGACGTCCTGGACGAGCTGGGCCTGCACGAGCTGCCGGTCGTGGGGCTGGCCAAGGAGCGCGAGGAGCTGTTCTTCCCCGGCGACCCGGTGCCCGTGATCCTGCCGCCCACCTCGCAGGCGCTGTTCCTCGTCCAGCGTCTTCGGGACGAGGCGCACCGCTTCGCGATCACGTATCACCGGAACCTGCGCAACAAGCGCACGACGAAGTCCGCGTTCGACGACCTGCCGGGCGTGGGGCCGAAGCGCAAGCGGGAGCTGCTCAAGGTGTTCGGGTCGGCGAAGCGGGTGCGAGAGGCGCCGCTCGAGCAGATCGCCGCCGTCCCCGGCATCGGCAAGGCGCTCGCGGAGAAGATCAAGAGCCACCTGGAGTCCTGACCGGCGCACGCTGCGGCCGCACGGCTGCGCGGCTCCCTGTATCATCCCGCCCCGATGCGACGCGCCGGCCCGATCCTCATCCTGGTTGTCTTCGTCCTCGCGACGATCCTGAGCTTCGTCGCCGTCCCCCTGCCATCCTCCGGCGGCGAGACGCGCACGCTCGAGACGAAGCTGGGCCTGGACCTGCGTGGCGGGCTCCGGCTCGAGTACCAGGTGCTGCCGGCCGAAGGGAAGGCGCCGACACGCGACGACCTCAACGTCATGCGCCAGATCGTCGTCAACCGCATCGACAAGTCGGGCGTCGCCGAGCCCCAGGTCGTCATCCAGGGGACCGACCGGATCATCGTCGAGATGCCGGGCGTCCAGAACGCCCAGCAGATCCGGGACCTCGTCGGCACCACCGGCCGCCTCGACTTCGTGCCGCTCGGTCAGACCCAGATGTCGCAGGACCAGGAGGTCGGGCAGCAGGTCCTCGATACGGACTGCTCCGCCACGGTGACCGACAAGTGCGTGCTGTTCTCCGGCGACCAGGTCGCCGCGGCGAGCATCGGCGCCAGCCAGACGGGCCAGCGCACGGTCCAGTTCACGCTCACCGGCAAGGGCAAGGAGCTGTTCGCCAACTACACCGCCGACCACGTCGGCGACTACTTCGCGATCGTGCTCGACGGCAAGGTCATCACCGCCCCCGTGATCAAGAGCTCGATCCCCAACGGGCAGGTCGAGATCGAGTCGGGCGGGATCGGGGGCTACCCGGTCGCGGAGGCACAGAACCTGGTCACGATCCTCCAGTTCGGGCAGCTGCCGTTCCCGATCGCCGAGCTGGCGAACACCTCGGTCAGCCCCACGCTCGGCGAGGCATTCCTGCAGCAGAGCCTGGTCGCCGGCGCGATCGCGATCCTGATGGTCGTGTTCTTCATGGTCGTCCACTATCGGCTGCCGGGCCTCGTTGCGAGCTTCGCGCTCATCTACTACGCGCTCGTGGTCTACGCGCTGTTCCGGCTCATCCCGGTCACGCTCACGCTCGCCGGCATCGCGGGCTTCGTGCTCTCGGTGGGCATGGCGGTCGACGCCAACATCCTGATCTTCGAACGGATGAAGGAGGAGCTGCGCCTGGGCAAGAGCCTGCCTGCCGCGGTCGAGGCCGGGTTCAACCGGGCCTGGAACTCCATCCTCGACTCGAACGTGTCGAGCCTCATCACCGCGATGATCCTGTTCCTGTTCGGCTCGTCGACGATCCGGGGCTTCGGCCTCGTCCTGATCATCGGGGTGCTCGTGTCGATGTTCACGGCCGTCACCGTGACGCGGACGCTGCTCCGCGTGGTGCTGGCGCAGCCGTGGGCTCGCAAGGCGAGCTACTACGGCGTCACCGAGGCAGAGTTCCTGGCTCGGCCACCGAGCCGACCGGTTCGGGGAGAGGCGCGCACGCGTGTTTGACGTCATCGGGAAGCGGAGATGGTTCTTCGCGTTCTCCCTGCTCATCACGATCCCGGGCCTGATCGCGATCCTGCTCGGACCGCTCACGGGCGGCAAGGCCGGCCTCCAGTTCGCCATCGACTTCACCGGCGGGACCGTGTGGTCCATCCGGTTCGAGAATGACGCCGTGACGGCGGAGCAGGTCAAGAACGTGTTCACGGCCCAGGGGGTCGAGGCGTCGGTCACCAGGGGCGGCGACGGGTTCGTCGAGATCCGCACCAAGGACACGCGTCTCCTGCCCGCAGCACCCTCGCCCACGCCGGTTCCGTCGGCGTCTGCAGCCCCGTCGGGCTCCGCCGGGGCCTCGGCGTCCGCTGCAGCCTCCGCGTCCGCCGGGGCATCCGCGTCCGCCGCCCCGTCCGGGTCCGCGGTCGCCTCGCCCGCGCCATCCGCGTCTGCCTCTGCGTCTGCGAGCGCGAGCGCCTCCCCGGCTGCCTCACCGACGCCTTCGCCCAGTGCGAGCGCCGGGGCTTCCGCGTCGCCCGGTGCCAGCGCCGCCCCCTCTCCCTCCGCGTCACCGGCCGTCGGCGGCACGCTGCCGAGCGCCGGCAAGCTCGGCGAGATCCGGGTCGCGCTCGAGGACCAGCTCGGTCCGATTGCCGAGCAGCGCTCGCTGTCAACGGTTGGCGCCGTCGTCTCCAGCGATCTCGTGGCCCAGGCGCTCACGCTCATCCTGTTCGGCTCGGTGGGCATCCTGCTCTGGATCACGTACCGCTTCCGCGACGTGAAGATGGGCGTGACGGCGCTCGTCGCCCTGATCCATGACGTCATCGTCGTCGTCGGCGCATTCGCGCTGCTGGGGACGTTCTTCGGGATCCAGATCGACAGCCTGTTCGTCACCGCGGTCCTGACCGTCATCGGCTTCTCGGTCCACGACACGATCGTCGTCTTCGACCGCGTTCGCGAGAACCGCAGCCGCCACGCGGGCGAGTCGTTCAGCCGGATCGTCAACCACTCGATCCTCCAGACCTTCGGCCGGTCGATCACCACGAGCCTCACCGTCGTCGTCACGTTGCTGGCACTCCTGCTGTTCGCCAGCGAGGCGATCGGCGTGTTCGTGTTCGCCCTGCTGCTGGGCATCGTCTCCGGCACCTACTCCTCGATCTTCAACGCGAGCCCGCTGCTCGTGGTGTGGCACGAGTGGGAGGACCGGAAGCGCCTCGCGGCTGACGCGGCTCGCCCAAGCCGCCGCCCTGCCACGTGATCGCCGGGCCCGGTGCAGACCGGTGCCCGCACGAGCCGCCGCCCGGCAACCCGGAACGAGCGGGAGCCCGGCGTCCCCGCCTCGCCCGACAAGACCGGGGTGAGTGGCGCATGGCATCCTCCCCGTCATGACCGACCCCCGACACCGCTGGGTCTTCCCGGACGCGATGCGGCTGGACCCCGTGTTTCGCGCGGCGGCCCGTGACCATGGCCTCGGCACGTTCGCTGCCACGGTGCTGGCCAGGCGCGGGATCGGCGACCCGGTCGCGCTCGCGGCGTTCCTGGGCGCGGCGGAGGCCGGCCTGCACGACCCGCACCTGCTGCCGGATGCGGACCTCGTGCTCGAGCGGGTCGCGCAGGCGCGCGAGCGCGGCGAACGAGTCATGGTCTTCGGGGACTTCGACGCGGATGGCCTGACCGGGCTCGCCCAGCTCGTGCTCGCGCTCCGGCGGCTGGGGATCGAGGCCCTGCCGTACGTGCCCTCGAGGCTTGAAGAGGGACATGGCCTGTCGATGGCCGCCGTGGCGGCCGCAGCGGACGGGAGCGTCGCGCTGATCATCACCGTCGACACCGGGTCCACGAGCGTCGCCGAGGTCGCCGCGGCGAACGAGCGGGGGATCGACACGATCATCACGGATCACCACCACCTCCCCGAGGTGCTGCCGGCGGCGGTCGCCATCGTGAACCCGCACCGCTCGGACGCGCGATACCCGGATCCCAATCTGTCGGGGAGCGGCGTCGCGTTCACGGTCGCCCGGCTGCTTCTCGGGACGCTCATCGACGCGGAGGCGGACGCCCTCGCGCTCGCCGACCTGGCGACGATCGGGACGGTCTCCGACGTCGTGCCGATCCTGGGGGAGAACCGCTCGATCGCGAGGCTCGGCCTGGACCTGATGCGGACGAACCCACGCCCGGGGATCGCCGCCCTGCTCGCACGCGGTGGTGGCCGGCCGGGTGGGATCGACCTCGAGACCGTGGGCTTCGTCATCGCGCCGCGTCTCAACGCCGCCGGGCGGGTTGGGGAGGCACTCGACGCGGCGAGACTCCTGCTCGCCGAGACGCCCGAGCAGGCGGCCGGGCTCGCCGCGACCCTCGAGGCTGCGAACACGACGCGCAAGGACCTCATGAAGACGGCCATCGGCCAGGCGCGCGCAGCGTTCGGCATCCCGGACCCGGGCCACGCGCCCGGGCAGCAGCCGCTGCTCGACGTCCCGACGGTTGACGCCACCTCGATCAGGACGAGCGGCGGCCCGGACGCGCCGGCCATGCTCCTCCACGGACCGTGGCCGGTCGGGATCCTCGGGCTCGTCGCCGGCCGGCTTGCCGACGAGACGGGCCGGCCGACCGTTGTCGGGACGCAGCTCGGCGACGTGATCCGGGCGTCGTGCCGCTCAGACGGGCGCGTCAACCTCGCGGAGACGCTGACGGCCTGCGGGGACCTGTTCATCCGCTACGGCGGCCACGCCGCGGCGGCCGGGTTCGAGCTGCCGGCGGGTCGCTGGGAGGCGTTCACGGAGCGGTTCCTGCTCGCCGCCGCGGTCAACGCCCCGGCGGACGCGCGGCCGCCGCTACCGGTCGACCTCGCCCTCCCAGCGGCGTATGTCGACTACAGCCTGTACCGTGACCTGGCGCGGCTCGCGCCGTGCGGGACCGGCAACCCTGAGCCGCTCGTCGCCGTCCTCGGACTGACGGTCCAGCGGGCGAGGCTCGCGAACGGGGGCCACACGCAGCTCGTCCTGCGGCGGGAGCGCGACGTCCTCGACGGGATCGCCTTCGGGCGCCCGGATCTCGCGGGATCGCTGTCGGAAGGGGATCGGGTGGACATCGTCGCGCGGCTGGCCAGCCGGACGTTCGGAGGGATGGAGACGCTGCAGCTGGAGATCCGTGACGTGTCGACGTCGGGCGCGCATCCGCGTGCTGCCGAGGTGCTCGAGCGCGCCGCGGCACGCATCGGTGGCGTGTCGGTCGGGCCTGGTGCGCCCGTGGTCGCGAACGGAGGGATCGCGTGAGCGCCGGCCGATCGCCACGCAGCGGCGCGGGCCCGCGCCAGTCGCGTGGCGGCCCCGGCCTGGCCGGCGGAGTCCCGCTCGCCGCCGTGCTGTCGATCGCGGGCCTGCTCGTCATCGGCGTCGTGACGTATGCGCTCGGGAGCGGGGACCTCCCGTTCGCTGGTGGCACGGTCAACGCGCCGGGCGCCAGTGACGATCCCCGGGTGCAGAAGACCGCGACGCCCGAGAACGAGGTCGTCGTGCCGACGGCGCCCCCGGTCGAGGTCGTCAAGCCGATCCCGGGCACCCTCGTCTACGTCAAGGATGGCAACGTGTGGCTCCAGACGGACCGGACGCCGCAGCAGCTGACGAAGGGCGGCCGCGACGCGATGCCGGCATTCTCGCCGGACGGCACCCGTGTCTACTTCGTCCGGACCCGCCCGGCGGACGGCCGCTGGAGCATCAATGGCGTGCTCCGCGACTACAGGCTCGACGTGCCATCGCTGATGTACATCCCGGTCACGGGCGGTGCGGCGAAGCGGGTCATGGACGGCGTCGTGGACGGTCCCGGCAGCCTCAAGTGGGCGGGCTTCATCCGCAACCCCGCCGTGTCGCCCTCGGGCCGCTACATCGCGATCGCCACCGACCTGCCGGACCCGACGCGTTCGGACGTCGTGATCAAGATCTGGGACACCCGCCGCGATCGACTCATCGACCCGGGGCTCAGCCAGGTCGCCCCGCTCGGCCACCAGGACCCCGTCTGGCGACCCGGGACCGCGGACCAGCTGCTCTACGTGCGCAGCGACCGCGACGGCGCGAAGGGGGCCCCACGGCTGTACCTGTACGACATGAGCACGCACAAATCACGGGCGGTCACGGGCCCGGGCTACCTCCACCCGTCGTTCTCGCCCGACGGCAGGTACATCACCGCCACGAAGACCTCGGCGTTCGGGACGGACGTCGTCGTGCTCAGCGTGGCCACGGGCGCCGAGATCCTCCAGGTCACCAATGACGGCACCAGCTGGGCGCCCGCCTGGTCCGCTGCAGGTGACCAGATCGCGTACCTCCACTCGTCGGGCCAGCTCGTGGACCTCGAGGTCGCCCAGCTCGAGGGCAGCGCGCCCACGTGGACGGTCAAGGACGCGGTGCCGCTGACCTCGAACGCGGGCCTCGACGGCGCCTCGCACCCCGGCTGGTTCGTCCCGGCCGACCAGATCCCCGCCCAGCCGACCGCGGCACCGTCCGTCGTCGCAAGCCCCTCGACCGCCCCGTAGCGGCGCGTGGCGACCTACCTCGAGCGGCTTGCGACCCGCACCGCGGCCACGGGCACCGTCCTGTGCGTCGGGGTGGACCCCGAGGCTGACGCCCTGCCCGGGGGCTTCCCGCGGACGCTGGCGGGCGTCGAGCGCTTCGCGCGCCTGATCGTCGAAGCGGCGCTCCCGTTCGCGGCGGCGATCAAGCCCAACCTCGCGTTCTTCGAGGCGTACGGTGCCGATGGTGTCGCCGCCCTCGAGCGGCTGCGCGCCGTGGTCCCGCCCGAGGTCCCGTTCGTCGCCGACGCCAAGCGGGGCGACATCGGGTCCACGGCAGCGCGCCAGGCCGTCGCGCTGTACGACGTCCTCGGCGCCGACGCGGTCACGGTCAGCCCGTACCTGGGCGAGGAGGCGATCGCGCCGCTGCTCGAACGGGCGGATGGCTTCGCGTACGTCCTGTGCCGGACCTCGAACCCCGGCGCGGGCGAGGTCCAGGGCCTCGAGGTCGCCGCAGACGACGCCGCGGGCTGGCCCGCCGAGCCGCTCTACGCCCGTGTTGCCCGTCGGGCGGCGTCCTGGGGCCCGGGCGGCACGGTGGGCCTGGTCGTCGGCGCCACCGCGCCCGCCGAGATGGCCGCGATCCGCGCACTGGTCCCCGGGCTCGCGTTCCTCGTGCCTGGAGTGGGGGCACAGGGCGGCGAGATCGCGCCCGTCCTCGAACAGGGCCCGGCGACCGCCTCGCCGGCCGGCTCCGGCAGTGGCGGCGGCCTGCTCGTCAACGTCTCCCGCGGGATCGCACGGGCGGCTCTCGGCGAGGCCGCGAACGGCGCTCCGGCAGACCCCGGCGAGCGCCTCGCGGAGGCTGCCCGCGAGTGGGCCGGCCGCCTCGCTGTGCTACCCTGACGGCCTTCGGACCGGCCTGGAAGAGGCCCGGACCCGCACGAGGTGCTGGCTGCACATGCCGTTCATCAACGGGATCGGAGCTCCTGAGCTCATCATCATCCTGATCATCGCGTTGATCGTGGTCGGCCCCGGCCGGCTGCCCGATGTCGGCTCCGCACTGGGCAAGAGCATCCGGGAGTTCCGCAAGGCGGCGACGGACGTGAAGGACGCCACGAGCCTCGAGGACAAGCCCCAGTCAGCACCGGCCCCGGCGTCCGTCGCACCGGCCGCGGCCCCGGTGATCCCCGTCCCGACGCCTGCCCTGCCGGCCGCCTCGACGGCCATCCCCGCTGCCACCGCGGTCGCGGAGACCGCGGTCGCCGACGCGGTCGACCGCGCCCCGGACATCTCGGAGATGCCGGACCCGCAGCCCGTCACCGACGAGCAGCCCACGCCGACGGCATAGGGTCGCGGGACCCGCCACCCATGGCCGACGCCGACGCCATCCGGGACGCCGGCCGACCGGTTTCGCTCGGGACGCCCGAGGCCGAGCCGCCTGCGTCAGCACCCGCGCCCGGGACACCCGCAGCCGCGGAGATGACGCTCGTCGATCACCTCACCGAGCTCCGCAACCGCCTCGTCAAGGTCGTGCTCGTCGTCGCGCTCACGTCCGCCATCGGCTTCCTGTTCACGACGCCGATCATCGGCATCCTCGTCGCGCCGCTGCCCAACAAGCAGCTCCAGTTCACCGGCGTGGGCGATGCCTTCTTCATCAACGTCAAGATCGCGATCGTCGTCGGGATCATCCTCGCGATGCCGGTGATCCTGTACCAGCTGTGGGCGTTCATCGCCCCTGGCCTCACGGACGACGAGCGACGGATCGTGCGGCCGTGGATCCCGATCGCGCTCGTGTTCTTCGCGATGGGCGTCTCGATCGCGTACGTGATCATGCCGTTCGCGGTCCAGTTCCTGCTGCAGTTCTCGAGCCAGTACCTCAACCCGCTGATCACGGCCGGCCCGTACTTCGACTTCGTGACCATGCTGTTCCTGGTGTTCGGCCTGATCATGGAGTTCCCGATCCTGCTGTACGGCCTGTCGCGGGTCGGGATCGTGACCTCGAAGCGGCTCAGCGACGCGCGGCGCATGGCCATCCTCGGCATCGCGATCTTCGCGGCGGCGGCGACACCCGGAGGCGACCTGGTGAGTCCGTTCGTGCTCGGCCTCACGATGTACGTGCTGTACGAGGGCACGATCGTGGCGATCCGCCGGAGCGGGAAGTAGCGGTGGCCGCGTGACCGACGATCTTCTGCCCGGGACCCCCGATCCTCGTGCCGACGACGGGCGCAGCCTGCCGGACGAGCCGCCCATGGAGGTCGTCGTGGTCACCGGCCTCTCGGGCGGCGGCAAGACGGCGGCCGCGAAGCTGTTCGAGGACCTGGGCTACGTCGTCGTGGACAACCTCCCGGGTGAGCTCCTGCGCGACCTCGCGGACCTCATCACCACGGATCCGCAGCGGTTCGCGCGGACGGCCATCGTGCTCGATGTGCGAGCCGGAGACGTCCCGCTGGCGTTCGGCGCGATGCGCGGCGCCCTCGAGGGGCGCGGCATCCGGCCGGTCATCATCTTCCTCGAGGCCCGCGATGACGTCCTGATCCGGCGCTTCAGCGAGACCCGCCACCGGCACCCGCTCGCGGACGAGCGCGGGATCGCCTCGTCGATCGCGCATGAGCGCGTGGTGCTGGAATCGGTCCGCCGGCAGGCCGACGTGATCCTCGACACGAGCGACCTGGCCCTGCGCGAGCTCCGGGAGCGAATCTTCGCGCGGCTGGGAGACGTCCAACGCTCGGACCGCCTCGCGATCCAGCTGATCAGCTTCGGATTCAAGTACGGCGTGCCCCTGGAGGCCGACCTCGTGCTCGACGTCCGGTTCATGAAGAACCCGCACTACATCGAGGCCCTGCGCCCCAGCAGCGGCCTCACGCCGGAGGTCCGCGAGTACGTCATGGGCCAGCCGATCGCGGACAAGTTCCTCGCCGCGCTGCGGGAGATGCTGGACCTGCTCGTGCCCGCGTACATCGAGGAGGGCAAGACCCGGCTGACGATCGCGATCGGGTGCACCGGCGGCTTCCATCGCTCGATCGTGATGTCCGAAGAGCTCGCCGCCTGGCTGCGCGAGCGCGACTTCGGCACCGTCGCCGTGTTCCACCGGGAGCTGGAGCGTTGAACCTCCGCCGCTGGTTGACGGTCGGCATCGGCGTCAAGCGGTGGCTCCTCATCGCCTTCGCCGGGCTGATCATCCTCGCGCTCGGCGTGGCGCACGTGCTGCGGCAGGTGTCGGCCGCGCTCCCGTCCGGCAGCCTGCTCGGCGACCTGCTCGATGCCCTCACGCTCCAGTCGCTGCCCTACGAGCTGCGAGGGCTGATCCTGGGCACGCTCGGCGCGACGCTGTTCCTGGTGGGGGCATACCGCCTGGTGCGGGCCCTCGTCGATCCATTCGCGCTCTGGGACCGCGACCAGCCGATGGTGGAGGTGATCTACCAGAAGCGGTTCCTCGCCCGGGGACCGCGCGTCGTGGCGATGGGCGGCGGCACGGGCCTCTCGACCCTGCTGCGGGGCCTCAAGGAGCACACCTCCAACCTCACCGCGGTGGTCACGGTCGCGGACGACGGCGGCTCCACCGGCGTGCTGCGCACCGAGCTCGGGATCCCGGCCGTCGGCGACATCCGCAACTGCATCGTCGCGCTCGCCGACGCGGAGCCGCTCATGGGCCGGCTGCTCCAGTACCGGTTCCCGGGCGTCGCAGGGCGCCATGCCGTCCCGGGCGAGCCGTCCCGCGACCTCGAGACCCCGCCCTCGAGCCTCGGCGGCCATGCCGTCGGGAACCTCCTGCTGGCGGCGCTGGTGGAGCTCGAGGGCGGTGACTTCGAGGAGGCTGTGCGCGAGATGAACCGCGTGCTCGCGGTCCGCGGCCGGGTCGTCCCGGCGACGGGCGCCGTGCTGACGCTGCACGCCCGCCTCGACGATGGGAGCGAGGTCGCCGGCCAGAGCCGGATCGCCAAGGCCGACCGCGTCGATCGGGTGTGGGTCACGCCCGACGACTGCCGCCCGACCGAGGACGCGCTGCGCGCGATCGCGGATGCCGAGCTGATCGTCCTGGGGCCGGGCTCGCTGTTCACGAGCATCCTCCCGGTCCTCCTGGTGCCGGGGATCGCGGAGGCGATCGACGCGTCCGGGGCGCTGGTCGTGTTCGCCTGCAACGTTGCGACGCAACCGGGGGAGACCGGTGGCTTCGACCTCGCCGATCACCTCGACGCGCTGGGTCGCCACGGCGTCGGCCGGCTGCCCGACGTGGTCCTCGGCAACAACCGGTTCAACGCGGCGCCGCCGCCCGGCTGGGTGGGGGAGCCCGTCCGCCTCCGATGGCCGCCCGCCGGGGGGCACGCGCCGCGCCTCGTGCTCGACGACCTCGTGGACCCGGCCAACGCCCACCACCACTCGCCGGACCGGCTCGCGACGGCGGTCATGGCCGCATGGGTGCGGGAAGGCGGGCATCGTCGCCGGCCGGCGGTCGCCCGCGCCGAGCGCACGGCCTGAGCCATGGGGGGCACCGATCGCGATCTCGTCGCGGCGCTCCGCTCGGAGCTGGCGGCCGTGGATCCCTCGCGAGCGTGTGACCGCCAGGCCGAGATCGCGGGGCTCGGACCCCGTCCGGTGACCCGCGAGGGGACCGTCGCCCGGCTCATCGTCCGCCTCGGTGGGCATGCCGCGGATGGCCCAGGCGGTGCGGGCGGGGGCCCAGGAGCGATTGCACCCGCCCCGCACGCACCCGGGCACGCGGCTCATGCTACGCACGTCCGCAGGACATTCGTGCTCCAGCCGGCGGTCCTCGACTGGGCGACCGCAGCCGAGCACTGCCGGCTGGCGTGGCTCCGGGGACGCTTCCTCGCCCGTGGCTCGCTCAGCCTGTCGGGCGGGCGCGCGCATCTCGAGTTCGTCGTGCCCGCCGACGAGGCGGCGGACCTCGCGAGGCGGCTGGCAGACGTCGGGCTGCCCGCATCGTGGCGCCTGCGACGCGGTCTCGGCGTCGTCACGTGGAAGAGCGCGGAGTCGATCGCGCAGTTCCTGGGCCGGATCGGCGCCAGCGCGAGCCTCCTCGAGCTCGAAGCGCGGAGCGTCGCCCGCAGTCTCCGTGGCGAGCTGAATCGGGTCATCAACGCCGAGTCCGCGAACCTCCAGCGGAGCGTCGAGGCCGCGGGCCGGCAGCTGGCGGCGATCGACGCGCTCGAGGCGGACGGGCGCCTGCAGGCGCAGCCACGGACCGTGCGCGCGGTCGCCGAGGCGCGTCGCGAGACCCCCGAGGCGTCCCTGTCCGAGATCGCCGCCCGCCTCGACCTGCACCGGTCCGCGGTCCAGCGGGCGCTCGACCGGCTGGAGCGCCTCGCGCTCCACGACGACGAGGGCGTCGGGCAGCGACACCCTGGGGGTCCGCGCACCCACGCCGCCGCCCGCGCCTGAGACGGGCCCCGCGCACGTCGCGCGGGTGTCCTCCGGCCGGGCCCACGGGGGCCGACAAGGGGGCCCGCAGGGGCCGAGCGGCCGGGGAGCGTGCAATCCCCTTCTGGCATGATCACGCCATGCGCCCGATCGTGATTGCCGCCAACTGGAAGATGAACACCACCCCCGCCGATTCCGGGGACCTCGCGAGGACCATCGCGTCCCGCACGCGTGAGCCCGGCGTCACGCGGGTGATCTGCCCACCGTACGTCTGCCTCCCGGCGGTGCGTGACGCGCTCGAGGGCGAGGACGTCGCTGTCGGGGCGCAGAACGTCCACCAGGAGCTCGCCGGCGCCTACACGGGCGAGGTGTCCGTGCCGATGCTCGCGGGCCTGGCGACGTGGGTGATCCTCGGGCACTCCGAGCGGCGCGCGCTGTTTGGCGAGACCGACGAGCTCGTGGGCAGGAAGCTCGACCGAGCGATCGCCGGCGGGCTGCGGCCCATCGTCTGCGTGGGCGAGATCCTCGCCGATCGCGAGGCCGGGCGCGAGCGCCAGGTCGTCGACGCCCAGCTGCGCGGCTGCCTTGACGGGCGGGATCCAGGCGCGCTCGTCGCCGCCGGCATCGTCATCGCCTACGAGCCCGTGTGGGCCATCGGCACGGGGCGCAACGCCTCGGGCGCCGACGCCTCGGCAATGGCCGACGCGATCCGCGCCAGCCTCGTCGCGCTGGGGTGGGGGAGCGCCGCCGAGGATGTCCCCGTCCTGTACGGCGGCAGCGTGACCTCGGCGAACATCGCGGAGTTCCTGGCCGAGCCGGGGATCGACGGCGCGCTGGTCGGTGGGGCAAGCCTGAAGCCGGACGAGATCGCGGGGATCGTCGCCCGCGCCGGCATCACGGCCGCCGCCCGCGGCCTCGCCTCGTGACCGGGGGCCGACCCCGTCCCGTCGTGCTCGTCGTCCTCGACGGGTTCGGCATCGGCACCGACCCGAAGGCAGACGCGGTCGCAGCCGCCGCGATGCCGAGCTGGCGCGCGCTCCTTGCCGCGAACCCGCACTCGGTGCTGCGCGCGTCCGAGGACGCCGTGGGTCTCCCCGCGGGCCAGATGGGCAACTCGGAGGTCGGCCATCTCAACCTGGGCGCGGGGCGACCCGTGCTCCAGGACCTCCCCCGGATCGACGCCGCCATCGCCGACGGCTCCTTCGCCACGCGCCCCGCGCTCCTTGCCGCGTGCGAGCGCGCGAAGGAGACCGGCCGCCTCCACGCCGTGGGGCTCATCGGGCCGGGCGGCGTTCACGCCAACGACCGGCACCTTGTCGCCCTCGTCGAGCTCGCAGCGCGCCTGAGCGTCCCCTCGGTCCGCGTCCATGCGCTCCTCGACGGCCGCGACACGCCGCCCAGCTCGGCGCTCGGGTTCATGCAGGATCTCGAGCGGCGGCTCGCCGCGGCCCATCCGGACGCCCGGATCGCGACGGTCGGCGGGCGGTACTGGGCCATGGACCGCGACAAGCGCTGGGAGCGCACCGAGCGCGGCTACGACGCGATCGTCCACGGGGTGGGGGACGACGCCGGGTCCGCGACCGCAGCCATCGAGGCAGGCTATGCGCGCGGCGAGACGGACGAGTTCCTCGTGCCGACCGTCGTCGACGGCGTCGACGGGGTCCTCCGCGACCGTGACCCGATCGTCCACTTCAACTTCCGTGCCGATCGCGCCCGCCAGCTGACCCACGCGCTCGCTGACCCGGCCTTCCACGAGTTCGATACCGCCTCGCCCGACGGGCGGCCGGCGCCGCGCAACATCCTCGTCGTCACGATGAGCGAGTACGAGGCCGGGCTCCCGGTCGAGGTCGCCTTCGGACCGGAGGAGGCGCGCTCGCTCGCCCAGGCGTTCAGCGAGGCCGGCTGGACGCAGTTCCACGTCGCGGAGACCGAGAAGTACGCCCACGTGACGTACTTCTTCAACGGCGGCGTGGAGACGGCCTGGCCGGGCGAGGAGCGCAGGCTGGTGCCCAGCCCGAAGGTCGCGACGTACGACCTCCAGCCCGAGATGAGCGCCGCTGGCGTGACCCAGGAGCTCGTCGCGGCGATCGGGTCCGGGCGCTACGACTTCATCGTCGCGAACTACGCCAACCCCGACATGGTCGGCCACACCGGCGTGTGGGATGCGACCGTGACCGCGCTGGGTGTCATCGACGCGCAGCTCGCCCGGATCGCGGACGCCGTCGCCGCGGTCGATGCCGGCGACCCCAACGGCCCGGGCGCCGTGCTGTTCGTCACCGCCGACCACGGCAACGCGGACGACATGATCGACGCCGACGGCAATCCCGTGACCAAGCACTCGCTCAACCCGGTCCCACTCCTCGGGACGGGTCGTGCGCTCGCCGGCCGCACGCTGCGTGACGGCGTCCTGGCCGACGTCGCGCCCACCATCCTGGACCTCGTGGGCCTTCCCCGGTGGGAGGGGATGACGGGGCGCTCCCTCCTGTCGGAGGCCTGATCGGGCGCGTCTGCTACCATCCGGCCTCGTCACACCTCGGAGGTTCAGTTCCCCGTGAATCCGATCCTGGCTGTCGGCCAGATCCTCCTGAGCATCGCGCTCATCGCGGCCATCCTGCTCCAGTCGCGCGGCACCGGCCTGTCCGGCACGTTCGGCGGCGACTCGGCCGTGTACCGCAGCCGCCGCGGCGTCGAGCGCCGGCTGTGGCAGTTCACGATCCTGCTGCTCGTGCTGTTCGTGCTGTTCGCGGTGGTGTCCTTCGTCGTC
This sequence comes from Candidatus Limnocylindrales bacterium, assembly GCA_036504355.1. Lineage (GTDB taxonomy): Bacteria > Chloroflexota > Limnocylindria > Limnocylindrales > CSP1-4 > CAIXZV01. Next base: position 18,368 of record DASXVG010000071.1, read on the forward strand.
AACTGACGTGGACCCGCAACGCGCGGGCGGCGGCGGAGGCTCGGCATGCGCCTGAACCGTCGCGACTACGCGGTCATCGGCGCGCTCGTCATGGTGCTCGTCGTGCTCGGCGGGATCCTCGCGCTGCGACCGCGCACCGTCCCCCAGGAAGCGCTCGCCCAGCCGACCGCGTCCCCGACGATGCCGCCCCCGGTCGTCTACCGCGAAGGCGTCGTGGGCGTCCCCGAGTCCGTCACGCCGATCTCCGCGCGCAACCGCGCCGAGCGATCGCTCGTTGGCCTCGTGTTCAGCGGCCTCGTCCGGATGGGCCCCGACAACACGCTCGAGCCCGACCTCGCCGAGTCGTGGAAGCTCTCGGACGACGGCAAGACCTGGACCTTCCACATCCGCGAGGACGCGAGGTGGCAGGACGGCGTCCCGGTGACCGCGGACGACGTGCTGTACACGGTCGGGGCGCTCAAGGACCCCGACGCGTCGGGCGGCCGCAGCTCGTCGTGGGCGGAGGTCGAGGCGACCGCGGTCGACGCGAAGACGGTCACCTTCCGCCTGGCGACACCGGTCGGCAGCTTCCTCGCCGCCGCCGCGGAACCGCTGCTGCCGTCGCACCTGCTCAAGGACGTCCCGTACGCCGGCATCGCCACGAGCGATTTTGCGCGCCTGCCCGTGGGGAGTGGCCCGTTCGGCCTTGCCGAGCTGGACCAGGCGCATGCCGTCCTGCTGCCCGCGCATGAGCTGCTGCCCCCGGCGGAGACCCCGGCCCCCACGGCCGCCGCATCCGTGGACTCGCTCGCGACGCCGATCCCGAGCCCGTCGGTCTCGGGACCGCTGCCATTCATCGAGCGGATCGAGCTCACCTTCTTCGCCGATGACAGCGCGGCCGTCGCCGCCCTGCAGGCCGGGGACATCGACGCGGTGGCCGGGCTGGCACCGGACCAGGCGGCGCGCGCGGCAGGGACGACGGGCGTGACCCGCATCCGCTACCCGACGACCACGCTGTCGACGATCCTGCTCAACCTCCGCCCGAGCCATCCCGAGCTGCGCGACGTGCGCGTCCGCAAGGCGCTGCTGTCGGCGATCGACCGGGACGCGCTCGTGCGCGACGTCCTCGGCGGCGACGGCACGGTGGCGGACGCCCTCGTGCCGCCGACCTCGTGGGCGTACGACGCGGAGTCCGTGGGCGTTGTCCGGTTCGACGCTGCCGACGCGTCGTCACAGCTCAAGGCCGCGGGCTGGACCAAGGTTGCGGGTGCGTGGGCGAAACCCCGCTCGAAGGTCCCCTACGAGCTCGAGCTGCTGAGCGTCCCCGCCACGGCGAACCCGCGCCTCGCGTCGATCGCGGGCTATGTCCGCGACGCATGGACCAGGCTGGGGTTCAAGGTGACGCTCGTGGAGAAGCCGGCGGCGGCGCTGGCCGCGGACCTCCGGGGCGGGACGTTCACCGCGTCCGTGCTGGACATCATGATGGGCCTCGAGCCGGACCTGTTCCCACTCCTCGCGTCGAGCCAGGTGCGGGCGTCCGGCTCCAACCTGACCGGGTTCCAGGATGCCGCGCTGGACGCACTCCTGGAGGCCGCGAGGAAGCCCGGCGACCAGGCCGCGCGGGTCGCTGCGTGGAAGGCGCTGCTCGCCGCGATCGCCGCGCGCCAGCCGATGCTGCCGCTCGCATGGGGCGAGGAATCCATGTTCACCATCGGGGTCGACGGCATCACGCCGACGCTCATCGGGGACACCGGCGACCGGTATTGGGATGTGCTAGCATGGCGCCTCGCCGCGGACCGGTGAGCCTTCGGGCGACCCGAAATCTGCGTCGGGCCGAGGTGGCGGAATGGTAGACGCGCTGGTTTCAGGTACCAGTGGCCGCAAGGTCGTGTGGGTTCGACTCCCTCCCTCGGTACCACCGCCCAGTGGACTCCCGACACAGGCCCGTGCGACACCTGCCCAGGTGGCGGAATTGGTATACGCGTACGTTTGAGGGGCGTATGAGGCAACTCATCCGGGTTCAAGTCCCGGCCTGGGCACCACTCTCTCGATGACCTGCGGGCGGCCCGGCGGCCGCCCGTCGTCGTGTCCGGCGCGCTACGCTGCCGTTCCCGGGCGGTTAGCTCAGTTGGTCAGAGCGCCTCGCTTACACCGAGGATGTCGGGGGTTCGAGTCCCTCACCGCCCACCACCGGACGCCGATCCTGGGCATGGGCACCGTCGCTCAGCCCTTCGCGCCGCCGGTGAAGGCCCACGAAGCGAGGTGGAGGCTCGGGACCAGGAGCTGGTCGTCGGGGCCGTGCGAGAACAGGGTCGGGTCGTCGCCGACCGCCTTCACGTTGCCCGGCCCGAGCGCCTGCGCGTAGCCCTGGGTGAACCGCAGGTTGCGCACCGGTCGCACGATCCGTCCGTCCTCAACGAGCCACACGCCGTTGCGGGTCAGGCCGGTGATCACGAGCGTCTTCGGGTCGAGGACGCGCGTGTACCAGAAGTCGGTGACCAGCAGGCCACGCTCGATCGAGGTGACCATGGACGCCGGGCTCGTCGCGCCCGGCTCCAGGATGAGCGACGCCGGCACCCCGCCGTACGGGTTGGGCCCGAGCGCCGCGTTGCCGGTGCTTTCCGCACCCGCCAGGCGTGCGGTGCGGCGGTCGTGGAGGATCGCGCCGGTCACGCCGTCCCGGACGAGGTCCACGGCGCGCCTGGGCGTCCCCTCGGCATCGAAGGCAAGCCCGCCGAGCCGGGGGTCCGCCACGTCCTGCCGGAGCGTCACGGACGGGTCCAGCTGCGCCTCGCCCGGCCGCACGAACGAGCGGCCCTCGTGGACCGCACGTCCGCCAAACCCGTGGACCAGGACGAAGTCGACGATGTCCGCGACGCACGAGGGCTCCAGGACCACCTCGTAGCGCCCGGGCTCCAGGTCGCCGGGGTCGGCACCGTCACGCGCCTTGCGCGCAGCCCGGCGGCCGGCCGCCGCCGCATCCAGGCTGGCGACCCGCACGGAGGAATGCCGGGCCACGCCGTCAGACGTGCCGGTCCGCGCGATCCCGTCGATGTCGGCGCTTGTCCCACGCCCCGTCACCGCCTGCCCGGCCGTGCTGGCGAACGCCGCGTGGACCGCCGCCGTCGAGACGGCGCCAGCCGTCACGAGCCCCTCGGCGGCCGACACGAACGACGCCACGAGCGCCGCACGTTCGTCCGGGGAGGCGTCGGCCGTCGCGTCGTCCCAGTGGTCGACGTCCGGCGATGGCGTCGGGGAGGCGAGACCCGGCCAGTCGTCGTCGACGGGGCTGACCGCCGCTGCCTCGAAGACGCCCTCGACGAGCGCGCGGAGCTTGTCGTCACCGGCGGGCCCGTCGAGCCGCGCAGACGCGACCCGCCCGTCGAGGGCGACCCGCACGCCGACCTCGCGCAGCTCCTCCGCGACGTTCTGGTGGATCACGCCGTTCGCGAAGCGCGTCAGGGCGAGCGTCCCGGTCCGGACGTTGACCTCGGCCTCCGCGGATGCCGCACGCGCTCGCACGAGGCCCAGGACGCGCTCCGCGAGGAGCAGCGCCTGCGTCTCGGCCCTGCCGGCCCCCGGCCGTGCCGCGCTCACCCGCGCACCCCCACCCGGATCCCGCGGAACCGGGCCGGGACCGAGGGGTGACCCGTGTGTCCCGTCTGGATCGGCTGGCCCTTGCCGCAGTTCGGGGTGCCCCAGAACGTCCACTCGTCGGGACCGCCGAGCATGTCCAGCGAGCCCCAGAAACGCGGGCTGATGCCGGTGTAGGTCGGGTTGCGGAGCATCCGCGTCCGCTTGCCGCCCTTGATCTCCCAGCCGATCTCGCACCCGAACTGGAAGTTCAGGCGACGGTCGTCGATCGACCAGGAGCGGTTCGTGTCCATGTGGATCCCGTCGTCGGTGGCGGCGATCATCGCCTCCAGCGAGCTGTCACCGGGCACGAGCCCGACGTTGGTCATGCGGACCATCGGGAGGCGGTTGAAGCCGTCGGCACGGACCGCGCCCGCGTACGGAAGACCGGCGACGGCGGCGGAGTCTCGACCCGCAAGCACGCCGACCCACGTCCCGTCGCGGACGATCTCGATGGCGGCCGCCGGGGTCCCCTCGTCGTCGAAGCCGAAGCTCCCGAGCGCCCCGGGGAGGGTCGCGTCGGCGGTGATGCGCATCAGGTCCGACCCGAACCGGAGCGACCCCAGCTGCGCCAGGTCGAGCCAGGACGTCCCGGCGAACGCCGCCTCCCAGCCCAGGATCCTGTCGAGCTCCACCGCGTGGCCCACCGACTCATGGATCTGGAGCGCCATCTGCTCCGAGCCGAGGATGAGGTCGGTCGCGTCCAACGACGGGCACTGGGGCGCCGTCAGCAGGGCCCGCGCCTCCTCGCCGATCCGAGCCGCGTTCCCCGCCAGGTCGAGCGATCGCACGAGCTCCCAGCCGCGAGTCCCGAACTGGCCGCGGATCCCCGGGTTCGAGCGGCGCTGGGTCTCGCCGTCGCCGACCGCGGTCGCATTCATCCCGGCGCCGCACTCGCGGACGTGCTGGTCGACGCGGGTGCCCTCGCTGGTCACGAGCCACTTGCGCGTCTCCCACACGTTCGAGGTCGCGAGCGCGGTGTCGGCGCCGTGCTCCCGCATCGTCCGGGTCACGCCCTCGAGCAGGGACGCCTTCTCGTCGAGCGGCACGCTCCATGGGTCCACCTCGCACGGCGACGCCCACGAGCCCGTGACCGACGGCACGTCCACGAGCTCCACCGGCGGCCCGGCGACGCGCGTTGACGCCCGGGCGATCGCCGCCGCGCGCTGGCCGGCCTGTCGCCCGGCCGCCGGGCTGGGATCGGGTATCGCGAAGAAGCCCCACGAGCTGCCGATGAGCGCGCGCACGCCGACGCCGGCCCGCTCGCCACGGTCCACCTGCTCCACGTGGCCGTCTCGCGCCCCCATGACCTCGGACCGCGATTCCATGACCCGCGCATCCGCGTAGCGGGCGCCGGCGCTGAGGGCCGCCTCGACGGCGGCGGTGGCGACGTCGTACATGCAGGCATCGTATGCCGCCGCGGGTGTTGCGGGAGGAACGGTCGCATCGCGGCGGCACGAATGGCTCCTGTCCGCGCGCGGTGGGTGACGGTATGCTGGCGGCTGGGGCTCGTGCCCACCGCACGTGTGAGGAGAGTGCATGGAACTGATCGTGGTCATCGCGATCATCGTCATCATCGCCCTGGTCGTCGCCGGGATCTACAACGGCCTGGTCTCGCGGCGCAACCGGATCGATGAGGCGCTGGGCCAGATCGAGGTCCAGCTCAAGCGCCGCCACGACCTCATCCCGAACCTGGTCGAGGCCGTGAAGGGCTACATGGGCTTCGAGCAGAGCGTGCTGACCAAGGTCACCGAGGCGCGCGCGAACGCTGTCGCCGCCGGTGCCCAGGGCCCGGCCGCCCAGGCCCAGGCGGAGAACAACCTGACCGGCGCCCTGCGCTCGCTGTTCGCGGTCGTCGAGAACTACCCCGACCTCAAGGCGAACCAGAACGTCATGCAGCTCCAGGAGGAGCTGACGACGACCGAGAACCAGATCAGCTTCTCGCGCCAGCACTACAACGCGACCGTGCTCGACTACAACAACGCGATCCAGACGATCCCGGCCGTGCTCTTCGCCGGCATCCTCGGCTTCGTGAAGCGCGAGTTCTTCGACGCCGAGCCCGAGGCGACCGAGGTGCCGAAGGTCGACCTCAACCTCGGCTGAGCGAACCCAGCGACCTGCGCCCGGCGCTGACACGCCGCCGGCCCGAGGCGAGCCCATGGCGACAGCCACGTTCTATGACCAGATCGGCGCGAACAAGCGCAACTCGGTGCTGCTCGCCCTGGTCGTGGTCGTGCTGCTCGGCGCGCTCGGGCTGACCATCGGCTGGGCGGTCACGGGCGAGCGCGCGGCCGCGATCCCGTCGACCGGGATCGCGATCGCAGTTGGGCTCATCGCCGCGGTGTTCTCGTACTTCGGCGGGGCATCGCTCGTCCTGTCGGTCTCGGGCGCGAAGGAGATCGGCCCGCAGGACGCGCCACAGCTGTTCAACGTCGTGTCGGAGATGGCGACGGCGGCAAACGTCCCGATGCCCCGCGTCTACATCATCGACGACACCGCGCCCAACGCGTTCGCCACCGGCCGCGACCCGCAGCACGCGTCGGTCGCGATCACCAGCGGCCTGCTCCAGAAGCTCGATCGCGAGGAGCTACAGGGCGTGATGGCCCACGAGCTGAGCCACGTCCGCAACTTCGACATCCGGTTCTCGCTCATGGTCGGCGTGCTCGTCGGGTCGATCGCGCTGCTCGCGGACTTCTTCCTGCGCTTCACCTTCTGGGGCGGGGGCCGACGGGGCCGCGACTCGAACGACAGCGGCGGGGGCGGGCTCCAGATCATCGTCTTCGTCGTGGCCATCGTGCTCGCGATCCTCGCCCCGATCATGGCCCGCCTCGTGCAGATGGCCGTCAGCCGCCAGCGCGAGTACCTGGCCGATGCCTCGGGCGTCGAGCTCACCCGCAACCCGGTGGGCCTGGAGCGGGCACTCGCGAAGATCACGCTCGACACGGAGCCCCTGGAGGTCGCCAACCGGGCGACCCAGCACCTGTACTTCGAGAACCCGATCAAGGCCGCGACCGGGCAGTCGTCGAACCTGTTCTCGACCCACCCGGCGGCCTTGGACCGGATCAACCGCCTGCGCCAGCTCAGCGGCCAGTCGGCTGTCACCGACCCCCACGAGGTGCTCGACCCGCGTTTCGCCGCCGCCGCGCTGCGCGGGGCTGCGACCCCGTCCGTGCCGCCCGCGCCTCCCGGATGGAACCGTCCGTCCTGACCCGGCGAGGTGGCGCCCGGCTACCCGAGCATCAGCCAGGCGATCAACGTCGATGTCGAGCGCGACGAGCTCATTCGGATCGTGATCCTGTTGTTGGTCGGGTCCGTCGTGTACCACAGCGCTCGGCTGCCGATATTCGCCTTGGGCGTGAGCAGCACGAACGAGCCGGAGGTGACATCGACGCCCGGCGAGATGGTGACTGACGTTCGGCCCGCGGAGATCGACTTCACGCCGCTCACCTGGCCGTGCTTGACACGACCCGTCGTCGCAAGGGCAAAGCCGCTCGTCGTGACGGCAGCGCGGACCGCCGTCCCCGTGGCGCACTCGGCCTCGACCGCAAACCCGGTGTCGCTGGTCGCATGCAGCCCGCGCCCGCTCGTGCTCGTGGCGCGGACGCCGACGGCGGAGGCCGAGCTGCCGTAGACGCCGTTCCCAGCGGCGCTGGTCCCGAACACCCCGATCCCGGTGCCATCGGCCTGGCCCCAGACGCCATACCCGGGCATGCCGAGCGCCCCGTAGGGGGAGCCGGATGGCCCGCAATAGCCCGCGAAGGCTGCCCCTCCGGCCGTGTTGGTGACCTTCGTCAGGGTGGCGGCCTCGTTGGCCGCCCCCAGCACCGTGTTCCCCCCGTCCGCGGCGCTTACCGGTGACGCATGGCCGACCGCGGCGGCGACGGCGGCGGCGCCTGCCCCGAGCGCCATGCCGAGCACGGCCCTGCGGCTTGCGCGATCCTCGTGGGTGGTCATGGGACGCCCCTCGTGTTCCACACCCCGGCGGGATGCATCGGCGCAATCTACGTGCCGGGCTGCGGCGGCACAAGCCCCGGATCCACGGCCCGCGCGGTTGCCGCCCGATCGGCGCGCATGGTATTCTGCGCCGCGCCGACGGGCCCCCGCGGGGGTCTTGACCGGGCCGAGATAGCTCAGTTGGTAGAGCACGCGACTGAAAATCGCGGTGTCGCCAGTTCGAATCTGGCTCTCGGCACCATCACCCGCGTCGGCATCGAGCGGAAGTGGCTCAGTTGGTAGAGCATCACCTTGCCAAGGTGAGGGTCGCGGGTTCGAGTCCCGTCTTCCGCTCCAAACCCCTTTTCTAGCACGGCCGGTCTCCAGAGCGTCATACCGCCGGAGACCCCATGACCACCATCTCCCGACTTGCGACCTCGTTTGCGCGCACCCAGAAGGCCGAGGGCAAGAGCCCGCACACGATCAAGCTCTACGGTGACTGCATCCTCCGCCTCATCCGCTGGTGCGAGGATGACCCCTCCAACCTCACCCGCCGCAACCTGACCGACTTCTACGCGGTTCGCGCCGAGACGGTTGCTCCCGCCACCGTCTGGACCGACTGGAAGGTCCACCGCGTGTTCCTCCAGTGGCTCGTGGACGAGGAGGAGTTGACCTCCCATCCGATGGCCCGCATGAAGGCCCCACGGCAACCCTCACGTCCTGTACCGGTCCTCTCTGAGCAGGACATCGCCCGACTCCTCGCAGCCTGCTCCGGACGCCTGCGGCGCGACAAACGAGACCTCGCGATCATCCGGCTCGCCCTCGATACCGGAGCGAGAAGGGGAGAGCTAGCTGGGCTGACCGTCGCCGACCTCGACCTCGACGAGAACGTCGTGCGCCTCACCGGGAAGGGCAAGACGCGGATCGTCCCGTTCGGCTCGAAGACCGCCATGGTCCTCGACCGGCACATGCGCGCGAACAGTCCGACCGGCTCCCTCTTCGGTCTGACACCCAGCGGTATGTCCCAGATGTTCAAGGAGCGCGCGCGAGCCGCCAGCCTGCCCGCAGCGCACTTCCACATGACCCGCCACACGGTCGCGCACCGCTGGATGGCAGCCGGGGGCTCAGAGACGGA
>DASXVG010000072.1:0-7427 GCA_036504355.1 Candidatus Limnocylindrales bacterium
CCTGACGAAGCCCGTCCCGGATCCTGCGGCAGGCGCCGAACGCCTGGGTCCGGACTTCCGCCTCGACCGGGGCGCGTCGCCGAGCGTGGTCAACGGCAACGACGAGTACGCGCTGGAGGCCGCCCTGCAGCTCGTGGAGGCGCACGGCGGCGAGGTCGCGATCCTGTCGATGGCGCCCGCGAACGCGACGGACACGATGCGCAAGGCGCTCGCGATGGGGGCCCTGCGCGGCGTCCTCGTGACGGACCCGGCGCTGGCGGGCGCGGACCTGCCGACGACGATCCGCGTCCTCGCGGCCGCCGCGGCGGGCGAGTCGTTCGATCTCCTGCTCGCGGGCCTCGACACCTCGGATGGCCAGGGCGGCGCGGTGGCCGCCGGCGTTGCCGCGAGGCTCGGGCTGCCGCTGCTGTCGAACGCCGGCGCGATCGACCCGGACCCGGCCACGGGCCGCGTGCAGGTCCGCCGCCTCTCCGCCAAGGGGTACGACGTCATCGAGTCACCGATGCCGGCCGTCATCTCGTGCACCCAGGCCCTCGGTGCGCCGCGCTACCCGAGTCTCAAGGGGATCATGGCGGCACGCTCCCGCGAGATCGCCCAGAAGGCCGTCGCGGACCTGCCCGAGGCCGCAGTGCCGGCCGATGGCGTCTGGGCCACGCGCGTCGTCGAGGCGGAGAAGCCGCCCGCACGGGCCGCCGGACGCGTCGTGAAGGCGCCGCCGGGCGAGGCCGCCCGTGAGATCGCCGACTTCCTCGCCGGCCGGAGGATCATCTGATGCCCCCCGTCATCCTCGCCGTCGCCGAGGTCGCGGACGGCTCGCTCACGCGCCTGTCATCAGAGATCGCGACGCTCGCGCGGCAGCTCGCGGAGTCGGCCGGCGGGAGCGCCGTGGGCCTCGTCGTCGATGCGGCGCCGGACGCCGCCGCCGCGGATCTCGCGTCGTATCTCCCGCTCGTCGTCGCGGTGACGGCGCCCGCGGTCGCGGGCGAGGTCTGGGCGCCGCACGCCGCGGCCGAGGTCCGGCGCCTCGCGGGGGAAGGGATCACGCACGTCCTGGCGGGCGCCACCGTGGACGGGCGGGACCTTGCCGGGACCCTCGTCGGACTGCTGGACTGGGGGCTGCTCGCGAACGCGAGCGGCGCGACCTGGAGCGGCGACAGCCCCGAGGTCGAGGCGGCGGTCCTCGGCGCGAAGGCGATCACGAAGAGCGTGCTCACCGGCAACACCGGGATCGTCACAGTCCGCCCGAACGCGGTCGAAACCTCGAAGGCCGCGGCTGCGGGGACGGTCGAGTCCCGCACGGCCGAAGGCGCGGCGACGCCCGCTGCCGCGGTCCTCGAGCGCGTCGCCGAAGCTGGGGCGGAGGCGTCGCTCGAGGAGGCGCGGGTCGTCGTCGTCGGTGGTCGTGGTGTCGGCAGCCCGGAGGGCTTCGGCATCGTCGATGACCTGGCGGCGGTGCTCGGCGGCGTCGTCGGCGCGACGCGCGCATCGGTCGACGCCGGATGGATCGGCTATGCCCGCCAGATCGGGCAGACGGGCAAGGTCGTCAAGCCCTCGCTCTACCTCGGGCTCGGGGTCTCGGGCGCGATGCAGCACCGCGTGGGGATGCAGTCCGCCGAGTCGATCGTCGCGGTGAACCGTGATCCGGACGCCCCGATCGCGGAGGTGGCGGACCTGTTCGTGATCGGCGACCTGTTCGAGGTCGGGCCCGCCCTCCTCACGGAGCTGCGCGCACGGCGCGGCAGCTGACCGGGGCACGGAGCGGCAGGCAATGAACACGGGGACGCTCGTCTGGCTCGTCGTGCTCGCGGCGCTGGGCATCCTGTTCCTGCTGACGGTGCGCCGGCTGTCGGTGCTGATGGGCCGCACCCGCGACCTCGAGCGCTACCAGAAGCTCGTCAGGCAGCTCGACAGGCGGTTCGCCGAGGTCGCGGACCCGTTCGTGAACCAGCTCGACGAGATCCGGCGCCGGAGCGGTGATCCCCGCGCGCTCGGTGCCACGCTGCCGGCCGTGCAGGAGATGCTCGGCGCGATCTCGGGCGAGGCGCAGTCCGCGTCCGTGCCGCGGGGCCTGGCGCGCGAGGCGGGGGCATTCACGATGGAGCTCGAGCGGGCGGTCCGGGCGGGCGAGCTCGTGGGGCACGGGCTCGACGCGCTGCTTGCGGACCGTGGTGGACGAGACCTCGAGGCCCAGACCTCGCTCAAGCGCGGCGCGCTGAACCTGCGCCACGCCCGGGACGCTGCGTCACGACTGGCGGCGGAGATCGTGGCGGTCCGGCCCGCGGACCTGCTCGACCGCGCGGACACAGCGCTCCGCGGCGCCGCCGGCCCGGCGCTCCCGACCTACTTCGTGGACGACGACGTCGACGAGGGCCGCTGAGGTCCGTCGCCCACCGAATGCAGGCCGAAGGACACCGTATGTAGTGGTATGCTGACCGGACACCACTACTGCTTGTGGTCGCTGGGCTGGAGGGCTGATGCGCTGTCCGCAGTGCGGCACGCGTGACACGCGGGTCGTGGACTCCCGGGACCTCGACGAGTCGGCGGTCATCCGCCGCCGTCGCGAGTGCCCGTCGTGCAGCGCCCGGTTCACCACGTACGAGCGTGTCGAGGCCGCACGTCTCGTCGTGGCCAAGCGTGACGGGACACGCCAGGAGTTCGACCGCGACAAGCTCGCCGAGGGCCTCGCGAAGGCGCTCACGCGGCGTCCCGTCCCGGACGACGCGGCGGAGCGCGCGGCAGACGAGATCGAGACCGAGCTCCGAGGCTCCGGCCTGAGCGAGATCCCGAGCTCCCGGGTCGGCGCGCTGGCGATGGACAAGCTGCGCGCCCTCGACCACATCGCCTACATCCGGTTTGCCTCGGTCTACCAGAGCTTCGAGGACCTCGAGGATCTCAAGCGAGAGGTCGATTCGCTCATGGCCGAGCACGCGGTCACGCCGAAGAAGAAGGGGAAGCGAGCCTAGATGAGCGTCCTGGCCGATCGCGACATCCGGACGGAGCTGGAGTCGGGGCGGGTCCGGATCGACCCGTACGACGCGGCAGATCTCCAGCCGTCGTCCGTGGACCTCCACCTCGACCACAGCTTCCGCGTGTTCCGCAACAACCGATACGCGTTCATCGACCCCCGCACGCCCCAGCCCGACCTGACCGAGATGCTCACGATCGCGGACGACGAGCCGTTCATCCTTCACCCGGGCGAGTTCGTTCTGGGCCAGACGCTGGAGTGGGTGGAGCTGCCGGACGATCTCGTGGCGCGCCTCGAGGGCAAGTCGTCGCTGGGACGTCTCGGGCTCCTCATCCACTCGACCGCCGGCTACGTGGACCCGGGCTGGAAGGGCACGCTCACCCTGGAGCTGTCCAACGTCGCCAACCTGCCGATCGCGCTGTACTCGGGGATGCGCATCGGCCAGATCAGCTTCTTCCGGATGAGCTCGCCCGTGGAGCGGCCGTACGGCAGCAAGGAGCTCGGCTCGAAGTACCAGGGCCAGTCCGAGCCCACGGCGTCGGCCTTCCACGCCGACTTCGACCGCGGCCGGAAACTCCCCAGGGAGGGCTGACGCCGATGGCCGGCACCAACGACGCCGTCCACTGGCGCACGGAGCTCGGCGGCGGCACCTCCGTCGCGCTCATCCAGGCGGGCTCGTTCCGCTCCGACGCGGGGACGCTCCTGGGCCCCGTGCCATGGATCCTGTGGCGATCGTGGGCCCAGGGCGAGCTGGACGAGAACCGACGGCTCCTCCAGGCGCTCAACTGCCTGCTCATCGAGACGCCGGCCGGCCGCGTGCTCGTGGAGACGGGCATCGGCGAGCGCATGGACGCGAAGAACACGACGATGCGCGGCTACGCCGGGACGCCCGTGGTGCCCGCGATGCGCACAGCCGGCTTCGACCCGGCGACGGTCGACGTCGTCGCGATGAGCCACCTCCACTACGACCACGCGGGCGGCCTGCTGCTCGCCGACGGCACGCGCGCCTTCCCCCGGGCCCGGATCGTCGCGCAGCGTGCCGAGTGGGAGATCGCGCTCGGCGACAACTCGCGGGTCGTGGCCTCCTACGACCAGCCCGAGCTGCGGCTCGTGGCAGACTGGGGCGCGGAGGGTTGGGCCGATGGCGACCGGGAGCTGCTCCCCGGCGTCTCGGTGATCCGGACGGGCGGCCACTCGGCGGGCCACCAGGCGATCCTCGTCCGCGGCACCGGGCCCGGCGCCCGCTCACTCGCGTTCTTCGGTGACCTGTGCATGCGCCCCTGGTCCGCGAACCCGCGCTGGGTCACCGCGTTCGACGACTTCCCGCTGGACAGCGTCAGCGTCAAGGGCGAGCTGTTCCGGCGCGCGGTGGAGGAGGACTGGCTCGTCGCGCTGTCGCACGAGTCCCGCATGCCGGTGGGCACCCTCGTGGCGGACCGGGACCGCTTCCGGTTCGAGGGCCTGTAGGCCCGGGCAGCCTGGTGATCCTGCCGACGATCCGCGACCCCCGGTTCATCACGCTGCGTCGCGGCGGCACCCTGCGCGACGACGACCATCACCTGCTCGCCCTGTGGGCGGCCGACTGCGCGGAGCACGTGCTGCACCACTTCGAGCACGCACGGCCCGCGGACGACCGTCCACGCCGGGCGATCGCCCTCGGGCGAGCCTGGGCGCGCGGCGAGATCAGCTGGGCCGAGGCGCGCACCTCGGCCGGCCACGCGAACGCCGCGGCTCGGGACCTCCGGGGAGCGGCCCGGCATGCCGCGTACGCCGCGGCACAGGCCGCGGCCGTCGGCCACGTGGCCGCGCACGAGCTCGGTGCGGCCGCGTACGCGATCAGGGCGGCCCAGGCGGCAGCACCCGATGGCGAGGGCGAGTCGGCAGGCCGCGCGGAGTGCCGCTGGCAGCGCAACCAGCTGCCGCCCGCGATCCGGGCGCTTGTCCTCGACGACCAGCGGCTGCGCAACGAGCTGTGCTGGTTCGTGTTCGACTGCTGAGCGGACGCGCTCCGGCGGCCCTCAGTTCTTCGGCAGCCAGGCCTCGATCCGGGCCGCGGCGTCCTGGTGGGAGAGCGGCCCGTTCACGACCTCGATGATCTTCCCGTCCGGCGCGATGAAGAACTGCGTCGGCAGGGCATACACCCTGTACAGCCGGAAGATGTCGGCGGACGTGTCGAAGGCGATCCGGTAGGCCAGCTCGTAGCGCGTTGCGTAGGCGCTGACGTCGTTCACGGTCGTCTCCTGGACCGCGATGCCAACGATCGCCAGCCCGCGGTCCCCGTACGTCTCGTCCATGTCCCGCAGCACCGGCGTCTCACCCTGGCACGGCGGGCACCACGACGCCCAGAAGTTGAGCCACACGAGCTTGCCGCGCAGATCCTGCAGGCGCACCGGGTTGCCAACGAGGTCCGTGAGCTGGAACGTGCTCCCGTCGTCGTGCGTCACCGCAAGCTCGGGCGCCTCGTTGCCGGGGCGGAGGCCCTCGACGGCGGGCCCCACGAGGAACGGCGTGGCGGCAGGGAGCGCGGTGGCCCCGGCGCCTGGTCCCGCGGCGATCGGGCGGGTCACGAGGGCCAGCACGACGGCCGCCACCACCACGACGGCCAGCGCGGACCCCAGCTGGCGGGCCGTGAACGGCCCGATGAGCGTGCGTCGCGGTTTGGGCGGCTCCGTCCGCAGCGGCGACTCGATGGCGTCGCTCATACGATCGAGAAGAACCCGAAGTAGCGCGGGAGCAGGATGAGGAGGTCGAAGATCATCGCGAGGCCGATCACCGCGACGAGCAGCCCGCCGATGAGCGAAACCGTCGTCCCGTGCCGCACGAGGAACCGGACGAGGCCCTTCGAGCGGTCGTAGAACGCGGCGATGACGATGAACGGGATGCCCAGGCCCGCCGTGTAGCCGACGAGCAGCAACGCTCCCTGGAGCTTGCCCTCGGACGTCGCGGCCATCGTGAGGATCCCGCCGAGGATGACCCCGATGCACGGCGTCCACCCCACGGCGAAGATCGCGCCGAGCGTGAACGCGGTCCCGAGGCCCGCCCGACCGCCGACGAGGCGGCTCCCGACCCTGCTGCCCATGTCGCCGCCGCCCGCCGGGGCGAGCGTCATGCCGCCGGTCATCGTCGTGAGGCTTGCCGATGCGCCCGCGTCGAGCGGTCGCCACGTGCGCTCGAGGACCGGGACGCGGAGGATCCCAGCGAGGCTCAGGCCCATCACCACGAGCACGATCCCGCCCACGATCCGCAGCGCGGGCAGGTAGTCCGCGAGAACCCCACCCGCGAAGGTCGCCGTGATGCCGAGGAGCGTGAACACGGTCCCGAAGCCTGCCACGTACGAGACGGCGTGGCGCACGGCGGCCCAGCGCGACGGCGTCTCCGAGCGTCCCTGCGCCGCAACGGCGACCGCGGTGAGCTGGCCCAGGTATGCGGGCACCAGTGGCAGCACGCACGGCGACAGGAACGAGATGAGGCCCGCGAGGACCGCGACCAGGAACGTGTAGTCGCCGTTCACGCGGGCGCCTCTCCGTCGAGGGCCTGCGCCAGGAAGCGGCGCAGCTTCGAGGCGGTCGTCGCGAGCTCCAGCTCAGCATCGCCGAGCGTCACCACCGGGATCGTGAACGCATATCGGCGCTGGAGCTCGTCGTCTCCGTCGATGGACCGTTCCGTGATCGGGGGTGCCGGCAGCCCGTGCGCCGCGCGGTCCGCGAGGATTGCGTCCAGCGCGAGGCGCGCGTCCTCGCACAGGTGGCAGCCCGGCCGGCCGTACAGGACGAGATCGGGGAGGGGATCGGTCACGACCCCGATTGTAGGTCGATGGCGCGGATCGGCCGGTGCACGCCCTGCCGACGCGGACAGCCTGCGCCGCTCCGCCGGCGCTCCGTACACTCCCCGGCATGGCGCAGGCGACCCTGTACGAGCAGGTTGGCGGTCTCCCGTTCTTCGAGGGACTCGTGGACGCGTTCTATCACGGGGTCGAGTCGGACGACGTCCTGCTGCCGCTGTACCCGGATCACGGCGATCTCGTAGGTGCCCGGCGGCGGCTCGCGCTGTTCCTGGTCCAGTACTGGGGCGGCCCGACGACCTACCTGGAGGAGCGAGGCCATCCCCGGCTGCGCGCTCGCCACTTCCCGTTCTCGATCGGTTCCCTTGAACGCGACCGCTGGCTCGTCCACATGCGCGCGGCCATCGACGCCTCCGACGCCCCCGAAGACGCGAAGGCCCGCCTGCACGAGTACATGACGCTGGCCGCTGACGCGATGCGCAATCGCGAGGACGGCGCTGGGGCCCGCTGACCCTGCCGGGTTGCGCGAGGTACGATCGTGCCGCGCGCCCCCGTAGCTCAGTGGATAGAGCGCAGCCGTCCTAAGGCTGGCGTCGGCGGTTCGAATCCGTCCGGGGGCGCCATACCCACGCAGCTTCGACGAAGAACGGGCGAGCAGGCGGGGTCCACTCGACGCCGACG
>DASXVG010000073.1:0-1865 GCA_036504355.1 Candidatus Limnocylindrales bacterium
CCGAAGACCACGTGGGACGAGACGCTGACCCTCGCCCGCCTCTACCGCACCGCGCTCGAGCACCTCGGCGTGCGGGCCTACCCCAAGACGACCGGCTCCCGCGGCATCCAGGCCTGGATCCCCATCGAGCGCGGGCGGTACGGCTACCAGGAGACGAGCGCCTGGGTCGAGACGCTGTCACGGGCCATCGGCGCCACGGTGCCGGACCTCGTCAGCTGGGAGTGGTCCAAGGCCGACCGTGGCGGCAAGGCCCGGCTCGACTACACCCAGAACGCGGCAATCAAGACGCTGGTGGCGCCGTACGCCGTCCGGCCACGCCGCGGCGCGCCGGTGTCCGCCCCGATCCGCTGGGACGAGCTCGACGACCCGACCCTTGCCCCGGACCGCTGGACGATCCGCAACCTCGTCGAGCGTGTCGCCGAGGTCGGCGACCTGTTCGCCGCGGCCCAGACCGACCACCAGGCGCTGCCGGCCCTGTAGCCAGGGATCTCCCCGCACGCGGGGAGGGCTCGGCCGCTTGGCGTTGCGGTCCCGGGCGCCCACGATGCAGGGGCGTCGGTCGCGCGCGTCGGCCGGCGTCCGATCGCGTCGACGGGTGCTCCGTCGGGCGGGATCAGCGGACGGGGTGGCGCACGATCGTCCGCAGCCGCTCCGGCGCGGCGCGCGACGGGTCACCGAGGTAGATCTCGTGGTGGCGTCCGTGCAGCCGGAGACCCGCTGCCGCGACGGCCGCGTGGAGTCGCTCGATCGACGGCCGCTCATCCGCATACGAGCCCACGTGGAGCAGCTGCGCCACCGAGCCTTCGTCCAGCCGATCGATGCGCAGTGAGGCATCGTACGGAGGGGCGAGCTTCGCCCGGCCGGCGGCGAGCGCCGCGTCGAGCTCGGCTGGGGCAGCCTCGTCGGGAAGGACGATGAGCAGGGTCCAGCGCCAGGCGGTGCGCGTGTCGTCGAGGATTTCGCCCAAGGCCGTCGTGCCGTCCGAGGTCCACCACTGGCCCTCGAGCGGGCCGACCTTCGTGAGCACGCCTCGCGCCTTGAGGGCGAAGCGGAGCGACCACGCGGCCGTGTACAGCCCCGGGAGCCGCGGAGCGAACGTCTCCGGCCCTGGCGGGCCCTCCCCGTCGATCGCCACGCACCGGCGCGGCGGCAGCTCCAGGAAGCGCACCACCCCCGGCTTCCCGGCCAGCTCGGCGTCGCGCCCCGCGGGTCTCTCAAGCACGGTCACTGACATCGCTCTCGACCTCCTGGGCCCATCGTGCCCCGGCGGACCGCCGGCCGACAGGGCCGTCGGTCGCGCACTGTCCCGACGTGGTTCGTCAGCGCCAGGCCCGGACGGACTGGGGACGCGGATACGGCTGGCGGAAGAAGCCGAGCAGCGGCTCGCCCGTCGACTGGCGGAGCGCGATCCGGTCCCGCCACGGAACGCCCGGCGCGGCCGCCGCGATGGCGAGATCGAGCGTCACGTCATCGCGGGCGGGGTGGTTGGGGTCGTAGACGTGGATGGTGACCGTCTCGCCCGTGTCCTCATAGGCGAAGGCGAGTACCTGGTGGTTGCGGGTCAGGATCCACGGCGAGCTCCCGCTCGCCCGGATGAGGCCCGTGACCGCGGGGTGACCGGCATCGATCTCCGAGCGGATCCGCGGCCACTCCCGCAGCAGCGCGTCCACTCGCGGCGGCTCGCGATGCAGCACTGCCGCCAGGCCGGTCGGAGGATCCGGGCGGAGGGCCTGCAGGTCGAGGTAGCGGAGCGGGACGCGCAACCAGTCCAGGGACTCCACCTGGCGGCGCACGAGGGCCCGGAACCGGGGCGAGCCGTTGACGGGCGGCGCGCCGTCCAGCGGGGCGGCGACGCCGGCCTCGAA
>DASXVG010000074.1:0-17983 GCA_036504355.1 Candidatus Limnocylindrales bacterium
GGAATCCACTCGGTGTAGCCGAAGTACTCCGGGTCCTGGACCTGGCAGAAGTACGGCCCGTAGAACAGCTCCTGGAAGAGCATGACCTGGGCGCCCTGCGCCTTGGCCTCGTGCGCGTACTGCTCGTGCTTCTGGATCATCGACTCCTTGTCGCCGGTCCAGGTTGCCTGCAGAAGCGCGCCTCGGACGATCCGGGACATGCGGTCAGCCTCCTCGAGAACATCGACTCGCTCGGCGGCCATCGCTCGACGGCCCCCGCCGGCCACCCTCGGCACGACGGGAAGGACGGAAGGATACGCCGCCGGAGCCTGCGTGCGAGGGGGTCGGCGCGCCGTCAGCGACGCTGCTCGACGAACACCTCCGTGAACGAGGAGCAGACGCCTGCGTCGTCGAATTCGAGCAGGAACACGTTGTGGTAGACGGTGTTGTTGTCGGGTGCCGAGTAGCGGCTGGTGCCCGTGGCGACGCCGCGGCTGCCCTCGACCGCCCACGGAGCGTAGCTGGCCTCGTATGTCCCGGGCGCGTCCGTGTCCGCGAGCCAGTCCGCGACGATCGCGTCGCGGCCCCGCAGCGGCTCGTCCGAGGGACGGTAGCGGTACTCCGCGTCCGCCGTGAACAGGGCGCGGATCCTGTCCGGGTCGTAGGTCATCCAGGCGTCGACGTAGGCCTCGAGCCAGCGGGCGACGTCGTCGTGGGTCATGGCGGTCTCCTCGTCCGGGCGGTGCGGGTGTGTCCGCTCCACTGTAACCTATGAGATCAATCTGATGGGTTACACGCAAGCACCGCCGGCGGCGGCCGATGACGCGCTTGCCAGTCGAGGCGAGAATGCGCGGAGCAGAGCCGCCGCCAGCGCCCCGCTCACCAGGAGACGTCCCATGACCGCGCCCGCCGATCCCGTCACCCCGCCCGCCGAGGTCACCGACGCCGCGCTCGACCGCGCCGTCGTCCACGCCCGCGCGTTCGTGCATGCGCTCGGGGAGACGCCGGTCCGGCCGACCGCAGGTCTCGCCGAGCTGCGGGAGCGGTTCGCGGGACCCCTGCCCGACGGCCCGATGGATCCGGCAGCCGTGATCGACGAGCTGGTCGCGAACGCCGACGGCGGGCTCGTGCGGAGCGCTGGGCCGCGCTACTTCGGGTTCGTGATCGGCGGGGGCGTGCCGGCCTCGCTCGCGGCGGACTGGCTCACCAGCGCCTGGGACCAGAACGCGGGGCTGTACGTGATCGGGCCGGCGGCCGCCGTCGCGGAGGAGGTCGCGGGCGCGTGGCTCGCGGACCTGTTCGGACTGCCCGAGGGTGCGAGCGTGGGCTACACGACCGGCGCCACGATGGCGTCGTTCACCGGCCTCGCGGCGGGCCGCCACGCGCTGCTCGCCAAGCAGGGCTGGGATGTCGAGCGCCAGGGACTGTTCGGGGCGCCCGAGGTCCCGGTCGTGGTGAGCGACGAGTCGCACGTGACGATCTTCGCGGCACTCCAGATGCTGGGCATGGGTCGCGACCGCGTCATCCGCGTCGCGACCGACGACCAGGGCCGGATGCGCGCCGATGCGCTGGCCGACAGCCTTGCGGGCCTCGACCGGCCGGCGCTCGTCACCGCGCAGGCGGGCAACGTGAACACCGGCGCGTTCGACCCGCTGCCGGCGATCGTCGCGGCCGTCCGTGCGAACGGCGGCTGGCTCCACGTGGATGGCGCCTTCGGGCTGTGGGCGGCCGCCGATCCTGCGCGGCGGCATCTCCTCGACGGCGTGGGCGACGCCGACTCGTGGACGACCGACGCCCACAAGTGGCTCAACGTGCCCTATGACTCGGGGCTCTCGTTCGTGCGCGACGCGGCGGCCCACCACGCCGCCATGACGCTCGGGGCGGCGTACTACGTCGAGACCTCGGGCGGCGAGCGCGACAACTACAACTGGGTCCCGGAGTCCTCGCGGCGGGCACGTGGGTTCGCCGTGTGGGCGGCGCTCCGCAGTCTCGGGCGGTCCGGCGTGGCGGAGATGATCGGGCGGACGTCGGACGTGGCCGCGCGCATCGGTGCGGGGCTGGCATCCGGCGGCCCGGGGATCCGGGTCCTCAACGACGTCGTGCTCAACCAGGTGCTCGTCCGGTTCGACGACCCGTCGGGCGACCCGGCGCGCGGGGATGCGCGCACGGCCGCCATCGTCGCCGCGGTCCAGGAGGACGGGTCGATCTGGCTCGGCGGGACGACCTGGCACGGCCAGCGGGCGATGCGGATCTCGGTCTCGAACTGGGCCACGACCGCCGCGATCGGCGACGAGGTCGTCGCGGTGATCCGGCGCATCGCCGCGGAGATCCCCGTCGGCTGAGTCCACGGCCCGCGCCCGCCCGGCGCGTGAACCATCGCGTGGTCGCACGCGCAGGCCCGAGTGCCGGGCGGTCCGTGGCACCGGGCGGGTATGGCGCCATCGGTTGCCCGGCCGGCGGGTGGGGTGGGTTAGCGTGCCATCCTGCGGCCGCCGGGCGGGGAGCGGGGCCGCCGGGTGGGAACGCGGCCGCGTGGCGGGCGGGCGACGGGCACGGGCCGGGAGAGATGACGCGGACCACGGGACGGGAGCGGGAGCCGACGGCCCGCGCGCTGTGCTGTAATGACCGCCACGCCAGACCCCGAGCACACGCGGGCCGCCGACACGGGCGCCCGGAACGGAGGACCCATGGGCATCAGCGCCGCGCCCGGCATGACGAGCGAGGAGATCGTCGCCCTTTCCCGGGAGCACACCCTGTTCTCGTGGTCCGTGCAGGGCGCGCTCGCTCCCATCGCGATCGACCGTGCCGAGGGGGTCTACCTCTACACCCCGGAAGGTCGCCGGATCCTCGACTTCAACGCCCAGCTCATGTCCGTGAACATCGGCCACGGCGACCGGCGCGTCGTCGACGCGATCACCGAGCAGGCGACGAAGCTCCAGTACGTGCAGCCGGCGTTCGCGACCGAGATCCGCGCGCGGCTCGGCGCGAAGCTCGCCGAGATCCTGCCCGGCGACATGAACAAGGTGTTCTTCACCCTCGGCGGAGCGGAGGCGATCGAGAACGCGATCAAGCTCGCGCGCCACCACACGAGCCGCTACAAGCTGCTCGCCCGCTACCGCAGCTACCACGGCGCGACGTTCGGCGCGATGACGCTGACCGGCGACTACCGCCGCTGGGCGAACGAGCCAGGCCTCGTGGGCGTCGTCCGATACCCGGACACCCACCGCTGGGGCGAGGCGGAGCCGAGGCCGGTCGAGGAGTCGCTGGAGGGCCTCGAGGACGTCATCAGGTACGAGGGCGCGCACACGATCGCGGCGATCTTCCTCGAGACGATCGTCGGGACGAACGGCATCCTCATCCCGCCCGACGGCTATCTCAAGGGCGTCCGCGAGCTGTGCGACCGCTACGACATCCTGATGGTCGCCGACGAGGTCATGGCGGGGTTCGGGCGGACCGGGCGCTGGTTCGCCGTGGACCACTGGGACGTCGTGCCCGATCTCATGACGATGGCCAAGGGCCTCACCTCGAGCTACCTGCCCCTCGGCGCGGTGGCCATGCGCCAGCACATCGCCGACGGGCTGGAGCAGAAGATGTTCTACGGCGGGCTCACCTACAGCTCGCACCCGGTCAGCCTCGCGGCCGCGCTGGCCACGATCCGCGTCTACGAGGAGGACGACCTCATCGGCAACGCGGCCCGGCTCGACGGCGTCATGCGCCGGCACCACGAGGCGCTCGCCGCGAAGCACCCGAGCGTCGGCGCGCACCGCAACCTCGGCCTGTTCGGGATCCTCGACCTCGTGCGCTCACGCGATCCGTGGACGCCGATCACCCCGTTCAACGGCACCTCCGACGAGATGAAGGCGATCGGCTCATTCCTGCGCGACAACGGCGTGTACACGATGATCGCCAACAACTCGATCCACACCAACCCCCCGCTGTGCATCACCGAGGAGCAGCTCGCGGAGGGCTTCGAGGTCATTGACCGCGCGCTCGACATCGCCGACCGGGCGGTCACGGGCTAGCGTCCAATCCCAAGACGACCGACGGCAGGAGGCGCGCGTGTCGGCCGGCGCCGAGCGGAACGAGATCCATCTCCTCGAGCGCGAGCTCGAGCTGGAGCTCGAGGCCGCCCAACCGCGAGTCCCGCGGCTCAAGTGGCGCCGCCCGTTCGCGTTGCTGGTCGTGGTCACGCTGATCGTGGTCCTGTGGGAGGGCGTGAAGCTCCTCGGCGGGACCCCCTGGCACCCGGTGGGCGCCGGGCCCGGCTCGCCGGTCGTCTGGAACCCGCCGTTCCGCTGGCCGTTCGCCACCGACCTCAACCTGCCGCACGTCTGGAACATCGCGTATGCCATGGGCCAGCCGTTCCAGCGCGGCGCCGAGCAGACGCTGCTCGGCTATCTCGTGGGGGCCGCGCTCTACACCTGGCGCGAGGCATTCCTCGGGTTCGTCCTCGGCAGCCTGCTCGGCCTGGGCCTCGCGACGGCGTTCGTCCACTCGCGGCTCGCCGAGCGGGCGTTCGTCCCGTACGTCATCGCCAGCCAGACGATCCCGATCATCGCCCTCGCCCCGCTCATCGTGTTCGCGCTCGGGCAGGGCGTCCTCGCCGTCGTCGTCATCGCGACCTACCTCACGTTCTTCCCCGTCACGATCGCCATGCTCCGCGGGCTCCGCTCCTTCGACCCGAGGGCGCTGGAGCTCCTGCGCTCGTACGGCGCATCGCGCTGGGGCGTGTACACGAAGCTCCGGCTCCCGGCCTCGGTGCCGTACCTGTTCACCGCCCTCAAGATCGCCGCGACCGCCGCGATCGTCGGCGCGATCATCGGCGAGGACACGGGCGCCATCCAGGCGGGCCTCGGCCGCGTCATCACGACCTTCAACCAGTACTACGCGACCGGCCCGGAGAAGCTGTGGGCGGCGATCTTCGTCGCGGCGCTCCTCGGCGTCGTGTTCTTCCTCCTCGTCCGGGTCGCGGAGATCCTCGCCCTCCGCGGCCGCCCCGGCATCGACGCATGACCACAGGAGCCGACCGCCCCATGACCGGACCCGCCCCCACGCCCGTCGTCCAGATCCGCGGCGTCGACAAGGTCTTCGCCGGCCGTGACCGCGGCCAGACGGTGGCGCTGCAGGGGATCGACCTCGACATCGCCCCGGGCGAGTTCGTCTCGCTCATCGGGCCGTCGGGATGCGGCAAGTCGACGCTGCTGCGCGTGATCGGCGACCTCGTCCAGCCGAGCAGGGGCACAGTGGAGGTCAACGGCAAGCCGGCCACCCAGGCCCGGCGCGACCGCGACTACGGGATGGTGTTCCAGTCGCCCGTGCTGTTCGACTGGCGCAGCGTCGAGGACAACGTCAAGCTGCCGCTCGAGATCCTGGGCAGGGACAAGGCATGGCGGAGCCGGCGCGCGGCCGAGATGCTCGAGCTCGTGGAGCTGGGCGACTTCACCAGGCACATGCCCTACCAGCTCTCGGGCGGGATGCAGCAGCGGGTCGCGATCGCGCGCGCGCTCTCGTTCGAGCCGCGGATCCTGCTCATGGACGAGCCCTTCGGGGCGCTCGACGAGATGACCCGCGAGCGCATGAACGACGAGGTCCTGCGGATCTGGCAGCAGACCGGAACGACCGTGGTGTTCGTCACCCACTCGATCCCGGAGGCCGTGTACCTGTCCTCACGGGTCGTGGTCATGAGCGCGCGCCCCGGCCGGATCACGAAGATCGTGGACATCGACCTGCCGAGGCCCCGCAGCGACGCGTCACGCGAGACGCCGCGCTACTTCGAGCGCATCACCGAGGTGCGCGAGGCGCTCCGGGCGGGCGGCAGCGACGTCGACGACGCCGGCATCCCGTCCGCGGCTCGCACGATGGCGGAGGGCGCTGTCGGGTGAGCGCCGCCCAGGGCATCGCTCCCGCGGGGCCGTCGCCCGCCGCCGGGCCGCGCGCGCGCCGGGGCTACCCTGTGCGGCGCGCGCTCCGCGAGTACGTGCCCTCGATCGTCGTGATCGTCGGCGGGCTCGTGCTGTGGGAGCTTGCGATCCGGCTGCTGCGTCTCAACGCGTTCATCCTGCCGGCGCCGTCGGCGATCTGGGGCGCGCTCGCGGAGAACTGGAACGGGGAGCGGTTCCCGCTGTTCGAGTCCGCCAAGAACACGATCGTCGAGGCGGCCGGCGGGTTCGTCATCGGGACGACGGCCGGCGTCGTCGTCGCGTTCCTCGCCGGGCGCTGGTCGGGGATGCGGGCGCTGCTGCTGCCACTCGCAGTCGCCGCCAACGCGATCCCGATCATCGCGTTCGCGCCCCTGTTCAACACCTGGTTCGGCCTGCTCAACCCGCTGTCCAAGATGATGATGGCGGCGGTGCTCTCGTTCTTCCCCGTCATGGCCAACGTGACCCGCGGCCTGTCGGGCGTGGACCCGGCCGCGCTCGAGCTCATGCGCTCGTACGCCGCGAGCGACGGGGAGATCCTGCGCAAGGTGCGGATCCCCAACGCGTTGCCCTACTTCTTCACGGCCCTCAAGCTCGCGTCCACGCTCAGCCTGATCGGGGCGATCGTGGCCGAGTACTTCGGCGGCCAGGGGTCCGTGCTGGGACGGATGATCGTGCAGAGCGCGTCCGCGCTGAAGTTCGACATCACGTGGGCCGCCGTCTCGCTCGCGGCGGTCGCCGGCATCGCGTTCTATCTCCTGATCGCGTTCGTCGAGCGGGTCGCGATCCCGTGGCACGCCTCGTCGCGCAACGATGGCTGACGAGGGACGGTCCCGCCCGGTCCCGCCACGTATCCACAGCGAATCGCGCACGCACGTTCCCAGCGCGGCACGGATTCGGTATCGTTCCGCGGACCGCGGCTGCGTGCCGCAGGAGGAGCTGGCGTCCCGGATGCGAGCGGACGCCCGAGTATGAGGAGAGGCATGAGGAAGCAGATGCGCGTCCTCGGGCTGGGCATGTTCGCGACGATCCTCGTCGCGGCCTGCAGCGGCTCGACGGCGACCACGGCGCCGGCCAGCCAGGCACCGGCGTCGGCGGCGGCGTCCCAGGCCGCGAGCGAGGCGCCGTCGAGCCCGGCCGCGGAGGCGGCCAAGGTCCGGCTCCAGCTGCAGTGGGCGCCCCAGGCGCAGTTCGCGGGCTACTTCGCGGCCGCGGCGCAGGGCTACTACAAGGCCGAGAACCTCGAGGTCGACATCCTCGACGGTGGCCCGACGATCGTCCCCCAGCAGGTCGGCTCCGCGCCGGACGGCCCGGAGTTCACGATCTCGTGGGTCCCCAAGGTCCTCGAGGCGCGCGAGTCCGGCTCCGACCTCGTCGACATCGCCCAGGTGTTCCAGCGCTCGGGCACCCTGAGCGTCACCTGGAAGGACAACAACATCACCGACCCGTGCGCCCTCGCCGGCAAGAAGGTTGGCGTCTGGGACTTCGGCAACGAGTTCGAGGTGACCGCCGGGCTGTCCAGGGCCTGTGGCCTGACCCCGGGCCTCGAGAACGGCGGGGACCCGGCCACGCAGTACCAGAAGGTCATCCAGGCCTTCGACATGGTCGCGTTCCTCAACCGCGAGATCGACGCCGCCGAGGCGATGATCTACAACGAGTACGCGCAGGTCCTCGAGGCGACCAACCCGGCGACGGGCGAGCTGTACAAGCCCGAGGACCTCAACGTCATCAACTGGAACGACGTGCGCAGCGCGATGCTCCAGGACGCGATCTTTGCGCGCGAGGCCTGGCTCAAGCAAGGCACCAACCGTGACGTCGCCGTCCGCTTCGTGCGGGCGTCGCTCAAGGGCTGGATCTACTGCCGCGACAACCCCGCCGACTGCGTGAAGTTCACGACCGACGCCGGCTCGCAGCTGGGCGCGGGCCACCAGGCGTGGATGATGAACGAGATCAACGCGCTCGTCTGGCCGTCCCCGGGCGGCGTCGGTGCGCTCGATCCGATCTCGTGGAACCAGACGGTCCAGGTCGCCAAGGGCGCCGGGATCATCAAGCTCGACCCGTCCACGAGCGCCTACGACACCTCGATCGTCACCGACGCCTGGACGGGCATCGAGGGCGACGCCAAGGGCGAGGGCTTCACCAAGGGGACCGTCCAGGTCACCCCGGGCGGCAACTAGCCCCACCCGTTCTCCGGAACGACGACGACGGCCGGCCCCGCCAGGGGCCGGCCGTCTCGATTCCCGGCGCGACCGCGACCCGGCGCGTGTCGCGCGTCGGACACACCGCGCGCGTGCGGGGGCCATACACTCGCGATCGAGCCGGGGGAGACGCGCGCATCCACGGGTGAGGGAGGATTCCGGCCATCGGCATGATGAGCGCCTATCGCGGGGTCCTGGGCAACAGCGCCCTCGTCCGGCTGTTCGCCGGCGAGTTCATCTCGGGGATCGGCGACTGGCTGTATCTCGTCGCGCTGCTGGTCATCGTCTACAACGAGAGCCAGGACCCGCTCCTGCTGGGCATCGTCGGCGCCGCGCGGATCATCCCGTACGTGATCCTCTCCGTCCCGGCCGGGATCATCATCGACCGCTTCGACCGGCGGCTCGTCCTGCTCGTCACGGACGTCGCGCGCGGCCTGATCATGGTCGCGCTCACGATCATCGTGGCCAACGACGGACCCCTCATCGCCGTTGTGGGGCTCGCGATCTTCGCGACCTGCTTCTCGTGCTTCTTCCGCCCGGCGATCGGGGCGTACCTCCCGAGCCTCGTCCGCGACGAGCGCGAGCTCGGCCCGGCCAACAGCCTGTTCGCGACGCTCGGGGAGCTGTCGTTCATCATCGGGCCCGCCCTCGCCGGCATCATCATCGCGGCGTCCGACCTGACGCTCGCGTTTGCGATCAACGCGGTCACGTTCGCGATCGTCGCGATCACGCTCGCGACGCTCCCACCCGGCCTGCCGGGCAAGCCCTCGGGCGGCGTCAACCCGGCCGTCGAGGGGGACGCGGATGCCCCGATGGATGGCTCCGTCCCCGCGGCCGTGGCCGACGGCGCGCTGCCGGAGGCGCTCGCGACGGCCGCGACGCCCGTGGTCGACGATATCGGCGCCCGTGCCCGCATCATGGCGATCCGCCGACCGCTCCTCGGGATGCTCGCCCTGGACACGACCGCCGGCTTCCTGTTCGGGGGCCTGTCGGTCCTGACGGTCATCATCGCCGTCGATCAGCTCCATGCCGGCGAGGCGGGCACCGGCTACCTGAATGCGGCGGTCGGCGTGGGCGGGGTCCTGGGCGCCCTCGTCTCGGGAGCGATCCTCGCGCGCAAGAGCCTCGCCCCGGCGATGCTCGGCGGCGCACTCGTGCTCGCCGCCGGGTTCGTGATCCTCGGCCTGTCCACCTCTCTGCCGCCGGCCCTGTTCGCGATGGCGATCATCGCCGCCGGCTCGCTCGTCGCCGACATCGTGAGCACGACCGTCTTCCAGCGCATCGTCCCTGATGCGATCCGGGGCCGCGTGCTCGGCGGGATGCAGTCGATCCAGACCGGGACGTACGCCGCGGGCTCGCTGCTGCTTCCCGTCCTCGTGACGGTGGTCGGGCCGCAGCTCATGCTCCCGATCGGCGGTGTGATCATCCTGGTTGCCGCCCTCATCTCGTTCTCGATCCTGCGCCCCTACCTCACGCGCGAGGACGATGCCGCGGTCGATGCGCTCACCCGGGTCAGCCGGCTGCCGCTGTTCGCGGGCGTGCCCGGCCCGGCCCTCGAGGCGGCGGCTGGGAGGCTCGTCCCCGTCAGCGTGAAGGCGGGCGAGGTCGTCGTCCGGCAGGGCGACCCGGCCGACCTGTTCTACATCATCGGGACTGGGCGGTTCGCGGTGGACCAGGCGGAGCCCGGGATCGGCGCGACGCACCGGCTGCGGGTCATGGGCCCCGACGAGGTGTTCGGCGAGCTGGGCCTGATGAACAGCACGCCGCGCACCGCGACGGTCACGGCCGAGACGGACGGCACGCTCCTGGGGCTCCCCGGCCCGGCGTTCCTCGAGCTCGTGGGCTCGGCGTCCAGCCTGTCGGGCCGGCTCACGGACAGGTATCGGGGCGCGGGCACCGCCGCGTCCTGACAGCCGCCGCTACGGCCGCGTGATCGTGAGGTCGCTGCCCCAGCGCGAGTAGCTGAGCTCCAGGTCGATCGAGACCGCCTGGAGCTGGCCGGAGACGCGACCCGTGCCGTCCATGTTCCAGGTCGCGCGGACGGGACGCCCGTCGGCGTCGACCACGAGCCGCAGCTTCGTGGTGCGGACCTTCTCGTCGGTCAGATTGCGCGCGGGGATGAGCACGGGGTGCATGTACATGCCCGTCGTCTCGACGAGGTAGTGACCCGGCTCACCGTCGACCTCGCCGAGGTACTGGACGGTGCCGCCGTCGCGAAGGCCCGCGAACGGCTCGACCATCTGGCCAGGGGCCACGCCCTTGACGGTCTTCCAGGGGTCCTTGTCGAACTGGAACCAGTCCGAGTCGCCCACGCGCCTGTACGCCGTGCGGGCGAGGCCGCCTCGCGGAAAGTCGACCGTCGCCTTGAGCGCGGCGTCCGTCCCGTCGACGTCGAGCGTGCCCTTGACGTCGAGGATGTCGGTGGTGTGGCGCGAGACGCCCGTGAACGTCACCCGGAACGACAGGGTTCCATCCGCGGCGAAGGCCCGGGCGTTGGCCAGCACGGCGACCGCCGTCGACGCTGCAGACGACGGGGACGGCGAGGCACCCGCGGGAACGCCCGACGCGGGAGCCGCCGATGCCCGCGCGACCGGCGTGGCCGTCGCCAGGATCCCGCTCGGCAGTGGCGGCAGGCCGGCGGGTGCGCAGGCGGCGAGCACCGCCCCGGTCGTGACGATGAGCGCGATCGCGGGGATCCGGGCGGCGAGGCGCAGGCGAGGCATCGGGTCCCCCTGGGTGGTGCGGGCGGCGTCGGGTGCCCGCTGCGACGAGCCTACCCGGCCTCCAGC
Source organism: Candidatus Limnocylindrales bacterium (assembly GCA_036504355.1). Classification (GTDB taxonomy): domain Bacteria; phylum Chloroflexota; class Limnocylindria; order Limnocylindrales; family CSP1-4; genus CAIXZV01. The sequence continues at coordinate 10,885 of DASXVG010000074.1, forward strand.
CGATGGTGCGGGATGGGACGATCGTGGTCCATCGCGACGTGTCGGCGGTGCGCTCGGCTCGAGGTGCGCACAGCGAGACATCACCCCGCTCCCCGGGTCGTCGGAGGCGCTAGCATCGGGCGCCATGGGAGAGGACAGGGGAGGTATGGCGGATCCCGGGTCGATGACGCCCCCGGAGGGCGGGGCGAAGCCCACGACGTCGCGGCGCGCCGACCGGTTCGAGGCGCTTGCTGCCTTCGTGTCCGCGGTGCTTGTCTACACCGGCCTCTCGTTCCTGTTGACATCCGCGGCCTGGATCGACCCAGCGCAGCGCTGGCCAGGCGGGTGCTGCGACCAGCAGCTGATGATCTGGATGCTGCGGTGGATCCCGACGGTCATCCAGCACGGCGGCGATCCGCTGTTCACGACCCAGATGAATGCGCCGGCCGGCGTGAACCTGATGTGGAACACGTCGATCCCCGCCGTGGCCCTGCTGCTCACGCCGGTCACGATCGTCATGGGACCCGTCGTCGCGTACAACGTCGCCCTCGTCCTCGCGCTCGTGACCTCGGGGCTCGCGGCGTGGCTGGCCGCCCGGCACTACGTGGCCGGCGTCGTCGCGCCGCTCGTCGCCGGCGCCGTCTACGCCTTCTCGTCCTACTCGGTGGGTCACGCGACGGTCCACCTCAACCTGACGGTCGCCTTCGCCCCGCCGCTGATGCTGATCCTGCTCGACGAGCTGCTCGTGCGACGGCGCCGGAACGCCATCGGGCTGGGTGTCGCCATCGGCGCCCTCGCGGCACTCCAGCTGTACGTGTTCGAGGAGGTCCTCGCCACCCTCGCGATCGCGGCCACCGTGCTGGCGTTCGTGCTCGTGGTCGCCGTGCGCGAACGGGAGCGCATCCGTGAGGGCGTCGTCCGGGTCGCGACGGCGGCCGCGCCGGCCGCTCTGACATTCGGCGTCCTCGCCGCGTGGCCGCTGTCCGTCCAGTTCCTCGGCCCCCGCCGGATCCAGAGCCCGGTCCAGGACGTCTCCAGCTTCTCGACGGACCTCATGAACCTCGTCCTGCCCACCCCCAACACGCTCCTCGCGCCCGGGCCCCTCATGGAGCTCACGCGCCACTTCAGCTCGCTCTACCACGAGGCAACCGCGTACGTCGGCGTGCCGCTGCTGGTCGTCCTGGTGGTGCTCGTCGTGACCCGCTGGCACGACCTGCGGGTGCGGGTCGCCGGGCTCACGGCGCTGCTGCTGTTCATCCTCTCGCTCGGCCCCGTGCTGCACGTCGCGACGATCGACACCGGCATCCCGATGCCGTGGTGGCCGCTCGCGCACCTGCCGCTCATCGAGCACGCGATCCCAGGACGGGTCACGATGTACCTGTTCCTCGCGGTGGCGGTCCTCGTTGCCGTCGCCGTCGAGCAGCTGCGACGGATGCCACTCGCGCGCGGCGCCGCCGGTCTCGCCGTGCTCGCGGTCGCGCTCGCCGTCACCGCCCCGAGGCCCATGAACGACTGGCAGTCGCCGACGCCCGCCTGGTTCCAGGGTGACGGGCCGTCCCGGCTGGGTCCCGATGCCCTCGTCCTGTTCGCGCCGCACTTCGCCAACGGCGCGGGCGCCGCGCCGATGCAATGGACGGCGGTCGCCGGCAACGAGCCGCGGATGTGGCAGGGCTACGCGTACGTCCCGCGCGACGACGGCCGGCCCGGCTACGGCCCGCCGGGCAACGACCTGACCCGGATGATGGTCGAGATCCAGGACAACGGCACGCCGCTGCTGGCGCGGGGCGTCGATCGCCAGCGGGCGATCGGGGACCTCGTGGACAACGGGATCACGCACGTCATCGTGGGGCCGCTCAAGCACCGCGCGGAGATGGTCGCGTTCTTCACCGACCTGTTCGCCGGCCCGCCCGAGGAGCTCGAGGGCGTCGAGCTGTGGGACGTCCGCTCGATTCGTTGACGCGGCCGCCGATCACCAGATCCGGGCGCGATCCGCCTCGGGCAGGGCCATCGGCGACCCCTCGGGGATCCCGAACGTCGCCGCGAACGGCGGGAAGTTGGCCAACGGCACATTTGCCCGGTAGTGGCCCGGCGAGTGCGGGTCGACCTTCGCATGCAGCCGCGCGTAGGCGTCCGTGTAGTTCGTGCGCCAGATCGAGGCGTAGGACGCAAAGAACCGCTCGGCGGGCGTCATCCCGTCCACGAGCGGCGCCTCCCCGTGAAGCGCCTCCCGGAGCGCGTCATACGCGACGGAGACGCCGCCCAGGTCCGCGATGTTCTCGCCCAGCGTGAGCTGGCCGTTGACCGTGACATCGTCCGCGACCCTGCACGCGTTGAACTGCTCCACGAGGACCTGCGCCCGGCGCATGAACTCCGTCCGGTCGTCCTCGGTCCACCAGTCCCGCAGCGCCCCCACGGCATCGAAGTGCGAACCCTCGTCGTCGAACCCGTGGGTGACCTCGTGGCCGATGACGCTCCCGATCCCGCCGTAGTTGACCGCGTCGTCGGCGTCCGCCCAGAAGAACGGTGGCTGGAGGATGCCCGCCGGGAACACGATCTCGTTGAGCAGCGGGTGGTAGTACGCGTTGACGATGTGGGGCGGGAGCAGCCACTCCCCCTTGTCCACGGGCTGCTCGAGGCGCCCGAACTGCCGATCGTGCTCGAACTGCGCGGCACGCATCCGGTTCTCGGCGAACGAGGTGTGGACCGGGACCAGCGTCGAGTAGTCCCGCCACTGGTCGGGGTAGCCGATCTTGAACGTGAACCCGGCGAGCTTGCGCAGCGCCTCCTCGCGGGTCGTGTCCGTCATCCACGGGTTGGTGCGAATGGCGCTGCCCATCGCGGACAGGAGGTGCTCCACGAGATGCTCGCAGCGAACCTTGGCTGCGGCCGGGAACGCCTCCTCCACGTACAGCTGCGAGACGAGCTCGCCGATGTCCTGGGTGGCGATGTCAAGGACGCGCTTCCAGCGCGGCTTCTGCTGCTGCTGGCCGCCGAGCAGCCGTCCGTAGAACCCGAACGCCTCGTCCTCGATCGCCGCGGGCAGCGACGACGCATACGCCTTCACGAGGTGCCAACGCAGGTAGTGGCGGATCGTCGCCACGGGCGTCTCGGCGAGGGCCGCCTCGAGCTCCCGGAAGAACGCCGGACAGTCGACGCTGACGGTGGGCTGGGTGCCGCCGATCTCGCGCACCAGCCCGGCCAGCCCGAACGATGGCATCAGGCCGTCGAGCGCGGCCATGTCGTGGCGGTTCATCGTGAGCGTGGGATCCCGGCGCTGGACGTTGGTGAGCGACGCGGCGGCGAGCCGGCGCTCGAACGCGAGGATCGCCCCGGCGGCCTCCGCCGCCTCCGCATCCGCAACGCCCACGTTCCGGAGCTGGGCGGCGACGTGTTCCCGGTACGCGTCCAGGATCCCCAGCGCCCGCTCGTCCTCGCCCAGGTAGTAGTCGCGGTCCGGCAGCCCGAGGCCGCCCTGGTCCACGTACACGAGGTACGCGTCGGCGTGCTCGAAATCCGGCAGGATCCCGATGCTGTACAGCGCACCGGTGCCGTGGCGCTCGAGGTCGGGCGCGAGCGCGCGAACGTCGGCGGGCGTGGCGATGGCGTCGATGCGCTCGAGCAGCGGGCGCAGGGGCGCGATGCCCGCGGCCGCGATCGTCGCATCGTCCGTGCCCGCCAGGAAGTAGTCGCCCACCTTGTGGCGCACCGAGCCGTCCTCGCCCGGGTGCTCCGCGGCCTCGTGGAGGAGGCGGTGGAGCAGGTCCTGGTTGCGCTCGTTGACCTCGTGGAACGCCCCGTACGAGCCGTATTCCGGCGGCACCGGGTGGGCGGCCAGCCAGGCTCCGTTGACGTGGCGGTAGAAGTCGTCAGCGGGCGACACGCTCGCGTCCCACGTCCGGCGGTCGATCGGTTTCGTCGCGGTCATGCGCTCCCCTGTGGTCGTGGCGATGGGCACCCGCCGCGACCGTACCAGATGCCGCGGCACGCGCGGTGGGACGGGATCAGGCGACCCAGATCGTCCGGCCCCGGCCGACCGTGCGCACGACTTCGGCGACGATCGCCGGCGCGAACGCCACGACCGCGACGATCGCCCAGTCGACGGCATCGAGCGGGGTCGCGTGGAACGCGTCCGAGACCCCGGGCAGGTAGGGGATCGCGGCCTGGATGGCGACCGCGACGAGGCATGCCGCGAGCAGGAACCCGTTCGTCCCGAGGCGGTGGATCGGGACCCGCAGGCTGCGGTTCCAGTACGCCCGGACGCACTGCCCGACGACGAGGCAGGTGTACGCGAGCCATGCCGCGTGGCCGAAGTCCTCGTCGTGGCCGAGCATCACGACCAGCGCGGCGACGGCCGTGAACCCGCCCGCGACGACGAGCCGCCCGAGGAGCCCGTTGGTGAGCAACGGCTGCTCGGCGTGCCGGGGCGGGCGGGTCATGAGCTCGGGCTCGGGCGGTTCGCGCTCGAAGGCGACCGACGTCGCGAGATCGATGAAGAACTCCATCCACAGGATCTGGAGCGGGATGAGGACCTGGCGCTCCGCGATGAAGATCGTGGAGATCAGGATGAACCCGAGGAATGCCACGTGGGTCGAGAGGAGGAACGTGAGCCCCTTCTGGACGTTGTCGACGATCCGGCGTCCTTCGGCCAGGCCGAACATGAGCGTCGCGAAGGAGTCGTCACCGAGCGTCAGGTCGGCGGCCTCGCGCGCGACCGCCGTCCCGCTGCCCATCGCGACCGCGACGTCGGCGCCATGGAGGGCGGGCGCATCGTTCACGCCATCGCCGGTCACGGCGACGATCCGGTGGCGGTCGCGCGCGGCGACGACGATCCTGCGCTTCTGGTCCGGCGTCGAACGCGCAACGACGTGGAGCCGGGCGAGCTCGTCGCCCAGCCGCTCGTCGTCCCACGAGGCGAGCTCCTCGCCGGTGACGATGCGCTCGGCGTCGAGGCCTGCCTCGTGCGCGATCGCGCCCGCCGTGAGCGGGTGATCGCCGGTCACGACGCAGACCTGGATGCCCGCACGCCTGGCCGTCGCCATGGCGTCCGCGATCCCGGGCCGGATCGGGTCGGCGAACCCGACGAGCGCCCGCATGTGCCACGGCCCGTCATCGACGCGCCGCGCGAGCGCCACGAGCCGCTCGCCGGCCGACGCCGCGTCGTCGATGAGCTCGGCCCAGCGGCGGCGGCGCTCCGCGTCGCCGTGCTCGGCGTCCACCGTCCGCAGCACCACCTCGGGCGCGCCGAGAGCGAGGTCCTCGACGGAGCCGTCCGGCCGCCGGGCGCGGGTCCGGGTCACCGGGGTGGTGTCGTCGGCCGGTCTCGCCTCGACCAGGTCGGCCGCGTCGAGGGTCCCGCTGCCGCCGAGATCGGTGACCGCCGTGCGGAGCGCGCGCGTGAACGATGCCGGCGCGACGCCCTCGCCGGGCCATGCGTCCTCCTCGGCGCGCAGCGCCTCTTCGAGCAGCCCGCGGAGCACCTCCGTGTCATCGATGGCGCCGTCAGGTGTCCGCACGGACGAGACCACCAGGCGGTTCTGGGTGATCGTGCCGGTCTTGTCGGTGACGATGAGGTCCACGGCACCGAGCGTCTCCTCGGCGTTCAGGCGTCGCACCAGCACGCCGCGCTTGAGGAGGCGGTACGCACCGAGCCCGAGGATCACCGCCAGCAGCACGGGCGGCTCCTCGGGGATCGACGCGATCGCCGCGGAGATGCCCGCGAGGATGTTCTCGCCCAGGGGGTGGTCGCGCAGGAAGCCCATGCCCGTCGTGAACAGGATGAGCAGGATCGCGACGACGAGCAGGATCCGCACCAGCCGGTCGAGCTCGCGCTGGAGCGGGCTGCGCCGCCGCTGCCCGGATGCCAGGCTCCCGGCGATCCGCCCGAACTCGGTCGAGGCGCCGATGGCGACGACGATCGCCTCGCCCCGGCCGCCGACGACGCTCGTGCCGGCGTAGGCGATCGCCCGACGACTGGCAAGCGGGGCGTCCGCCGGATCCGCCTCGACGCGCGCCTCTTCCGGGATCGACTCGCCCGTGAGCGTGCTCCGGTCGACGAGCAGGCGGTCCGCGCGCAGGACCCGGAGGTCCGCCGGGACCACGTCGCCGCCCTGGAGCAGGATCACGTCGCCCGGCACGAGGGTCGCGGCCGGCACGATGCCGATCGCGCCCTCGCGACGGACCCGGGCCGTCGGCGCAGTGGCGTCCCGCAGCGCCTCGAGGGCGCGCTCGCCGCGATACTCCGTGACGACGTCCGCCCCGACGATCGGCAGCAGCCCCACGAGCACGAGCAGCCCGTCGCGAACCTCGCCGACCACGATCGCGAGCAGCCCCGCGCCCGCGAGCATGAGCACGAACGGCTCCGTGAACGACTCGAGGACCATCTTCCACACGGGTTCGCGCTCCGCCTCCTCGAGCGAGTTCGGGCCCGCGTCGGCGGCGCGTCGCAGCGCCTCGTCCTCCGCCAGCCCGGTTGCCGGGTCGACGGCGAGGCCCGCCACCACGGTCGCGGGGTCCTGCGCGTGCACTGGGATTGGAGCGGGGGCGGCGGTGGGTGTCGTCACCCGCCAAGCGTGCCAGTCCGCGTCGGCTCGCGCCAGATCAGCGTGGCAGGGATCGGTCCGTACGAAGCCTGCAACACACGACGCCACGCGTCGGGCGCGCGCGCGGTGCGATCGGTGCGACGATCAGGACCACAGGCCAACGGGAGGACACGCGTGCACCGGATGATCAGCGCGCTCATCGAGCGCCAGGGCGGGTGGGCGAAGCCACTTGGGGAGCGGGCACAGGAGGTGGCGGGCGAGGTCTTCGCCGGCCGGGCACCGCTCAAGGACGCGCTCAACGGGACGTGGTTCGGGCACCCTGTCCACCCAGTCGTGACCGACATCCCGGTCGGGGCGATGACCCTCGCCGTCCTGCTCGACGTCACCGGCAACGACCGTGGCGCCGATCTCGCCGTTGCGACGGGGCTGGCGGGCATGGCCGCGTCTGCCGCCACCGGCGTCGCCGACGCCGTGGACGCGGAGGGCAAGCCGCAGCTGCTCGCAACGGTCCACTCGACGCTCATGATCGCGAGCTTCGGGGCGTATGTCCTCTCGTTCCTCCTGCGGCTCGGACCGCGAGG
>DASXVG010000075.1:0-1623 GCA_036504355.1 Candidatus Limnocylindrales bacterium
CACGAACGAGCCCCGCTCGGGGACCTCCTCCGCGCGGCCGACCGCGATCCAGTCGCGGAAGAAGATCTCCTCCCGTTCCCAGGCGTACACGGCCTCGTCGTGATAGGCGCGCTTCGGGAGGAGCCTCGCGGCACGGTACTCGCGACGGATGCCGGCGAGCTCTTCGGGGCTGAGGGTTGGTCGCGTGCTCATCGAGCGGCTCCTGCGGCCGGGCGCTGGACGATCTCCGGCGGTGTCATGATCCCATGCCGCTCGAGGCAGCGGGCGCGCCAGTTCTCCCCGCCGGGACATGATCGGCTTGACGTCGCCTGGCCGACGATGGCATCGGTTAGCATCCCTGACATCGTCCGGCACGGGGAGGAGCCACCGGTGAGGAGCGTCAGGCGTCGCGGGCTTGGATTGGCCTGGATCCTGACACTCGTCGGCGCGTGCGCCACGAGCCCTTCGGGCACGCCACCGCCGAGCGGCGCGGCGTCTTCCGCGGCGATGAGCCCGAGCGCGATCCCCTCCGGGTCGCCCGACGCGGCCGGCTCCGGCTCGCCGGACCTGTTCGCGTCCAGCTACGAACCGGAACGTGGTCCGGACGGCGGCCTGCTCGTCATCGGGGACTGGCAGGAGGCCACGCAGCTGAACCCGTACTACGTCGCGCAGGTGACGGAGGCGAACGTCGCGGCACTCGCATGGCACACGCTCGTCACGATCAGCCACGACTTCCGGTACGTGCCGCAACTGGCCGCGGCGCCGCTCCCGAGCGTCGAGAACGGCGGGGTCCTCGCGCCGGGAACGGGCGGCGATGCGATGACCGTGAAGTGGGCGCTTCGCCCCGGGCTCAGGTGGTCGGACGGGGTCCCGCTGGCGTGCGACGACTTCCGCTACGCGTGGGAATGGGTCACCGATCCCGCCAACGCCGGGGTGGTGACCGCGGGCTTCGAGGACATCTCGGGGATCGACTGCCCGTCGGATACGAGCATGGTGTGGCACTTCCGGCGGGTGTACGAGGGATACCTGACACTGATGACGGCGCCGCTGCCCCGGCATGTGCTGGCGTCGATCAGGATCGCTGACCAGGTGAACGGCGCCGGGTTCCGCCCAGGGGAGGTCCCGGACATGCCGGTATCGGGCCCGTTCCGGTTCGAGTCCGTGACGCCCCAGGCGGAGCTGCGCCTCGCCCGCAACGCCTACTACGCCAACCCCCGGACGGGGACACCGGCGGCGCTCGACGGCATCGTGTTCAAGTGGTACGCCGACCCGGATGCGATGATTGCGGGGTTTCGGAACGGCGAGACCGACCTCGTCTATGGCCTGGCCGAAGGCGACCTGCCGAAGGTCCAGGACCTGGGCTCGGCGGTCGTCCCGATCACGTCGCTGACCTACGAATTCCTGCGCCCCAACTGGTCCCCCGCGGACGACTTCGATGCGGTGCTCAAGAACGGCGGATGCTCCAGGAACGTGCGCATCGCGGATCGCGGACCGGGGTGCCCGATGGCCGACCCCGCGATCCGCGAAGCCGTCGCGTACGCGATCGACAAGTCCGAGATCAACACCCGCCTGCTCGACGGAAACGGCCAGGTCGCCAACTCGAACGTCACGCCGTCGGCGTGGTTCTACGCGGACCAGCCGCCG